>JBBRBT010000036.1:0-38901 GCA_038205495.1 Desulfobulbales bacterium
CATCTATAAGCAGGCAGGGGCACCCTGTCGTGACAAATCAAGACAGGTGACTGACGACACTAATTTTTGAAAATCTCACCCAAAACCATGTCAAGTACTTTTTGTCAAAAAAGACGATAAGTTATTCTGAATAGTTACAAAAATTGTTTCTATCCAATCATCACTTGTTCGTCGACATACCGGATCATCCGCTTCGGCTGTTGCCGTGCCACGGCCACGGCAACCGTCAGAGGACCGATACGGCCCACATACATCAGGATCATCACAATGATTTTTCCAGGCACACTTAAACTGGCCGTCAGTCCGGTGGAAAGGCCGACCGTGCAGAATGCAGAAATCGTTTCAAACAGCAGTCCCAGACCAAACCCGGTGGATTCGGAGTATTGACCCGTACCAATCTCACAATAAATCAGGGCAAAAGCTGCCATAATGATAACTAAGACAGCAAAGACCGTCAGAGCGGTTGCGCGCGCAACAGTCGAAGCCGGGATTGTTCGGTGGAACAGGCTGACGTCCTCTTCAGCGCGAAAACGACTGCGGAGCAAAGCGAGCATGACTCCGAGGGTGGTCGCCTTGATGCCGCCGGCGGTGGAGCCTGGACATCCTCCGATCAGCATAAGCAGCATGGTCAGGAGGAGCGTCGGGATCGTCAAATGGCTGTAATCCACGACGTTGAACCCTGCTGTGCGTGCAGTTACCGACGCGAAAAAACTGGTCAAAAATTGTTCCTTCAGGGGCAGGCCATCTAATGATTCGCGATATTCCAGGAGGGCATATGCCAGCATTCCGAAGAAAAGCAGCATGGCGGTCATACAGAGGGAAAGCTTGGTGTGCAATGTCATCACGGTCGGATTCAGCTTACGCAGTCGCCGCACTGCATTGGAAAACAATTCAGAAAGCACATTGAACCCAAGCCCTCCCGTCACAATGAGAACGGAAAGAGTCGACACCACCAGGAAGTTATCCCGATAGCCAATAAAATTATCCGCGCGCAGGCTCATGCCCGCGTTGCAGAAAGCGCTGATGGAATGAAACGTGGCATGCCAGGCTGCCTGCTCAAACGGCAGTCGCTGGATCTCGACGTTGAATAGCGACAGGGCGCCAAGAAATTCGATGAGGAACGTCACCAAAAAGATTCGTTTCAACAGCGACCCGAGACGGTCCCCTTGTGAAGACGCGTATGTCTGCGTAACGCCATCCTGACGGTTTAACGAAACACGCTGTCCAAGCATCATGAGTATCATCGATGACAGCGTCATAATGCCGAGACCGCCCACCTGAATCAGCAACAAGATGACCACCTGACCGAATCGACTGAATCCTGTCTCAAGGTCCACAACGGAAAGGCCGGTGACGCAGACGGCACTGGTCGCGGTGAAAAATGCGTCCACGATTGGGATTGGTTCGCCGGTACTGGACACCGGCAGGGCTAGAAGTACTCCACCCACCACAATAGCCAAGGCAAAACCTAAAAGCAAAATACGGTTCGAATTCATTAACAAGTCACACAATCTTAGGCATTTGAATGGAGTCCCTTGTTAGGGAAGATAGTTATGACCGCCAAGTAATTTGTTAAAGCTGAAGCGGTTATGGACTTGATCTGACATCGCTGCTCAATGTTCCGATTCAACTTTTTTCAACACGCTCAATGTCAACCGGTGGAACAAGCTTTCTTAGTAACAATTTGATTTCAAAAATCTATCCTTTTTAAGGAACCCGCCGTATATTTCTCTACGGCCTGCTTCAGGCTGAAATGTATTTGTTCCCGACCTAAGGTCGTGCCCAGCGATGAACACTGGATTATGTCGAGCGCCTTCGGGGTGAGCACCACCAGCCCTATAAGCACCGCGCCTGATAAGGGGGGCGAGCACCAACATGCTGTGAGCAGCGAGGCCCAAGGCAGTGACCATCCCCGCCAGTTGGGTACGCGCACCGAAAACGGTTCACCGCGGTCTGGGTGGAGCCGCCGCCCGACGGTATGACGCTAAATACCAAACTGCAGGCGATTCAAACAAGAGGAGCTTGACTCAAGGTATTTCAGAGAGATGCCGAACTTCGTTCGGCAACTTGAAACTCACCCCCTTATCCGGTGCATTATCTTGTTAAGATGAGGCACGGTCATCTCTTTAAAAGTCCTTTGTTGATTACGATAAGGTGATTTCAGGAGGCATCAATCGCCATCGGGTTGATGTTGCCCTTGCTGCGAAGGGGCAACAAGAGCCCTTATTGATGTGATTGCCTTTGTTTCGATCCAACCGGTGCGGCCTGATTGGTCCTCCACGAGGGAAAATAGTCCATGTCTTGTCGTCGGATACACAACACGGCCTTCCTGGATGGTTCCGACGGATGCCGCGGACGGGAACGGGGAAAGGAGCAGGCGCGCATCAAGGCCGGTGACTACAGCCTCATCCTGCTGCCGATACTGGGAGAAGGCCCCCATGATCGCTATGACCGTGCCCAAAAGACAGAATCCGCCGATCCAGCGCTGCAGGTATTTACCGGAAGAAAAACGTAATTCAAGCAGAATGGAAAGAGTGAAAAGAACAAAAAAAAGTCCGGCCAACAAGGTCCATTGATCGAGGTTAAGCAGGGAGACCATCCGTTGCGTCAAGGGCAGGTCTTCCTGAAATAGGCCCTGATTTTTGCGAAGAAGCTCGAGGTTTCCTTTTATATCGGAGTCGCGGGGAGAGAGGTACTGTGCCCTTTTGTAATTGAGAATGGCCTGGCCGGTCTGGCCGCTCTGGGCGTAGCAGTTCGCTAGATCATAAAGCAGCGGCCCGGAGAATCCGTCCTCGGCAATGATGTTGTTGAAGATTTGCAGAGCTTCCTGATAGTTACCCTGCCCGTAGAGGGTGTTGCCCTGTTGAAAGAGGTTTTCTGCGGATTGCCCAGGAGCAGCGAGTGCAGAGGTTCCAGCTATGGCGCAATAGACGGCTAGGACGATGCAGGTTGCCACCAAATGTCGTACATATCTGCTTACTTGCATAGAAGTTCGGCCAACTCCTTCTCGATTTGGTCCGAGTACTGACGTATCTGCATTGCCGAAAGGCTATACTTTGCATAGGCCCCCTGTTCTGCCGCCGTAAAGAGGACAATGAGGCTGGAGGATGGAGGAAGTCGTGCCTGCAGATCGGCCAGGGTGATGATCGACGGTTCGATCTGCCAGTAACAGCCGAGCATTTCCCGGAGGGCCTTTCGACAGGCAGCCAGGTATTGGCCGCTGTCGTTGTTGTCCGCGGCTTGCCTGATCCCTGCCATATTCTTGGCGAAAAGTGCCTGCATCTCTTTCTTTCGGCGGACCATCGGGTTGTTCCTCAGATATTTCAGACGTGCCTTCCAGAGGAAAACAGCCAGGAGGAGGAGGGTGCACAGGGCAAGCAAGAGAACAAACCATTGCTGAGCATACAGCGGCATGATCTTTCTCTGCAGTTCCCCCATTTGCAGATGGTTCGGAGCGAGACCGGCGAGGTTTTGGCCTTTCGGCTCCGTCTTCGGAGCTGCGGGCACCGACGAGGCAGAGGCGGAGGGTGGAGCAGCCGCTTCCTCCGCTTGGCCGCGTTGCACCGAGAGTGGGATCGGGGGGCTGGTCAAGGTGACATACTTTTCCGTCGCGGGATCGAAATAGACAAAGGAGACAGGCGGGATCTCGGTGACCTGATCATCCTTGACCACAAGTGTCTGGACGAAATTTTTCTTTCCTTGGCTGGGACTGTCTCCCTGTTTGAATTCGGCGGCAGGGGGGTAGGTCTTCCATTTCGGGTCTTCAGGAAATTGTGGTGTTTCCACCCGGTCGAAATTGCCCTTGCCTGCCACGGTCATCTCCAAGGTAATAGGGTCGCCCACTGCCACCTTGGTTGGCTTGGCCTCGACCAGCAGGTTGAAATGGCCGATGGCGCCGGAAAAATCATGCGGCTGATGGTCTGTGGGAAGCTGCTTCACTTCGATGCTTATCGGCTGGCTGGCCACTTTGATATGCTTGCTCTCGAATCCCCCGAAGAAATTCTGAAAAATTTCATCCTGGAGGGCGTCCTGATCACCGAAGCCCGGGAAGGGGTTTCCCCGATGGGGAAAGAGCAACGTGGCATCAAGTTCAACCGACAGGCTGCGTCGGCCCTCCTTGACAGCGGAGATAGAACTCTCCCAAGTGAGTGCCGAGTAGACCGTTCCATTGACGGTTTCCTCGGTCTGCCGAGGATGTTGATCCAGTTGCGGGATCACAAAGTCATTTCCTTTGAGGACCGGAAGGGTGTTCAGACTGACCTTAATACCTTGGCGGAAATACGCCGTGATCCGAATGGGGATGCTCTCGCCGGCCCAACTGGTGTCTTTGAGTTCACTGATGCGGAGGAAGGCGACTTTGTCGGTCTCACCGGCACTCAGGTCGGTTGAAGGGGCGGCGGTTCCGCCCTGTTTTGGGGAAGTTCTTCCTGATGGGGTGACTTCAAAGGTAATCGGCCTGGTCGTCAGGGTGCTGCCGTCGACGGATACGCTGATGGGGGGAAGGGTATAGGTCCCGGGATGTGCAGCCTCGACCTGGTAGGCGTACGAAATAGAGGAAGAAAGAGAACCGTTGACGATTTGCATCTGGGTGCTTTTCCCACGTTCCTGAAAGCTGACTCCTGCAACAACGGGGAGTTGAACATCGGCCGATCTGCTGCCGTTGACGGTTACGGTCAGGGTGGTGTCCCTGTCGACAGAGAATGAGGCAGGATGCAGCGAGGCGGCGACAGTGGCTTCCGCCTGGCACCAACGCGTGGAGGCAAGGCAGGCGATGGCCAGGAAAATCAGGGAAAGCAGCAGGCGGCCTGCGTTTGATCTGGTCAAAATCAGTCGAAATCCACAAGGGGTCATTACCAGTCTCTCCTTGGTTCGTTGTTGTTTTTTCCACCGGTTGGGACGAAATTCAGCACCTTACCTTCCTCGTTCTTCAGACTGTTGAGCAGCTGTTCCGCATCCTCTCTGGTCATTTTTCCTTCTTTGCGGCGTTGATCATCAATGCCGGCTTCCGCCTTGGCTTGGGCGGCTGCTGCATCATTTGCTTTCTGTGCCTCGGTGGCGGCTTGTTGTTGCGGCTCGTTCTCCTCCGGTTGCACGGAGTCGTCTTGTTTCTTTTTCCCCCCGTTCTTGCCGTTCGGTTCAGAATCAGGTTTTTGCTGCGGGTTTGATTCCTTGGGGTCGTCCTGCCCTTGAGCATCCTGCTTTGGGCCCTCTTTGTTGTCTTTTGTCTCCTTCGTGTCTTGCTTTTTGTCTTGATTCTGTTGCTGCTGGGGTTTGTTTTCTTGCTGCTTTTGCAACTCCTCCATCTTTTTCTGTACCAGCTTGCGGTTATAGAGGGCGTCCTGATCATCGGGTTTTAGCTCAAGGCTTGCGGTATACGAATCAACCGCTTCCTGCCATTGGGCCTGGGTCTGTTGCGTGTCGGTTTTCAAGGTTTCCTCGCCTTTTTTGCACTGCGTGTTTCCCCGATTGTAATACGCCTTTTGCTGCAGATCCAAGTCATTACTTTTGAGCGCCTCGTTAAAGGCGGCCAGGGCCTCGTCGAACTTATTATTTTTATAGGCTGCGGCGCCGAAATCAAACTGGATCTTCGGATCGTCCGGATGTTTTTTGAGCAGTTGACTGTACTGCTCCAGGGCCTTGGGATAATCGCCTTTATTATACGCCTCGGCACCATCAGCGGCATGCAAAGCTGCAGGCCAGGAAAAGAGGGTGAAGAGCATGAGGAGAAGCAGGGTGCCTGCCCGCTTCTGTTCTCTGCCGCGTTCCGAACTCTTTCTAAACGGCAACTGGAAGGGCTTGGATTTCCGGGTACCTATCATAAACTCCAGGGTCAGCAGCCCGATGGCTGCCGCCAGCGGCCACTGGAAACGCTCCAGCGGCACCTTGTGCCGTCGTTCGGTCAGTTCTTCCTTCGGAACCAGCGAGAGTTTTTTCTCATAGATGGTCTGCAGGCCCTGCCCCTTATTGCCTAAGGGAACATAGAGGCCATCGCTCTTTTCGGCTATCTGAGTGAGCGTCGTTTCATCCAGGCGCGAGACCACGAAATTTCCGAAAGCATCCTGGATAAACCCTCTGTCGCCCTCGGTGTTCGGAATGATTTCCCCTTCTCTGGTACCCACGCCGACGGTGAAGATCCGCATCCCCTTTTTTGCTGCCTCTTGTGCTGCGTTCAGTGCATCTCCCTCGAGATTTTCTCCGTCGGTGATCAGGATCAAGAGTTTGTAGTTAGCTTCGCTGCTGAGGACGGACGCCGCCTCGCGGATAGCTGCGGCGAGATCGGTTCCTCCCTTGGGGATAATGGTCGTATCGACCGCCTGCAGGGAGGTTGCAAAAGCCTGGTAATCCCCGGTCAAGGGGCACATCAAAAAGGCGGACCCGGCAAAGGGGAGAAGACCGACCCGGTCACCGTCCAGCTGATCGACAAAATCGATGACGGCAAGTTTGGCCCGTTCCAGCCGATTTGGCTTGATATCTCCGGCCAACATACTCTTGGAGGTGTCCACGGCAAAAAGGATGTCGATCCCTTTGCGTTTAACATCCTCCCATCTGAAGCCGTATTGGGGACGGGCAAGGGCGAGGAAACAACAGAACAGGGCCAGAAGCAGGGTGCATTTCTTGGTGAATTGTTTTCTAGTCGAAACGTTCCTGGTCAATCTGCCCAGCAGATGGGCAGCGGCAAATTTTTCCAGGGTCACCTGACGCCTTGCCTGCAGGTTGCGGAACAGCAACAGAAATCCTATGCAGACGATGAGGCCCGCGATGATCCAGAGTGGTTGTGCAAAAGTCATGACAGTTCCTTCAGGCATCAGGGCAGACGTTTATGATCCCGCAGCAGGGCAAGGCCGAACAGCAGCAGCGCAGCCATCACGAACAGAGGGAAAAGCTCCCGGTAATGTTCAAAGTTTTTTATGGTCCGGGTGGTGGTTTCCATCGTGTTGATTTCATCGTAGATCTTCTCCAGGGATTGGGTATCCGTGGCCCGGAAGTAGCGAGCTCCGGTCATCTGCGCGACCTTGGTCAGGGTGTCTTCATCGATATCGACCTTGGCCCGTACCAGTCGTTTCCGTCCGAAATTGTCGACGATCGGCATTGGGGCCTCGCCTCTGGTGCCCGCTCCGATGGTATAGATCTTTATCTTCAGGGTCTCCGCCGCCTCGGCCGCGACCTGCGGCGGTACTTTGCCGGCATTGTTCATCCCGTCGGTGAGGAGGATCATGATGCGTGATTTGGCATCTTTTTCGCGCAGCCGGTTGATCCCAGACCCTATCGCGGACCCGATGGCAGTGCCATCCTCGACCATACCGATGGACAACGCCTCCAACCGCTTGCGCAGCCAGTCATGGTCCAGGGTCAACGGACTGACCATATACGGTTTTCCGGCGAAGGCCACCAAGCCGATTCTGTCGTTGGGACGGGCGTCGATGAACTGGGCGACTACGGATTTGACGACGTCCAGGCGGTCGGCGGGATTACCGTGCAGCGTAAAATCCATGGCCTGCATTGAACCGGATACATCAACGGCCAGCAGGATATCAATACCGCTCGCGTTGATCTCCGTGGTTGTATTGCCCAGCTGAGGCCGGGCCAAAGCGACGATAAGCAGCCCGATAGCCAGCAGGCGGATGGCCGTCAGGATATGGCCGGGACTGGTCCGTCGTCCTTGGGCCAGGGTTGCGGCGATGGCGGTGGTCGAAAAAATAAGGGCTGTGGCGGAGCCTCGCCTGCCTCTGATCAGGGCAAGCAGCGGAAGCAGGAGCAGGAGCCACAGGAGTTCAGGAGTAAGAAAGCGCATCAGCCTGTTCCTTAGCTAGAAAACCAGCCAAAAGTCTTGTGCATGGAGGGGAAACAGCATCGTATCCTTGAGTTGTGAGGCAAAAAAAAGCGTACCCCTGTACTATTCATCGCACACCTCTCATGGAGTCTCCCGCTGCCGGGTCGTCTCGATAAAATTGCGTACGGCCCGGTCCATCCCGATCATCCTTTCCTGATTCGGGGTGCCGTGGGCGAATTTGGCAAGATCGCACTGTTCCATGCATTCCTGCAGGTCTCCGGCATGGTGGGTAATGTCGACCTTCGCAATCGTTGTACCGCTTTTAAGACCGGAAAAAAATTCCCGGGTGGTCTGTCGGGTGGAACGAATCTGAAAACGGGATTCTATATACTGCCGCAGGAGAGCTGAGAGCCGCTCCGCGTAGACAAGGGGCTGTGCCATCAGGCTCCGGGCCTGATCCAACTCCGCCAGGGCCAGAACATCCGGCGGGGAGACTCTCACGGTTGGCTTTCGTCGTCGTTTCAGAAAAAAGAACACCAGGGCCGCAATGATCAGGAGGGCAATCGTGGCGAGGGCAGGAATCAGGAAACGTGGAGTGTCCGCTGCCGGCACCGGCCCCCTGATGTCACGTATGTCCTCAACCTGGGGGCTGTTCTGCGCGGGCTGGGGAGCATTCTGGAGGTTCAACTGGGGGGAGGGGGGCTCTTCGCACCATGCGACGCGCCCTGGCAGTACCAGGAGTGACAAGAGAAGCAGCATGGTTGCCATGAAATATCTCATCGGAGCAGCCTCCTCTTTCTTGTCCTGAAAAAACCGAGAAGTGAAGGGAGATAGGGCTGATCGGTGGAGAGATTGAGCACATCGATTCCGGCGGTGCGGATCGTTTTCAAGACAGCCGCATGACGTTGGGCCGCAAGCTCGGCATAGCCGCGACGGATGCGCGGATCGGAAGTGTTCAGCTCCACCTGTTGGCCGCTTTCCGCATCCTCGATGGTCAACAGGCCGACATCGGGCAGTTGGTGTTCGCGCGGATCCGAGACGATCAAGCTGATCAGGTCGTGTCGTTTATTGCCGGCGCGGAGTTTGGGTTGGAGGGCTTCGAGGCTCAGGCCAAAATCGCCGGGCAGACAAAAATCGGAGATCAGAAAAACCACGTTTTTGCGTTTGCAGACCCGACCCACGAAATCGAGCGGCATCCTCAGATCGGTCTTGTTGCCCAAGGGCTGGAAAAAGAGGATCTCGCGGATGACCCGCAGGATATGCGAGCGGCCTTTCTTCGGCGGAATATAGAGTTCGACAAAATCGGTGAAGAGGACCAGCCCGACCTTATCGTTATTGCGTATGGCGGAAAAGGCGAGCACCGACCCCAGTTCCGCCATCATCTCCCGTTTCGATGTGGTGGTGGACCCGAACTCACCTGAGCCGCTGATGTCGATCAACAGGAGTATGGTCAACTCCCGCTCCTCGGTGAATTTTTTGACATGGGGGATGCCGGTCCTGGCGGTGACGTTCCAGTCGATGGTGCGGATTTCATCTCCCGGCACATATTCCCGGACCTCGTCAAAGTTCATGCCGCTGCCTTTGAAGACGGAATGATAGTCGCCGGCCAGGCTGTCGTTGACCAAGCGGTTGGTGCGGAGCTCGACTTGCCGGACCTTTTTCAGGATTTCTTTGGTGCGCTGCTGTTCCATGACGCTTACGGAACCGGTACGGTCTCAAGAATTTTGCGGATGATATCCTCACTGGTGATGGCCTCGGCCTCGGCTTCATAACTGATCCGCAATCGATGCCGCATAACATCCAAAGCGGCCGCCTTGACGTCGTCCGGGGTCACGTAGCCGCGTCCGGCCAGATAGGCCAAGGTGCGGGAGACAGCTTTCAAATTGATGGTTGCCCGGGGAGAGGCGCCGATCTCAATATATTCCTGCAGGTCCAACTGATAAGCCTTGGGATCGCGGGTGGCCTGCACCAGGGAGACGATGTAATCCTTAATCTTGTCATCCACGTAGATGGAATCAACGACTCTACGGGCGGCCAGGATATCGGCGGGGCTCACCACCGGATGCACCGGGATGAACGAATCCGTGTGGTCCATGGCATCAAGGATCTGCCGCTCCTCGGCCCTGGTCGGGTACGTTACCACCACCTTCAGCATGAACCGGTCGATCTGGGCCTCGGGCAGGGGATAGGTGCCTTCCTGCTCGATGGGGTTCTGAGTGGCCAGCACCAGGAAGAGGTCCGGGAGCTTGAAGGTCTGGTTGCCGATGGTCACCTGTTTCTCCTGCATGGCCTCAAGGAGAGCTGATTGGACCTTGGCGGGTGCCCGGTTGATCTCGTCGGCCAGGATCATCGACGCAAAGATCGGCCCTTGCTTGACCACAAACGAGGTATCCTGCGGATTGTAGATCTCGGTGCCGATGATATCTGCGGGCAGCATGTCCGGAGTAAACTGGATGCGCCGAAAATCCGTCTGGATCGCAGTGGCCAGGGTCTTGACCGCCAGCGTTTTGGCAAGCCCTGGTACCCCTTCGAGCAGGATATGGCCGCCGGTGAGCAGGCCGACCAGCAGGCGATCAATCAGATGCTGCTGACCGACTATGACCTTGGCCATCTGCTGGCGGAGCAGGCCCACCCAGGCAGAGCTGGCTTTGACCGATTCGTTGATTGCCTGGATCGAAATAAAAACATCGTTGTCATCTGGTACCGCAGGAGCGGGGGGAGAGGGCGGGGGAAATTCGACGGACTTAGTGAACATGATGACTCCTTTGTTGGGAAGAAGGATAGGGGCACTTTTCTTTGCTCATGCGGGGGTAACTCTTCCGGTCTCCAGTGACGTATAGTTCATGAAAACGCTCGGAAAAATCGCGGCCGCCACCTCCGCAGCCATGGCCTGCCCGCTGCATCGGGTCATACCGCAGTTTCTTGATATTTTTTTAGCCATTCAGAAAATCTTCCGCGCGCACCTTTAAATAAAATTTTCCCGAATACTTCTCGGTCATAGAGATAGAGACAGTGCCGGATCGAAGTAAACGGACTGAAGGTTTTGTCAGGGTTCTCTGTCATGAATTGATCGCGGTAGATTTTGACAATTTTCAGATTTTCGTTCAAGCAAGTATGGAGATCCGACTTGTGAAAATCACTGTCCAGTTCCAGGATGTCGTGCACGAAATCATCCACTTTGTAGTTGTCGAATTCAAAATCTTTGAAAAAATGGCCGGCAATGCCTAAAAAATTAAAGGCGTTAACAATCTTTGCAGTGCTTGATGCCTTTTCTTTTGCCGCCTTTTCAAGGACGTTGTCGAGACTTTCATTGATCGGGGCAACAGTTTCCTGCTGCATCAATTCCATGGTGGCATTGCGGATTTCCCTGAATTCCCGGTCGGCCAACTCAAAGAGCGCAGAGAGTATATTGATTCTGCGTTTAAGGTCAATGGGGATCGATTTTTTATATTTGATCTTGTGGTCCAATACACTCCAGGCATCCTGGATCAGGGACCTAATCTGGACTTCAACGGGAAGGTCGGCATAGGGCAGGTACTTCGGCAGGGCGGCCATTTCATCACTGAGGACAAGGTCCATGTGCAGGCCCTTGTAGCCAAAAGAACTCTCAGTGCTTTCCACCGATGATATCTTGTCAGTGAGTTCGAGGATTTTGAAGTGCTTTTGCAATATTTCGGCCAGAACAACGATTTGATCCTCATACAGACAAACGATTCGGATGCCGATCAGGTCAGAAATAAAATCCTTAATTTCGTAGGAGTGTTCATCGGCTTCGAGCATGTTTTGGTATTTACGATGAAATTTCCTGACACACTCTTCTTTGTCCTTAACCCGACCTTCTATTTTCGTCACCTCACCGATATCAAAGCGTTTGATTAAGGAGCTAATGATCTGAATATAGGTGTTTTTGGCATCAGTAAAATGCTTCTGGTTGCTGTCGTAGAATTTTCGAAAGTTGTTCTTTTCCAGTTCGAAATCCAGAGAGACCATAGCTGGCTCCTTATCCGTTGGTGTGAGGGGGGAAGTCCCGTGGTCGTTCCCTGGCAAATTTGCTGAGCTCTTCACTCTTACCATAAAAAAAACCGGCTTGTTCCAATTGGAAGCAAGCCGGAAAAGGAGGAGGGATATCGTTTATAAGCATTCAGCATGCCAACCCCATATTATATATATCATTCTGTTATTTAATGCAATATTATCAAATTATTGACTGCGCCCATAATAAATGCAAATCACACACCTAGTAGCGCCCGGCTGTGTACTTATGACGCACTCTTTATTGAAAAGCGCGAAGTGTTCTAGTCGATTTTATCAAAAAAAATAAACAGTTAGCCTCGTGCAAATTATTAAACTAGAAGTAACCCGTTTTTTAATGTTTTGGATAGTTATTACTCACCACGAGCGCCAACCTTGTATCCTGGTGTTGTTCAGTCTTCCCATTTGATCAATCCGGCCCCTTGAGTACTTTGTCGACGAGACCTGGGCGACCTTTGCTCTGCAAGGTTCTCGCTTGCTAACCGAGCGGCTTTTCTTAACCCTGGCACTGCGGTGACCAGACGGTCCCGCTCTTCAGCGGCCTAACGGTTCGCCGATCAACTCGGGCCGATTCTGCCTCGAGCAACGTGAGGCACCCGTAGTCTTTCCTGGATGTTTGATGTGCTCAACACTCTCCTGATGAGCCATTACGTGCCCGAAATAATTTCATTCAGCACATTATCAACAACAACGGGTGTCTCCAAAAAGGTCAACGAAGGGTCTGAGCCGTATTTACCGCGCACAAACGATTTCCATTCCCCTGTATACACTCGATCAGCATCTTCACGAGACTTCCACAGGTAAATGCCACCGGCCTTGGCGCCATCCGGGGTGAGGAAATAATATTTTCTCAATAAACCAGGCATGCTTTGGTATTTAGGTGCTGTACTCAGGAATATTTCCTTGGCCTGACTGCTGGTGATCGGTTGCGGAAGTTTGAATTCGACTATTACGGTAATCATTGAGCTCTCCAGCGAGGGTGTAGTATAAAATGGGTTTCTGCCCGCTTCTGTTTAGGCAATGTTAGCTATTTCCCCATATCGAAAACAGTCCGTGGTGTGATCGTTGACCATGCCGACTGCCTGCATGAACGCATAACAGATGGTCGAACCTACGAAATTAAAACCACGTTTTTTCAAGTCTTTGCTCATCTGATCCGATCGCTTTGTCTGTGGTGGCATTTCTTCCAGGCATCTCCATGCATTCTGTATGGGCTTCCCCTCAACATAGCGCCATAGAAAGGCATCCAGGGAGCCGTATTCTTCCTGAATATCAAGAACGCCTCGTGCGTTTTTGATTGCTGATTGGATTTTAAGGCGATTGCGTACAATTCCTGGGTCAGTCATTAGACGGACAATGTCGCCTTCCGAATACTTCGCAATGCGTTCGCATGCAAATCCCTGAAAGGCTTTTCTATAGTTTTCTCGCTTCTTCAAGATGGTCAGCCAGCTCAACCCTGCTTGCGCGCCTTCAAGCACGAGGAATTCAAAAAGGCATTGATCATCATGAACAGGAACGCCCCATTCCTCATCGTGGTAAGCAAGGTAAAGGGGATCGCTACCGCACCATCCGCATCTCTTTGTCATCTGTCTCCTTTGTCCGATCTGCTTTCAGCGAGGGTCTTGAAAGCGGCGAGCAGTGCTGGTTTCGGCACTGTCCGATTGTCTCCCCGCGCCTCTTGAGAGGGGGAACAGCCCAGGTCACACAATCGTCATCTCATCCGACCCGGGTGTCAATCTTTCCCCACCTTCAGCGGTGACACGAAAGGTGTTTTCCACCCCCACCAGCCCAATACCTTCCAATGCCTTCTTAGGCTCCAGGGCAATGACCATGTTAGCCTCAAGGGGAGTATGCACTTTGCCCGCAATGACCGGGAATTCGTCAATAGCTAATCCGATCCCGTGGCCCAGGAAAGGCACCTGGTTGCTGCCAAAGCCCATGAAGTCCTTTTCAAAACCACGCGGATGAACAAATTCGTTGAAGACCTCCTCGTATATCTGAGAAGGGATGGCACCCGGCTTGAGGCGACACCGGACGGTCTCCTGGATGTCCAGGCAGACCTTATGCGCATCCATCGCCGAAGCGGGCGGATTGCCAAGAGAGAAGACCCTTGTTTTATCGGTGAAATAGCCCTCATACCCAAATCCGGTGTCCACGAATATGGGTTCGCCCCTGCTAAGTTTCTTCCTTCCCCCAACCAGGGGAAAGGCTGGTGAAAGCCCCCTCAGACCGCCCGGCCCTATCGACGCGGTGGGATAGTTTCCGGATTCGCCGAAGCTGACAATCCCCAAAAAGAGCTCCATGCCAAACACGGCGAAACGTGTGATCCCGGTGTAGCCCAACGCCATCATCTTCTTGTGGATCTCAGCCCCGAGCTCCCATTCCGTCATCCCTGCGCGAATCATGGCTGGGATGGCGTCATAGACCAGCTCATGCATTGCCCCGGCTTTGCGGATGAGCCCCACTTCGTAGTCGGACTTCACCGCCCGAACCATGCCCAATAGGGCGCTGATATCCGTGAAGGTCCCTCCTGGAAAGGCCTTGACCAACGTTTTGAAAACGGAAACCGACAGGGTCGCTTCCGCCACCCCCAGGATGTCGGCGTGCAGGCCCAAGTCTGCCAGGGTCGCCTGCAGTTGGCTAAACCCTGTTAAGGGAACAACCCTTTTCAAAGGTGTTTCCAGCTGTGCGCGCTCATAGCTGCGCCGAACCAGGAAAACCGGTTCTCCCTCCATTGGGACAAAGACAACCCCCTGTTGGATCGTCCCCGTGTAGTAATACATATTCAATGGATCTAGAATGAGTGCGCCATCCACCGACCTTTCTTGTAACCGGTGCTGAAGCCTCGAAACACGCTGGGAAATTTCGTGGGCAGGAACAAGTTCGTATTGCAATGGGTCTTCTGTACTCAAGGTGCATCCTCGCTCTTTGGGTTCATCGGCAATGAGCCGATGACCCGCATATTGTTGTCCTGGGCATCTATAATTTCGGTAGTGGTATAGAGAAGATATTTTAAGTGCGGCCGGGCAAGGTCGTGTAGTCCAGCGGCTGTGCATCCCACCCCGGAATGTAGGCCAACCTTTCCGCTCCGCACTGAATTTTCAAGGGATCGTTGAGTACCTGAAAATTAATTACGGCCATCCTCGACACAAAGGGCACCGGCAGCGATCAGCTTAGCATGAAGTTCACCGCCATTCTCACGGACCTTCTCGTCCTTGAGTTCAAGCCAACCTTCTCGGAAGGCAAAGAGGACTTCTCCGTTTATAAATATCACTGCGGGCGCTGTGCCTTGCTTATATTTTGCCATTGGATTTCCCTAAAATAGGCTTCAGGTGTTTCATTTCGTTTCTCCCTTCATGTACTTGGTCTCGTGACCGGTACTTTTTTCGTTTTCTTATTCAAAATAAACGGCTTTGTTTTACAACCTGGACCGTTGTGGCCAAGGCAATCTGGCCAGTGATGGATTAATGCAGTATTTTCACTGTCCTTTAATGTATGCATGAAAATAAAGAATAATCGGATAGATAGCTTGCCATTCTCCATCTGCATTCCTAGTATCGTTCATCAAATACAATGCCGCAGATTGCCTTGTCGTTTTTTTTCAGGATTTTTTTAATACTATACGACTGCGCAAGATGCAAATTCCAAGAGCGACTCATACCGTCAGTGCATCTATTGTCTCTCTTTACCCTTGAGAAAACGTGGTGGTGGATTCGGTGTAGAGAGAACTTCTATGGAAGCTGAGATCTTAATCTTTAGGTTACACCTATAATGAATCGCTTGATACATGAGCAAGTTCATGGAGAAGGGCAAACCGAGGTTGGAACTGACCATTGACTTCGACTTGCTCAAAGAACATCGTATACGGGCGTACCCATATACCTGATTGGTTGTAGAGCGGGCGATATATGACCAAAGGCTCAAGCGTCTCGCTATGACGTGCGACGCCCAAAACCTCGTATTCCCCACCTTTGTAGTGGCGATAGCGACCGAGGGAAATTGAGGGCAACGAAGGAAGAGTACTCATATGATGAAAACCTGATCAATTGTATCTTTCGGCGATCGTCGAAACGCTAAACACTTCAGAATTTCCCGCATCCTCTGGTCGCCTGTCATCTGCAGCAATCACCGGAATTTTCCGCTGTCCTCGATTGTGCATCAGCATTTCCTCCATTAAGCGGGATCAGACTTAACGTCATGATATACATGATCAGGACTCGCCTTAGGGGCATGAGCGGCATAGGGTCGCCCTGCTTTCTCAAAATAAGAGTCCCGTTCATGTTGTTCTGCTTAATGTTTGATTGGCAGGGAGAGCGCCGACTTTTTTCAATGATAACCTAGGCCTGTTTTTCTGCTTCTTCGATTGATCTTTTGAATCTTTCGGTCCCGCAACGCAATTGGCAACCAGGGCAACTCGTTCCTGGCTTTTTAAACCAGCTTGCGGTGTTGTTAATCTTTATGCCGCATTTGGGACAGGTAACTTGGATGACTTTGTCTTCAATCATGAGTTCTCCTTAAAAAGATATTGAACGGTTGGCGAGCCCCTCTTTGATGTGTTTTTTCTCAATGAGACGCATTTCAAGAACGGAGTAATCATTTGCCCTGTGAAGGTCGAATATGTCGTGACCGCTTTATGCTCCTTGCTATAAACGAAGACGCCGCGTCCGACTGATCCGCATAATTGGCAAGCACCCTCTAGCACGTAAACAAGAGCTGTACCCTTTGTATGAAGAACCCGTTGGTACTATAACTATCCAGAATTATGCATTTTTTATTAGTGCTTCTTGGTCTCTGTCCATAAATGGATTTTTTCCGCTCACGCTTAACGGCATCCCATAGAGTATCTTCACCTCTTCTCCGAAAACACCCATTTCCAGTAATGCTCGTCCTACAGTATACATAATTCTGTTGTCAACTCTATTGTCCATTGCCACGCTTGCGGCAGAGCCCATGGCTATTCCTAGATCACCGGTGTTGAAAACACAGGGATGGTCAGGATGTTCATTTTTCTCGGCACAATTGGAAAAACCACACATCCCACAGGGGGTCAATCCCAGAGGTATTATTTTTGTTCCGAAAATGACCATTGCTTTTGCAGCGAGAATGTTGACCGCATCTCGTAAAAAGAAATCTGGTAAATTATCTCGATGAGCCATTTCCTTTAATTTTTTGGAGACCTCTTCGATGCCATCTTCTTTCAGCAGGGCAATGACTACATTATCAACGCCCTTAGCTTTAGGGGCTGTTCTCGCCGCTGTCATCATTTTTCTGGCGACTTCAAAGATAGCTTCTTCTCGAAGTTCCTGTTCATAGGATATATTCATGCAATTCTCCATAGTGTATGGCTATTTGTTAAGTATTCAAAGTAACATTCCCGCAACTATCTGGAATTATATCCGATCTTCTCTAATTTATCACCGCGGTTGCTGAGCCGGATCAGGGCATCTTGAGATGAGCAAGATGCGTGGCAGCCATTGATGGCAAAAACTCGATAATCTCGTATTCTGCAATTTTCTCTCGGTTGAAAGGATCGTTCATAATGATGGTTTCGATCTCTGCTCTTGTTGCTGCATTTGAAAGAATGAGACCACCGGTGCGTGGCTCCTTGCGCCCTGAAAGCAAAAAATGACCTGAAGCATAGTAGCGCTCAAGAAATTCAACATGCTCTCCGACAAAGCAATCCACCTCAGACAAGGGTTTGATGTAGTTCAGCAGGATCACAAACATGCAATCAGGTCTCTCTTATGCTGGTGACGTGATGGAGTGGGACGTTAGCGGTAGTTGGTTCCATTGTTCATATCAATGACCTCGCCGTTAATGTATGCGGGTGCATCGATCGCGAGCCAGCAGACCGTTTTGGCAACCTCTTCAGCCGAACAAAATCGTTGCGTGATTGTTGCGGCTTTTAAGCGGTCCTTTCGTTCTTGAGGAATGCTCTTCATCATTTCCGTTTCTACGGGGCCAGGCGCTACGGTGTTGGCAACAACGCCTTGGGGACCAAACGTCCTTGCGAGTGAGCGCATAGCGTTTGCAATCCCTGCCTTTGAAATACCGTACCAAATGTCAGGGTGTCCTATTTCCCCAGCAATCGACCCCATGCTCACGATCCGGCCCCCGCCGCGATTGGCCATTTGCTCAGCCAAGCGAGCACTAAGCCGAACGGCGGTAATCAGGTTAACGTTGAGTAGGTGAAAAATTTCCTCTGGACTGTAGTCACTGGCCGTTTTGGTATTCATAATCCCGGCGTTATTTATTAAAACATCTGTCTTGCCTATATTGTCAATGATTCTGATAACCTGCTCGTAATCTGCAACGTCTGCTGACCACGAAATCATTCCTTTCGGCGGAGAGTCGATTCCCGATCTGGACAAAACATGCACTTCAAATCCGTTGGCGAGAAGTTTTTTCGATATTTCGAGTCCGATTCCTCGATTGCCACCTGTAACAATTGCCTTCATTCGTTTTCCTCAAAGCGTGAACATTAGGAGCGGTGCCCAAACCACTAATTTTCTGGTGATGTTTCTGTCCAGCAACCCTCCTGGAGAGGGATGCAAAGAAATTGCCGAGAACGTCAGCGGTTTGTTGCTGAGTCCATTCACGACCTTTAAATCTTATCAATATTGACCACAAGCTGTGCATTGACGATCATTTCGTCAACGTCGGCCATGGCGAGATCGGCGTAGACCTCGCCGGAACCTTGTTTAATGCTGATTGTTTGAGTTCTTCTTGGACGGTGCGTTTTCGCTTTTTTCAATCGTTTTCGAATGAGGTCCATGAAGGGCTTCGTCGTTGCAATGCAGGATATACCCGCGTCATCGAAAGCCACTTGCAACGCCTGGTTGGCGACGTCAGCAAGTTGAGGGGTGTTTGGCCACAAAACAGAATTGAGAACGTTGAACCCCGAGGACTGCTGATCGTAGGGTGTATCACCGTTGGTGCCAGCCTTCGCAAAGACCACGATTTTGGAATAGACTTGCCATTTAATGACAGGGTCAACGTGGGCCTGAGCTAGCGACTGGTTTCATCCCTGGCTCCATGTTGAAGTCAAAAGGGCGGCGACCTGCTGTCGTGGTTGTACGTGGTCGGAGAGACAAAGAAGACATCCACGGGGTGTGACCCCGTTGGGAGGGGCACCCAACTATGCGTTTGGGAGTAATCTGCGGGGACAGCGGCGGGAGTAGAATTCTTTCCATTGCCACCGTAGGCAGCCGATGTTCGTATGGCCGAAATGCTACACACAAAAAAATGGAATATCTAGCGGTTACGGCTCTCTGCACGCCTTGCATCCATCAGCATAGATAGATGGCCCAGAGCCAGGACAGGGGCATGACGAGGATCAGGGCCGGGATCATGTTGGCCACGGGAAATTGCTTGATGCTGCAGATGCGAAAGCCGGTGGCCAGCATGATCAGGCCGCCGCATGCGGAGAAGTCCGCCAGCATATCCGGCGTGGTCAGCGGCATGATCAGTGATGCGCCTAGGTAAAGGAGCACCTGCACGGCAAACTGCGGAAAAACGAGCGCGCCTACGGTTAGTCCCATAGCCGATGCAAAGATCGACGCGGTAAAAAAATCCAGGATGGCTTTGACGATCAGCAAGGTCGGGTCGCCGGTCATGCCTTCGCTCATGGCTCCGTAGATGCCGGTGCCGCTCATGACGAAGAGCACGAGCAGGGCGACGAATTTATCCAAGAATTCTTCGTGGCTTATCTCGCCCGTGGGCTTGGTGAATTTTTCGATCCATTTCTTGGAGCGGCCGGCCATTTTCTGGATACCGGTCTCCAGCTGGATCAGTTCACCCAAGACAGAGCCTACGACGAGAGCCAAAACCACCGGCGCAAGAAATTTGACCTTGACGATCATGGCCACGCCAAGCCCCATGGACGCACAGCCAAACACCATGGGCATGCGCAATTTGAGGTTGGTATTGAGTTTGGGGCCGAGCAGTGCGCCAATGACGCTTCCGACCAATATCGCCGCGCCGTTTACATAAGGACCGATCATTGTATTTCCTTGTGCGACACGAATCCGCGTCGCGGTATGTTGGGGTGCAACAAAGCTAACACTCATGGTTGATAGATGTGCCGCACTGCAACCCAACATATCATGAGGCCTGGAGAGGCAACGCGATGATGACTCAGAGATCCGAGGTTATACCAAACTCAGTAGCGGTTTTGGTAAAGAAAACGGAAAGCTGTTTCTTTTTGATGGATGCGAACAGGCGTTCGCATTCGTCGTGCGTGAGCACCAGGACTACCTGCAGGGGGCGGTCTTCCAAGTCGAAAATGCTCTCGGAATGAAAGCGGCCATCATGACCAAAGCCTTCTTGACCGGACAACAGGGTGGCGCCACGGATGCCAAGCTGCTTGGCTCTTTCGACAATCCAACTGGCCACAGATACGCCATCATGCTCGCGGTTTTGCTGCGTGAAAAATGTGACAATATACCCTTCCATACAATCCATCCTGTGTGCGTGTTGCGCATTGTTGAGGTGGTCAAGTATAAGTTGGACAGCGGTGGCTCCACTCGTCTGAACAAGGTTTTCTCTTTTTTAAGTGGAGTCTCTGCTTGTTGTTACACTGGTTCATCTTCCTGCCTCTGGTAAAGGTTACGATCACGTGCCACCCTTTCCATCGGCGCCCAAGGTGCAAGGACGACGAATAGCGCCTTCTACAAGAATTGATGCTGGGTTAATAAATCATCAACTTGCCAAACCCTGTTACATCCTTTCCCTCTTTCCCGTGACACCCTTCCTGCCATTGCTGGCCGAATCCCTGCATTTCTTCGGTTTTGATCTCGTTTTTGACTAACACAGCAATATTCTTGTTCATTTTACCGGCTTCATTTCGCGACAGATAAGCATAACAAACGACATCAGACGGCATTATGTTGATCATGTCGAGTTGAAAGCTGGTAGGGTCCTTCATTACCTTTTTTATTGCCTTGGCCCCCTCAACAGCCCGCAATACCTGCTCTTCATACTTCTTGTCATTCATAACTTTACTGCGGGTAGATTCCGTTGGTTGAGGTTGAGAAAAAAACAACAACCCCTTGGCCAGTCTTTCAATTATCGCATAACTTGCAACCATCATGGCAATTGCCATAAGGGCCCATACGATCGATTTCGTCCTAAACCGGATATCCAACAGTGTCTTGAGTCTGAGATTGCTCAACATTTCCAATTCTGCTTGATTGTAATCTTGGGAGTCAAGGCCATCTTGGATGGCCTTGGCCAGGATTCCTCTTGTCCCTTTTCATTGGACATACTAAACAAAATTTTGGCAATGGTATAGATTCAGCCGAAAAAAAGACCACCGAAAATTGGAATTGGCGTTCCTGAACGATGGTGGTCGCGCCGTAGAGATTTCTGGGGTAAAGGTCACCAAAATCAAAATCGAAAGTGCTGCTAACGCCAAGCAGCGATAAACGATAGGCTCCTCAATCCCTCATCTTCACACACACAGGACATCTCCAGCAAGTTCCCGACTCCTCCCCGAACCCCTATTGTACGGGGCGATAGAGAAGCAGACTTCGTAAACTTTTTGGTTCTGTTGGTCATCTTTACAAGTATCAATGGCTGACCATAACTCTTTTATTTTATTGCCCTTCTATACCGCCAACCAATAACAAATGCTATGACAGCCATGAATCATGGGTGTTCTTATGCATAATAATTAGCACGTTCATCGACGAACATTGATTTTTACTTAGCGTCTAGATTGTGAAATGGATTAATGAATTCCTTGTTCGGGCTATATGAATCCGAGAATTTTATGTCTTTAACGCCATCGATCTGTTTGGCAATATTTTCTATTTTTGTTCGTATAGTTGCGTCAGAACGTAACATTTCGCCTATATTGCTAAAAGTTACAATACCGTCATTTACCTTTACTTCAATCATCAAGGAAAAATTGACAAGCACGGCGTGAATCTGGGCGCAAAGGGTATGGTTATCAAGAATTTTTTGGGATTCTTCTGTTGTTTTGAATACAGGCATCTGTATAGTCTCACAGAGAATCTTTACCGCATCATCAACCGATAAGCGGTCGATGAGCAAGACGATATCATAAAGACGACTGTCCCCAGTATCCGTGCCGTAAAGCTTGATTCCCCATTGGCGCCGTTCTTCATCGTCTTTTTCAAGAATATGCTGGGCTTCCCTCCCGGAAACACCATCGCGTTTCATCACCTCTTTGATTCGGTCATCCATACTGGCCAATATTCTGACCTTAAGAACATGGGGGATGTTGCGGAGGAAATATTGACCGGCAAGACCATGATAAACGATGTTGTCGCGTTGGACGTGTTTCAAAAGAGCATATTGGTAATAGCTTATATATCGCTCTTTGCCATGTCGGAAACGTTCAAGAATAGACGGAGAATCGTGAATTGCTCGAACAAGTCTCATCTCGGGGAGATTAAATTCTTCCGAAGCCTCAAGAAGAACCTCTCGAGAAATGCATTTGTAGGTCAATTTCTCAGCTAACTTCTCAGCTACCTCTTTCCCCCTACTGTATGAGCCTCGGGATATTGTGATGATAGACATATGGTTGTTCTCCTCTGGAAATATTTGAAAATTAATGTCTTTAAAGAGTCGAGTGAAGAAAAAGGATTCCTAGCCTGGATAGTTTTTTGGGGAGGGATACCACCCTTTCCTGAAAGTCTTTGAGGCTTGCCCCTCTGTCAATTCGGTGGAGATTGACAAGATCCTATTGTGTACTCTAATACCACATGACCATCTTGATCCAAGATAGCTCTTCCGTAATTGTCCAACACCGTCCGCTCCCAACGACACATACCTGGAGGTACGCTAGGTTTATATGAATAAACCTGAGGTGGTGGCGGAGGATAACCGTACACTACTCGCTGCGGTGGTGGATATTGCAGAAATGTGGCAGCTATTGCGGATCCAAGCACAAGACCGCCCAATCCCCAGACCCATGCGTCATTGTGATAATAACCCCCATGATAACCGCCATAATAATGGCTTGGCCCCCCATGATAACCGCCGTAATAACGACCTGGACTTCCATAATAACCTCGATGTCCACACATCCCTATTGACGGTAACAATGAAATAATACCAAGCACAAGAGCATAAATGGGTTTTTTAAACATCGTCTTACTCCCTTTGGGTTTTACAGGATGTACAGATATCGTCTTGGGTTGGAAAAGTTTACATTTGGGCGCATAGCAAATCAGGATCCAATGCCTCATTATACCTCACTCAAGTATGATAATAACCATGCAGCTCTTCGCCGCCATGTTTTTAACATTGCCCCTCTTGAGGACAAATTTTACCGGAGGCTCCTGCCCGGCGGTGTTCTCTGCTGCAATCTTTATCGCCACCTCGGACATTAGGGCGATGATTACGAGTGCTATCAACGCTTGAAGTGTTCTTGGTACCGGATGCATGGACAGCGGAATGGATGATCGCGTTCTTTGCCGCCCACCTGAGAAACCCGAACACCCGGAGGGCCTCCGCGAGGACGATTGGCCAATTCGCGGGGTGGTGTGCGGAACAGGGGATTGGCGCGTTTGGGCCAGGTGCGACCGCGGTGCAAGTTGCGGCCTATGTCGAGGGGTTGCAGACAGAACTCGCGGCCCTAAGGTGGTCGAACGGATTCTGATTTGAATTTTGGTGGAGAATCTTTTAATAGAGCCGCTTTTTCTCAGCCTTTATTCTGGAGTTTGTTCGTTTTTTGCGGATCCATATCGGTGTGGGTTCCGTTCTTCCCCAAAATAATCAGCAATTCTATTGAGCCGCCGCGCAGCATCTCGACTCCACCCGTTCTCATTGTCCCTCTGTTTTTGTTGAGGAGCCTTTGACTCTTGAACGCATCCGCTGGTTATACGTTGAAGGCCTTCCATAACGGGTGTGGAAACGTCTTGAATCGTATCTGCTTTCTTATCCATCACCCCCTACGCTGATATTGATAGAGTGAAACGTATCGATGGGAGCAAGAAGAGGCTTGTGTGGAAAATGGTGAAGCAATTCAGTGGTATATGGCTATGGTATCGCTCAATGCCTCCTGACGAAATCCTCAATCCGGGGCGGGACCATGCAGCACCCGGTCATGCAGTCGCCGATGGTGTTGATTTCGGCCTCTTCCAGGTCGATAAGCGCAGCAATGACATCCGCAACACTCTTGCCGACAAAGACCCCTTCCGGGGTGAACCATCCTTCGTCCTTTTTAAACTGAAAACGGCTCTTCACCTCCGCCCTCTGCTGTTCCTGGCTAAGATCGATGAATTTATCGGCAAGCATGTGGTGGTTTCCTGTGCTGATGATTGGTGTGATGTTGTGCTCTGCCTTTTGCTTGGTGGCAGCGGTCAGGGTGACTACCAGGCGCTCTGGCTCTGGTCGAGTTTTCCTAAAAAAACCTTGGTACAGATGAGGATGTTGCGGGCATTGTCACCGGCCTGAATCCGCAGCAGCCCCTCTCGGAGGACAATTTTTTTGAGGAGTTCACGCCCGTTGGACTCGTTGTAATAGATGTCTGAATCCAGAATATCCTGGACATTTTCCGGGTCGGTTTTGTCGACGATGAGTTGAATGCCCAGTTTCAAAAACGGATCTTTAATCTGCGCCAGTTCACCTTCCAGGGCGAGCAGACCTTTTTTAAAGGCGATTTCGCCCAGATCACGCACCTGTTTCACGATGGGGACCAGGCTTTCCTGATCCTCCCGACTGCAGGCGGCCTTGGCGGCCAGTGCTAAATCTCGTAGCATGAATATTCCTCTTTTTTTTTCAAAGGTTGTGAAAACGATTTTTTGGAGCCCGCTTGTACCCCGTCAGAAATGATTGTGCAAGATTGCGAGAAAAGGGGAAAGCAGAATTTAGGCACTCTTCATTTTTTAACAGAGCGAAGGGGCACATTTTGGTGTCAACAAGTGCGGCAAATGAGGTGAGAAAGCGTGCCTGGAAACTCACTCATCCTCAGCCACCAGGCGGTAACAGGGATTGTAGGTACTGGTCGGCAGTTTCATCCGTTTTTGTTCGACAAAGGCGGTGAGCAGGGTGTCGAGGGGCTGCATGATACGGGCATCGCCGTGCAGTTCAAAGAGGCCCTTCTCCTCAATGGCCCGAATTCCTGCTTCCTTGACGTTACCGGAAACAATCCCGGAAAAGGCACGGCGCAGGTTCGAAGCCAGCAAATGCGGAGGGGTGCCCTTGCGCAGATTGAGGCTGCGCATGTTGTCGTGGGTGGGGACAAAGGGGAGCTGAAAACTGAGGTGGATATGGAGCAGCCAGTTGAAGTAATAGGCGTCGTCGGTCTTGCGGCGAAACTGGCGGACCTGATCGACCCCGTCCTGGGCCACACGGGCCACGGTTTCCGGATCGTCGATGATAATCCGGTACAGCTGCCGGGCAATCGGGCCGAGGGTGTCGGTGATGAACCGGTCGATCTGTTCGAAATAGCCGCCGGCGCTGGCTGGTCCGGTGAAGATCAGCGGGAAGGGGATACGGGAATTTTCCGGGTCGAGGAGTATGCCCAGGACATAGAGGATTTCCTCGGCTGTGCCGACACCGCCGGGAAAGACGATGATGGCGTGTCCGGTGCGGACAAAGGCCTCAAGCCGTTTTTCGATATCCGGCATGATCACCAGGTCATTGACGATGGGATTGGGAGATTCCGAGGCAATGATGCCGGGTTCGGTAATGCCGAGATACTGACCGGTGGCGTTGCGCTGCTTGGCATGGCCGATGGCCGCTCCCTTCATCGGGCCCTTCATAGCCCCCGGACCGCAGCCGGTGCAGATGTCGAGGTTACGCAGCCCCAGCTGGTGGCCGACCTCCTTGCTGTAATCGTATTCGGCAGGCGTTATCGAATGACCGCCCCAGCAGACTACCAGGCGCGGATTGGTGCGGGGCCGCATGATCCCGGCATTGCGGAGGATATGAAAGATGGCGTTGGTGATGCCGTCCGAGGTCTCAAGATCAAAGCGGGGATTGTTATTGATGGCATCATCCACGTAGACGATATCGCGGAGCACGGCAAAGAGGTGCTCGTTGATACCCTTGATCATCTTGCCGTCGACAAAAGCGCTGGCCGGCGCATTGCGCAGGTCGAGCTTGATACCTCGCTCCTCCTGAATCACCCGGATATCAAAATCCTTATAGAGCTCCAGTAATTCGCGTCCGTTGTCAAGATAGCCGCCGTAGTTGAGCACGGCCAGCGAGCTGTTGCGGAACAGCGGATAGAGCTCGCCTTGGCTGGCGTTGAGGAGTTTGCCGACTTCCAGCCGGGACAGGACATCCAGGTTGCCGTTGGGGCTGATCCGGGCATCGATGACATCGTGGGGCATGGACAGGTTTCTTGGTGTGCTCATGGGTTGTAACGGCTCAGGTTGTTGAAGGTAGCCTGGTTAGGCGAAAAAATGAAACGGAGAGGCCTCTTCACAATCCGTGAGGAGGCCGGTGGTACAGATAGGATACAAGAAGATTCGGTGTTCACCAACTTTATTCCCTGGCAGCGAATCTTCCGATCTGTCCGGCGCTGGCCAGGAGCCGCAAACGTGCGGAACGCCATTCGGCCAGACAGCGAATGCGTTCGTGGCGGGCATCGGCCAGGGCGGCCTGGGTGTTGAGCAGCTCGACAATGTCGGCGGCGCCCTTGGCATACTTGCGCTGGGAGACGGCCAGGGCATTGTGCGCGGCGGCCAGCAGGGTGGCCGAGGCCCCTAGATTCTGCAGGGACGCGGTGGCATCGGCATGCGCCTTGATCACCTCCATGGCGATCTGCCGTTCGGTGTCTGCCAAGACCGCCCCTTTCTGCTCCACCTGGGCCTGGGCGCCTTGCAGCTTGTAGGTGGATGAAAAGCCGTCGAAAATGGGTACTGTCACCATCAGGCCCACGGTGGTTTCTGTGGAATTTGAGGCAGTGACCGCCTCGCCGGGCCGGGTATTCTGGTAGTAGTTGGCGGAAAGAGCCAAGAACGGCAGGCCCGCCGAGCGGGTAGCCTCGACCCGCTGTTGCGCGGCCTCAAGCTGACTGCGGGCCGCAACGAGCGCAGGGTGATTTTTCTCGGTTTCTTCCAGCCACAAGGCCAGGGCCTTGCCTCCCTGTTCCTCGACCTGCACCTCCTGGTCTTCGGGCAGGGTGATCGTAGGATGTCCGGGGACGCCCAGGAGATACCCCAACACCGACAAGGCCTTGTCATACTCTCCCTGGGCGCGGTTTTTTTCCAGAGAGGCCTTGGCCAGGGCAGTGGTGGCCTGCAGGGTGTCGGTTTGGGAAAGGGTCCCTTTGGCTTCCCGCGCCTTGGCGGAACGGAGCGTACTGGTGGCGATTTCCTCACTCTCGGTTTTTGCTTTGATGGCCGCACGGGTGGTTAAGACCTCGCAATAGGCCTGGATCACTGCGGCCAGGGCTTTTTGCAGGGTGGCATTATGGCTGGCCAGGGCTGCGGTCAGCAGATTCTCGGCGGCCTGATGGTTGGCGGCGCGACCCCCGAAATCAAGGAGACGCCAGGTTAGGCCCCCCTGGGCCGTATTTTGGTCGATGTTGGTGGATTTGAAACGGGAATCCGAATAGCGTATCTGGTCATTGGTCCGGCCCAGCGCACCCGTCATTGCGGGCAGATAAGCAGCGCGGGCCTCGCCGACTGCCCCTGCCTGGATTTTAATGTTGGCCCACGAAGATTTGATCTGCGGATTATTGCACAGCGCCAGATCCACGGCTTCGCTCAATGCAAGCGGCGTGGAAAAATCCTTGTACACCGGACAAGGCACCGGTGTGCCGTCACCCGGAAGCGTGACCCCGGTCTCCAGCACCTCAGGTTCAGTGAGCAGCGGATCGATAAGCGGATAGGCAGGATCAAAGGCCCCTGCCGCTCCGGCCCAGCACAAGCCCGTGACAAGCAGGATCGCGGCGGTTGGCCATCCTGCCCGCCGACTACGGCTTTGAGGTCTGCCGCAATCAGCGCTCATTGAAACTCTCCCGCTTGTGCTGCAGCAGCGGACTCAACACATATTCGATCACCCGCCGCGAGCCGGTTTTGATGTCCACCTTGACCGACATGCCCGGGCTCAGCTCCATGTCGTGCCCATTTACGGACAGGGTCGAGGCGTCCAATCCGATCCGAACCGAATAAATCAGCCCCTTTTTTTCATCCTTGATGGCATCGCGTGACACATGCACCACCTTGGCGGGAACCGTGCCGTACTTGGTGTATTCAAAGGCATCGACCTTGACCGCGGCAACCTGGCCCTCCTCAACAAAGCCGACGTCCTTGTTTTCGAGGAAGGCTTCCACCTCAAGACGGTTTTCCTTGGGCACGATCAGCATCAGGGGCTGGGCCGCTGGGACCACGCCGCCAATGGTATGCACGGTCAGCTGCTGTACCGTGCCCTCCACCGGAGCAACCAGGTTGAGCAGCTTGCTGTGCGAACCGGCCCGCAGCGCATCCTGCCGTGCGGCGCCGAGGATCTTCTCGCCCTCGGCCAGGGCGTCAAAGGCGGTTCGCCTGGTTTCGGCAATCAAGGCTGTTCGCTGGCTTTTGGCCTCCACCAGTTGACCTTCCAGATCAACCCGCGCCTGCTCCTTTTCCAGATAGGCATGCTGGGAGACATCGTGTCCCTTGGCCAGTTCCTTGTAATCCGTGGCCCGCTGGGTTACCAAGGGCAGGGAAAGGGCAAGCCGGGAGATGGTGCCGTCAAGGCGTTGCAGCCTGGCCATGAAATCCTGAAATTGGCCATCCAGATGACGTTGCGCCTCGTGGAGCTTTTCGGCGCTGATGCCCTCAAGGGGTGCCAGGATCGGCCGTTTCCGGCTGTCGACCGCCGCGATCATGGCCTGCGACCGTTCCGCTTGCAGAGTCGCCTCAATCACGCTGCCCAGGGCCTTGTCGCGTTCGGCATCCGGGGCGCTGGTATCGAGTTCAATGAGCATCTCTCCTTTTTTGACCATCTGCCCCTCGACCACATGCAGGGCTTTGACGCTGGCCACATCCACCGAGGCAATGGTCTTGGTGCGCTCGCTGGGGATGATTTCGCCGGTGGCGTTGACAATGATATCGATGCGTCCCAGAATCGACCAGGCCAGAAGCGCCACGACCAGGACGATCAGCACCTTGGCCGTCAGCCGGGAGGTTGGTGAAACCGGTTTTTCCTGGAGCGAAAGGGCGGCAGGCAGGAATTCCGCCTCATCTTCGGTGAAGAGACCGCCGTCCAGGTCTTTGCGTTTTTGCCAGTAGTGGCGGAAAACCTTGCGGTAATGATGGAGCAATCCCACATAGGCCTCGCGTTTGTGTTTGCCGCTCATAGGGCCACCTGGGTTGAGTCGGAGCCCAACTGCAATTGATTCAGGTGGGCGTAAATGCCACCGGTTTTTGCAATCAGTTCGGCATGCGATCCTACCTCTGCAATCTGACCCCGCTCCAGGACGATAATACGATCAGCATCGCGGACCGCGGACAACCGGTGCGCAATAATCAGCACCGTGCGCCCGGCCCAGATTTTGCGCATGTTGTCCTGGAGGATTTTTTCCGATTCATAGTCCAGGGCACTGGTGGCTTCATCCAAGATGAGGATGCGCGGATTGGTGATCAGCGCCCGGGCAATGGCAATCCGTTGGCGTTGGCCGCCGGACAACCCGGAACCATGCTCTCCCACCTGGGTATCATAGCCTTCCGGCTGTTCGCAGATGAACTCATGGGCCCCGGCGAGTTGGGCTGCCTCGATAATGGTTTCAATGGGAAAGGCGGGATTGGCTAGGGCAATATTGTCCCGGATGGAGCCGGTGAAGAGGATGTTTTCCTGAAGAACCACGCCCAGCTGGTGGCGTAATGAGGTGGTATCGATCACGGCCAGGTCCTGGCCATCGATCAGTACCCGGCCACGATCCGGGACATACAGCCGCTGGAGCAGCCGGGCCAGGGTACTTTTTCCTGAGCCGGAGCGCCCGACAATACCAATCACCTCGCCCGGGGCAATCTTGAGCTGCACCTCGCGGATGACATCCGTGGCATCGGGACGGTAGCGGAAGGAGACCTGGTCAAATTCAATGGCCCCGGCCAGCCGGGGGATTCGGGTTTTCTGGCCCAATACCTCGGTTTTGGCATTGAGAATATCACCCAGGCGCTGCATGGAAATCCCGACCTGCTGAAAGTCATTCCATAATTGCGCCAGACGCAGGATCGGGGAAGAGACCCTGGAGGAGAGCATATTAAAGGCGATCAATTCACCCACCGTTAATTTGCCGTCCACCACCAGGGCGGCGCCAAACCAGAGGATGGCCACGGTCACCAGTTTGCTCACCAGATTGACCCCGCCGCTGGCAACCATGGAGACGTTGTTGGCGCTCACTCCGGCGGACACGTAGGCAGCCAGTTGTTTTTCCCAGTTCTGAATCCAGCGCGGTTCCACGGCCATCGATTTGACGGTGTCGATGCCGCTGATCGATTCCACTAGAAAGGCCTGATTTTTAGAGCCCCGATTGAACTTTTCGTTGAGGCGGGCCCGCAAGGTCGGCGTAATCGCCACCGAGAAGGCGATATACACCGGGATGGAGATGACCACGATCAGAGTGAGAAGGGGACTGTACCAGAGCATGACCCCGAGAAAGACAAAGGAGAACAACAGGTCCATCACCAGGGTGATGGCATTGCCGGTGAGAAAGGAGCGGATGTTTTCCAGCTCACGGATCCGGGCCACGGAATCGCCGACCCGACGCGACTGGAAATAGGCAAGTGGCAGGGCCAACAGATGCCGGAACAGCCGGGCCCCGAGTTCGACATCGATCTTGCTGCTGGTGCGGGCAAACACCCAGGTGCGGATGCCGGTGAGGACCGATTCAAACAGGGTGGCGCAGACCAGCCCGATGGCAATGACATTGAGGGTTTTCATGGCGTGATTGACCAGCACTTTGTCCATCACCACCTGGAAGGCCAGAGGCGTCGCCAGGCCAATGAGCTGCAGCACAAAGGAGATGAGCAGCACCTCGCCCAGCAGTTTCCGATATTTGATGATGGCCGGTATGAACCAGCTGAAGTCAAACTTGGCGAGTTCTTCGGCAAAACTGGCCTTGGAGGTAAAAAAAATGAACTGCCCGGACCACAGCGCCATGAATGTCGGCAGTTCCAGGATCTCGGAGGCGCTGCCCGGTCGTTGGATGATTATTTTGGGCCTGGACTTGTCGCCGCCCTCATAGCCGAATTTGACCGCAATACAGTAATGGCCCTCCTTGTCGATGGCGATGGCGGGCAGCGGTGCACGTTCCAGGCGATCCGGATCCTGCTCGATGGTCTTCGCCGTCATCCCCAGATGTTTGGCCGCCAGCAGAATCCGTTCTATGGAAAAGCGCTCCTGGCCGAACTCGTGCCGCAGTTGCGCTTCATCAACAGCAATTCCATGATGCCTTGCCATCATTACCAAGGCTAAAAGTCCTGAATCCATATCTCTCTGCAGCTGTTATCGATAGTCGGTTGATGGTTTTGTATGCGCAATAGTTGTTAGCCCCGAATGCTTCTATTGGCGAGCCAGTTTTTCATTCCTATGGTTGAGCGCGTCGCATGAGATGTCTCTATCTCTACATTCTTTCAAATAACATCCTGAAATTATACATATTGAATTTTCAAATTGTAACTGTGTGTGCGGCCATCATGGGGGCAAATCTCATTCCTTGCAGCCAGTCAAAAATACGATAAAATTTCGTATAATATCGGGTGGCTCGTTGGGAAGCTAGGCCTTTTTCTGCTCACTTCGCAAACACGGCCGCGTGCATAAAAAAGGCCCCCGGAAAACCGGAGGCCTTGGTGTGCTGTTTTGTCAGTCTCGGACCAATCAGACAAAATCGTGGTTGTTTACATCTTATTATGGGCTTGTAATCATCCCTGCTTGCATGATGCGAGAGTTGTGGTTCAAACTAGAGAAATATTATTCCAATTGTTGGTGTTCACACTCGTTGGTATGACGTTCTTTATTACCAGGGCCGCCTGGGAAACATCGCCGGTTGGGTCGCCATCGTAGACCACGAGAGTGTCGCTGCCTCCGCCGATAGTGAAGGTACTTCCTGATAAACTGCCACCTACCAGGAAATATCTCTGGTCGATAACCAGGCCGTCTGCAGGTGTATTATCCATCACATGCACACTCTGGGAAAAATTGTCAGGGGTGCTGAAGTGAATTGAGTCACCTCCTGAAAAGCCTCGAACTTCATCTGCCCCTCCGGTAAAGGTGAAGGTCTCGCCTGACTCCAAAAGGTTGTTGTTGTTGGTATCTATAAAGAGAACCGCGGTTCCCTCTTCCTGGCTGAAACGAAAATTATCATCAGCGGCCCCGCCAATCAAAATATCTGTCCCGGCGCCACCGTCAAGTTCACAGGATTGGTTTGAGGCAGTAAGGGTATCGTTGCCAGCCCTGCCGCCGATGTAAAAATTACCTGTAAAGCTGCTCATGTTGATGGTGTTGTTGCCACTGCCGCCAATAGCACCTCTTTGGCCTGATACCGTGGCATTGCCGGAGGCATCTTTAATATCCGCCCCCGTGGTGAGTAGCAGCCAGTCTGTGTTCAAAAGGGTCTGGGTTACTGTCAGGGTTAAGACATTGTCCGCAATTACCGGATTGGTTAAAGAAAGCGAGGTGCTCCCATTTAATAAAATGGAATTGTGCGTCGCGTTAGAAATGTAAGTAACCTTTTCTGAAAATTCCAGGAAGATCGAGTGCGCACTGAATTTGATATCGTTGATTTCTGGCATGGTGGTATCCACCAACTGCACCACGTTCTGTCCCGGCGTGGTCCCCAGTGTGACCCCGTTAACACCTCCCAAGCCTTCAATAATGTCCCATGCGCCGTCATCTTGAAAAAGACCCAAGCTATCGGCGTAACCGTTGCCGTCTGAATCAACGGCATAGGCTACAGTGGCACCGGGCATGGTGATATTGTTGATCAGGTATTTCATGGCATAATCTTGGATTTTGTAATCAACCGTGGAATCGAACAAGAGCTGTACGCCATTTACGTCGTAAAAAGTAATGATGCCGTTAGTGATGCTATGCTTGGCATACACGCCGGAATCTATACCATCGACTACGCCGTTAGTATCTGCAGCTATGGTATTGGAAGGCAGGTTGATTTGATCATTGTTTGTCCCGTTCACGTTCGAAACATCGAAATCGCAAATCATCTCGGCGCTATAGACCGTCCCGTTATCGATCACCACAGTGTCCGTGACCCGTGATCCTTCGGTAAGTGCTATGGTGTCATTTCCCCCGCCGCCGATAATTGTGTCTGCTCCCGGTCCACCGGCAAGGATTTCACCGTTGTAGCCGCCAACGAGGGTGTCGTTGCCGCTACCGCCGTTAGCCCACCATGGCGAGGATGAATTATTTGCCAGTTGCGACAGATCCAGCGAATTGATGCCGGAACCACCAAGGAACATTGCCGCGTAGCCGCCACCGGTAAAAGCGTTGTTAAAGTTATCTTTCAGGGTACCTCCGGCGTAGCTGATCTTCACAAAGTCGGTGGCGCTCAAAGTTGCACTAGTCGTGAGGGTCAGGATGGAACCATTGGTAATGGTGGCACCGGTGATCGTTATCGGAGTGGTCCCATTCTTGAGTAGGGTCCACCCGGTCATGGCATTGGCGGCTTCAATGCCTTTGGTGAAAATAAAGGTGAAGGTTGCGTTTGTCGTTTCACTAAATTTGAGCAGGCCGAATTTGAACGGTGTATCGGTTGTCTCAGCCGTCAAGTTGGTGACCGTCATATTGACGAGGCCGGCTGCATCGTTACCTGCGCTATCCTGGAGAGCATAGGCATTGTTGTCTGCGGTGGGATCTATATATTTGATAGTAACCATCTCCGAGGCGGAGACAGGTTTGAACAGTTTCAGATAGACCTTGTCGCCATTAACCGCAAGGGAGGCAATGGTGTATCCGTTGGTGTTACCATTGTTGGTAGTCATCACTTGGAAGTAACTGCTTGAGGGCTGATGAGCGCCATCCATTGCCTCGCTGTATGTCAGGGTTACAAGATCGCCATCGATGGTAGCAGCTTGCAGCGTAGGGGCCGTGGTATCGGCATTGGGGTTGATGACTAGGCCGATGCTGCCATCTTCCCTGTCTTCTAACTGCTGCGGGGTTATCCCGCTGACTACCAAGCCAGTCTGGGAGATACCGGTACCATCCGGCTGGCCAGATATGTCGTATCCGCCCTCCGCGGGATCGCCGTCATACACCACCAGGGTGTCAAGACCGCTGGTGGTATTCACCGTGAAGACACCGCTTGCGTAATTGCCCCTGGTTAGAAAATATTGTTGATCGCCCACTTTTCCGTTTACTGGATTCTCACCGTTATCAGTCAAGGCATTATGCAAGGGGGTGCCACCTTCGGCTTGCAGCCAGATTCGATCACCCTCTTCACTGGCCACATCAAAACCGCCGCTGATGATATCAGCCATGCCGCTAACAAAGTTGAAGGTGTCGCCGGTGTTGAGAATTCCGTCCGCTCCGGCGTTCAAAGTTACGATTGGTGAATCACCCTGAAAAAATTTATACTCGTCTGAGCCCTCGCCGCCATTGAGAATGTCCGCCCCTAGTCCCCCAATTATAAAATTGTCGTCGGCCGTGCCGGTGAGGGTGTCATTGCCGCCGTTCGGGTCATAGAGTGTGTAAGCACCGCTCTTGCCGGTGAGATTGATAACTGTGTCTGCGGAGCCACCTATCGCAACTCCGGGTAAGATATCCTCCGCCTTGTTGTTGGAGGCATCAACGATGTTCCCGGTGGCACTGTTGTAGGAGATGAGCACATAATCGGTGGCGGCAAGCGTGGTGCTGGTCTGGAGCGTCAGGGTATTGCTGCCTGATCCGCTTATGCCGGTCACGCTCATAGCAGTGGTACCGTTTTTGAGCAAGGTCCATCCGGCGCCGCTAGTGGCTGTAATTTTTTCAGTGAAGTTCATGACGAGGGCAGCATTGGCACCGGTGGTAAGAGAGGCACTACTGACGAAAGGTTGCTGACTATCAACAATCTGCACCACGTTCTGCCCCGCCGTTGTCCCCAGAGTGACCCCGTTAACACCCACAAGAGTCGCCAGAATATCATCTACCTCATCCCCTCCACCCTGTTGGAACACAGCCAGGCTGTCGTTGTTGCCATTACCATCACTATCATAGGCAACGGCTACCGTCGTGCCAGGAGTGGTAATGTTTTTTGCCATATAGGCTAACGCATCTTCGGTATTCACCCCATCCCTGATGGAAATTGCCATACCGGTGCTGTTGTAGAAGGTAATGATGCCTTTATTGATACTATGTTGTGCCAATGCGCCGACATCAATACCCTTTATCAAGGTCGTCGTATCAGCGGCAATAGTGTTGGAAGGCAGGTCCAGGCGGTCGTTATTTGTGCCGCCAGCATTTGATACGTCAAAGTCAAAGATTTTCGGGGCACCATCATTCAAATCATCTAATTTGATCACCACCGTGTCTGTGGCTCGTATATTGCCATCGGTGAGGTAGATGTTGTCTGACCCATTGTTTGATCCGGCTCCGTAGATAGTGTCAGCTCCGCTGCTGCCGCTGAGCGTATCCTTCTTGTAGCCACCAGTGAGGATATCATTACCGAAGTAGCTGTTTACATTCCATTTCTCAGTATCATAGCCTGCCATTTGTTCAAGATTCATGGTGTTAGCGCCGGAGCCACCGAGAATATAGGCATCATAACCATTCATCAGGAAGGGATTATCGTACATATCGGTAAAGCCCGTACCCGTGTAGGTTATTTTTACATAGTCGGTGGGGGAGAAGGTGTTGCTGGTGTGCAGTGTCAGGGTGTTGCCACTGATTGTTGATGTGGCGCTGTTGATCGTCATGGGCGTGGTACCGTTCAAGAGCAGGGTCCATCCGGCGGCGGCTACGCCCTTAATATTTTTACTGAAGGTAAAGGTAAAGGCAGCATTGGTCCCTTCGGTAATTTTGAGGGTGCCGAACCTGAACACGGTATCCGCTCCTTCAGCCGTCTGATTAGTGACGGCGTAGGCAGTGGTGCTGCCGATGGATGCAGCATCGTTACCGGAGCGATCCTGCAGGGCATAAGCATCATTGCCAGTCGTTGGGTCGGCGTACTTAACTGTGACTGCATCTGAGGAAGAAACTGGCTTGACCAAGGTCAGCATAACAGTGTTTCCGTTAATAGCGATGTCGGAAACAGGATAGGACATCTTATTCGTACCCGCCGTTACTTGAAAATAACTGGTGGAAGGTTGATGGGTACCATCCATTATTTCATCAAAGGTCAGGGTCAATACCGTACCGTTGATAGTGGCGCTGGTGAGTCCTGGGGGGGTGTCCTCCAACCCAAGGATGGTAAGGTCCAAGCCCTCTGAGGCCTTCGAGATATTACCGGCGGTATCGGTGACGATTGCCTTGATGCTGTAATCGCCAGCAGACATGGTTGTGGCCGGGGTGAGGCTCCATGTACCGCCTGCAGCGACGGTAGCTGTGCCCAGCAGTTCGCCTGTATCAATGATGCCATCATTGTCAATGTCCTTAAACACCTGCACCTTGTCGCCGACATGCAAGCCTGATCCGGTGAAGGTCGGGGTGGTGTCGGTGGTGATGTCGTCGGTGTTGGAAGCGCCTGTATCCGACGCGGCGGTTAGATCAGGTGCAGCGGGGGCGTCTTCGTGGTTGTCGATGGTGACGGTGAGGGCCGTTGAGGCAGGCGAGAGATTCCCCGCTTTGTCGGTCTGCTTTGCAGTCAGGACGTGGGCACCGTCATCGAGATCAAGGCTGGTGAAGCTCCAGGCGCCGAGATTATCAGCGGTTGTTGTTCCCAGGGAAGTGCTGCCGTCAAACAGTTCCACGACAGCCCCGGCCTCGGCCTTGCCGGTGATGGTTGGGGTAGTGTCGCTGGTGAGGTTATCGGTGGAGCTTGTGCCGAGGTCGGAAAGGGTGGCGAGATCCAGGGCAGTGGGGGCCAGTGCGACCGAATCCAAGGTGACCGCCAATATTGCCGAGGCTGGGGAGGTGTTGCCCGCGATATCGGTTTGTTTTGCGGTCAACGAGTGCACGCCCTGGCTGGTGAGTGCCGAGCTGGTGATGCTCCACTCACCGGTGGTGGCATCGGCCACGGTTGTACCCCGCACGGTGGTCCCTTCATAGAGTTTGACCGTGGCTCCGGCCTCGGCTACGCCGGTGATGGTTGGGGTGGTATCGTTGGTGATGTTGTCGGTGGTGTTGGTGCCGGAGTCTGAACCGGCAACCAGGTCTAGCGTTGTTGGGGCTGCGGCAATGGTGTCGAGGGTGAGGCTCAACGCCTCGGAGGCCTCCGAGACATTGCCGGCTTTATCGACCACATTTGCCTTGATATTGTATGTCCCTGCTGTCATGGCCGTCGCCGGAGTGACGGACCATGTGCCCCCTGCGGCAACAGTGGCCGATCCCAGCAGTTCGCCGCTATCAAGGATGCCGTCATCGTTTAGATCCTTGAACACCTGCACTTTGTAGCCAGCGGTCAGGCCCGTGCCGGTAAAGGTTGGGGTGGTATCGTTGGTTTTGTTGTCCGTAGTGGATATGCCCGTGTCGGAAGCGGTAGCCAGGTCAGGGGTGGCGGGAGCTGTTGCCATATCGATCTCCTATGTTGAGGTGCTAAAACTTGCAGAAGGCCTGGTTTAGAAGTTGCGTATGCCACATGCAGAATTGTTTTTAAGTAAGAAACCAAGTCTCAATAAAACAGGATGATGAAAGTCATATAAAAATACAGCGATATTTCCCGAAAGGGAATATTTTTCTCGCTACTTCCAGGCGTTGCCAGTTTGTTTAGAGACAATTGCACGAGCAAAAGAAAAGTGACTTTTTCGGATGAAGCCCTTCTCTTGCAAGCCTTTTCGGGGGTTGAATACAGAGATATTTGAAGGGTTTTTGATTTTTTCCCGCGTCATTTTTGATGCGAAAAAAAGATATTGATCGAATCGCCACCAGTAAGCAGCAACCGGAGAGTTTCTTACCGGAAGTCTTTGATCCGTTGGTAAACCAATTCCTTGAGACTTTCATAGGTGTGGTCCTGCGGGAAAACCGGCGGGTTGAATCGTACGGAAATTCGTCGGAAAGGCAGGGGCAGGATGCGGCCTGTGGGCAGGGCCTCGTAGGCGCCGCTGATAGTTATCGGAACCACCGGTACATTGAGTTCCTTGCTGAGAATGGCAAAGGTCTTTTTGAATTCGCCGAGGGTACCGTCGATGGTGCGTGTCCCCTCCGGAAAAATCATGATATTTTTACCGCTCTGCAACAGAGCGGCCACCTTTTGGATCGACTGGCGGACATCGGCGTTGATATCCATGACCACGACGTTGTTATGGTCGGCCAAAAACCGCAGCCAACGGTGTGGCAGATGTTTGGCCTTGGCATAAAAGAAGGTCCGCTGCATCAGCGCGTTTTTCAATCCAGCGGCGACAAAGAGACCATCAATGAAACTCTGGTGGTTGGGGGCCAGGATGCAGGGTGTTTCCGGAATATTTTCCCGGCCCTCGGCCCGAAAGCGGAAGTAGCAGGCAAAAAATATGCGGCTCAAGTTTTTGATCAGGTTAGTGGTGAACCAGGTGCGTGGCAGGGCCCTATCGACCCGTTCCCGGAGAATATCGCGCCAATTGATCAACTCGACGGCGATCTTTTCTTTTTTCTCTTGGATGAAGGCACTCAGCAGACGCAGGGTCGGGTGCAGCATCAGCTTGTCTTCGGCGATCTTAACACCAAAGGTTTTCTGGAGAAAAACGAGCAGGCTGACCTTGTCCAGGGAGTCGAGAGCTGCGTCGATCTCGAGATGATCATCGGCGGCAATGCTCCGGGAAGTATGGACCTCAATGAATTCCTTGATGATCCGATATTCCTCGCCACTTGGCGGCTCCGCCTGCGCCTTGCGAACCTGTCGCTCCTCCACCAGGATCGGGAGCTGGAATCGTTTGAGTTTGGATAATCGGGTTTTAGGCAGCCATTCCCGCTATATCCGAAACCTCAGCAGTCACGTGGTTTCAAGAACAATATTTCGCAAACTTTGCCGACCGCAACTGGCGGTCAATAAATACAATATGTTGATTTTACACACATAATTTTAAACGAGAAAATGCATTTTTTCTTGACAACCCAGGAGGGGTGTGACC
>JBBRBT010000037.1:0-37769 GCA_038205495.1 Desulfobulbales bacterium
CCCGAAGAGGCCCACGGCGGACAAGGCTACCGCCAGGAGCATAAAACGAGGAATATCCGCGTCCAGCATCAGGTGCGATCGGGCCATCCGATGGGCATCGGTGGCGCCGACGCGCTGAACGACAAACCCGAAGGCAATACCCGAAAAGAGTCCCAACCAAATTAGTGTCATTGGATCTCCTCCTGTTCCGCGACTTTGCCGAAGAGCAGCCGGGCGGTGAGCATCGCCACGGCAAAAATGACAACGCCGAAATACAAGCCGCTGATAGCCAGTTGGGTCGACCCGGAGATGAAAAGCCCCAAGGTACAGCCGCCGGCCAGCCGCGATCCGAAGAGAATCAGGAATCCGCCGAGAAAAGTGGCGGCGTATCGTTTTACCCGGCTGTCGCCAAACCGCCGCTTCCAGATCGGCGGCATATCGCGCACCGGGATATCTTTCGATGTCCGTCCGGCGACAAAGCCGCCGATGGCCATGCCCAGCGCAAAAGCAAAAAGCCACGAACCGGGGCCGGGAATGGCCTTGTAGTGGGCCTTGGCTGCGACGTAGTCCGGCGCCACCCATTCAAGAAAGCCTTTGAGGGTGCTGACAAATCCGCTGGACGAGGCCGGTGGCCCGTAGGTGGCGAAGATAAAGACGATGATGCCCGACAGGGCAAAGGCCGCCGGAATCCAATGCCAATAGGGAGTGTGCTGTTTATTAGTGTGTTCCATGGGGCTCATCCTCCGCAGGAGACGTAGCCGCTTTTGGCACTGCGATCGCCTCCGGATTGAGTGGCTGCGCCGCTTTTCCGATTAGTCTTTCCTCCACTGCCGGAGGTGGCGGGTGTGGCTGTCGTCGCCGACGAGGCCGCGTCCTTGAAGACGTGTTCTGCGGTTTCAACAGGGTAGAAAAGGCGCTTGTTGCCCCATTCCATCCAGGAGAGTTCATAGAGCCGCACATCCGTAAAGCCCATGAGCCGCAGGACAAAATATCCGAATGATCCCCGTCGGCCCGAATGACAGTAGGTGATGACCGCCTTGCCGGAATCCAGGCCGCTGTACAGTTCCTGCAATTCTGCGTACGGCTTGAACGCCTTGCTGTCGAGACTGGTCCAGTTGCTGGTGTAGTTGATGTTGTATGCGGTCGGGACATGTCCCAACTTGAGCACCATGCCGTCCAGCGCGACATTGGGTTTTTCCCCCAGGTATTCTTCCCGGGACCGGACATCGAGGATTTGATAATAGGGATCACCGAGCCGCGGCATTATGTAGTCGGCCTTCACCCATTTACGCAGGTTGATCTCTGCCGACGGGGTCTGGTAGAGGAGCCCCTCGGCCTTGCGAGCTGCAGATGTCGTTTCGCCACCGGCATCGATCCAGCCGTCGATGCCCCGCTCCAGCACCTTGATGTTCTTGTGACCCAGCAGGTCGAGCACCCAGAAGATATAGGAGCTGGTGGCGCCCCCATCCTGTTTCACCGAATCGTAGAGTACCACGGTGTCGTTCCGGGCGATGCCATGCTCGCCGAGCAGTTGCTGGGCACGGACGATGCCCACGAACACCTCGCCCATATTGCTGACGGGATCACTGTATTGGAACTGCGACCAGGGCATGCGAATGGCGCCGGGGATCAGTTTGCCATCAAAGTCTTTGTCCGTTCGGACATCGACGATCATAAGGGACGCATCCCCCTTGTGGGATTTCAGCCACTCGCCGGTAGCCAGGAAACCGGTGTTGGGGTACTCTCCGCCGCTGATTGCCGAAGCCGCCGACCAGTAGACGCCGAGCAGCAAAATCGCGGCAATCGTCACGTAACGAATCGGTTTGCTCTTTTCCATGTCTTTTTCCGTCCTCTTCTCTCTTGCATTCAATGCGTTTGCGTCGGTCCGGAAAGATAGTGGTCAATTCTTCACTTCCGGTCCCCTGTCAAATTCTATGATCCTGGCAAAGTCCCGGTCCGGTCCCTTGTGAACCTTGTGATACAGCGGACTCTCCTTGCCGACGCGCCCACCCATGTCATAGGTGAATGGGGAGACCGTCACATGGCGAATCCAGTATCCGGTCAGCACCGGCCCGATACCGCTGTAGCCGGAGTGAAAATGGACAAATTCATCCTGGGGCTCCGGCCGGGTGTCACGCCAACCCTCGGGTGCTTCCTCAAAATAGACCGGATTGATCCTTTCCTGAATGGGGATGACGAACTCGGCAGCGGGCAGGGTCGCCAGTACCGCCGTTCCTTCGTAGAGCTTGGCACCGTCGGGCATGTCCGAACTGTAGAACCTGTTTTCGTTGAAACAGACAAATCGCAACCGGCTCAGATCCCTGGGGTCCTCCGGTCGAAAATAATAGCCGACGAAGGGGCCGAAGCCGATCAACTGGCCGTCATGCACCTGCTCCAGTCGGGCCACGTATCCATGGGGGATGGCAACACGGCCATCAGGTGACCCTTCTGATCCGACCTCGGCATTATCGGACCGACAGCCTAGCAGTACCGTTGCGCAGGCACAGGTCAGAAGCAAAGTCAGGGTTGTCACCTTGGAGATTGCACATCTCATCAAGCTACTGTCCAAGCAATTTCATGATTTCGCGCATGAATGCAGGGAGATCAGCCGGTTGCCGGGAGGTAACCAGATTGCCGTCAACAATCACCTCCCGGTCCTCATAGAGCGCGCCAGCCTCTTTGAGTTCATCCGCCACCGACAGGTAACAGGTGGCACGCCGCCCCTTTAACAAACCGGCACTGATCAAAATCTGCGGTCCGTGACAGATGGCGGCCACCGGTTTGTTGCCTGCAAAAAAGCTTCGAGCTATCTCAAGCGCCTGCGACTCTTTTCTCACCACAGCCGGTGCCGCCCCTCCGGGCAGGACCAAGATTGCATAGTCATCCGGGTTGACCTCATCAAGGGTCTTGTCCACGACCACTTCGTATCCGTGTTTGCCTTTGATGGCTCCACCGCCACAAAGGGAGGCCACTGTCACTTCAACACCCGCCTCTTTGAGCCGGTAGTAGGGCACGAGCAACTCAGAGTCTTCAAAATTATCCGCACTTATAATTAAAGCTTTCATGCTTCCTCCGTAAAATATAAAGAATTACTGATCATTTGCCTTTTCATTGAGACTAGAGCTTCTTGGCCACTACACGAGCAGCGGTCACGACCGGGTCCCAGACCGGTGAAACAGGGGGAGCGTAGCCAAGGTCGAGATTAATCATCTCCTCCACCGTGAAGCTGGCATGAAGAGCGGTTGCCAGGGTGTCGATTCGCTTGGCCGAACCTTCCATGCCGACGATCTGGCCTCCCAGCAGGCGACCACTCCCTCGCTCGGCCAGCACCTTTACGGTAATTTGCCCTGCACCGGGATAATACCCCGCCTTGGTACGACTCTGGATGATGGCACTCACCCACTCGACGCCCAACTTCTTGAGTTCCTTTTCCTGAAGACCGGTACGTGCGACTTCCACCTGACATATTTTTGTAACGGCAGTTCCCACTACTCCGGGAAACGTGGCATAGCCGCCTCCCAGGTTGATTCCCGCTACTCTGCCATGGCGGTTGGCAACGGTACCAAGGGCGATATAGAAAGGTTTGCGGCTCACCAGATGAAACGACTCCGCGCAATCGCCAGCCGCCCAGATACCATCAATTTCTGTTGCCATCCGCTCGTTCACTCGGATCGACCCGTTCTCCCCAAGAGGGATACCGGCCGCTGCGGCAAGCGCCGTGTTGGGGCGCACGCCGAGGCCAAGGATCACAATATCGGTCGGCAGGGTTCGCTTATCAGTGACAATCCCGGTCACCTTACCGGCTGTTGTCTCAAACGCAGTGAGCTCCTCACCCAGATAGAGGGTAACGCCCGCATCCCGCAGTGCCTGGGAGACCAGTACCCCCATGTCCTCATCGAGGGTCGCCATCACCTGAGAGGGCCTACTGATCAGGGAAACTTCCAGGCCATTCATCAGCAGGGCTTCAGCCATCTCCAGGCCGATGTAGCCACCGCCAACGATTACCGCCTTTGTAATCCCCCCTTGGTCGAGACGTCTGCGTATCTCCAGGCCGCTTGCGAGGGTATTTACCCCGCAGATGTCGACGGCATCGGCACCGGGAAGTTCCGGGCAGAGCGGCACCGCGCCAGTGGCGATCAGGAGCTGATCATAGGGCTCCCAGGCAGATCTACCGCTCTTTAGATCGCGGATACGAATCTTTTTCCCTGTTGCATTAATATCCTCCACCTCGTGCAGAACTCTCGCCTCGATGCCATCTTGTTCCCGGAATTTTTCCGGGGTGCGAACAATGAGCTTTTCTTCCGTGTCGACGACCCGGCCGACATAATAGGGGATCCCTCAGGCGGAAAAAGAGGTGTGGGGACTCCGCTCAAAGACGACGATGTCTAGCTCGGGCCGAAGCCGCTTTGCCTGGGTTGCGGCGCTCATCCCCGCAGCATCCCCGCCGATAACGACCAGTCTTTCTTTGGCCATGATTTCCCTCCTTAATGATTTGAGATGGTCTGGTTTAATCGTGCAGTAGCTGCTGCATCAATTCACTCAATTCTTGCAGATGATACGGTTTGGCAATGACGCCTCTGAAACCATAGTTTTGGTAATCAGCCATAACCGGGTCGTAGGAGTATCCGCTGGAAACGATTACTTTGGCTTGAGGGGCAATGGCCAAAAGTTTCTGGATGGCCTCTTTCCCCCCATGCCGCCGGGTACGATCAAATCCATAATGACGGCGTCAAAAGGCCGATTTAATTGCTGGGCATTGATATATTTTGCGATGGCCTCTTCACCGTTTACAGCAAGTTCAACATGGTATCCAAGATGGTTCAGCATGGTTTCGACGACCTGAAGCACTACCTCGTCATCATCCATGACCAGTATCTTGCCCTTGCCTGCGATGAACTCCGCCTCTCCCACCGTCGTTATATGTTCGGCCTGAACTGCTGAAGCAAGGAGGTAAAGGGAAAAGGTGGTGCCTGTATTAGCACTTGATTCCATCTCTTAAGGATTGCTCACACCTTATGATCCTCGCTTTTCGCTACAGCCATCGCCTCGGGCTCGAGTTCTTCGACGCTCTTATTCTGTCTCAAAAAGAATCCCCAAGCAACCAGTAAGCCTGCAGCTGCTACGCCTATCGTTGCCGCTTGGGGCAACAACGCTGGTGCTTTGTGCATGAGTTGGAACACGGCCACCAAGCACTCGATCGCCAGCGACACCACGACCACGATCAGAAAGCGCGATAGGAAGCGACGTACGCGCGTTGGCGAGCTCATTTGTGCCCTTCTTACAACCTCCTCCTCGATAACAGTCTGACCCAATTCGAGTGCCGCCACAGCGATCGTCAGCAGCCCTATACTCTCCAATATTGCATCAAACCGGTCTCGCAGTGAGAGGTGTTCAGGCACCCCAAGTCCGTTCCAAAGTTCCATGCCAGCCATGATAATCAAGGCAAAACCGCAAAACAGGAAGAAGCCGACAATAATCGCGTGACCTAAGATAAAAATCCTTTGAATTAAGTTCGTTAGTGCCATGTGTAGTGCACGGTTGATTTGAGATGGCCGACTTTCTGCCATTGAAGAAAAACAGGGCCATGGTGCCAATGTTCAGTGGGTGACGTGTGAATCGAAACGAAACGGGCCGTCATTATGAGTACCGTGGTTAATCGGAGGCTTCATCAACAGCCATATTCGCAGGCAATATGATCTGAGATACGTCGAACATCAGCCGCCCCCCACACTGAGCTATAGCAAGAAATAGGGATTCCATATGGAATCCCTGTAATAAATAACCAACTATATTATTAACTAATTAATATCCGCTCCCTACAATAAGATTGTTGCTTGTCCTTTTTATGTAGGTATTTTTCTCCTTTTCTTTCCATACGTATTTAACCCATTCTCCTTGAGGCGTTGCTGCCTTTATTGCCTCATAGATTGGCATACCCTCGACTTTCAGATCCTTCCCGGCCAATGTTGGATGCACTATGAGTTTCCCTTCTGCTTCCATGATAAACGCATATGGCGTGTACGCATCGGGGGTAAAGCTTGCAGCCCCCTTGCCACCATTAATGGCAGCAACAACTTCATCCACATTTTTACTGATAGCCTCTTTGTCCGCACTAAAAGCGTGGGTTGCAAAGAGAAGAACCGCGACCATGGAAAGCATTACCATTAAACGTTTCATTTTCTATCCTCCAGGTTTGTTGAATATCGAAAACCTGCCCTATGCGGGTTTTCGAAAGCCATAAAAGTTGCGATAAAAATGTTGGCGCACCTGCTCACTGCGATATTCCTAATGCCCTCTGATACATTACACAGGCGAGACTGAAATTGCGTCCGGGTCCAGTTCCACCCCATAGTATGAATGAATTTTTTTAGTCCATGCTTGGTCTGCCATGTTCGGCCATTTGTCTTTATCGAATCCCGGTGCATTTTCGAGGATATCTTTCTCAATTTTAAGCAAGAAGCGCTTGTTTTCTGTATCGAGCGTCAACGCCGCCCACGGGACTGCGAAAAGCTTTTCTCCTATACCGAAGAAGCCACCGAAGGACAGGACCGCATATCTCACTTTGCCGCTTCGCATGTCCAACATAATTTCTTTGATATCACCGATGTCTTCACCATCATGATTGTAGACATTATTACCAATAAGCGTGTTGGCGCCCATCAGGGGCGGTGCAGGTCCATTATTTGTAGTACTTTTATACATTCCTAAAGTGTCGCGATCTTCGTAGTTCATGTTTATCTCCTGTTAAATGTTTTTAAATAATTGTTTGTTAATTGTGCCCTGTATTGTGCACCCACTAAATCTCTTCTGATTGACATGACAAGAGATTCCATTGGCGTGGTCGGTGTCAACGCATCGAACCTTGAACTGAACCTTTCAATCTCTCTCTTTTTCGTTCTTATGGTGCCCGGCACAGCTACTCTTAATAATGGCAATCTCCGTGCCGATTTTCAGCGCTGGACATCAATTCGTCTAACAGGCTGTATTTTACGGATATTTACCAATTGGTCACATTCGGGACCTCCCTCGTTTCCCACTGCAAAAAAGGTCATATTTAACCGATGGCTAAATGTGACCTTTTTTGCATGCCAGCTAAGAATAGCCATGCCAATCCAATTTTAGAAAATAATCATATAATTTCAAACTGATAATTAGGGATGTCTGGAGAGATGCCGACTTGGCATAGGAATTGGAAAGAAAGGAATGCATAACGTGAAATGCGCTCTTTAGGGTCCAAGGATAAAGAAACGAATAAAGTGCGTTTTTAAAGAGGGCTGCATATCGGCCAGCAGGTTAATTTCAGCCAGGCTAATTTCAGCGTTGCAGTTTACCCAGGCCCCCTTATGAGCACCCATTCCTTGGGCGAACAGTTCTCATCGCGAATCTGGAATTCATGCCGGGACTCTTTTGGTAGATGATTTTTGCTTTCATGGATCGCTTGAAACCGCTGCTCCTGCACGTGCCGAATTCCTGAGTTAGATTCGATCCTTCGCGGAAATCTTGCAAAATACAACTGCGAGATCCCGGATTATGTCCCTGCGTTACGCCAGATCAGGTTAGGGTTGTTTCCTTACTTATTTGCCGGGGGCCCCCACTTGGTATTGGAGTATTAGTTTTGAGAGTGTTTCAATGCGTTTATCGTAGCACTGAACTTATTTTAATTGCCTGTTTGCTCAGCGCATGTTCGGCACCGCTTATCAAATATAGCGATCGTGATCCGCCTGCGGTTCTATCCCCGATAGGAGCTAAAAGCATAATCGATGGACGCGAGCGGTTCCGGGAGATCCTCTGTACAGTGACTGAGGCCAGAATGGGTTTTTATCCTGACTGGAGGCCGTGCTCCGAGTCCCTTTTAGATCTTGCTGAACCAACATCGGTACATACACGCAGACCGATCCCGCTCGGTCCACCAAACTTGATGAAAGTGGTGATTGTCACCGGAATTTTTGGCGAATGTATTTCCGATCATTTGCTGCCGTTCAGCGATGGACTCTATTATGAGGGTTATCGTCCCGAAACCGACGGCTATTCATACTTGCGCAGACTTGGCTATGACGATCTGGAAGTGATCGTGACTCCAGGACGGTCTTCAACGGACGCCAACGGCCAGTTTGTTTATGAAAAATTGAAGGCGATGAGCAAGGCCACAAGCAGAGATATAATCGTGGTCGCCTACTCGAAGGGTGTGACGGATACGCTGCATGCCCTAGCGCTCTTCTCGGAAGTGCCTCGAAACCTTCGCGCTCTTGTGAGTGTTGCCGGTGTTGTAGCAGGTACTCCCATTGCCGATAAACTTGCGGGGACCTATGAGGCTCTCTTGAAGGAAGTTCCTTACCGTGATTGTCCGCCGGGGGATGGGAATGGTGTTCGCAGTCTGAGCCGGAAGGAGCAATTCGCCTGGCTCAGTCGGCATCGTTTGCCGGAATCGGTGAGATATTATTCATTAGCGGCATCCGTGCCCCCAGAGCGGACCGCCTCGGCATTAAAGCCCTTTCACGCGGTTCTCTCACAGATTGACCCGCGCAACGATGGCCAGGTGCTGATCCAGGATGCGGTGATCCCAGGCAGTACGCTCCTGGGTTATCTTAACGGCGATCATTGGGCCGTCGCCACTGCTTTCAACCGCTCAGGTCATCCTTTTTGGAGGCGCCTGGTCGGCCACAACGCGTTTCCACGTGAAGTATTGATTGAAAGTATCTTGCGATATGTTGCGGAAGACAGGTGAGGGATGAGGACCTATCATATTGGGGATATGAGACATCTTGTCTCATCGATTGCAGCGCTATCAGTGGTGCTGTGCCTCGCGGGAGCTGCTTTCGCGGTGGATATCGGGAGAACGCGGGACCCCAACGCGTTGAACAGTACACCATCTTATGCGTCGATAAATCCGCCCGCGCCGCCGGTTCCCATTCCTTCTAAACAGGAGGTGTTGGACCAATTACGGAAAAATACTCGGATAAAAAAATTTGGAGTGGCGCTTTGGAGTGAAAAGGCCGGCATGGCGCCTGAAGGCTTGGTCTTCATCGGCCCCTATCTCCGAGGCAGCGACGATTACAAGTTCCTTGCGCAGTTGGGGGTAAAGACTCTGATGAGTTTGCAGGCGCTGCATCATGATGATGACACCTCCTGCTCCGCCTACGGCATGAATTGTGTGCAATACAAAATCCTTGCGTCGCCTTTTGCCACTTTTTCCGCCAACCCTGTGTTCAGGAGGGCGTTCGACCGGCTTGTCAAAGATACGACGGCGGGGACCAAGGTGTACATTCACTGCATGAGAGGATCGCACCGCACCGGCGCACTTATGTCGGCCTTAGTAATACGCGATGCTGCCTGCGGCAAACGGTTCGATAAGGCCGCACTGCGCAAAGACATTGAGGAGGCGCTAATACGCGATTACGGATTCGACGAATTTTTCTTCGGGTTTGTTCTTTTAAAATGGCATTATGAGGTGCTTGACTGGGTCGATGAGTTCGAAAAGAACCAATGGATCTGCGAGTAAGCATCGCAGGGGAAATCAACCCGCCGGCCGCAGATGACAAGGTACTTGGAAGGAGCATGGATACATTTCAGACAATCGTTTACGACTTTGATCACACCCTGACAACTTGGGATTCTTCAGTTCGATTTTTTCGTTGGCTCCTGATGCGCGGTCCGTGGCGAATGATGCTCGTCATAGCGTCAATCCCCTTCCTCACCCCGCTTCTGCTCAACAAAAAAACACGTGCATTGCCGGTTAAATTTGCCGTATGGACGGCAACGTTGGGACGGTCTCACGACACTATCAGCGCACTCGCCAAAATGCATGTAACTGAGATGATCGTTGCCCGGCGGCAGCCGCTGGTCCTGCAGGATGCAATACGCCAATTGAATCATCATATTGAACAAGGGCATCGTGTTGTGGTCGCCACGGGATCGCTCGAAGTGCTGGCCCGGGAATTTCTCGACCGAAGCGGCCTTGCCCATATTCCACTGGTGGGATCGTCACTCAAGCCGCTCATGTGGGGCATGGGGGCTCATGAGCATTGTTATGGACCCCGTAAAATTCCCATGCTCACCCAACGGGGTTACCCGCCCCCTTGGGATGCGACCTACACCGATCATGAATGTGACTTACCTGTGATCGGACTGAGTGCGGAGTTCTTTCTTGTTAACCCGCGACCGAAAACTATCCGGATCATCACGGACAAACTCTCCCATACGCCAGTGGTGCTTTCATGGCGGTAATCGACATTATTTTGTTTTGTGGCGCTTTACTCAACAAGGGTACGGGGTGCAAATGAGAAAAAGGATCCTCTTCCTCTGTGGTTCGATTAATCAAACCACGCAAATGCACCAGATTTCCAGGCATCTTTCCGATTACGAGCAATCCTTCTCGCCTTTCTACTGCCACGGCTTTGATGAGATGCTGCGCAGGCTCGGCTTGATCGAATTCACAATCGCCGGTAACAAGATGGTCGATCGCTGTCGGACCTATCTGCAGGATCATGGCCTGCATATCGACTACCAGGGAAAGAATGGGTCCTACGACCTGGTGGTCACCTGCACGGACGTCTATCTCCAGAAAAATATTCGCGACAACCGGATCGTGCTGGTTCAGGAAGGAATTATCGACCAGGATACCCTCTTGTTTCAGCTCGTCAAGCGCCTCCGATTCCTGCCTCGGTGGATGGCGGATACCGGGATGACCGGTCTGAGTAATGCATACCGGGCTTTTTGTGTCGCCAGTGAGGGATATCGTGATTTTTTCATCCAAAGAGGTGCGCTTCCGGAGAAAATCGTGGTGACCGGAATACCCAATTTTGATAACTGTCGGCAATATTGCACCAACGACTTTCCCTACAGCCACTATGTCCTGGCCTGCACGACTAACCTGAGGGAGGTATTCCGGCGAGAGGATCGCGAGGCCTTCATCCGCAAGGCGGTGGAGATCGCCGGGGGGCGGCAGCTTCTCTTCAAACTGCACCCGAACGAAAATGTCGAGCGCGCCACCCGGGAAATACGAACGCACGCGCCGAATGCCATGGTGTTCACGACCGGGAGTGCGGAGGAAATGATCGCGAACTGCGATGCCCTGATCACTCGGTTTTCGTCGACCGCCTTTGTCGGGGTGGCGCTGGGGAAGGAAACATACTGTGACTTGGACAGGGACACCTTGACCCGCCTGATGCCTCTGCAGAATGACTCGGCGGCTTTGAACATCGCCCATGTCTGCCGCCGGGTTCTTGAAGAGCAATGACGGCTGCTCAATGTCACCTGCGCCGATCCTCCTCATCGGCTGTTGCTGCCCCTGCCTCCTTGACATGTAACCAGGTGTATGTTCTACAAAACACTAAGGAAATCTAATAATCATCCATCGAGGGAATGATCATTGAAGGCTTTGGTTACAGGAGCGACAGGATTTATCGGCAGCCATCTGGTGGAAGCCCTTGTGCAACAAGGAGCCCAGGTCCGATGCCTTGTTCGGAATACAAGCCCGTTAGGGTGGATAAAGAATTTGCCGGTTGAGTTTACCGTCGGGGATTGCCAAGAGAAGGAATCTCTGCGCCAAGCTGTGCAGGATGTCGATCGGGTGTTCCATCTTGCCGGAGCAACCATGGCCGTCAAAGAACAAACGTTCTTTGAGGTCAATGGACTGGGCACGGAAAACCTCGTCCAGGCCTGCATCGAAAACAAGACCCGTGTCCAAAAATTTATCTATCTTTCGAGCCAGGCAGCAGCAGGCCCCTGTCCGAGCGATGGGAAGAAAAACGAATCCGACCCCTGCGAACCGGTCTCGCCCTATGGGAAAAGCAAACTGCTGGGGGAGCAATTGGCCTTATCCCAGGCCCATGAGCTGCCTCTCCTCATCCTGCGGCCTTGTGCCGTCTATGGGCCCAGGGATAAAGGTTTTTTTCCTCTTTTTAAATGCCTCTCCAAGAACATCAAGCCTTGTCTCGCCGACCACGATCAATACATCAGCATGTGCTATGTTGAGGACTTGGTCCGAGCGATGCTCTTGGCTGCTGAGACCCCAACAGAAAGCGGGGAAATATTTTTTGTGTCTGATGGTCACGACTACCGGATGGAGGAAATCGGCGACATCTTTGAGCAAGCGATGGAGAAACGCGCACTGAAGCTCCGCCTCCCCCAACAGTTGCTCCCCGGTGTGGGCTGTATTGCAGAATTTTTTGCCAGAGTCACCGGCAAACCTTCCCTCATGAGCCGCGGCAAGGTTAGGGAAATACGTTGTAAGAATTGGCTGTGCGACATTGCCAAGGCCAGGGCCATGCTCGGTTTCGAGCCGCGGATTGCTCTTGCCCAGGGATCCGCATTAACCGCTGCCTGGTATAGAAAAGAAAATTGGCTATAGCAATACTGTCGGAATATTTCGATGTTCAACCTTTGAAAAAGAGCAATAATGGCCGGCATTGAGATCATTACGGCGGCAAGCAGATCGGAGCTCAAGGACTTCATTGACCTGCCTTGGAAAATTTATGCTGAGTACCCCTTATGGGTCCCCCCACTCAAAAAAGATGTTGGTCGGATGCTGGATCCCGGCAGCCACCCTTTCTGGGAATTTTCCGAACGTATCCTCTTTCTGGCTCGACGGGGTTCGAAAACAGTGGGCAGGATCGCGGGGATCATAGATCGCCATCATAACGAGTTCCACCGCGAACAGATGGGCATTTGGGGATTCTTCGAATGCGTCGACGACCCGGAGGCCGCGTCAGCCCTCTTCTCGTCCGTGGAAACGTGGGTTCGCCGGAAAGGGATGACCTTCGTGAGAGGCCCGCTCAACCCTTCCATCAATTACGAGGCGGGTTTGCTCATTGACGGCTTTGATTTTCCGCCAGCCTTGATGATGACCTACAATCCGCCGTACTATCCGCGACTGATCGAATCATGCGGTTTCTGCAAAGAAAAAGACCTGTTTTCCTTCATTATCGATGGGAAGTACCGGCTTCCCGAATGGATGGAGAGTCTTGCTGAACGGGTAGCCCGGAAAAAAGGGGTCCACATCAGGGCCTTTCGACTCAAGGATCCGGTTCCTGAACTTGCCCTGGTCAGAGAGATCTTCAACGACTGCTGGTCCGAAAACTGGGGCTATGTCCCCTTGAGCGATCATGAGATACGGGAGATAGGAAAAAGCATGGTGGAAATCGCGGATCCGGACCTGGCTTTTTTTATCTATTATGAGGAGGAACCCGTCGGGGTCTGCGTGGTTTTGCCCGACATCAACCCCTTGCTCAAGCGCTTCAACGGGAGCATCGGCCTGTCGGGTTTGCTGAAGTACCTCCTCTATCGGCAGGAGATTACCGGCTTGCGGGGATTGCTCTTCGGGGTCAAGGAGAAGTACCGCCAACTGGGATTTCCCCTGCTGGCCTTCCGCCACCTGTATGAAATGGTGAGGAAGAACGGGAAGTATAGTTCTATGGAGTTGGGCTGGACCTTGGAGGACAACGAGTCGATCAACTCTTTGGTGGAGGAATCCGGTGCCAGAATACACAAGAAATACTGCATCTACAGGAAGTCGTTATGATGTCTGAAAGCGAAGGTATCGCGCTGCAACGGAGGCTTGGCCATTTTGCTTGAACATCGGATTCCAATCATTGCTTTCGTCTGGCGGCCTGAAGAGATGATTCCGCCGGTGTGCCAAATGGCGCAGCGAACGGGGAGCAGAGCCATCTTCGATTTTTCCCTGATGGAGGTGGCTGCACTCTCTTCGTTCTTAGTAAAAGCAGGTTCCGCCGGCCCGGTCCGGGATATCAAGATTTCCGCCCCTGCCTTGATGGATCCGTCCTGGCAGCCGTTGCTGCAAGCAGCAGGGGTTGAAAACATCTGGGTTGAAGGCCATCCCCTAGTATTCCTGGGCGATGATGCCACCTTTCTCAACAGATTGAGGGAATTGTCGAAAATCTGCCGTTGTTTTCCGATCATTGGAGACCTGGATCTCCTGACGGCTCTTTTGACGGATAGCTCGGGAATCGGGCGTGTCGTCTTGAAAGGATGCGAGGCCTCCGGATTTGTGGGCAATGAGACGACACTCGCGCTCTATGCGGCAGTCAAAGACATGCTGCCCAGCGTATTGCACCCTGTCGACGTCCTCATCTGGGGCGGCGTCTCCACCCCTGAGGCGGCAGCCGCATTACTGGCCACCGGGGCCGCGGGGATCGTTTTTGAGAGCGTCCATTGGTTGACCGATCTGGTTGCCATTGATGAGGTCCAGCGCCAGCGGATTGCCAACCTCCGCCTCGATTTCACTGATCTGGTCGGCCTCGACCTCCAGGTTCCGTGCCGCCTTTTCAACAAGGGGAACTCGATCGCGTTCAAGGAGATTAAACAGTACGAGAGTTCGCTGTGCGGAACAGAAACCACTGAGGAAAGCCGCCGTTTGTTTGCAGACCGGGTGCGGACCGGGGCCATCCATCCTCTTGACAGCCACTTCACCCCGGGAGAGACCATCCCTCTGGGTGTGGAAACCGCCTTTGCCGCCTCCTTTGCCGAGCGTTTTGGCACAGGAACCGAGGAGGCTGTGCGGTCCTTTATCGACGAGATCCACAAGCTCTGCGGCCTGGCTGAAGAGAAAAGGGAATGCTTTGTGAACAGCCCTGTCGCGGCAGAGATGGGCACCCAATACCCCTTTATCCAGGGGGCTATGTCCTGGATCACGGATGTCCCCGAGTTTGCCCTGCGCATTGCCGAGGCCGGCGGGTTGCCCACCATCGCCCTTGGTCTGATGGATGCACAGACCCTTGACCTGCGGCTGGGAAGCCTGCCAAAGATCATGGGCGGACGCCCGTATGCAGTCAATATCGTCTCTCTGGCGGAGAACCCTTTCCGGGCTATCCAGCTGGCCTGGATAAAGAAACACCCGCCCCGTTTTGTGGTGATTGCCGGCGGCGACCTCTCACCGTTACGGGAATTGCTGGAATGCGGCATTGAGGTCATGTATATCGCCCCTGACGAGGCCCTGTTGCGGCTCGCCCTTGAAGCAGGCGTTCGCTACGTGATCTGCGAGGGATGCGAGGCCGGCGGGCATGTGGGCCGCCATAGCACCCTGACCCTGGCGCAAAGGGTGCTGGATCTGAAACGGCTGCAGCCCTCCCTCTTTCAACAGTGCCGCCTGGTTCTTGCCGGGGGCATCTTCAATCGGGAGACCGCCTTCATAGCCGCCCTGCTCGGAGCGGATGCCATTCAGATAGGCACCGCCTATCTGGCCACCCGGGAAATCGTGGAAACGGGCGCCCTGACGGCGCTCTATCAGCGCATGATCCTGGAAGCGAAGCCGGGGGAAACGATCGTGTCAGGCCAGGCCACCGGACTGCGGGTGCGATCCCTGCAAACCCCGAGAATGGCCGCGGTCGTCTCCCTGGAAAGGGCGTTTGCTGCGAGTCGAGAGGACGAGCACGCCTTCCGCACGAGAATGGAAGCGATGACCGCGGGGAGTCTCTTTGCTGCAGCCCGCGGCCTGGATCGACCAGGCGGGGCGCCGCTGGATGAACGGGCCTGCCTGGAACGCGGGCAATTCATGAGCGGGGCCTGCGCCGGCCTCATTACTACCCCCCTGCAGCTGCAGTCCTTCCATCGTCAGCTGGCTGAAGGCACGCTTTCGCTGCAGCAGCCGTTTGCGGGGTCGACGGAGCAAGCCACGGAAATTCCATCCGCCGGGGTCGGCCATGGACGGCAGCGAGTCGGCCCCGTCCGAGACGATGGCACCCGGATAGCCATCACCGGGATGAGCATTCTCAATGGACTGGGAAGCAGTCCTGAGGAGGTCTGGGCTGCAAGCCTCGCCATGCAGAGCGGGATTACCCTGGTTCCGCCGTCGCGCTGGGATCACTCGCTGTATTATGATCCCCGGCCGCAGGTTCCGGACAAGACCTACTGCCAGGTGGGCGCCTTCCTGGACTTCCCTATCTCCCGAAAAGAACTCGGGATTCCTCCCCATGATTTCCGGACCATGACCGAAGCCACCAGAATCACCATGTGGCTTGCCGATAAGGCCATCCAGGCATCCGGTCTCCTGGATTCGAACATCCCGCGCGAACGGATCGGGGTTCTTATCTCCCAAAACTCGGGCGAGACGGCGGGGACCCTCATCAATATGATTATCAGGGGGCATGTTCATGATATCGTTGGCTCTATAAAAAGGGCTGTTGCGCTCACTTCGGATCAGCAAAGCGCCATCGAGCGAGAGATACGATCCGGACGCATGGCCCCGGACGACACCACCCTCCTGGGCAGGCTCAACTGCGCAGCCGCCGGCTTCATCTGTAACCGGTATGGGTTCATGGGGCCAAGCTACGCGGTCTCCGCCGCCTGTGCGACCTCGCTGGTCGCCCTCTACAGCGCCATCCAGATGATCAACAACGGCATCCTCGATGCCGCCATCGTCGGAGGCGGCGAGGAAAATCTCACCCACATGCATTTTCTCGAATTCTCCGCCCTGGGCGCCCTGTATGGGCTGTCCGGGCAGGAAAGGCCCGCCCGTGAGACCTCCCGCCCTTTTGATGCCGAAAGAGACGGAATGGTCCTGGGCGAAGGCGGGGGCATGATAGTCATCGAACGGGAGCGTTCGGCCCGCGCACGAGGAGCGCTGGTCCACGGCGTCATCGCGGGCATGGGCGCGAGCAACAACCATCTGGGCATGGTGGAGTCGTCCAGTGCCGTCCAGGAGATTGCCATCCGCGCCTCTTTCCAAGCAACACCCTATGGACCAGAGGCAGTGGACCTGGTGGAATGTCATGGCACCAGTACCCGGCAAGGCGACGTCGAGGAGGTCCGTGCCCTCAAGGCCTTCTTCAACACCCCCAAACGCACCGTTCTCACCTCATTCAAATCCCAGATCGGACACACGCTGGGCGCCTCGGGCATCAACAGCCTCATTCGCGGCGTTATGGCCATGAAGGCAGGGATTTTCCCGCCCACACTCAATTATCTCCATCAGGACCCGGCAATCGACCTGAAAGGATCGGGGCTTTTCATTGCCTCCGAGCCGCTGGACTGGAAGTCTGTAGCCGGCCGGCTCAGAAGGCTGCAGGTCAACGCTTTCGGGTTTGGAGGTTCGAATTACGTGGTGCAGTTGGAGCAGAGCAGGGAAGAAGCCGGTGCGGTTCTGGTTTCTCTGGGGAGTACGCCCGGTTTCGTCCGAGACACGGTTGGCGCTGTGGATTTGCCGGAGGCGCCGAATGTATCGGGAGCAGCAAGGGGTGTGCCGACTGCACCTGAGGGCGTCTCTTTCTTCCGAACCAAGCTGGACGGTCGCCACTCACGGATAGCGGTGGTGGCGCAATCCGAACAGGAGGCGCTTACGCTTATCGAGAGGTCACGCCCCGTGATAGAGGGTGGCGTCGTCGCACCCAAGGCCCTGCGATCCCTGGCGCAACAGGGGATCTTCATGGGCGCCGAGGATTTGCAAGCGCCACCGCTCGCCTTGGTATTTCCGGGGCAGGGAACCCACTATGCAGGAATGGGGCGAGAACTCTACAAGTCTTTTCCCGTCATCAAGGCGGAGATGGATCGGGCCGCGGCAGTGGCGGACTTCGATCTTTTGCATCTCCTGTTCTATGATCGAGAAGAGAATCTGCAAAAGACCAGGTGGCAGCAGCCGGCCTTGTTCGTCTTGGAATATGCCATGGCTCGATACCTCACCATCCTGGGTATCCGCCCGGTGGCCATGGCAGGGCATAGCCTGGGCGAACTGACAGCCCTGTGCCTGGCCGGTGTCTATTCCCTGGAAGACGGGTTTGGTATCGTCAACAAGCGGGCCGTGTGCATGGACAAGGCAGCTGCCATGCACAATATTGACCCCGGCGTCATGGCGGCGGTGGACGCCCCCCTGAACTTGCTCCAAGAGATGATCCAGGGGATGAGGGAAGAGGTCCATATCAGCAATATCAATTCACCGCTCCAGGTTGTTATCAGTGGCAAGACCGGGGCGGTCAAAGATTTTTGCAACAAACTTAAAGCATTGGGGCATAGGGCAACTCCGTTGCGCGTCAGCATGGCCTTCCATTCCCCGATCATGCAGGTCATCCACGATGAACTGGAGGCCTACGTGGCCTCAATCCCCTTTCACTCGCCCCGGATCCCGGTTATCTCCAACACGACCATGGCGCCGTATCCCTCGGATCCCGTTGCAATCAGGCGCATCCTCATGGCCCACCTGGAATCTCCGGTCCATTGGATGCAGAACGTCCAGACCCTGTGGCAAGATTATGGGGTCAGGCTCTTCGTGGAGGTGGGCCCCGGCGATACGCTCAGCGGTCTCATCATTGACACGCTCCCGGACCCGGCCTGCATCCAGACCTGCCTGCCCGCAGCCGAAAGCCTGACCTACAGAACCGCCCTGGCCCAGTTGTTCGTGCAAGGGGCGCTGCAGGTTCAGGGAGAACCGAGGTTTGTTTCCCTCTCTGCATCCGGGAAAACTGGCGAATTGCACCCCGTCGCCCCGGCGCCCGCGCCAATATCGTCAGTGTCCGGGCTCGTCGGCGCTAAACCGGTGGAACGAATCATTCAAAGGGAAATCAACCGTTTTATGCTCGAGACCTTTGGCCGCTTCCTCAAACCGAACATCCTGGAAGCAATCCGTGGCGAGCTGCACCCACAATTTCAGGAAGGCGATCTCGCCGCTGCTCTTCAATCCATGCTCGGGGCTCTCGAGCCGCTTGCAGATCAACTGCCGGTTGCTCCCGTTCAACCGGCTGTGGCAGCGGCAGCCGCGCCTCCCCTGCCTCTCGATCTTGCCCCTGCGACTCCGGAGCCTGAGCCGCCCCTCGCTGCGGTGTCCGAGCACCAGGATCTGATGGAAAAGCTCATTCAGATTATCATGGATGCGACCGGATTCAACCGGGATGAAATCCAACCCGAGATGGATCTCAGGAAAGACCTCTCCATCCGCTCCAGCCGCCTCCCTATCATCATGGATGCAGCAGAACACCAATTTGCGATCACCATCGAATTTGAGGATTTTATCGGGGTTCGCACGGTGCAGGATATTGCCGAGAGGATCGCCATGATTATCGCCGGCCGGGAAGGCGCCAGCAGCCAGCCGGCCGCCGCATCTGATGACGGCAGCCCGGTGCAAGATGGTTTGATGCCCGCAGAGGAGGAGGCGAGTGTCAAACGGCTCGTCTTTCACCAGGTCGCTGTCGAGCAAGCAACCTCCATTCCCATCGAATTAAATCCAGGCGAGAGTGTCCTCCTGCTCGCCCCTGACCGGGAGGATAAACGTGCCGGAAGTGTCGCCGACATCCTCCGACGGGATTTCAAGATTGAGCCCTTGTCCATGCAGTTCATGCCGGAGGATGATGAGGGCCAGGATATTCGCACTGCGGAAGGAGCAGCCGGGGCAGCCGACCGAATAGCGAGACTGAAGTCCCTTGCCGGAATGGTGATCATCCTGCCGCACGATGGGGCGGACCGTTCAGCAAGCATGGAGGATGTTTCGCGGCTGCTCAGGGGATTCTTTGTCCTGCTGCAAGCCTTTCTCCAGGCGCCGGGGAAGAAATTCGTCGTGCTGATCCACTCCGGGGAGGAGAACGCAACCCCGGCTCAACTCCAGGCAGAAGGGATCTTGGGGCTCTTTCTGAGTGCTGCCCAGGAATACCCGGCGGTCCAGTTCCGGACCCTGGCAATCGGCAATGACCCCGACCTTGACACCAACCTGAGTTCGGCCTTACGCGATGCCCTGGACAGAGGATACCCCCTGGTGGAGATGCTACATCGCGGCGGCAGGGTTTGTACTTTGGAGGGGCACATTGCTCCGTTACTCTGTACAAATTCGGCAGGTCTCGAACTGCGCCCTGGAGACGTGGTTGTCATGTCCGGCGGCGCAACCGGGATCGGCGTCCACCTGGCCCGCAGCCTGGCGCCCTTCCGACCCCGCCTGGTCTTTCTGGGGAGGACCTCTCTTCCGCCTCCGCCTGCAGGGCCTTCCGGCGACGGCAGCAAGGCCGCCGAGATTACCCGGACTCTGGCGGATCTGCACGCCGCAGGGATCGAGGCATCCTACCATACCTGCGATGTCGCTGACCCCGAGGCGGTTCGTGCCGTCCTGGGCGAGGTGGTCAGTCGTTATGGCAAGATTCGCGGGATCATCCACGGCGCGGGAGTCCTTAGGGACAATTTCCTCAGCCAGATGACGGCGGAGGATTTCTCCCTGGTCACGGATATAAAATTTCTCGGAGCGTGGAATCTCTTCCAGGCGGTCGAGCAGGCCGACTTGCGGTTTTTCGTGGGCCTTTCTTCGGTGGCTGCGATTCAAGGGAATCCTGGTCAAACCAACTACGCGGCAGCCAACCGGATGATGGCTGCATTGATCAGCACCCTTCGGCGGGGGAAGAGCGCTATCCGGTTCAAGGCCTTGATGCTGCCTCCTATCGAGGGGGCAGGCATGGCCGAGAATCCCCATGTTCGGGATCTGATGAGGCGCATGGGCGCGTCGTACATTCATGTCAATGAGTTGGCAGGACTTTTCTGTCGGGAGCTTTTTGGATCCTCTCCGGACGATGACGATTGGATCCTGTTCATGCGGACACTCCCCGCTGCGAAGACGGCACGGCTCAACCTCCTGCCCCGCCCCTTGTCCAATGGCGAGGCGGATGGAGGCGCCGAGGCCTTCAGCCCCGAGGACTTTCCCCTGATCGGGGGGATTTCCAGCCTGGATCTCCGCCGGGAACAACTCGAGGCCTTCCGAACCTTCTCCCGGGACCAGGATCTGTGGATCGAGGATCACCAGCCTTTGCTGTTCGTCAAGCATCCCCTGGTCTCAGCCGTTATGTTTATCGAGACCTTCATGGAAGCAGCCCGGCTCCTGTATCCGCACCTTCAAGTGCGGGGCGTTCGCCAAATACGATTCATGGACATGATCCAATGTCCTCCCACGGTTGCGCGGCCTTCCAGGGTAACCTGCCACCCGGTCGGCGTCAAGCTTCGGGAGGTGCTCTGCGAGGTCTCGCTCGCCGCCCAGGAGATCTCTCCCGCTGGCAGATTGACCGATCGCTTCACCCCGCACTGCGAGGGCCAGGTAATCCTTGGCGGCGGAGATGACGGAGAGGTATGCCTCGGGGCGGAATCCCTCGATTTTCCGATCCGGCCTGACGAACTGCAGTCCGGGCCCATGGAGAGTGCAACGGTGCTCAAATGGTACCAGGACCACAGCGGCCTTACTGGCAGGTATCGCGTGCTGGAGTCCCTTGACGGCGCCGGTCCGGGAGCGGTGCGGGGACGAACCCTCTACCGGCAGACCGATGATTTCGCCCATCTGGCCAACGCGCAGTACCAGTATTCGCCCTACCTTTTCGAAGCACTTCTGCAGTTGATTGCCTTTTACTGTGTTGCCATGAAGATGCCGGAACAACGATCCATGATTCCCATGGAGATCGGGGAGATGCGGTTTTGCCGAAAATGTCGGGCGGGCGAACGGATCACCCTGGAGGCCCGGATGCGGGAGCAGAACGAGCAGGGCTTCAGCTGGGACGCCAGAGCAATTGACGAGCAAGGCCGTGCCATTATGCAGGTTGCCGCTCTACGGATGCACTGGGTTGCAGACTGAGCCTCCAGGGTTGGTAAAAACGGGAGGGGATATGGCCAAGTCGTGCCAGGGCATAACCGTCCATGCCGCGAGTTTTGCTCATCAAGGGGGACCTGCATTCTATGCATCCTTGCCGGCTGAGGGCAAAACCGGCAAGGGATGGGGGACGAACAAGGCAACAGACCAGATTCGTCTGGCAGCTCGCCTCTGGGAGCACGTTGCGGCGAGGGAAAATCCCCCTTGGCAATACCGGCATTTGTGCGACCGGGCTGCTTTCCCGCTTCAATTGGCTCACGGCCCGCTGGGCAGGCCGCATCTCCTGTTGGGAGGCGTTCGGGGTCCGTCCCTCTCCTTCAGCGAGGGTGACGGGGAAACCTGGGCCGCTCTGAGTGGGGATGCATCCGATATCGGCATTGATGTGGCAGCGGCCAATCAATTCCAGGGAAAATATCCCCTGCACCGGGTTTTTCATGACCAGGAACTGCATCATGCCGTGCGGTTGACGGGGGGAGATGTGACCCAAGCCTCAGCCCTGCTCTGGTCCGTCAAGGAAGCGGTGGTCAAGGCTCTGGGGTGCGGGTTCCATTTTGTGGCTCCGCTGCAGGTGCACGTCTCGCCACCGGTAGCAGGGGACCACGGGTATACTTTCCCCGTCTGTTTATCGGGGAAGGCCTTGACGCGGTACCCCATGGCTGCCGGTCGGTCCATACGGGTACGTTCGTTTTCCCAGGGGAAAATGTGGCTTGCCATCGCCCTCTTGAGTGGGCCGTCTCGATGCGGCAAGGACGAAGATTTTCAGATCAACGCTCTACCAAGGCAGAATGTCGATTCATGACCAAAGAAGCTGAATATGCCATCGAAGTTGAACAATTGACGAAGCGTTACGGGAATGATCTGCTGGCGGTTAACGGCATTTCGTTCAAGGTCAGAAAAGGTGAGGTGTTCGCTCTGCTGGGTCCGAACGGAGCCGGCAAAACCACCACCGTCGAGATCATTGAAACCATCCGCCGGCCCACCTCGGGAAACGTGCACCTGCTCGGGATGGACGTCACCAAGGAAAAGCGCAACATCGTTCCCTGCATCGGGGTTCTCCCTCAGGGGTTCAGTTCCTTTGACAGGATAACCGTCCGGGAAACCATGCTGTACTATTCGCGGCTTTTTGGCGGCAGGAACGACGATATCGACAAATTGATAGCGCTCGTCAATCTTGAGGACAAGGCCAACGAGCAATACGCGACCCTCTCCGGAGGTTTGAAGCAGCGCCTCGGCATCGCCATTGCGCTCGTCAATGATCCTTCGGTCGTGTTTCTCGATGAGCCGACAACGGGGCTCGACCCCCGTGCCAGGCGCGAAGTGTGGGACGTCCTGCTGGGACTGAAGAAGGAGGGGAAAACAGTCTTTCTGACCACGCATTACATGGAAGAAGCCGAACTGCTGGCAGACACGGTCGCTATTATCCTAAGCGGCAAGATCATTGCCATGGGCTCTCCCGCCCAGCTTATTGAAAGGAACGCCGATTACCTGGTCCTCACCCTCCAGTCCGTCGATGAGAATGCCTTTGCAGTCGTTGGCGGGTTGGGCTTCGAGCCGGAGCAGAACAACGACCAATCCCTCCAGGTGAGAGTGGAACACATGGATGATATCCGCAAAATATTGAACGCCATGAACGAGGCCAAAGCGTCGTTTGTCAGCATGGACGTTCGCAAACCCAACCTTGAACAGGTTTTCCTGAAACTCACCGGCGAGGCGCTCCATGAAAGCGCGGGCGGAGAGAAGGGGGCTCAATGAATCTTCGCGTCGTCGGCGCAAATCTCGTGGTGAGCCTCAAATGCTTCTACCGCGAGCGGACAGCCATGTTTTTCACGACCATGTTCCCGATCCTGCTCATCCTGGTGTTCGGCACCATTTTTATGGATGATGACAACCTCCATTACAACCTGTGCCTGCAGGACCTTGACCAAACCGAAACCTCCGCGGAGATCGCCAAGAGCCTCGCCTCCACCGGAAAGTTCAAAGTAATCCCAGTCGACACCGCTCTAGAAGCCACACAATACGTCAAAGACAATAAGGAGAACCTTGTTGTCGTGATTCCCAAGGACTATGAAAAATCGTACACCCAATATCTGCTTTACAACGACCTCAACGCCTTCGTTACCCTCAGATATGTGTATGATCCCAGCTCCAGTTCGGTGCTTGAGAAAATGCAGCTCTTGAACCTGGTCTTCGCGACGATGAATCAGGGGCTGTCCGAAAAGCCGCCATTCATCCGAACGGTGCAAGAATCGATACACACCCGGAAATACCGGTTCCTCAAGTTTTTCATCCCCGGCATCATCGCGATGGCGATAATGACCGAGAGCCTGTTCGGCACGGTGCAGGTGAACACGGAGCTGCGGCAGAAAGGGATCATCAGGAAGCTCTCCACCACGCCCATCACCCGTACCGACTGGATACTGTCAGGCATTCTCCACCAAATCATCCTCGCGGTCATCTCCACCACCTTGATGCTGCTGGTCAGCTACGCCGTGTTTGATGTTCAATTGAACATCAACGCCTGGCTGCCGCTCTTCATCGTGCTTGATGTCTTTACGTTTGTCGGCATCGGGATGATCCTCACCCGTCTCGTCAAGGAGGCACAGAGCGCCTCATCAGCAGCCAACGCCATCATGTTCCCGATGATGTTCCTTTCAGGGAGCTTCTTTCCCCTTGAGATGATGCCGGATTTCTTACAGAAGTTCGCTAAGGTGCTGCCGCTGTACTATCTGAACGAGGGCCTTCGAGCAGCCATGGTGTTTCAGGACAATGGGATTGCACTGAGTAATGCTTCGACCATTGGGGCTTTCGCGGCCGTTGTTTTTATCTTGGGTATAATGGTCACCCGGTGGGAAGAGGGCAAGTGATGGGTGTTTGGTGAATAGAATCAGAAGGGCGCAACGTTCACGCCGGTTCCTTTGCAGCAAGAGTTTCCAAATTTTCGGAAGGCGTGGTTTGTTAGATTTCCCACGAGGTATTTCAAATGCTATATCTGCCTGTTTTTGATGTCATAGATGTGGGTTACAGATATTGGTGGTTCCCTGTCGTTTTTCTGGTTTTTTTGGGCTTAATTCTAGGTGAGCTATTTTTAAGGAAAATAATTTCATCTTGGAAACCCTCGCGTTTCAGAAAATGGTATTTTTATTCAGGTACAGGGTTTTGCATGCTTTGGAGTCTTCAGTCTTTTTATGGCACTTACTCTGATTATGCAGAACTTAGACGAGCATTACAGGAAGGGAAAACCGATGTAGTTGAAGGGAAGATAGAAAACTTCATTCCTATGCCCTATTCCGGTCATTCAATGGAGAGCTTTACTGTTGCAGGACGTAAATTTGAATATTCGGATTATACAGTAACCGCAGGTTTCAATAAAACGAGCTCACATGGCGGGCCGCTCAGTCCGGGAATACAAGTAAAAATCTATGCTGTCGGCAATAAAATAGCTCGTCTTGAAATTGCCAAATAAAGAATACAAGTGCCATTCAAAACATCTAAGCTGACCGGAAAATAGCCGCGTTCTAAAAGGTGGGCAGTCCCTCAACCGGCAGGTATTTCACCGTTAAGTCGGGGACCGCTTGCGCCGTCCGTCCCAACCCGGTATTCGTCTACCGCCTGTGCACCCAGTCGCAGCGCTGGCAGGTCGGGAACCCGCTATAGTCGAGTTTGCCGAAGTTCTTTCTGATCGTCGACAACACGGGTCCATTCCAGATTTCTCGTATGCTCTGGACGTTCACATCTCCCACGCCTTGAGCGCCGTTGTAATCAACGCAGCAGGTCACAGCTTTGCCATCCCAGAGCACCGACAGGGCTGACCACGGGTAAAAACAGACCGACACGATCTTTTCTCCGACCGTGTTGTACGATTTCCCGCCGCCAAAGTTGTCCAAGGAACTGATATTGAGGCAGTCGCCTCGATTCTTGTCCGGCAGAGAGCGCCACAGGGATTGAAACTCCGCTATCTTGGAGCCATTGTTTTCCTGAGGCAGGTATTGCAGGATCAGCTTCGGATTGCTCTTCTTCAGCTCCTTCCGTATCCGCATAAAATCCTTGATGTTTTGCAGCGCCACCTTGAAATCAAGCCGTCCCATGGTGGCGTTATACGATGCTTCGTCGGTGCCGTAAAAACTGATCTTCATCGCATCCAATCCCGCATCAATGAGGGATCTTGCTGTCTCGGGGAACAGGAGCGAGGCATTGGTGACAATGTAGGTTTGCCCGATCCCACAGGCCTTGGCCAGTTTGATTCGTTCAGGCAATAAGGGATCCAAAAGCGGTTCGCCAAACCCGTGCAAATGGACAACGGGTTTTCGCTTCGCGCCGGCCAGTTCGTTCATGATCTTTTCGAATAATCCAAACTCCATGAAGCCGCGTTTGCGGGTGAGCGTGTCGCGAGGGCACATAACACACTGCGCGTTGCAGTTGTTGGTGTTCTCGATCATGAGCACGGAGGGCCAGGGGAGGTGGTACCGGTAGTACGGGTAATAGAAGCGAGGGGTTTTGGCCAAGGACAACAGCCATCGTGTTATCTTATCCCGTGCATTGAGTATCATAGTACTTCCTTGCTAAGGGTCTGTTCGCAAATAACGAGGACATCTTGCCTCTCATCTTCGGGCCATTTTTGGCTGCGGCTCAAGCGCAAAATCCTCGATGTAGCACTGCTACGCCTGCGGTTTGGCGCTGGTCGCCACAACCAAATCTGACCCAAGTCTGAGCGCAATTTTGTCCAAGTTATTTGTGAACAGGCCCTAAACGTGGCTGACATCAGCTCAAGCACAAACCATTGCAAAGTCAAATGAAGCAGCAGCATGTTGTTCCTAGGCCCCTTCTTTTTGCAGGGCTTCGAGTTCCGGGGCAACGACATCAAGGGCGAAACGAATTTGCTCGGGCGTGTGGGTGCAATTGACAAAAAAGCGCAGACGGGCGGAGTTGTCAGGCACGGCGGGATAGACCATGGGCAGGGCGTCGATCCCTTGCCGGAGGAGGGCTTGAGAGAGCCGTATCGCCTTGATGGAATCCCCGACAATCACCGGAATGACAGGGGACCCGCTGCTGCTGGCCCCGGTATTCAGGCCCTTTTCCCGGGCGAGTCTGAGAAAGAGCGCGGAGAGCTCCTGGAGACGGGCCACCCGTTGGGGCTCCCTCCTGAGCAATCGAATGGCGGCCAACGCCGCTGCGGCATTCGGTGGCGACATGCCCACGCTGTAGACAAAGCCCGGCACCGTGTATTTTAGGTATTCGATGAGGGCGCCGGACCCGGCTATATACCCTCCGCAACTGGCAAAGGATTTACTCAAAGTACCCATCCACAGTTCCACATCGGCAGGGTTGATGCCAAAGTGCTCGCCAATACCCCGGCCCCTTTTCCCCAAAACGCCGATGGAATGCGCCTCGTCCACCATAAGAAAGGCGCCATGTCGCTTCTTGATCTTAATGAATTCAGGCAGTTCCGGAATGTCGCCATCCATACTGTAGATGCCTTCGATGACGACGAGGGCCCGGCGGAAACGGGGACGCGACTCTTTGAGAATCTTGTCCAAGGCCCGCCAGTTATTGTGTGGAAAAGAAAGATGCGTTGCTTGCGAGAGTTGGCATCCTTGGAGAACGCTGTTGTGGATCAGGGCATCATGAACGATGAGGTCGAGCTTGCCGAACAGATGGCCGATCGTGGTCACGTTGGTCGCATGCCCGCTTACAAAGACCAGGCTGTCTTCTGTTCCGATCAAGTCGGCAATTTCTTTCTCAATTTCACGGTGCAGTGGTCTTTCGCCTGAAGCAATACGGCTTGCCGAAACGGAGGTGCCGTAGCAATCGATGGCTTCTTTGGCTGCTTGAGAAACGACCTGATCTCCGCACATACCCAGGTAATTGTATCTGGAAAAGGTGATGTGCTCGCGACCTTTTGCAATGGCTTCAGAGGAGTTGGTCCCTTCGTGCTCCCTGAAGTAAGGGTTTTCGATACCTCTCGCTTTCATTCCCAGTAGAATTTGCTGCAGGTTCCGGTATTCTGGGAAATCCACAAACGGGAGGTACTCCGGCTGGACCTCACTATTTTTTTTATGGACAGAGGCCCTTTCCACCGGCTCTCCTGACTGCCGACCAGATGAGAGCACCTTCCCCAAAGGACCGTCTTTGGTTTCAAGCCCTCCGCCCGACGTCCCTTGCCAGAGGATATGCGCCGCCAGATCGGCAATGCTGGCCCCCATGAAGAGCGCCTCGACCGGAATCTCGAATCCCAAGTCTTCCTCAATGGCTGTCTTCAATTCCACTGCCATCAAAGAATCAATACCCATGGTATTCAAAGAGTCGTTCACATCCACCTTGGAGAAGGAGGTCTTCAGAAGCACCGCCACCATTTTTGCAATGGAAGACTGGGTGGCATGGATTCGTTCTGATGCGTCTTCGGTCCCCAGGTCATGAGGCTCCCACCCACCGGCATTGAATTTTTTACCTGTATGGAGGGGTACTGTCGTCGCAACTGTTTGAGAATACCCAACGCGTTCGGCAACCATGTTCAAACTGCCCTGGATAAAATATTCCCGGCAAAGACGGCGTTTGACCTTTCCACTGGTGGTTTTTGGAAGACCGGCGGTTTTGAGGAGCACAACAGCGTAGGCCTGGATGCCATGCTCTCGGGTGACACTTTGGCGAATGGCTCCGATAACCGCCTCCGCGTCTAGTTTTTTGATGTATTGCCGTTCGATTTCCTGCACCACTACTAACCGTTCCTCGTCCCCGGCTTCAACAGCGAAAGCCGCGCCGCAGCCCACCCGTAAGGCCGCATGGCTTCTCTCCACGGTCCTCTCGATGTCTTGAGGATAGTGATTGAGGCCCCGGATGATGATAAGATCCTTCATGCGGCCGGTGACAAACAGCTGGCCGGCATGGATAAACCCCAGATCACCTGTGCGCAGAAAGGGACCTTTGCCGGTATCGGCAAGTCGCGCTTGGAAGGTCTGCTCCGATTCCTCGGGGCGATTCCAATATCCTTGGGCTACGCTTGGCCCTGCTATCCAGATTTCACCGATACTATCGGGCTCGCAGGAAATTTGTTTCTCAGGATCGACGACGACAATTGTATGGTTCTGCGGCGCGTCCCCATTACCTACCAGCTCAAATTCGTGTTCACTCCCTTTTGCCGCCAGGACAAAGCTGCCGCCCTTCAGCGCCTGCGCTTCCTCGTGCAAAACTGTCGGTTCGGAGCTCTTGTTACATCCGCAGGCGATAAGGGTTGTTTCCGCGAGACCATAACAGGGAAGATAGGCTTTTTTCCGAAAGCCGCAGGATTCGAAAACTGCGGCGAAGCGGCGGAGCGTCTCTGCCCTGACAGGCTCGGCACCGTTGAAAGCGACGTCCCAGCTGCTCAGATCAAGTTCTGCCTTCTGCTCCGGCGTGATCTTTTGAACACAAAGATCGTAGGCAAAATTTGGCCCGCCACTTGAGGTGCCCTTATAGCGTGAGATGGCCATGAGCCAGCGGAGCGGCTTTTGGATGAAGTGAATGGGCGATATCAGGATTGCATCGCCACCCACATAAACGGGTTGGATGATCCCTCCGATCAGCCCCATGTCGTGGTACGGGGGCAGCCAGATTATGCCGCGGAGACTCGATGAATGACCAAAGATCTCTTGGATGACGGCTGAATTATGGAGCAGGTTGCCATGGCTGACCATTACGCCCTTGGGATGTCCTGTGGAACCGGAGGTGTATTGGAGGACAGCGAGGGTATCGGCACTAAGGGAAGGTTCCTGCCAATTCTTTGCCAGGCCGTCGGGAATGGTGTCGGTTGGTATCCATTTGAGCGATAGGAGCTCGGGAGTCTGCTCTATTTGGTCTCGGTATTTTTCCAGGGTGGCTGCCGTGGAGAGCGCGACGGCTGGCCGTGCATCGGATACCGAAGCTATGAGGCTTGTTAGGAATTGTTTGGAATGAGGGGGATAGGTCGGCACAGCGATCATACCTGCAAAGAGGCACCCGAAAAATGCCTCTGGAAACTCGGTGCCCGGAGGGTAGAGTAAAAGAACTCGCTCTCCTGGAGAGAGGAGCGATTGGAGATGGGCCGCAATGGCGAGAGCCCTCCGTTCCAGTTGGCCATAGGTCAATCTGGTTTCATCTGTTTCCCCATCGTTGAGATAGGTGTAGACGGTTTTTTTTCCATGTTCTTGAGCTCTTCGACGCAGCAGGTGGATCAAGTTCGGCTGTATTTGCGTGCAAATCGTTGAGCTTGAGCTGGGCTGATGAGCGCTGCTCAAATCATATTTTGTGCTAATGTTCATTCCCTCCCTTTTGGATCGAAGAAGCTTGTGGTGATCAAGCCTGAGTTTTTCAATGGTTTAAAGTGAATGCATTAATCAAAGTAACCGAGGGATCCTATGGTGCCACAATTTTGATAATTTTTCCGGTTTATTAGAGGTCGTTATTCGTTCCCCTGGATTTTTCCCGGCTGCATATCGATCACGGGCTTGTCCGTCATCTCACCCGACTTCATCTCGGTCATAGGTTTATCCATCATCTTGTCCGAACGCATGTCCTGCATAGGTTTATCCCCCTGCTTTTGCGACTTCGCACCGGTTTTGCTTTTTCCTGATTTTTTTTTCACTTTCACATCTGTTTTGGACTTTTCCCTCATCTTGTCCGATTTCATATCTTGCATATCCTTCATCGGTTGGTCCATCATCACCCCCTCCGAATAGGTATCCGTCTTAGATCTGTCTATGGGGATAGGATCTTTCTCATTCGTCGTTGAACTAGAGTATGCGGCGAAAGGTGTCAGAAGCATCATCGCGGCAATTATCACCAAGTACTGTTTGGTCATGGCACATCCTCCGTTTCTAAAAAGATAAAACTGTAAACTGTTTTCCAGACGCTTCCTTCGCCAAACCGGTTGTTTTACAAAGAGTGAGGTGCAGCGTGCCCCAAATTGATCCCCAGCATTATACTGAAACTTACTGTCCAGTTCTGGAAGTACTCATGTTGCAATCATCTTTTTGTGATCATTTCGTAAAGTCTTTTATCTGAAGTGGATTGTATTCTCGATCTTTTCAAGCAGGATCAGAGATACGCCGAATGCGTTAATCCCAGAATGCCAATGACAATCAAATACACTGCTACAAAATAATTTAAAAACCTTGGGACAATCAGGATCAATATACCTATTAAGATTGAAAATACAGGCTGCAGGGCGACATGGGCTAAATTCATAGATACCTCCGTTATTGAAAATCTATAGTGCGAGTGCGATCTTGGTTTGCAATGAGTTCGTTGAATTACAATTTTTGATTATTATAAATGACACCCATTATGACTCACCTTGCCGACCGATTGATCAAGTTGACTCATCACCGATGGCATTACTCTATTAGAATTTCATAAAAGGTAATAAATTTAAAAGCAATCTTTGTTCCGGTTTTACAGCTTACAGCTTGTCTAACTCATAATGCTGATATTCTGCCAATAATTGGCAGTATTGCATTTGAAGAATCAGCATTTAAAGCCTCAGGAAACGGTTATATTCAACCGATGGTTACATTTAACCATTTTCAAGTCTTTATGAGGTATCCTCAAAGAGGTCCATCATCGAGACAGGTGTCAAACAGCTTCGAACCTTGACCCCCCGAGTCTCAATATTGTTTCTCTTTCAAATCCCTTAATCCTCCTGGTGTCAGGTTTTGAAAGAGAAACAATATTTTTCATCACTGGAGCAAGGGGGCAATATTCAACGCTGAAAAGGGGTCAAACTTGGACGCTGAACAACACCGCCGCAGCCAATGTGTGGAATATCCTGCAACAGGGTGACGGTTGCAGTACCCACGAAACAAAAAAAGCAGAGCTGTTAAGCTCTGCCTTGCGATTCTGATTTGTCGGAAAATTAATTAACTTCTTTTTCTCCTGCCAACCGCCGCCAGACCGGCAATGCCTGTGCCGAAAAGGAGCATAGTAGCTGGCTCGGGGACATTGTTAACTCCTGTGGCGTCACCACTCATTTCGTCAGCAACCCAGTAGTTTCCTGTATCGTGGATTACAACATAATCTATAAAACGGCCCGCGGTAGCGGTTGCTGTTAAATAGTTTATATTGCCACCATAGTTATTTCCACCACTGACTTGTACCATAGTACCGTCGGTTAAATAAGCATCGAGAAAAAAGTTGGAGTTTGCCGAGTACCCCGTTTTAAACCAAGTACCATCGTTATTGGTGAAATCAATTTTCACTCCTTGAGCATCTGCTGCCATACCTGCCCATATTCCAAAGTTTCCTACGATTTGGTAGTCGCCATGATCATAGGACCCATTTGCATCATTGACATTGTAGGTACCTGTGCGACCGTCCAAATAGTTTGGTGCAAATCCTCCATAATTCAAAAAAGATATACCAGCAATATCGTCAACCCTCGCACCATCCACACCATTTTCGAAATTAATTAAAAAGGCATTTGCAACTCCAATCATCGCAAACATCATCAATCCCGTTGCCAGTCCTGCTACAAGTATTTTCTTCATTCTTTTCCCTCCCAAGAAACGTTGTTTGATCTTGCCAACTGCCTTTTAATATCCCTCCGGAAAGACAGTGAGCACCTTCGCAAGTAACTCACTAGGTTGAATAATGACACAAATCAGAGGGATTGCAATGAGGGAAAAGCGTGTAGTTAATAGATAGCTGGCATATCCATACGTGATGGGAGATGCCCCGATCAGTAACAGCTGACCAGGGTATTTTCTGCCATCTCTGGCAGCCAAGCTAGGGGCTGTATTTTCCGCAGATCCTTTACGTTCCAGCATTCATGTTCCCAAGGGCAAAAACTTTATTCCTACCCTTTCGGGAGAAGGCAGCGCACCGCTGCTGGATCATTTAATCGTTGGAGTGGATCTGCTGCCGGGGAGGTTGCTCCCTTTTCGTATTCGATGAAGTCATCCCTGACATCGTTACTCTTGTCAGGTCCGCACATCATCGAAATGTGTTTGCCTGCTTGCTGTGTCAGGTGGTACTCGCTGGTCTCAAACTTTCCATCTCCCCCTTTTTGGGGGCAGGACACAAAGTCCTTGTTTTCGGTCAATCTTGGCCGCCGCCTGATCGACCAGGAGTTGCCGTTTATGTTCCCGGGGATCAATGCCCTGCTCAATCAGCAACATGATCCGCCGAGCTTCATTCCTCGCACCCTCAAGGATAATACCGCCAATATCATTTATCGTGATACGGATAGCCTTTCCATCGAATCGGGATTGAATGATGAAAGTTTTTATCCGCCTGGGGTCCCCTCAGCCCAAGACCGGGAACGGTGGCCTCCCCCAGGAAGGCTTGGCCGGAATCACATTGAAGGGTTGCTATTCGACCGGGAGTTAGATTAATCTTAGCCATGTGTGCATCTGATTTGAAAGAATCCTGGGATCAAATTTGTAACCACTTTGTAAGCAGATTTGACCAATGCTTATCCATGTTTTAAGACAAGCGTATTTGGACTCGAGGGGCCTCGACTTGAGGTTGTTTTGGGGTTACTGTTGGATGCTCCTTGATAATGCAGAGAGTCTCTGTCGCTTTCAACATGACCGGTCATGATACTGGCGGGATCAAGGGGGATTTTATCTCCTAAGCGGTCTGATTTTTAATTTGAGTGCGTGGGTGATATTTTTTAAAAGTTGGTCAACACTTTCATTGAGGCGCTTGCTTTTATGAAGCAGGTATGTGCCCAAGTGGGATACCTTGCAACGTGATGCGCCGATTTGATGAACTCAAGTATGCCCCTTGATTGGCTGCTGTGAGCAAAAGGAACGTATGTGGCTCTGAAAGCATGCGATAATGAAAAATTAAAAAGTGAGAAATATATGAGTGCATCCGAACTTAAATATGAGAGCCTGAATCCTGAACAAATTTTTCTGGAACTCGTGAAAAGATTCTCAAAAATGAGGAAAAAAGAGGGCGGCACCATCGCTGATGTCTTTGGTGAGGGGTGGGAATTGCTTGACGAAGTATCCCGACAACATGCGGAAAAAAAGTTTCTGAAAAAAATTACGAACGATGAAATTCATGGGATACGTCACAACATGAATAACGACGGTCTGTATCATTTGATACGATATAGTGCCGATGAGATTTTCTTTGAGATCATTAAAAGATTCCCGCTGCTCAGCCAGGGGACAGAAGTGAGTTTGCATCAACTCTTTGGTGAAGAATGGTTGTCATTCGCTAGAAAAAGCAGAGAAGAGGCAGAGGAGAGGTTTGTTAATGGAATTAGAGACTTGGATATCAAGGGTATCAAATACATATTGAACAAAATCAATTATGAACTTTTTAAAAATGAATACAATGAAATACTGTATACGCGGATTGCCAACGACACCTATTGTTGACGTTTGACATTTCTTGCTAATCGCAAGTCAATGCCGTTAAATTAAGCTTTTTTCAACGATGCAGTATTTCTGGGGCGTCATTCCGGCGAAGGCCGGAATCCAGTTTTTTCAAAGAGTTCTGGACCCCGGCCTTCGCCGGGGTGACGACAGGGGCAACGAAATGGTTCTTAAGTTAATGACATTGAATCGCAAGTGTCACACAAGGACCTGTTCACCGAACTCTCTATGGAATTGCGGGCACGTTATTTGATCAAGAAGGCCTCGTCGGTCTTCTCCATGGTTAAGCTATCGGAATCTAACCGTGCCCTAACCGACCGCGCTTGTCTACCAGTTGTCAAATTTATTGAGCCAATCGCCATAGGGACTCGGGGCGCTGGCGGATGCGGGGTAGATTGAGTACGGCCCATGTTGCTGTATCTTCACGCTCCAGGCTATATCCATGTCATCTGAACTATCATATGAATCGTTTAGCAGCGTCTTCCCAAACAATGACTGCAACTTCTGGTATGCGAAAAGCAGTCCGTTAGCAGGTTTTTGCCACATGTCTACGCAACCCACGATGGCGATTTCATCGACCGATTCGGGTAAGTGCTCTTTTAGTTCGGCCGCAATATTCGGGTTGAATTTAACTGAACTCTTAAATCTAAGATGGCTCTTGCTTGGGTCTTGTGAATAAACGTCGTCTAGGAGCCTGTTTGTTACCTCCATGGGCAAATGCGCACCTATGAGGGTGCCGCCCACTCTTGCCACAAACCCGATGCACGATGTCATTCTCGCAAATCTTATTTGCGGTCCCTTGCCAATTTCCTGTTCTCGTATCCATGCCGGTGACGCTGCTTCGTAGAAGTGACCCATAGTATGCCTCCTTTTGACAGTTCTTATTTACCCCTTGGGTTAAGCTAAGCTACCCAACCCATTCAACTCTCCAGCGACCCGTCGGATTTTCCCTTACTTATGCATTCAAACAGGTTTATTGATTTGTTAGGCGTAACGTACCTCAAGTGCAACGTCCATCGCTAGAGGAAGAAATGCTCCGATGCAGGCCGCAACCAATACATCAGTTGGCCAATGCACTCCTAATACTAAGCGAGATATGGCTACCAGGGATATCCATATTACGGTCACCAACAGTACAGGCTTACATATGTTTGGCTTGATTCGGCTTACGCAAAGAGCTGTGGATGTTGCGAATGCCGCGACGAGTAGAGTATGCCCACTTGGAAAGCTGGAGCCCCAATACCATTCTGTATCCCATAGTGCAGGTCGAGCTCGATTAACCAATGTTTTGACAATGTAAACCAGGGCTGCGCCGCTTATCATTGATGCTGCAACAATTAGAGCTTCATGTCGGCGTTTTGCGTATACAAAAATGATTACTACAAGTGCGGCAAGGGGAAATAGAAACGTTACCGACCCAGTGAATGTAACTATTTCGAAAAACCTTGTTAACGTGACTGGAGTATTACTATGGATGAAGAGCAAGATGGCTTTATCGATCGGACCTGATTCTCCGCCGAGCACATCCTCACTTAATTTCAATGTAACGACTACAAGGATGAGTACCAATAAAGTGGATATACGACGCTCTTCCAATAGTTTAAACCACATGGGTTGCTTGCGACGCACGTATGCTCCAATTAGGAAATAAAGGCTGGCGATAATAAGAGTCACCTTCACAACGTCTTCGATCAATTCGAAAATCATACATTCTCCGATACACTGGTAGTAAAAGAATCCATTGGTAAAAAAAATAGGTGGCTCGCCGCGAATCTGATACCCGCCAGCCAGACCGCCAATACCCCCTGAACCTGCCCAGCCTAACGGTGAAATAACCTGCCGGCCGACGCGCTGCCCACCCTTTAGAACGCGCTTTATTCCGGTCATCCATGATTAGTATTGTCAAGGGGAAAACGGAGATTTCCTGTTGTCCTCCAAGAGGTACTAAGCCTTTACCGCTATAATGCTCCTTTCCTACCGAGTGGGTAGCTGAGGCGAACGACCGATCCGAGAATGGGCCCCAATAATGCTCGTCGGAGGATTGGTCGTTTCTAAAATTCCTGGAACATCTCAAAACTGGAGCGGCTCAGCATGAGCAGGTCTTTCACCGATAGGGGTATCTCCTCGACTTTCTTCAGAAGTTCATGGAAATATTTTTTACCCCGAAGCCGCCTTTTGTTGTAGCTGGCCCCGACTTCCATCAGCAGACCGGACATCTTGTTCTGCATCTTCACCGCAGTCCGCACTAGGTGATTGCGATAGCGCAGGACCCGCCGCAACTCGCGGATCTCTCGGGGGAGCATGGTGCATTCCGGGAGCAGATTAACCCGGAGCAGATCGGTGATTCGCTCCGCATCGGCACGATCATTTTTCTTCTTGGCGGCAGTAATCGCCTTGAGCATCTCCGGATGGGCAACTTTCAGGTTCACCGCATACGGAAGGAGAAAGTCATACACCCAACCGGTGAAGATGGTCGCTTCCATGGCTCCCACCCATGGGCCCGGCACACTTACGGCCCATTCGTGAAGCGATTTCCGGTCCGCATTCACCATACCCTGGTCAACAAGACGGCCCTCAACGGTTTTGACACAATAGGCAATCATCTTCTTGTGAATGTCCAGCCCAATAAAGTACTGTGCGCTCATAGAAACCTCCTTGTGGCGTATTCTGGGCGAGCCTGTTCTCGACCCAACTTTGCTTAATGCATTATACCCACCTGGAGGTTTCTTCGTTTTCCCTTACTTATGCATTCAAACAGGTTTTCGGGTCGTTTCAACAGGCACCAGCGGCTCTTCGTCAGAAGAGGTTTTTTTCCTTTTTTTTCAGTTCTTTGGTCTCATTCGCCCTAACCTCGTCGATTGCTTTGCTCATGTGACTCATGATATGAAATCGGTCGAGGATATTGACGGCACCCACTGCCTTTTCGGCAATGACGGCCAGGTAGGGTTTCCACATGTCACTGCAAATAAACCGCAATTGCCGAGACCTTGCCGTGCCGAGCCAGTCGAAAAATTCCCTGAAAGTTTTGGCCGTACGGTCGGGGCCGATCCAAAGCAGGCGTCTTTTTCCCTGGTCAAGCTGATACACCAGGGTGATAAACTTGTCCTTGCGTTTGCGCCAGCAGATCTCGTCGATGCCGATGGCAGTGATTCCGTCGATGTTACGATGTGCGAGCCCCCAATTGACCGCCATTTCCACTGATCTGAAGACAGTGTCCCAACTGGTTTTAAAGACTTCGGCCACTTCCTTCCAACTCAATCGTTTGGACCAAGCGGCCAGAAACCAGGCGTAAGAGAGGGTGAGATGGCTTTTCCCTACAGCCCACGGCAACTTTTCGACTTTGACGCCACAGGTTGGGCACTGCACCCGCCGTGGAGCGTAGAGGAAAAAAACCGGTAGCCCCATAAGGGGACAAAGGCAGGCCTGACACGTAGGGTGTCGTACCCTGGTCGCCTCTCGCCGCACTTGGAGCAGATGGGTTTGCTGCCGGCTTGGGGTCGCAACGTTATCACCAATGCTGGCGGTCCGGAGTCACGCCATCTGCAGGTGTCATAGATAAAACCCGGTTGATTTTCGATACGGTTCAAGATAGTCTTAATATGCATCCTGTCTGAGCTAACCTGAGGAGTTTTTGGAAGAAACTTTCCCCGGCAAAGTAAGGCAGGATGCATTTTATGAAAACCCCAAAGCAGGCAATGGCAATAGCAGGGAGCCCCGACTCTATCAAGGCCAAGCCCTGCGGCTGTGCGCTTGCAGCGCACAGCCTTGACAGAGTCGCGCCTCCCTGCTCCACCTGAAGGTGGCAAGGGTGACGGGGCGGCAGGTGCCCACCCCTTCACCTCCGGCGGGGCTCAGGTTCTGGGGCTAATTTTCAAAGATCTACCCACAGATTCTGCGGACGAGGC
>JBBRBT010000038.1:0-37592 GCA_038205495.1 Desulfobulbales bacterium
ATCAGGGCCTGGGTGTAAATATAGGGGGTGGTGGCTTCGACCCCGGCGACGGCCTCGATCTTGGCGGTGACCCCTGCGGGATCAGCAATCACGCCGCCGTGCCGCTGCACCAGGGCATGGGCATTGACGCCGATGATTTGATCGCGCAGGCCTTCGGTGAAGCCGGTCCAGACCGACAGCACCACAATCAGGGCAAGAACGCCGACCGCAACCCCGAGAATGGAGATAAGGGTGATCAGCGAGATGAATTTCTGCTTACGCTTGGCCCGCAGATAGCGCAGGCTGACAAACCATTCAAAGGAGGCCATGGGCGATGGTTTACTCGCCGGTTTCCGGTTTGAGTTGCGGAAAGAGGATGACGTCGCGGATCGACGGGGCATCGGTCAGGAGCATGACCAGACGGTCGATGCCGATGCCTTCGCCGGCCGCAGAAGGCATGCCGTATTCCAAGGCGCGGACATAATCGCGGTCCAGGACCGGGTGGACCTCGTCGTCATCCCCGCGTTCGTCGATCTGTTTCTGGAAGCGCTGCAACTGATCGATGGGGTCGTTGAGTTCGGAAAAGGCGTTGGCGATTTCCCGGCCGGTGATAAAGAGTTCAAATCGGTCGGTGACCGAAGAGTCTTCCTCGTTGCGTCGGGCCAGCGGCGACACTTCGGTGGGGTAGGAAGTGATGAAGGTCGGGTCGATCAGTTGTTCCTCGACCAGCAGTTCGAACAGTTCGGTCTTGGCCTTGCCCGGACCGGCCTCCGGCTGTAGCTCGATTCCCTTGGCTTTGGCCAGGGCCATGACCGCGGCGTCATCCTTGAGGATGGCGGGATCGATGCCGGCAATCTGCTCCAGGGCCTCTTCCATGGTGTAGCGCTGCCAGGGCGGGGCGAGATTGACCGGCACGCCCTGGTAGGTGATGTCCATGGAGCCGGTGATCTCGTGGGCCAGCCAGGAGATCATCTCCTCGGTCAGGTCCATGAGGTCGTGGTAGGTGGAGTAGGCCTGGTAGAACTCCAACATGGTGAATTCCGGATTATGGCGGGTGGACAGACCCTCGTTGCGGAAATTGCGGTTGATCTCAAAGACCTTTTCAAAGCCGCCGACCAGCAGCCGCTTGAGGTAGAGTTCCGGGGCAATACGCAGGAACAGGTCCATATCCAGGGCGTTGTGGTGCGTCTTGAAGGGCTTGGCTGTGGCGCCACCGGGGACCGGCTGCATCATCGGGGTCTCGACTTCCATGAAGCCGCGGTTGTTGAGAAATTCGCGGACCAGGCGGATGATCTCCACCCGCTTCTTAAAGATGGCGCGCGTCTCGGGGTTGACGATCAGGTCAAGGTAGCGCTGGCGGTATCGGGTTTCGACATCGGTGAGGCCATGGAATTTCTCAGGCAAGGGACGCAGCGATTTGGTGATCATCTGCAGAGTGGTGGCTTCGAGCGAGAGTTCCCCGGTCTTGGTTTTAAAGAGCCGCCCCTCGATGCCGACTATGTCGCCGACATCCCATTTCTTAAACAGATCAAACACCTCTTCGCCCAGCAGGTCGCGGCGGGCATAGACCTGGATGCGGTTCTCGACATCCTGGAGATGAAAAAAGGCAGCCTTGCCGAATTTACGCATCGACATAACCCGACCGGCAACGCGGTAGACACTGCCGCTGTCGTCGTGGCATTCGGCTTCCAGGGTTTGGCCCTGGGGCAGAACCTCGCCGATGGGCTGGGGATTATTGAAGGTGTTGCTGAACAGCTTGACGCCTGCTGCTGCCAGGGAATCCGCTTTTTCGCGCCGCTGTTGGAGGAGATTGCTTGTTGTTTCCATATATATATATCTGGGTGAATGTGGGTTATGCCGGGCGCCTTGTCCGCAGGCTCAAGGTCTGGCGACACCCCGCGTGCAAGGAGAGGATAGGCTAAAGTATGAACAAAGAGGTCAAAATAGTGTGAGGTTCGCCTGATGTCAATTCCTTTCAAGGACTGCGACGGATTCGATGTGATGGGTCTGGGGAAACATATCCACCGGAATGATCCGTGCGAGCCGGTAGCCGCTGCTGGTGATCAGGCGGAGGTCACGGGCCAGGGTGGCAGGGTCGCAGGAGATGGAGATGATCTGTTGCGGTTCGAGCAGGGGCAGGAGGGCGGAGGCCTTGCCCAACCCCTGGCGCGGAGGATCGAGCAGGATGCAGTCGAAGCGTCGGTTGCGGGCCACGAGGGTTTTCAGCTGCTGCTCGACATCGCTGACGATAAATCGAGCGTCGGGGAGACCGGCCTCGCGGCTGTTGCGCTCCGCCCAGTAGATGCTTCGCCGGTTATGTTCGACCCCGGTTACTCGCGCACCCTTGCGTCCCAGGGGTATGGAAAAATTGCCCATGCCGCAGAAGAGATCCAGAGCGGTGAAAGGGGTGGGGCCACCTGCCAGTAGGTCGAGGGTCAGCTCGATCAATTGGGCATTTTGGTGGGCGTTAACCTGGAAAAAACAGCGATGATCCCAGGCGAGCCGGTAGGTTTGGTCGTGGAGGGTGAACTGTTGGGAAATCTCGACGGCTGTGCCTTCAGAACCGCTGTTGCGGCCGGATTTTTTCTGTTGCAGCACCACCGCATCGGCAAGGCCGCCGAGTTCCTTGATCAAGGGAGCCGCAACAGTGAGGGTTGATGCGGCGCGCGGCTCAAGCACCAGGATCATCCGTCCCGATTCCGGGCAGTGGATTAGCTCCAGGGCTTCGACCTGTTCTTTTAACCGCTCCGGCCAGCCCTCCGCAACCAGCTGGCCAATGACCCTATTGATCGGTTCGCTGGCCAGCAGACAGCGCCGGATGGCTACCACCTGATTGCTCGCCTGCTGATGGAAACCAAGTTGCCCCGCAGGGTCGAGGTGGAGCCGCAACCGGTGTCGGTAGCCGAAATCGGCGGGCGAAGGCAGGGTGGCACCGGGTTGCTCACTCGGCAACTCCAGATGGGCGCGTTCCAGGGTTTCACGCAGGATCTGCTGTTTGATCAGCAACTGGGCGGGATAGGCGGCGTGTTGCAGGTTGCAGCCCCCGCAGAAGCCGTAATGGGGGCAGGGTGGCGTGATTCGTTCCGGGGCGGCTTCGAGGACGCGAATTAACTCCACTTCCTTGTAACCACTGCAGATTTTGATTTCGCGGACGACCACGGTTTCGCCCGGCAGGACCGCAGCTACCATCGCCACCATTCCGTCCGGGAGTGTGCCCAGCCCTTTGCCGCCGACAATGACCTTTTTAATGACTATTGTATGTTCCATTTGCACACTGTAGCAGTTTAATGCTAGCATATTCAAGATATGATTGAAGAATTGAACACGGAACAACCAAGGAAGAGGCAACGTGGGCACACAGGCAAGGGCAAAGATTCTGATTGTTGACGATGAGCGGGTGCACCGATTCATGCTGCGGTCTCTTTTTGCTGAATGGGGTTGGGACGCGGAGGAGGCAGACGATGGCAGCACCGCTGTGGCCGCAGTGGAGCAGGGGCCTTTTGATGCCATTCTCATGGATGTGCGCATGACCACCATGGATGGCATGGAGGCGTTGAAACGGATTCACGTCATTAATCCGGCCATCCCGGTGATCATCATGACCGCTTTTTCCTCGGTGGACTGTGCCGTTGCCGCCATCAAGAAAGGGGCGCACGACTACCTGACCAAACCGCTCGATTTCGACCGGCTGCGCACCACCCTGGAGGTGGCCATGGGCCATCGCCAACAGGAGGATGAGGCGGTGGAGTTGGGGCAGCCCTTTGGTGACGACAGCCGGATCATCGGTACTTCGGCACCGATGCAGGCACTGTGGGATTTGATCGTCCATGTGGCCCCCACCGAGGCGACTGTGTTGATCAATGGTGAATCGGGAACCGGCAAGGAGCTGGTGGCCGCGGCCCTGCACCATAAAAGCCTGCGCCATCAGGGTCCTTTTATTAAGGTAAACTGTGCCGCCTTGGCTGAAACACTGCTCGAGTCTGAACTTTTCGGTCATGAGCGTGGGGCCTTCACCGGAGCGGACCGTCGCCGGGAAGGACGGTTCGTCCAGGCGCATGGCGGCACCCTGTTTCTCGATGAGATCGGCGAAACCACTCCCGGCATGCAGGCCAAACTCCTGCGGGTTCTCCAGGAACATGAACTGCAGCGGGTCGGCGGGCAGGAAACCATCAAGGTGGATGTGCGCATTCTCACCGCCACCAACCGCGATCTGGAGGAAGAGGTGGCGGCCGGCCGTTTCCGGGAGGACCTTTACTACCGCCTCAATGTGGTGCAATTGGAGGTTCCCTCCCTGCACGAACGGCAGAGTGATATCCCGCTGCTTACTGCGTATTTCCTCCGCAGTTTCGCTGAAAAGAACGGGAGAGCGGTCAGTGGTGTCACCCCTGAATGCATGGATGTGCTCAATCGTTACCCTTGGCCGGGTAATGTGCGCGAGCTGGAGCACTGCATCGAGCGTGGGGTGATCCTTATGCGGGGCGATTATCTGGATATCAATGCGCTGCCCCTGGCGATCCAGCGTTGGGCCGGGACCAACGCCCCCAAGGAAGTGGAGGAGCCCGCCACCCTGAAGGAGGCGGAAAAAATGCTGATTCTTAAAACCCTGGAAGAAACCGGTGGCAACCGGAGCGAAGCCGCCCGTCGTCTGCAGATTACTCGCAAGACCCTCTTGAACAAGCTGAAAAGTTATAATATAAGCTGAACTCGAAAAGAAAATGCTGTGTTTGCAACCTTCTTAGGCGAATTCGAGTCGAGAATTCCCTTCGATTGCGGGTTCGCACAGAGCCGAAAACCTCCACTGATAGCCTCTGCCCCCAATGAAACGAATGTCAGACCTGCTCCAGGCCGCTTATGCCGTCAGCCGCTTCCTTCTTCAGGAACGGGACTTGGCCAACATGCTCCAGGGGATCTGCGACCGGCTGACGGGCAAGGGGCTCAACATCTCAGCCCTGCTGGTGCTGCTCGATCAGGACTCCAGCGGGGTGATAACAGCCGAGACAGGGCTTGGTGAGCGTTTTGCACCCATCCTGGCGCTGCTCCGGGAAGGGCAAATGTCCGATTGCGGGTTGCAGGCCCTGCAGGCCGAAGACGGCGAAACCGTGATCTGTACTGGATGCGATTGTGGGGTCTGTTCCGATACCGGCGGGCAGGGAGCCAGTCAGGCCCTCTCCGTGGCCCTCCGCTGCAGTCCCAGCCTTTCGGGATATCTGACTCTCCAGCTGCCGCCGGGGCATGAGCCGACGGTCATCGAGCGGCGGATTATCTCCGACCTTGCCGAATCCATCACTCTGGCCCTTCGGCAGCTGTTCGCCGACGAGGCCGCCAAACAGCGGGAACAGGAGCTGCAGCGGATCGAGGAGCGCTACGAACTGGCCCTGCATGCCTCCCAGGCCGGGTTATGGGACTGGAATATCAGGACCGGCGAGATGTATACCAGCCCTGATCACTGGGAACTCCTCGACTACCGGGAAGGGTATGGCGATTCGGATGCTGCCCGGCGGTTCATCCATCCCGATGACCGGGACAAGGTTCTGGCCGTGCTCAACGAACATCTGACCGGCAAGACCGAAGAATACCGGATCGAATACCGGGTTCGGGAAAAAGACGGCGGCTGGACCTGGTTTTTGGACCGTGGTCAGGTGGTGGAACGTGACGAAAACAACATGCCGGTGCGCATGACCGGTACCCATCAGAACATCAGCCTGCAGAAGAAACAGGATCAGGCCGTGGCGGTGGTCCAACAGCAGTTGCATGCCGCCGTCGACCATGAGCGCAATTTTCTCCAGACCGTGATCGACAGCGCCGGAGATCCGGTGATGGTGATCGACCTCGACTTCAATCTGCTGCTCATCAACCAGGCTGCCGCCCAACTTGTCCAGAGCGGTAATGATATCGCCTTGATGCAGGGACAGAAGTGTTACCAACTGTTCTGCGGGACCGGTGTTCCCTGCCAGGACCTCCGTTTTCCTTGTCCGGTCGCGGAGGTCAGGGCCCATCAACGACAGACGAAATTGATTCATAACCCTTATCACGGCAACAGGGTCAATAATACCTTTGAACTTGAGGTTTCACCACTTCGGGACAGTAGGGGGGAGCTCTACGGGATCATCGAGGTGGGACGGGATATAACCGACCGCTTGCGGATCGAAAAGGAGTTGCGCGACAGTCAGTCCCATTTGTATCGGTTGGCCCACCATGACACCCTCACCGGTCTGCCCAACCGACTGTTGTTCCGAGACCGACTCAACCAGGCCCTCACCAAAGCCGGGCGTAACCGGACCAAAGTGGCCATCCTCTTTCTCGATCTGGACCGTTTCAAGGCCATCAACGATACCCTTGGTCATGATGCCGGTGATGCCCTGCTGATCGAGGTCGCGATCCGGCTGCAGCGGCAGTGCCGCCAGTCCGATACCGTGGCCCGACTGGGCGGTGATGAGTTTATCTTTATTCTTGAGGCGATCAATAGCCGGGATGATGCTGCGGTGGTTGCCGCCAAGATCATGGCGGCCCTGACCGTGCCGGTTTTGATCAAAGGCAACCCACTCAACATCAGCACCAGTATTGGTATTGCCCTTTTTCCCGACGATTCCAATGATATCGAAGGGGTGCTCAAGTGTGCCGACATCGCCCTCTATGCCGCTAAAGAGGTGGGGCGGAGAACCTTCCAGTTCTATCGGCAGGACATCCCGCAAAACCGCCGGCAGCAGCACTTGAGCGATCAGCAGTTTCGTCTGGCGATGGAGACAGGGCAGCTGTTTCTCGAATACTTGCCACAGTACGAGCTCAACACCGGCAGCCCCGTCGGTTTTGAGTCGCTTCTGCACTGGAATCACCCGGAGATGGGGCTGTTACTGCCCGACACCTTCATTCCTGCTGCCGATGAGTGCGGTATGCTGGCAACACTGGGGGAATGGCTGTTGCTTGAGGTGTGTCGAAGCCTGCAATCCTGGCAAAGGGAAGGCAGGCGTTGCCTGCCGATGACGATCAATATTGCCTCCCGGCAGTTACTGGAAGCCGACTTCCTCCCTATGGTTGAGCGGATGCTGGAGCGGTACGAAATCCCTCCGTCCCTGCTGGTCCTGGAACTGCGGGAGAGGGCGATTACCGATGCAACCGTCCAGGGCCTGGCAAGTATCGAACAGATCGGCCGGCTCGGTCTGGGGCTCGCGGTGGACGATTTCGGCGCGGATCGCTGTTCTTTGCCACGCCTGCAACAAATGCCCCTGCAACGCCTCACCCTCAACCGTGAAATATTGAGCGGGGTGCTGACGGACCAGGGGGCTGCGACCCTGGCGGTCGCTATTATCGCCCTTGGGCATGCCCTCGGCCTGACTGTGCTCGCCGATGGGGTCGAGGGGGAGACCCAACTCAATTTTCTGCGCACCCATGGCTGCGATCAGGGTCAGGGTCCTTTCTTATCACCGGCCCTTGCCGGGGAAAAAGTGCCATCGCTGCTGGTCTCCTCCGAAAAGGGCGGTTGACGCCTCCCTGCCCCTGTGGTAAGATTTCAGCTTGTTTTTTTCTGGAAAATGCAGGTTTCTCTTTGCGTCCCTGTTAAGATTTTGGGACGCCAAATCCCCTGTTTTTTAATGAATAATCAATTCTTTATCGAGCACTGTCATAATGCGTACTGATATTTTGCACATCGGCGCGGGTGAGCTGAACTACGAAATCCGCAATATCGTCTGTGTCGGCGAAAAACTCCAGAAGATGGGTATAAAAATCAACTGGGAAAATATCGGCGACCCGATTGCCAAAGGCGAGCAGGTTCCGGATTGGATGAAGGATATCGTGTCCGAAGCGGTGCATGAAGACGCCTCCTACGCGTATAGCCCCACCAAGGGACTGCTGGCGACCCGGGAGTATGTGGCCGCCTGCACTAACCGTATGGGCGGGGCTCAGATCGACGCCGATGATGTCATTTTCTTCAACGGTCTGGGGGATGCCATCTCCAAGGTTTTTGGCTTTCTCAAGCCAACCGCCCGGGTGATCGTCCCAACCCCGAGTTATACCACCCATAGCTCAGCCGAGGCCGCGCATGCCAGTGATCAGCCGGTAACCTATATCCTTGATCCCAACCATCTTTGGTACCCGGATCTTGAAGATATTGAAAATCATATCAAATATAACCCGGCGGTGGCCGGTATTCTGGTGATCAATCCCGATAACCCAACCGGCGCCGTCTATCCGGCGGATGTGGTGCGGGCGATTGTCGAGATCTGCGAGAAAAATGATCTCTTCATCATCTGCGACGAGATCTACCAGAACATGACCTATAACGGCACGGTATCGGCGCCGTTGTGCACCGTCATCGGCGACAAGGTCCCGGCGATCTGCATGCGCGGCATTTCCAAGGAAATGCCTTGGCCGGGGAGTCGTTGCGGCTGGATCGAGGTCTATAACCGGAATCTGGACCCGATGTTTGCCACCTATGTCCAATCGATTCTCAATGCCAAGATGCTTGAGGTCTGCTCAACCACCCTGCCGCAGATGGTCCTGCCGCGGATCAAGGAACATCCTCAGTATCAAGTGCATCTCAAGGACCGGATCAAACGCTACGAACGGTATTCCAATCTGGCCTACGATATCCTCAAGAATGTTAAGGGGCTGCTGGTTAACCGCACCAACGGCGCTTTTTATATGAGCGCCGTGTTCGAGGAGTGGGTGCTCAACCATAGTCAGACCTTGCCCATCGCCAACGATGAAGCCCGCGAAACCGTGGAGCGTTTGGTCTCGGGACCGAACATCCAGCCGGATAAACGCTTTGTTTATTATCTGCTGGCCGCCACCGGTATCTGCGTTGTGCCCCTGTCTTCCTTTGCCACCGAACTGCAGGGATTCCGTATTACCCTGCTGGAAAAGGAAGAAGAGACCTTCGTCGAGATTTTCAAGACCATTGCCAGCAGCATCAAGAAGTACATCAGTTCGCATCAGAGCTGCGCCCATTGCAGTTGAAAGGTCGCTCGCCAACCGCGCCCCATCATATTGTTAGCCCCCTGTAGCCTCTTTTGGTTACAGGGTTTTTTTTGCCTTTTTTTTAGCGTTCTGCTGCGTTTATCAAGGGTTTTCCTTGTTTTTATCCTTTTGGAATCCCTGTTTCCCGCCCTTGACACTGGATTTTCCCATACTTATTGTTGGCACCAGATTTGACCGGGTAAACTGTTAAAGCGTGTGAATCCCGGAAAAAAACAAAGCCGCAGCTCAATATGGAATCAGAACGGGGAGAATTTAGGTGATAGACGAGGCAAAAGAACAGGAACCTGTCGGTGAACAAAGAATAGATACCCCCGAAGACCTGGGCAATGTGGAGACTATTACAGAGGAAGGGGATGGGCCGGAGGCAGAGGGAGAAACCCTGCGCCGGGAACTCGATGAGACCCGTGATCAGTTGCTGCGGGTTGCCGCGGAATTTGACAACGTCAAAAAGCGGATGGAGCGGGAGAGAAGTAAACTGCTCAAATACGCGGGCGAGAATATTCTGCGGGAGTTGCTGGCCACCTTGGATAATCTGGACCGGGCGCTTGAGCAGGGCAGCACAGTTGCCGATGATGACACCAAGAAATTGGAATCTATGCTCAAAGGACTCGAATTAACCAGAAAAGGACTGGTCACCACCCTAGAGCGGTTCGGCGTGGAGCCGTTGGTAGCCGTTGGCATGGTTTTTAATCCCGATGAGCACGACGCCCTGACTATGGAAGCCAGCAATGAGATGCCCGCCAACCATGTGCTTCGGGAGTTTGCCCGGGGGTACCGGTTCAAGGACCGGGTACTGCGACATGCCCAGGTCGTTGTTTCGAGTGGACCAGCGAAAGAGGCTTGACAAGGCGCTGTTCATTCGCACAGTAGCTGGAACAAATACCTCAAATTGAGATTTTACAGGCTTTGAGCCGATTATAAATACAGGATACAGGAGAGGAGTGTTATGGGAAAAATTATAGGGATTGACTTGGGAACCACCAACTCATGCGTGGCGATCATGGAGGGGGGAGATCCCAAGGTTATTGAAAATAGCGAGGGTAATAGAACCACACCATCCATCGTGGCTTTTTCCGACAATGCTGAACGCTTGGTCGGCCAGATCGCCAAACGTCAGGCAGTCACCAATCCTACCCGGACCTTGTTTGCCATCAAGCGGTTGATCGGCCGAAAATTCAGTGATGCCGAGGTCAAAAAATCGATTGGGATCAGCCCGTTCAATATTGTTGAAGGCCCCGGCGGTGACGCGGTGGTCGAAGTGGACGGCAAGACCTATACCGCCGCCGAGATTTCAGCAATGATTCTTGGCAAAATGAAACAGACCGCCGAGGAATATCTGGGCGAGCCGGTTACTGATGCCGTGGTCACTGTCCCCGCGTATTTTAACGATGCCCAGCGTCAGGCTACCAAAGATGCCGGTAAGATCGCCGGACTCAATGTCATGCGAATCATCAACGAGCCGACCGCAGCTTCCCTGGCCTATGGTCTGGATAAGAAGGGCGAAGAAAAGATTGCTGTCTTCGATCTTGGCGGCGGCACCTTCGACGTGTCTATCCTTGAGATCGGCGATGGGGTGTTTGAGGTCAAATCCACCAACGGCGACACTTTCCTCGGCGGCGAAGACTTTGACATGCGTATTGTCAATTGGCTGGCCGATGAGTTCAAGCGGGAGCAGGGCGTGGATCTGCGCACCGATAAGATGGCCCTGCAGCGATTGAAAGAAGAGGCGGAAAAGGCCAAAAAAGAGCTGTCCACGGCCATGGAGACCGATATCAATCTGCCTTTCATCACCGCGGATGCCACCGGTCCCAAGCATCTCAACGTGAAGTTGAGCCGTTCTAAACTGGAGAGCCTGGTCGATGACTTGATTGATCGCTGCGAAGGTCCCTGCCGTACCGCGCTCAAAGATGCAGGGTTGAATCCCGCCGATATCGACGAGGTTATCCTGGTGGGCGGTATGACCCGCATGCCTAAAGTACAGGAAAAAGTTAAAGCGATTTTTGGTAAGGACCCGCATAAAGGCGTCAATCCTGATGAGGTTGTCGCTATCGGTGCGGCCATCCAGGGTGGAGTTCTCAGGGGCGATGTCAAAGACGTGCTCCTGCTCGACGTCACTCCATTGTCACTGGGCATTGAGACCTTGGGCGGCGTTATGACCAAGCTGATCGAGAAGAACACCACCGTGCCGACCAAGAAGAGCCAGGTCTTTTCGACTGCGGCCGACAATCAGCCGGCGGTTTCCATCCATGTGCTCCAGGGCGAACGCGAGATGGCGCAAAACAACAAAACCATCGGTCGTTTCGAGTTGTCCGACATCCCGCCCGCACCCCGTGGTGTGCCGCAGATCGAGGTCGCCTTTGACCTGGATGCCAATGGTATTCTTCATGTTTCAGCCAAGGACCTGGGGACCAGCAAGGAGCAGTCGATCCGAATCACCGCCTCTTCCGGTCTTTCCGAGGACGAGATCGAGCGGATGAAGAAGGATGCCGAACTGCATGCGGAAGAGGATAAAAAACGCAAGGAACTGGTTGAGGCCAAAAATAATGCCGATTCCATGATTCACATGACCACCAAGAGCCTGAAGGAGTTAAGCGACAAGGTTGATGCTGAAACCAAGGGTAATGTGGAAAAAGAGATCGAAAATGTGAAAAAGGCCCTGGAAGGGGACGACCTCACCACCATCAAGAATGCCACCGAGGCCTTGACGCAGGCTTCGCATAAACTTGCCGAGCTGATGTATGCGCAGGCCAAGGGCCAGCAGACCGGATCCGGTGATGCCAGTACCGGAGCAACCGGAGGCGCAGGTGCCACCGGGGAGAAGAAACGCGGCAAAGATGATGACGATGTCGTTGACGCTGATTTTGAAGAAGTAAAATAACCGACCTCGCTCCCGTTCGCAGCGGGTCGGCAGGGCTTGGGGAGTGCAGACTATTCTGCACTCCCTTTTTTTTTGGAATTGCGCTATAACGCTGCGGTTTGCAATTCTTTCATCACCATTTTGAGCACGAGAAACACATGAAACGAATATTATCGGGAATACAGCCTTCCGGGAAGCTCCATATCGGCAATTATTTCGGCATGATGCAGTCGATGATCCACCATATGGAGTCAGCAGAGCTCTATGTGTTCATTGTTGATCTGCACGCCTTGACCTCGGTTCAGGATCGCGACCGCCTGCGTCTGGGGACTCTGGAGGCCGCAGCTGATTTTATTGCCCTGGGGCTCGATCCGGACCGTTGCACCTTCTGGGTGCAGTCCGATGTACCGGAGGTCTGCGAGCTGACCTGGCTGCTGTCGATCATGACCCCCATGGGGCTCCTGGAGCGGTGTCATTCGTACAAGGATAAGGTGGCCAAAAATATTCCGGCCAGTCACGGACTCTTCTCCTATCCGGTGCTGATGGCAGCCGATATCCTCCTCTATCAGGCGGAGATCGTTCCGGTGGGCAAGGATCAGAAACAGCATCTGGAGGTGGCCCGGGATATCGCCATCAGGTTCAATAATGCCTATGGTGAGACCTTTGTCGTCCCAGAACCGGAGATCAACGAAGATACGGCGATCGTACCCGGGCTTGACGGCCAGAAGATGTCCAAATCCTATGACAATACCATTCCTATCTTTCTCGATGAAAAGGCCCTGCGGAAAAGGGTGATGGCCATTCAGACCGACGCCACTCCCGTTGAGGCACCGAAAGATCCGGAGCGTTGCAATCTCTACGCTCTGCTCAAGCTTTTTGCCTCGCCGGAAAAAATGCGGGAGGTGCACGAACTCTATGTCAATGGGGGGGCGGCCTACGGCTATCTCAAGCAGGATCTCTTCGAGCTGATTAATGCGTATTTTGCTGATGCCAGGGCCAGGAAGAAAGAACTGTTGGATAATCCCGATTATCTGCGCCAGGTTTTAGCCAAGGGTGCGGAAAAGGCCCGAGCCAAAGCAATGGTGACATTGGAGCTCGCCCGGGACCGGATGGGTTTGAAGTACTAACAAGATGGGAGCGGCCGAGCTGCATCAACAGGTCGGCCGCTCCAGAAAAGCGTGGCAACCAACAAGACGCGGTGAGCGACCTTGTTGGCTCGTTGGGGGAAGAATCAGAAGCTCACCATCTCAACATCAAAGACCAGCCAGGCATTGGGTGGGATAACCCCGCCAGCGCCTCGCTCGCCATAGGCAAGCTCGGGTGGAATGATCAAGGTTCTTTTTTCGCCTTTGGTCATCTGGCTCAAAGCCTCATCCCAGCCCTGAATGACCCGGCCGGTACCCACCGGAAAAGCAATGGGCTCGCCACGATCATAGGAACTGTCAAACTTGCGGTTGCCCAGGAGTAAGCGGCCGGTGTAGTGGACTTTGATGCTGGTCCCCACAGCAGGGACATCGCCCTCGCCTTTTTTTTCCACATCATAATACAGACCGGATTGGGTCCGGATGGCCTTGGGCCAGCGTTCCTTGATGGTCTTCTTGATCTTTTCCTGCTGTTCCTGCTGCGACTTGATGGTTGAGCCCTTGATGGTCGCCAGAGCGGCGTCAAAGGCGGCCTGATCAGTCTTGAATTGTTCCGCCTCTTTGCCAACCCGGATAATTTCGACGGTCTTCAGCGCGTCGCCCTTGTCAATTTTATTGACCACATCCAGGCCTTCTACGACCCGGCCAAATACCGTGTGTTTGTCATCGAGGTGGGGGGTGGGGACATGGGTGATGAAGAATTGGCTGCCGTTAGTGCCGGGACCGGCGTTGGCCATGGAGAGGATGCCAGGGCTATCGTGACGCAGGCTTGAGTCGAATTCGTCGGGAAAGGTGTAACCGGGGCCGCCGGTTCCGGTTCCCAAGGGGCAGCCACCCTGGATCATGAAATTGGCAATGACCCGGTGAAAGGTCAGGCCGTCATAAAACGGGGTGCCAGTGGGTTTGTCACTGCCCCCCAGGTGCAGGGTCCCTTGCGCCAATCCAACGAAATTGATCACTGTTAAGGGTGTTTTGGTGTAAAAGAGTTTGAGCAGGATGTCTCCTTTACTGGTGGTTATCTTCGCGTAAAGTCCGTCTTTCATTTTTTTTTCCTCGGCAGAGAATACAGGGTGTCCGGAACAAAAAAGCAACGCGGACAGGAGCAACAGCGAGAGCAGTCTATTCATTGAGGCCTCTGGCGATACGTTTTGTTCTTCGATGTCATTTGTTCTCCCCGCCTGAAACCGGCGGCGGAGGGTGGATTATAGAATCAGGGTTTGCTTACAAGGCGGATGTCTGCTTGTCAATGAAAATGATACGCCCCGGCAAAGGTTTGGCACCGGGTATTATGACAGAGAATCAGCAGGTTGAACGGATAAACTCAGCTTTGTCGCCCCATCCCTCCGGTCACCCGAAGCTGATCATGCAACATTCCCTGCGGGAAGACGTTAAAAAGAACGGAGACGGTATTTTGCACCGGATTGTCAGCGTGTTTTGCACCGATGATGCCGGAATCCGGGGATGAAAAGGGGCAGGGCGATTCTTTTTTGCGGTATGCCGGCCGTTCAAGGTTGACGGATAGGTGGGATCCCGGTTAAATAAACAGATTTTTGTGCTGCATAGCCCACTCTGGGGGAGGCTCTTGGATAGATTGCTGCACCTGCTCTACAGTGCCTTGGCAACCGGGTTGTATTGGATCCTCTTATTTTTTTCCCCTCTGGCACGCTTCTTGGGCGGCAGGTGTGGATATGGTCTGGAGCAACGCTTTGGCCGGTATCCCGACCTTGCCGTGAATAAAATCCCCGGCTGCCGGATCGTCTGGATTCATGCGAGTTCGGTGGGTGAAGCGCAGGCGGCGATCATTCTGGTCATCGAATTGCTAAGGACCGGCGAGGATCTTCAGATTATCCTCACCTCCACCACTGAGCAGGGAAATCGAGTGGCCCTCAGCCGTTTGCCAGAGACCGTTTGCTGCCTGATGGCCCCGTTTGATGCACCGCCGGTGGTACGGCGAACCCTACAGACCTTACGGCCCGATATATATATCTGCCTCGAAACCGAGCTGTGGCCGATCATGTTGACTGAGGTCAGGAAGGCTGGGGTTCCCATGCTTCTGCTCAACGGTCGACTTTCGGAGCGGTCTTACAGCCGTTATCGGTGGATACGTCCCTTCATGTGTTCACTGCTGCAGGGATTTCAATCAGTTGCGGTTATCACCGAAGCCGATGGGCAGCGTTTCGTCGGTCTCGGCGTCCCCGAATCACGGATTCAGGTTTGCGGTAATTTGAAATATGATATGCCGGCTGCGCATGGTGAAGAGATGCGTGCCTTGTGTCGTCAGGGTCTGGGCGTTTTCCATCAGGCGGTTTTTATCTGCGGTTCAACCCATGAGAGGGAAGAGGAAATGCTGCTGCCGGTCTTTCGACAGCTTGCCGCCTCCTTTCCTCTGCTCTGGGTTGTCGCCCCTCGTCATCTCGAGCGATTGCCAGCGATTGAGACGTTGTTTCGTCGTTCTGGCCTGGCCTTTGACCGATACTCGGAACTGGCGGTAAAGGGTCGTTGTGCCGAGGTTGTTCTTGTTGATACCATGGGCGATCTTGCGGATCTCTATGCTGGCGGTGATTTTATTTTTTGCGGCGGTAGCCTGGTTGCACGGGGTGGTCATAATATTATAGAAGCGGCCCGATGGGGCCGTCCCGTCTACTTCGGGCCGTACATGAAGGATTTCCGTGATGCGGCGGAGCTGTTGACCGCAACTGGTGGCGGCTTTCAGGTGGCGGATACCTCCGAGCTGGCTGCACTGCTGTTGCGCCACCAGGCCCATTCCGATGAATATCAAGCCGCCTGCATCAAGGCAGCTGCAATGGCCGATCAACAGCGGGGCTCGGTCGAGCGGCAGGCAGGGATTGTAGCGCAATTGCTGGCATCAGTGGGAAAAGATACCGGGAGCGGTTCTTTTCTGCCCTGATGTAATTGGCGATATCGGCTGGCGTGCTTAACATAATCACTGCCAATGGGTTCAAGGGAGTCTGAAACCAGAGCTTTGCAAAGATACTATATTTTTAAAAATCAATAAACGACCGATAGTTCGTTATTTTTTTAGGTAAGAGATGAAAGCATTCATTGGACTTGAAGACGGCACAGTGATGACCGCACGTTCCTTTACCGGTTCCGGCGAAGCCGTGGGGGAAATTGTGTTCAACACCAGCATGAGCGGTTATCAGGAGGTTCTGACCGATCCCTCCTACACCGGACAACTGGTGACCATGACCTATCCCCTGATAGGCAATTACGGCGTTAATCCTGACGACATGGAATCGGCAGGCGTCCATCCGCGCGCTTTTCTGATGCGTGAGTACCAGAGGATGCCGAGCAACTACCGTTCCACGGGTAATCTTGCCGATTTCCTCAAGCAATACGGGGTGCTGGGGGTTGAAGGACTGGACACCCGGATGCTGACCCGATTGATCCGGACCACCGGCGCTATGAAGGCCGTGATCTCCACCGAAGACCTGGACGGCGCCTCTTTGGTACGCCGTGCCCGGGAGTGGCCGGGGTTGGTAGGCCGCGATATGGTGGAGAGAGTGGCCAGCACTGAGAGGTATCGCTGGGAGCAGAACGCACCTGCGGTCGGAAACGGTTTTCCTCAGAACGCGGACGGCAGGTTTAAGGTTGTGGCCTATGATTTCGGGATCAAATATAACCAATTGCGGATACTGACCCGCAAGGGCTGCCGGGTATTGGTGGTTCCGGCGACCACTTCGGCCGAGGAGGTCCTCGCCTTGGGACCCGACGGCGTCTTTCTCTCCAACGGTCCCGGCGATCCGGCCGGGGTGCGCGGTGTGGTCGGCAATATCCAGAAACTGTTGGGGAAACTGCCTATCTTTGGGATCTGTCTTGGGCACCAGATGCTGGGCCTTGCTTATGGCGGCACCACCTATAAACTTAAATTCGGCCACCGTGGCGGCAATCAACCGGTTAAGGACCTGATCACCGGCAAGGTGGAGATTACGGCGCAGAACCATGGTTTTTGCGTTGATCCTGCCAGCCTGCCGCCGTCGGTTGAGGTAACCCATATCAATCTTAATGACGGCAGTCTGGAAGGGATGCGCCACCGGGAACTGCCAGCCTTTTCGGTGCAGTATCACCCGGAATATGCACCGGGGCCCCATGATGCCGAATACCTCTTTGACCGGTTCATTCAACTGATGGAGCAGGCGAGCTGATTGCTCGGCGGGGAAGGAATAAAAAAGATGCCTAAACGCACAGATATACATAAGATACTCATTATCGGCTCTGGGCCGATCATCATCAGCCAGGCCTGCGAATTCGATTATTCCGGGGCCCAGGCGGTCAAGGCCCTTAAGGAAGAGGGGTTTGAGGTTGTCCTGATCAATTCCAATCCGGCGACCATCATGACCGATCCCGGACTTGCCGATCGAACCTATATCGAGCCGATCACACCCGAATGCGTGGCCAAGGTTATCGAGCGGGAACGGCCCGACGCCCTCCTGCCCACCTTGGGCGGCCAGACCGGATTGAACACCGCGATCAAGGTCGCCGAGATGGGTGTCCTGGAAAAATACGGGGTGGAGTTGCTGGCTGCCAACATCGATGTTATTCGCAAGGCCGAGGGGCGGGAGGAATTCCGCGATGCCATGCGCAAGATCGGTCTCAATGTACCGGAGTCCGCTATTGTTCATACCCTTGAAGAGGTTATGGCAGCTGGCGAACAGCTCGGTTTTCCGATCATCGTCCGGCCGAGCTTTACTCTGGGCGGGACCGGCGGAGGCGTGGCCTATAATCGGACCGAACTCATTCGCATGGCAACCGGCGGTATCGACCTGTCCATGACCAGCGAAGTCATGCTTGAGCGTAGTTTGCTCGGCTGGAAGGAATATGAGTTGGAGGTGATGCGCGACCGTAACGACAACGTCGTCATCATCTGTTCCATTGAAAACGTCGACGCCATGGGCGTCCATACCGGCGATTCCATCACCGTGGCCCCGGTCCAGACCTTGACTGACCGCGAATATCAGCAAATGCGGGATGCCGCTATTGCCATCATCCGGGAAATCGGGGTGGAAACCGGCGGCTCCAATGTCCAGTTTGCCGTCAATCCCGTGGATGGCGAGCTGATGGTCATCGAGATGAACCCCAGGGTTTCGCGTTCCTCAGCCCTGGCCTCCAAGGCCACTGGTTTTCCCATTGCCAAGATTGCCGCCAAACTGGCGGTCGGCTACACCCTGGACGAGATCAAGAACGACATCACCAGGGAAACCTATGCCTCGTTTGAACCGAGCATTGACTATTGCGTGGTCAAAATTCCCCGCTGGACCTTTGAAAAATTTCCAGAAACCGAGGATATCCTGACCACGGCGATGAAATCTGTGGGTGAAACCATGGCCATCGGCCGGACCTTCAAGGAAGCCTTCCAGAAGGGGATGCGTTCCCTGGAGATAGGAAGGATGGGTTTTGGCTTTGATGGCAAAGATGACATGTCCGCTCTTCATCAGGACGACCTGGAACGGGGATTGAACCGGCCGAATTCGAAACGGATCAGCCATATCTTCGAGGCCCTGCACCGGGGAATGGCCATTGAGCGTATCTATGAGTTGAGCCAGATTGATCCCTGGTTCCTGCATAATTTGAAGCAACTGGTCGACAAGGGCGAGGAAATCCGCACCCGTGGTTTTGCCGGTTTGGATCGCGATTATCTCTATGAGGTCAAGCAGCACGGTTTTTCCGATGTCCAGCTGGCCCACCTGACCGGGACCTCGGAGCAGGATATCCGCGCTCTGCGGATTGAGCTTGGTCTGGTTCCCGCCTACAAACTGGTGGACACCTGCGCTGCTGAGTTCGAGTCGTACACCCCCTATTATTACTCCACTTATGAGCAGGAAGACGAGTCCACACGGAGCGATCGCAAGAAAATCATGATCCTGGGCGGCGGCCCTAATCGGATCGGCCAAGGAATCGAGTTCGATTATTGCTGTGTCCACGCCGCCTTTGCCCTGCGGGAGATAGGGGTCGAGTCGATCATGGTCAATTCCAACCCGGAAACCGTGTCCACTGACTACGATACCTCGGATAAACTCTATTTTGAGCCGCTGACCCGGGAGGACGTCCTTAACATCATTGACCGGGAGCGACCGGACGGGGTTATTGTCCAGTTCGGCGGCCAGACACCGCTCAATTTGGCGGTGCCGCTCGCTAAGATGGGCGTGCCGATCATAGGCACTTCTCCGGACGCCATCGACCGGGCCGAGAATCGTAAGCGCTTCCAGCAGTTTCTGCAGAAACTCGGCCTGCGGCAGCCAGCCAACGGTACGGCGCACACCCTGGAAGAGGCCTTGGTCATCGTTGGTGAAATTGGCTACCCGGTGGTTATGCGGCCTTCCTACGTGCTAGGCGGCCGTGATATGCGGATCGTCTACAATGAGCAGGGAATCCGTAATTTCATGGCCATTCCTGGAATGGCCGGAGGCGAACATCCGGTCCTGCTCGATCAGTTCCTCAAAGATGCCATTGAGGTCGATGTTGATGCGATCAGTGATGGGCAGATGACCGTGATCGGCGGCATCATGGAGCACATTGAGGAGGCGGGTATTCATTCCGGCGATTCGGCCTGTGTCATGCCGCCCCACACACTGTCCGCTGCCATCCTTGCCGAGATCACCGCGGCCACCAAGGCCATGGCCAAGGAACTCGGCGTTATTGGCTTGATGAATGTCCAATATGCGGTGCAGGGCGAGACCCTGTTTATTTTGGAAGTCAATCCCCGTGCTTCACGGACTGTCCCCTTTGTCTCCAAGGCCACCGGGGTGCCGCTGGCCATACTTGCCACCAAGGTGATGCTGGGGATGACCCTTGAACAGCTTGGTTTTACCAAGGAAAAGGTCCTGTCTCACTGGGCGGTGAAGGAGGCGGTCTTTCCCTTTGACCGCTTCCAGAATGTCGACACCCTGCTGGGTCCGGAGATGAAATCCACAGGGGAGGTCATGGGAATCGATGATGATCTCGGGCAGGCCTTGGCCAAATCCCAGATGGCGGCAGGATCACAGTTGCCTTTAAGCGGCACGGTTTTTATCAGTGTCCGGCATGGCGACAAGGATACAGTGGTGCCGGTGGCTCGGAAACTCGAGGAACTGGGATACAACATCCTGGCGACGCGGGGCACGGCCACCAAACTGGCCGAGAGCGGTGTAGCCTGCACCGAGGTCAATAAAATTTCCCAGGGGCGACCCCATATTCTTGATAAGATTGAAGACGGCGAGGTGCAATGGATCATCAACACCTCGGCTGGCACCCGCACCACCGAAGATTCCTATATTATCAGGCGGGCTGCCTTGGATTATCATATTCCCTACACCACCACCATCACCGGCGGTTTGGCCATGACGCTTGCCATGGAATCCCTGCGGCACAAGGAGGTCGGCGTCAAGACCATCCAGGAATTTGCTCAGGGCATTGACTGAAAGAAAATCGTTGTTACTATAAGATGTTCAACAGAATGCGAAGAGGATAGCTGCGAATAAGTTGCCCGATTCTCTCGACGATGAATTTTTGGAGATGATTTTTTGAATACCTTTTATAAAAACTTAAGTATGTGGCTGGTAATCGGCCTGACCATGATTCTGCTGTTTCAGTTGTTCAACAAGCCTCCAAGACAGAACGACTCGATTACCTACAGCGAGTTCTGGTCGAACGTGGAAAAAGGCTCCATCAATAAGGTTAGCCTTCAGGGGGGAGAAATTTCCGGTATCGGTCAGGATGGTCGACCGTTCAGAACGGTTGCGGCTCCTAATGATACCGAACTCATCCCCATGCTCAGGCAGTCGTCTGTGGATATTACGGTGAAAAAACCTGAGGAAACCCCTTGGTATCTGACCATTTTCGTTTCCTGGTTTCCGATGCTGCTGTTGATCGGTGTCTGGATTTTTTTCATGCGACAGATGCAGATGGGCGGCAAGGGCGGGGCTCTTTCTTTTGGCAAGACCCGGGCGAAACTGCAGGGTGAGGGTGAGGTCAAAGTCACTTTTAAAGATGTCGCCGGTATTGATGAGGCCAAGGCGGAACTGGAAGAGATCATCGATTTCCTCCGTGACCCTCAGAAATTCACCAAACTCGGCGGCCGCATTCCCAAAGGGGTGCTGCTTGCCGGTAGCCCCGGTACCGGGAAAACCTTGCTGGCCCGGGCCATTGCCGGTGAAGCTGGGGTGCCGTTTTTTACTATCTCCGGTTCTGATTTTGTTGAGATGTTTGTTGGCGTTGGTGCATCCCGGGTGCGGGATCTGTTCACCCAGGGCAAGAAAAATGCCCCCTGTATCATCTTCATCGACGAGATTGACGCAGTCGGTCGCCATCGTGGCGCTGGATTGGGCGGCGGACATGATGAACGTGAACAGACCCTCAACCAGCTGCTGGTGGAGATGGACGGTTTCGAGGGCAACGATGGTGTCATCATTATAGCTGCCACCAACCGCCCCGATGTCCTTGATCCCGCTCTGTTGCGCCCCGGTCGTTTTGACCGTCAGGTCGTGGTGCCGGTGCCGGATGTCAAGGGACGAGAGATGATCCTCGATATCTACGGCAAAAAGACCAAGCTGGCTGCGGATATCGATATGGCGGTGATAGCTCGCGGGACCCCCGGTTTTTCAGGGGCTGACCTGGAGAATCTCGTCAATGAGGCAGCGTTGTTGGCCGCTCGGGAAGGTAAGGAAGAGGTGGATGCCGGCCATCTGGAACGCGCCAAAGACAAGGTGATGATGGGCGCGGAGCGCAAGTCCATGATCATCAGCGAGAAGGAAAAAGAAATCACCGCCTACCACGAGGCCGGTCATGCCTTAGTGGCCTGGTTGTTACCGGGCACCGATCCGATCCACAAGGTGACCATCATTCCCCGGGGTCGCGCCCTTGGGCTGACCATGCAATTGCCCATGGATGAAAAACATACCCATGGCCGCGGTTTTCTGCTGAATACGATTGCCATTTTATTCGGCGGCCGAGTGGCGGAAAGAATGGTCTTTAATGAGATTACCACCGGCGCTGGCAACGACATTGTCCGGGCCAGTGAACTGGCGCGCAAGATGGTCTGTGAATGGGGCATGAGCGACGAATTGGGTCCTATGTCGTACGGCAAGAAGGAGGAACAGATCTTTCTCGGTCGCGAAATTACCCAGCACCGTGATTACAGTGAGCAAACCGCGCAACAGATAGATGCGGCGGTGAAGAAAATCATTGTCGAGGCCAATGATCAGGTGTCCCGACTGCTTGAAGAGAATCGGGAAATCCTCAAGGCGTTGGCCGATGAGCTCTTGGAAAAGGAGACCATCACCCTGGAGGATATGGACCGGATTATCCGTCTGTTCCGGGACGGTCAGACTGAGGACGCGGTGGAAGCAGGGGAAGGAACAACAGCAACGGTAACCGCTGAAACCTGATACTCGTTGGTAACTTGTAAAGCTGAGGGTGAGCTGAATTTTCTGCGGAGAATTCAGCCCACCCTTTTTTGTTTAAGGGGGGACTGATGGGCAAAAAGATGCAGATCATGGGGATTTTAAATGTTACCCCGGATTCCTTTTCCGATGGCGGCAGTTGCTCCACTGCCTCGCAACTTGGAGCCCGTATCGAGCAGTTGTTGGCCGAAGGGGCCGATATTATCGATGTCGGCGGTGAATCGACCCGTCCTTTTGCCGATGCGGTGACTGCACAAGAGGAATTGCATCGTGTTCTTCCGGCTATCCGCGAAATTCGGGCGCGCAGCACGGTCCCGATTTCCGTCGACACCACTAAAGCGGTGGTTGCCCGGGAGGCCCTGGCCGCCGGGGCCACGATGATCAACGATATCTCCGCCCTCCGTCATGATCCCGCCATGGTTGAGGTGGTGCGCTCATCACAAGGACCGGTAATCATCATGCACATGCAGGGAAGTCCGGGCGATATGCAGGTGTGTCCGTATTACGGGGATGTGGTGTTTGAGATTAACGCGTTCTTCGTTGAACGGATGGGCTGGATGATGGCGCAGGGGATTGACCGTGAGCGGATCGTGGTGGACCCGGGCATCGGTTTTGGCAAGAGTTTGGAGCATAACCTGGCCATTCTGCGCAATCTCCATGCCTTCAAAGTTCACGGCTGCCCAATTTTAATTGGTCATAGCCGCAAGTCGTTTTTGGGGCAACTGCTGGATATCCCGGTGTCGGAGCGTGACTGCCCCACCGCCGTGGTCTCGGCCTTTTGCACCCTGCAGGGCGCGGATATCCTCCGCGTGCATGATGTCCGGGCTACTCGGCAGGCGGCAACGATAATTGCTGCTTTGGGTTGAAAAAAGAGGGGACCGATTTTTTGCAGGATTGATGTTTCAAAATAGTTGAAATTCCTTAATTGCGGAAAAAAAAGCGGAATTTATAAATTTTTATTATTCATTCAAAGTAGTTGGGTTAGTGTGAAGTTATTTTCTTTTTGGCCGCTTCATCAGAGCGGTGGACCTCGCTTGTTCCTTTTCGTTTTTTTTATTCTGTTTTGAAGATGATAATTTTTGTAATATTTTCAATACTATTAATAGTAAATATACTATAAAGGGATCCTTTTCGAGAATGCGTGTTGCTCAAAAAAAATGAGAGTGCCAGTGACTCCAGGAATTTGATATGTGTAAAAAAGGTACAGGGATCGTCACAGGTTCTTAGTAACCAGTGGTGTTCTTTAAGGTTTGATTTTAATGAATAATTAGTTCTTTGTTTATAGATAACCCTAAGGGAATCTGTATATTATAGTGTCTTAGGCTTGGGAAACGATACCGTAGAATCCTGCCGTTGTTAACAGTTTGGAGTTGAACAGTTGTGGCGTGTAGTTTGCATAATAATGCTAGCATTAGACCTTAATGATAGCTCAATTTTAAAATTTGCTTAACAATATAACCCAAAAAAGGGAGAGGAAAATGAAAAAACTACTTTTGGCAGGATTAGCGACGGGATTGTTTTTTGGACTCGCCACCAGTGCGTCGGCAGCAGTGATCACCTTGGATTTTGAAGGAGTGGGTAACGGTAATCCCATCGGAAATTTCTACAATGGAGGAGCAGGCACCAATTACGGTGTTTCCTTCTCTGATGATGCACTGGCAATTGTCGATTCGGATGTTATAGGTGGAACTGGTGGGAATTTTGGCGGTGAACCATCTCCCAGCACAGTAATGTTTTTTCTGAGTGGCAGTGAAGCAAGAATGACGGTTGCGGCTGGTTTTGATACGGGGTTTTCCTTTTGGTATTCAGCGATTAACAACCCTGGCTCCGTAAGTGTTTATGATATCAATAATGTACTGCTCACGAGTTTGGACCTCCCTACAACACCCAGTGACGGAGGAGATCCCACCGGCGCCTTTAGTCCCTTTTATCAACTTGGTGTCGGGTTTGCCGGGACGGCCTCTTACGTTTCCTTTGCAGGTGTTGAAAATCAAATCGCTTTCGATAATGTTACCTTTGGGGCGGTGATTCCTGGTGGCAATGAAGTTCCTGAACCTGCCACCATGCTTCTTTTCGGTACCGGTCTGGCCGGGTTGGCTGCAGTGGGTCGGAGAAAAGTGCTGAAATAATCTTCTCGCTCCATCAGTAGGCACTTTTAGAAACGCTTGGCCTTATTGGTCAGGCGTTTTTTTTTAGTTGCGGAGTTCCCGGACGTTAAAAACCTCACTATCTCCCTGTCTCAATGTTTGAAAGTCAGCCCGAAACGGTTAATGTTTTTTGACCCTGCATAATGTGCCGCTGCTAAAGAGCCCGCCAGACTTGAATCCATCAGTCTGATCTTCATTTCAGTGAATGCTGGCTATTGGGCGGTCGTCAAAGGACCGCGTCCCTCCATTGTCAGCATTCCCTTGCCAGGCTATAAGGGCTGCGCCCGTTAATCCGTGACCGGATAGGTTTTTTCACCAAGTCTTCCTCTTTGAGCCTAGTCCCTCCTTTTTCTTGACAAAAGTACCTGATTTGATGTACATCTTGCTGCTTTTTCATGAGACTGCCTTGCGGTGTCTGAAGCAGTATTTATCTGTCTTTATGTGCCCCAGTTTATCTGTCTCTCGCCGTATCGGCCGGAAAGCGTTATCACTATCGGTCGGTTGGTATGAAGGCCGTTGGAACCTCTTTTCTTTGATTTTTTTCTGATTTCTTACTCTCAACAAGGACGATACCATGAAGCAATTCAAGATTAAAACCATCAATGCCATTGCCCCGGAAGGGCTGGCGCTGTTTTCCGAGCGTTTTACCGTCAGCCCGGAGGAGGCGCACCCCGAAGGCATCGTGGTGCGCAGTTCCAAGGTTGATCTGGCGGCTTTTCCCGAGTTGCTGGCAGTGGCCAGGGCCGGGGCGGGTGTGAACAATATCCCTGTTGACGAGGCTTCAGAAAAGGGAATCTGCGTCTTCAATACCCCCGGTGCCAATGCCAATGCTGTGGTCGAATTGGTGTATACCTCGCTGGGCATCTGGCTGCGCAACGTGGATAAGAGTATCGATTTCTGCAAAGGACTTGCAGGGATGAACGATGAGGAGATCAATCGAGAGGTTGAGGCGCGCAAGAAGATCTTCAAGGGCGAGGAAATGGCCGGCAAGACCTTGGCGGTCATTGGTCTGGGCAAGATCGGCATCGGTGTTGCCAATGCCGGTCTCCACCATGGTATGCGGGTTTTGGGCTTTGATCCTTTTCCGGCTTTGGATAACATCCACAGTCTCGCTCCCGAGGTTACTCTGACTCGTTCCCGCCGCGAGGCCTTGAGTGAAGCTGATTTCATTTCCGTGCATATTCCGCTCAACAAGAACACCAGGGGCTATGTCACTGAAAAGGATTTTCTTGAGTTTGTTAAGGATGGTGCGGTGCTGATCAATTACGCCCGCGGCCCGATCATTGACGAGGACGCTATTTTGGCCGCCCTGGCCAGCGGCAAACTCAAAGGACATATTTCCGATTTCCCCTCGGTCAAATTTCTTGGTCATGACAAAATCCTGGTGACACCGCATCTGGGGGCTTCCACTTCGGAATCCGAGGAAAACTGTGCCACCATGGCGGTCAGTGAGCTGAAAAGCTATCTTGAATTCGGCAATATTGTCCATAGCGTCAACTTTCCCAATGTGGAGACCATTCCCACGGTGGATGTCCATACCCGGCTGACCGTCATCAACCGGGATCAGCCGGGTATGATTGGCCTGATCAGTAACATGCTGGGCAGTGAAAAAATCAATATTATGAATTACACCAACAAGAGCAACGGCACCTTGGGATATAATATTATTGACTGCGCCGGGCCGGTTTCGGAGGATGTGCAGGCGAAAATCAAAAATCAGGAAGGCGTGCTACGGGTGCGGGTTATTCCTTTGGAGATTCGGGGCCGGTAAACTGGGGGTGGGTAAAAAATACTCAGTTGGGGGCAGGAGAGCGTCGGTGTTGTTTGAAAAAATGTTCATCTCCTAACTCTTAGATTTTATACTATTTTTTATTACGCCTCCCCGGTCTGCCGCGAAAACGAGTTTAAATTATTGAACTTTTTTGCAGCCGACCGAACTTGCTGAATGATTGATCGCGCGTTTAACCTGTTGAGATAGTATGAGAATTTTTCATTGCAGGGTGCTGTTGAAACCGGCATGGCGAATGCAATATTAAATATAGTTCTTCATCTCTTCTCTCCTTTTCCGGCTCGATTCTCTGTGGATCGAGCCGGTTTTTTTTGAGCCATGCTGCTGGACAGTCTCACTCTCAACTTGATCGCACAGTCGACCTATCAGCAGCCGCAGCTCGACCAGGCTGTGGATCAGTTGCTGTCATCGTCGGCCGTTCCTGGAACGTTGCGGACAGCTCATATTCTGCTCAAACCTAACCTTATCACTGCTGGCAAGGGTACGCTTCCCTGCACCGATGGCCGTTTTATCGCGGCTGCGGCGCGTTGGTTTCTTGCTCAAGGGGCCCAGGTAACGGTTGGCGACTCCCCCTCTTTTGGTTCAGCCCGATCGGTACTCGCTGTCATCGGTGCGTTACCTGACTTGCAAGCCCTCGGCGTGCCGGTGGTGGAATTCAAGCAGACCCGAGAAACCATTCTGCCCTGTGGTCAAAAGGCCGCCATGGCCGCAGCGGCAATGGATTGCGACCTCCTGGTCAATCTGCCCCGGGTGAAGGCACATTCCCAGATGCGGGTCACCCTGGCAGTGAAAAATTATTTTGGTTGCCTCTCCGGCTTTCATAAACCCTGGTGGCACATGGTCCATGGTGGTGACGATGGCCGGTTTCCAGCGCTGCTGGTGGATCTCCTGAAAGTGCTGCCCCCCAGCATTTCTCTAGTGGACGGTATTGTCGCCATGCATACGACCGGTCCGATCCATGGCGAACCGTTTTCCCTGGGATTGATTGCCAGCGGCACAAATCCGGTGGCCATCGACACGGCCCTGCTCGCTGTTCTGGAGATCAATCCACAACAGTGCCCTTTGTGGCAGGCGGCCCGCCGGGCTGGAATTACCGGGACTACACTGGCGGAACTGGAGTTCCCCATGGCGAGCCCCGCTGAGCTCAGCGTACGGGGTTTTGTTGTGCCCGAGGCTCTCGGTCCCATCCGATTTAATCCCTTCCGGTTTGTGCGAAATTCCATGAAACGGTTGCGACTCCGTGTGTTGGGCAGCTGATCGCGGTCCAGCGAGGATAATCACCTCAAAGGCAAAAATGTGTTTTTAGCGTCGTAATTTCTCGTTTGTACGTTAATAAAAAGAGGCATCGTGAGGATGTATGATTGATCTGCAGGGAAAAGTTGCGTTGGTAACCGGTGGCTCACGGGGTATCGGCAGGGCGGTGGCTTTGCGGCTTGGCGGTCTGGGGGCCGAGGTTATTATCAATTATGTACGCCATCGCAGCAGTGCGGAAGGGACCGTGGCCGCCATCGAGGCTGCGGGCGGGCGGTGCCTGGCGATCAAGGCTAATCTTGCCGATGAGGACAGTGTCCCCACTCTCTTTGAGGCGCTGCGCGCACACACTTCCCGGTTGGATCTCCTCATTTCCAATGCCGCCTCCGGTGTCCTCAGGCCGGTGATGGAGTTGACCACCCGCCATTGGGACTGGGCGGTCAATATCAATGCCCGGGCCTTGTTACTCTTGACCCAGCAGGCCGCACCGATGATGGCCAAGGGCGGACGGATTGTCGCAGTCTCCTCGATGGGAGCGGTGCGGGCCATCCCCAATTATACCGTGGTGGGAGCGTCCAAGGGCGCATTGGAATCTCTGGTTCGGCATTTGGCTGTGGAGCTTGGCCCGCGAGGCATCACCATCAATACCGTCAGGGCCGGGGTGGTTGATACCGACGCCCTCAAGAAATTCCCCAATCGCGACGAGATACTCGCCGGTTCCTTGGCCCGCACTCCGCTCGGCCGCTTGACCACACCCGAGGATGTGGCTGATGTGGTATTGTTTCTTTGCAGCGATCTTGCCGCCATGGTCCATGGTCAGGTGGTGGTGGTCGACGGGGGCTATGCCATTCACGGTTGAGCATGTTGCATGCGGTGATACCAGGCCGCTGGCGTTCCGGCAGGGTGCGATTTTGTGGGATGTGCCTATCGCGCGGAATTTGAGTCGTTTTGGTTGAATTTTTCCGATATTTTTTGTATTTATACTTCCTTTTTGTGTGTGAATTAGAGTTGGGCGGTGCAGTTGGCAGCGCAACTTCGGCGCAGCAGTGCACGATTGCTACGTAAATACATGCAGCACGATTAAACCGGCCCTGAACAGAAGGGCTGTTGTTTTTATACTGTTCTGATTTTTTAACTCCAGAAGGAGACACCTATGTCAAACCATCTTTTTACCTCTGAATCGGTCTCTGAGGGGCATCCGGACAAGGTTGCCGACCAAATCTCCGATGCGATTCTTGATGCTATCCTGACCCAGGATAAATATGCCCGGGTTGCCTGCGAGAGTCTGGTCACCACGGGTATGGCCCTGATCGCGGGGGAAATCACGACTTCCGCCTGGGTCGATATGCCCACCATCGTCCGCGAAACCATCAAGGAAATCGGATACAATTCTTCTGATATGGGTTTTGACTGGCAATCCTGTGCGGTCCTTACTTCCATCGGGAAACAATCGGCAGATATCGCCCAAGGCGTCAATGAAGGTTCCGGGCTCGATCTCGATCAGGGCGCGGGGGACCAGGGGCTGATGTTTGGTTATGCCTGCGATGAAACCAGTGTCCTTATGCCCATGCCGATTACCTACGCCCACTACCTGGTCAAACGTCAGGCCGAGGTGCGGAAGGCCGGTATCCTGCCCTGGTTGCGGCCGGATGCCAAGAGCCAGGTCACCATCGAGTACGAGAACAATGTTGCCAAGCGCATCGAAGCCGTCGTCCTCTCCACCCAGCATAGCCCGGATATCAGCTACGAGGATCTCAAGGAAGCGGTGATGGAAGAAATCATCAAACCGGTACTGCCGCCCCACATGCTGGATGCCAAGACCAAATTTTTCATCAATCCCACCGGTCGATTCGTCATCGGCGGTCCGGTCGGCGATTGCGGCGTCACCGGCCGTAAAATCATCGTCGATTCCTATGGCGGGCGGGGTTCGCATGGCGGCGGTGCCTTTTCCGGCAAGGATCCGTCGAAAGTCGATCGTTCTTCTTCCTATATGGGCCGTTATGTGGCTAAGAATATTGTTGCAGCCGGATTGGCCACCGAGGTCGAGGTCCAGGTGGCGTATGCCATCGGCATCTCCAAGCCGGTGTCGATCAATGTCAAAACCTTCGGCACCAGCAAGATTTCGGAAGAACGTCTCGTGCAGCTGGTTGGTGAGGTCTTTGATCTCCGGCCCAAGGCAATTATCCAGCAGTTGGATCTGCTGCGGCCTATCTATCACAAGACTGCGGCCTACGGCCATTTCGGCCGGGAACTACCGGAATTTACCTGGGAACGGACCGATAAGGTGGAAGCGCTGCGCAGCGCAGCCGGCCTGTGATCATCCAACGTTTTAATATTATAAGTATTTCCCGGACTCGGGAAGAGCAGGAGTAGCAAATGACTGATTATAAAGTAGCGGATATGACCCAGGCAGCGTGGGGTCGTAAAGAACTCGCCATTGCCGAGACCGAAATGCCCGGCCTGATGGCACTGCGGGAGGAATTCGGCAAGCAGCAACCCCTGGCGGGCGCCCGTATCGCCGGGTGTCTGCACATGACTATTCAAACTGGGGTACTGATGGAGACCTTGGTCCATCTCGGTGCTGAGCTGCGTTGGTCCTCGTGCAATATTTTCTCCACCCAGGATCATGCGGCCGCAGCCACCGCTGCTGCCGGCATCCCCACCTTTGCCTGGAAGGGCGAAAACGAAGAGGAATTCTGGTGGTGTATTGAGCAGACCATCTTCGGGCCCGATGGTTGGCGGCCCAATATGATCCTCGATGACGGCGGTGATCTCACCCTGATCATGCATGATAAATATCCGGAATTGATGAAGGCTGTTCGCGGCATCTCCGAGGAAACCACCACCGGTGTCCACCGGCTCAATGAAATGGCCAAACAGGGAAAGCTGTTGACCCCGGCCTTTAATGTCAACGATTCGGTCACTAAATCGAAATTCGATAACCTCTACGGCTGCCGGGAATCTCTGATTGATGGCATCAAGCGGGCCACCGATGTGATGATCGCCGGCAAGATTGCCGTGGTCGTCGGTTACGGTGATGTCGGTAAGGGCTGCGCCCAGGCCCTGCGCGGCATGGGTGCCACGGTGCTGGTCACCGAGATCGATCCCATCTGCGCCCTGCAGGCCGCCATGGAGGGCTACCGGGTGGTGACCATGGAAGAGGCCGCACCCACGGGTAATATTTTCGTCACCTGCACCGGCAACCTGCGGGTGATCACCAGGGCGCACATGGATGTGATGAAGAACCAGACCATCATCTGCAACATCGGTCATTTTGATTCGGAGATCGATATTGCTGGTATCCGTGAACTCCCTTGGGAAAATATTAAACCTCAGGTCGATCATGTCATCTTTCCCGATGGCAAACGCCTGATCGTCCTGGCCGAGGGGCGGCTAGTCAATCTCGGCTGCGCCACCGGTCATCCGAGCTTTGTCATGAGTAACTCCTTCACCAATCAGGTGCTGGCGCAGATTGAGCTGTGGAAGAATTCCGAGGCCTACGAAAACCAGGTCTATTTTCTGCCCAAGAAACTCGACGAGAAGGTGGCTCGGTTGCATCTCGACAAGATCGGCGCCCACCTGACTACCCTGAGCCAAGAGCAGGCGGAATACATTGGTGTCGATGTTGCCGGACCTTTCAAACCGGAGTATTATCGTTATTAAAGTATACTGTTATTGATTTTGAGGCAGGGTGAGAAGGATTTCACCCTGCCTCTTTTTTTTTACGGATAGGGGCGGGGAAATGACAAGCACAGGACAGGTGACGGTGATTGGCGGCGGGTTGGCCGGCTGCGAGGCAGCGTGGCAGGTGGCGGAACAAGGGGTGACTGTCGACCTCTATGAGATGAAACCAGAACGTTTCAGCCCGGCGCATGAATTGGCGCAGTTGGGGGAGTTGGTTTGTTCCAACTCACTTCGTTCCAATGCGGTGGACTCCGCCGCCGGACTGCTGAAAGAGGAGATGCGGCAGCTCGGTTCCTTGTTGATGCGGGCTGCGGAAGCGACCGCTGTCCCGGCTGGCAAGGCGCTGGCTGTCGATCGGCAGCAATTTGCCGCCTTTATCACCGCGGCGATTGAAGGGCATCCGCTGATCACGGTACACCGGCAGGAGGTAACCCATATTCCTGATGCCGCTGCGGGTCCGGTCATTCTTGCCGCCGGTCCGCTGATGTCTGCCCCCTTGACCCAACACCTGCAAACCCTGACCGGCAGTGACAACCTTGCTTTTTATGACGCCATTGCCCCCATCGTTGATGCTGAAAGCCTTGACATGGAAGTCATTTACCGCAAATCACGTTGGGACGATGACAGCCCTGGGGACTATCTCAACTGCCCCATGGACCGGGAACAGTATGCACACTTCATTACATTGCTCGGCGCCGCAGAAACCGTGGCGTTGCACTCGTTCGAAGACCCGAAATATTTTGAGGGGTGCCTGCCCATTGAGGTGATGTGCGAACGGGGTCCGGAAACCCTGCGGTTCGGACCGATGAAACCGATTGGGCTGATGCATCCGCAGACCGGCAAAGTGCCCCATGCCGTGGTCCAGTTGCGGGCGGAAAATCAGGAAGGCACCATGTATAACCTGGTGGGATTTCAGACCAAGCTGACCTATCCCGAGCAGCAGCGGGTATTTCGTACCATTCCCGGACTGGAGCAGGTGGTTTTTCTCCGGCTCGGTTCGATTCATCGTAACACCTTTGTCTGTGCCCCGCTGGTGCTGGAGCCGACCTTGGAGATGAAGGGAAGGCCGGGCCTGTATCTCGCCGGTCAGGTTTCCGGGGTCGAGGGCTATATCGAATCAGCGGCCATGGGGTTGCTGGCCGGCCTCAACGCCGGTCGCCAGGTCTTGGGCAAATCGGCCCTGGTCCCACCGGCAGCTACAGCCCACGGGGCCTTGATCCACCACCTGACCGAGTCGGATCCCGCCCATTTTCAGCCTTCAAACGTTAATTTTGGCTTGTTTCCGCCCTTGATCGGAAGGACTTTTAAAAAAGAGCGGGGCCGAATTCGGGCTGAGCTGGCCCTTGGCCTGATCAAAGAGTGGCGGCAGCAGCTCGTCGGGGTTTGATTTGTTCAAACTTCTTTGAAACCCCAGTAGGGATAGTCGAGCTGGTAGGAGCTGATTCTGCCCGGACTCTGCTCCCTGCTGGCCACCAACCAAAGTTCATTGGTGCGACTCTCCGGCGGGCTGCTGTCAAAGGGGTCCCATTCGGGGAGGAGCACCATGGCGTTATCGGCGGAATACCCAATGTCGCCGGAGCCCTTGAAGGAACCGAGGTGGGGTTGCCGGTCAAACTGACCGTCCTGAGCACGTGCAAGCTCGGAGATCACTAGAAAGCTGACGGCCATCTCGTCGCGGATGGCCTCCAGTTGGCGTAACCAGCCGTCAATACCGCTGCGCTGCTGATTGATGTCTTTGAACGGCAGCTTGTGGAGACTGTCGATTACCACGATGGTATAGTCGGAATGGGTTTCGTGGCGGAGGAAATCAATATGGCGACGCATGGTTTCCGGTGAGAGCTTGCGGTCGTTGACCACCCGTAGCCAGTGGAGACTGTTTTGCAGGGTCTGCTGCGCCTGTTGCAGGCGTTGCTGCTCATCGGGAGTCAGGGTGTTGCCCTTGATCTGCTCAATGGAGAGTCGGCTGAGTCGACAAAGGATGCGAAGGTAGATCTTCTGACGGCCGTTTTCAAAATCATAATAGATCACCGGCAGGTGGCGGATAGCCATTTCCGAGGCGATTTGGATGAAAAAGGCCGATTTACCAGCCTTGGGGGTGCCGCCCATGATGTTGATACCATGGATACCGCCCAGCGCCCGATCCAGTTGAGCAAAGCCACTGGTCAGATTGCCGTATAACTCACCCGATTCCCGCACCAGACGTTCGTTGAAGGCGTGGTATTCACCCGCCGGAGTGGGAAACGGGGAGAAGGCGCGCGCCTCCCTGACCATGGTGAACACGGTCTTCTGGAAGAGGGCCTTGGTCTCTGTGGCCAGTTGGAAGAGTGAAGCGTTGCGGGTGGCATGCTCCGGCCAGCGGATGATCCGCACTTTGAATCCCGCCTTGGTGGCAAAGGCCTTGGCCATGGCCTCTGATTCGGCGTTGTGATTGACCCAGAGAAAGAGGGTTCCTATCCAGGTGAGTTTCTGCGGATCGAGATGCTCAAGATCCGCAGCCGAGGGGACGGCGATGCCCGGTAATCCCAGCTGTTTCAGGGCCAACAGATTCTTTTCTCCCTCCACCAGAAAGAGGGTGCCGTTTTCACAGCGTTCAATTTCTTGAGCGTTGAAGAGGCGGAAGGGTTCATTGAAAAAACGTTCGTCACCGTACCAGAAGAAATCCTCTGGCTTTTCCGGGTGGACGCAGCGGGCCGTGTAGCAGTTCCCGTCGGTTTGCACATAGGGGTAGACCAGATACCGGCCGTTGTAGCCGATCCGCATCTCAGCCAGTGTCTCAGGTCCAACACCTCCCCTCTGAAAAGACTCGGTCAGTTCACAGGTGAGCTTGTCTGCAAAACCGACGAGTTCATGGTTGATGTTTTTGACGGGATACTCCACCTCTCGTCCAAAATAGTCACGGTCGGGATCGTAACCCGGTGTCTGCAAGAGGCTGATGCCGCGCAGTCTGGAAAAATGGAGAGGGAAACCACCGCTCACACAGCGGTTCAGGCAGCGAAAATAGCCATGGAAGAAACTCTCCTGGTTGAGAAAAACCACCAAGAGGCCTTTTTTTTGACCGTCTTTTTGGGCACAGAAAGGGCAAGGTACCTGAAGGGTGTTGTTTTGTAGCTCTGCCCCAGGCAACTGCTGCAGATAGAATTTGGTGACAACATCGGGCATGATGGCTCCTTGTAACTCTTTGACGTGCATGTATTTTTTATTGAAGCAGAAACCGGGAGCGGGTTCAATGAAATACTGTGGTCTACAGCTCGATACGGGCTGATGGCATCAACTTTGAAGGTTGGGTTTTGTGGAATTGCAACATGACGTGTTGAGGGGGGAGAACGAAGCCTTTGCCGGGACTGCTCAACACCATTCATGCAGAGGAGGTCGCCACCTTGGCAAGGTCGGCGATGATGAAACGTGGAGGGGCTCAGCCGAGAATGGATTGCAAACCCTGCTGTTCCAGCGGGTAGTCGAATTTGAAGTGCACGGAAAAGTCGTTTTCCAGGATGCGGAAGGGCTGAATACTAATGACCAGACCTTTGAGATAGAGAAAATTCGTTTGACCACCGATCGGGAGGATCACCTGCATCTTCCTGCCCAGCAGGAGGCGGGCATTTTCCTGTTTGGAGATGCGGATGAGAAAGGCGAGCCCTCCTTGAGAGATATCGACGGTCTCGGCACGGAATCCACGACCAATGGTCGTGCCGAGGGTGGTAATCGGTTGCACCTGAATCTTGCGGGACAGGGTGAATCGTTGATCCTGGCGGCGTTCCAGGCCTTTTTTTTCCAGCATCGACCGAATATTGCTGCAGGACAGGTAGAATTCGTGCAGCTTGGTCCGCAGTCCTGGAAATCGTTCCTGCCAAATATTGAGAGTCGCTTGTTGCAGGATGTAGACCTTAGAGGGCGTCAGTGAGGTCAGGCTGACGGTCCAAAAGGAAGGAGCAAAAAAATTCTCCCCTGCTATCTGTCCCCGGCTGAGACTGGTGATGAAGATTTCCCGCGGGCCAACAGTGTGCGAAACCTTGACGCTTCCTTGAGTGATGAAGAAGAGGGTATCGTTTTTGTCGCCTTGACTAACGAGAGTTTCTTCCGGTTTATAACGACGTTCGACGAATTCGTGGTACATGGTCTCGAATTCTTCAGAACTCAGCCGGTCGGTGAGATCTGCCCAGATGCCCAGATCCTCCTCGCTGATTGTCCCACCCTTTGCTTGCTCAATGATCTCGCCGGAGCGGATGGTCTCGCCCAGCGCCAGGCTGTCGATTTCATAAATCCGTTCGCGTAACCTTTCCGCCGTAGCGAAATCTCCGCCACGGGCGGTGGTGGCGATCAAGTCGAGCAGTTGTTTTTTCGCTTGCTCATGTTTTCCCTGGGCGGCAATTGCGAAAATTTCGGTTTCTTCTCCATCGACAGCAAGAGACGGAGGACCTGTGGCGGCCTCGGTGAAAGCAACTTTGTGTTCCTCTGCCTCATATTCCTCGTTGGAGTCCCGTCCTTTCTGATGACCTGGGGTTTGTCGAATCTGCTCTAGGGCCTGGGCGGCAGCCTGTCGCACCTCATCGCTGAACCCTCCCAAACTCAGGACAGTTTTACTTTGCATCACCCTATTGAGCGAGGCTGTTGCCCGTTTTGAGCCTATCACCCCCAGAGTTTTACAGATGGCGAGGTGCAGATCATTTTTATTTTTTCCGAGAAAGGGTTTAGTGCTTTCCAGAAGATCGGTCAGGGGGCGGACAAAGCGTTCGTCAAAGGCAGTGGGAATGTGATTCACTACTTTGCTCTTCAGCGGATCGGCGATCGTCTGCAGGGCTTGGAGCAGGAAATCTTTGAGGTCTTCCCCGCCTATTTTAATGGCAGAATTGAGCACTTCCTGTTGAACCCGGAGATCGGTGTGCCCGATAAACGGGCGGATCGTGTCAAAAAGCGACGGGTTGCCGATTTCCCCAAGGAGCCGAATGATGTTGCGGATGACAAACCAGGGGCTGTCCTTCTGCAGTTGATCCAGAAGGATGTGTATCGCCGGATTACCTGTCTGTTTGATCAATTCTAACAGGCGCTTTCTTTCAAACCGGCTTTCATTGTTCATCAGTTGCTGCAGCTGGAATTTAGCCGATTGTATCCCCATGCCGATGAGCAGCTTACCGGCTGTTTCTTGATGGATATCCGAGTGGAGATAGTGGCTCAGCAATTGTTCTAGGACGGGCTGTACGCAGAGATTTTTCAGGGTGTCCAGTGCCTGTTCCCTGATTTGCGGGTTTGTTCCGGCTGTCCGGGGATTTTCTGCTGTGAGTGTTTGCAGAAAATGGGTGGTTTCAAGCGCCTGGGCGTAGTTACCCACGGCAAGATACTGGTTTGTGAGCCTGCCGATGGCGGCTATGGTTTGGCGGATGCTCTGTTCGTTGGCTCCTTCGTGGTACAGTCCCTGTTTGAGCGCGGGCAGCAGTTTGCCGATACGCTGCCATTGGCCGATAGTGACCAATTGTTCGGCAATGGCCGCCAGGGCCAAGGCGGCATTGGTCTGGACGACGGGGTTCTTGTGCTGCAGGGCAGCGGCCAGTTGCATGAGCAGACTATCCGCCATTTCTTCCTTGCCTTCGTTGAGCAGGTTTTTGACGGTTTGCGGGAGGGATTGAGAGAATTCTTTCTTTTCCAGACCTTTGAGTTCCCCTTGGAGCAGATTGTCCAGACCTCCTTTGATCGTCCGCCGTCGTTCCTGTTCCCGCAGGTCCTTCTGCTCGCTGTTCATTTGGATGATCGTCCGCATTTTTTCACCGCGAACCGTTTGCAGCAATCGCTTATAGGCCTCTTCAATATCCTTGTCTTGCAGTTCCAGCGGCAGATCATCCTGGCCCTGAGTGATAGTTTGCAGCTGGGCAGCAATTTTTTCAAATTTTTCGTCGGATATCTGATTGATGACCTGTTGGTAGAGCTGGTCACCGAACAGAGTTCTGTATTTCTGAACGAGGATGAGGCCGAGTTCTTTTTCGTCAAAAGACGCCAGATGAGAACCTGCCTGGGTTGCGATCTGCAGTTGTTTTTCCTTGTTGAGCAGGGTGTCGTAGGTATCCAACATGCGTTCAAACGCGGTGAAGTCCGCCTTGCCGTCTTTATAGTTGGCCGGATCAAGGGATTGCTGGGCAGCGGTGACCAGGACCGGGGCAGACCATGCCGGTTGTTGCAGACGCCTTGCCAGTCGTTCGGGCAGAACAGCTATTTGCCCCGACGGGGCTTGAAGGATATGGGCATCGATATTCTGAGCAATGGCGGTGGTGATTTCCGGACCCTTTCGGGTGTGGGCGAGCCGTTTGAGGACGGCATCGTCAGCGGGTTTGAACTCGGGATCCTTGTCCTTGCCGATCTGGAGGGGGATGTCGCTGGTAA
>JBBRBT010000039.1:0-36854 GCA_038205495.1 Desulfobulbales bacterium
CGACTCAAAGAACAATTTGGCGGCCGAAACGTTATGGTGCGCGGGCCTGCCAAAGTCATGTTGCATTTGATGTTTGGTGTTGTTGCCCTCTTTGCCGATCAGTTAATCAAGTTGACGGGGTACTGAGATTTGCTCATCGGGTATTTGCGACTCAGACTTTTGCAAGAGGCTCACTTATCACAAGATAAAAGCCCTTTCTTATTTGCGCACCAATTAGAACAGAAAAATAAAAATTTCCAGAGCTGGGAGGAGGTAAACAGCGAATAATGTTACGATATGCCCTTACCGTGCACTTCATGCAATATAAACAGAGAGGGAAGAAGTTGATGAAACCATGCGATGAGCTACATAGTTTATCAACTATCCAAACCAACAAAAATATCTGTTGGAATGCGGGGAAAAAAGAGGAGGGTACGTATTTACGGTTTATCGGAGGGTTAGGAACAGTGACCTGGAGAGGCCCCCGGTCTGGGGGGAATATTCGGTGGGGGACGATGGTCAGATGACGCTCCATAGCCCCGCGGCAACCACCACTCCTTGGGGGCACAAAGTCTCTTGTATACCTCTTGACTGAGCCGTAGGCCCTTGAGGAAGTAAGCAATAATACAGGACTCTTGAAAAAGTGGAAGGGGGCGCGAGCCAACTATAAATTGTCTTCCTGCGGAGTTTCGTCCTCATCCTGCTCGGTTTGGATCTCATCCAGCGGGGTTTCGTTCTCATCCAGCGGGAATTTGTCTTTATTCAGTTTCCGCTCTTTCTTTGCCTCTTTCTTTTTCGCCTTATCGAGTTCTTTCGAACGTTTTTCATTCTTATAGTTAGTGCGTCTGACCAAAGCATCCTCCTTGTGACAACGACGATTGACAAAACAGTGTCAAAACAACAAACCCCGCCAGAGGCGGGGTTCTATATCACGACAGACTCAAATCTCAGCGCTTAACAACATTAGCAGCTGACGGGCCTTTTGCACCATCGACCACATTGAAGCTCACGCGTTCTCCTTCTTGGAGAGATTTGAAGCCGTCAGCTTGGATAGCGGAATGATGTACGAATACATCTTTGCCGCCATCTTGCTCGATAAAGCCAAAACCTTTAGAATCATTAAACCATTTTACAGTTCCTTCAGCCATTGTAATTACTCCTTTTTCGTTGTGCGAATGTGTCACACAGATGTGTGGTTGGCCCCACTTTGGGACCATTGGTAATACACTGAATCATCAACAGGATCATTCAGTAATATGTCTTTGTAGCAAACCCGGTTCTCTTATTTTGAACGGCCGGAAAAACCGAAAACACCTGACGAGGTAGATCGGCTCCGCTGGCGTTGCGGGCTTGAAGAGGTTTTCGGTTTATTCCCTGCTGGTTTCCTGTTCCTTTCGCCGGTACGGACATCAGGTTCAGCATGCCGTGAGGCAAGGACAGCAGGATCAACGACTTGTCGACTCATCTTGCCATCAAGCGACTGCTCAATAGTCCTGATCATTCGAGTGTCCTCGGAGGTAGCGAAGGTCAACGCTTCGCCGGTACAGGAGGCCCTGCCGGTGCGACCCGTCCGATGGATATAGGCCTCGGCGGTATCAGGCATATCATAGTTAATGACATGCGAAATGCCGCTGACATCGATGCCCCTTGCGGCGATATCTGTCGCAACAAGAATGTTGTAGGTACCGTTTTTAAAACCGTCGAGCGCCTGCTGCCGTTTGTTCTGCGACAAATTTCCCTGAAGCGAGGTAGCCTTGAATCCAGATTGTTCCAGTTTTAGCGCGAGATTTTTTGCTTTAAATTTGGTTCGGGTAAAGACCAGGGTGGTTGCAATATGATCCGATTTAAGAAGGTTCATAAGCAACTCTGTTTTCTGCCCTTGGGCAACATTATACACCAAATGGGAGATACTTTTAACCGATCGGGTATGGTTTATCTGTACGGTTACCGGATTGCTGAGAATATCTTCTGCAAGATGTCTGATTTCCCCAGGCATGGTTGCCGAAAAAACAAGTGATTGTCTCTCCTTAGGAAGCTGACGCAATATCCGGCGGATATCAGGCAAAAATCCTTTGTCGAACATGTGATCGGCTTCATCAAGAATCAACGTTTCGACATGACTCAGGTTGATTTCTTTATCGTTAAGAATGTCCAGAAGGCGACCAGGACAGGCAACCACGATATCAACGCCGTTACGGATCTTGCTTATTTGGGCCTGCTTGCTGACCCCACCGTAAATAGCCATGCTACGCAGACGGGTATCCTGAATGATCTTTTTGGTAAAATCGTTAATTTGTTCCGCCAACTCCCTGGTTGGAGCGACAATCAAGACCCTGACCTGTTTCCCGGAAGATTCCATGAGATGTTGTACCGTCGGCAGAATAAATGCTGCGGTTTTTCCGGTTCCGGTCTGCGCTAGACCGAGGAGATCACGCCTTTCAAGGATGGGCGTTATTGACTGCTTCTGGATAGGTGTTGGTGCGGCATAACCGCAACGCTGGATAGCGTTTGTGATGTGGGTGTTAAAATTAAAATCGTTAAAACTCATTACTACTCCTGCAACCAAACAAATACAGCTTCCATGATCAGTTCGCGGCACATTGTTGCAACGCAGGACCTCTGGCGACATATCGATGTTGATTGCTTAAATTTGAATAAAAGCCTACCACTGTTGCGGCAGAAAGATCGTGCGCTGCAAGAGAAGCGACCAGAAACTGGTCGACTTGATCGAGTTCATCAGTCCAATGTCCGACGGGCACGTAAGCTCTATGGTAAAAGAGAAGGGGGGAAGGAGGTGGTGAAAAGAAATGTTCTATCTGCGACGCTGACCTTTTTTGGCCGGAGGCTTGGCCTCGTTACAAACGAGGGTGCGATGATTATACTCTTTGCCGTTCAATCCATCCATTACTTTATGCCCTTCTGACCTGCTCGACATCTCGACAAAGCCAAAACCTTTCGATTGCCCCGAAAATTGATCGACAATGAGCTTGGCACTAACTACGCTACCGAATTTACCACAGAGGTCAGAGAGCTCGGGTTCGGTAATATTATAAGGTAAACTACCAATAAAAAGTTTCATGCTTTTTTTCCGGGGGTAATGAGCAATAACTTTTAAGGTATCGAATGATATAAAATAACAGCGTAAGATATCAGAAAAAGAATATGCTATTTGATGTATCTAGATACTATACATCCTATTCTCTGCTATTACAAGTTATTAATTTTCAGTTCAGAGCGGGTATGAACATCGCACAGCGCGCTTTCGACAAAAGGACTCTAACACCAACAAAATTTAAGTAAAAACAGAGATTACCCACAAAGAGCATGTACAGAGTACAACCCAATGCAGTGCCCCAGTGCCCCATGCCGCTCCCCAGCACGGCATCAGTCCGGAATTCCAGGCAAACGGGTAAATCTACAAAAGCGTGCCGCAGGGCTCTACCGGTTGCGCATTGCCCCCTAAAGGTCCTCTCCAATCAACACAGTCCACCTTATTCATTCCCTTACGCCAGCAAGAATGCTATATTGTAAAGTTTATAATTTGCCAACAACCCAGGGTGACAAGCGAACCAGCGAGAATGCAACGAGTAATCTCCCGCTTTCCCGCTTGTTTCTCCATGCTGGGTACAATCACCCAGAACAACGCATCCCCTCATTACACTGACACCATGGACGAAAAACTAAATATTCCGCAGGTGCGGGAGCGCATTGACCAGATAGACGACACTATTTTGGAGTTATTGAAAGAACGTCTGGATTGCGCCAAGACCATCGGCCACCTAAAGAACGAGACCAACCGGGCCAAATGGGATCCGCAGCGAGAACTCGAGATTTACGAACGGCTCCGCAAAGACAACAACGACATCTTCCCGTACAAGGCCCTTCGTTCTATCTTCCACGAAATCATCACCACCTGCCGCCTGTCACAACGCAAGGCCACAGTGGCCTATCTCGGTCCGGAGGCCACATTTTCCCACCTGGCCGGGGTCAAGTATTTCGGGCAGACCGCCGACTACCGGCCGATGGAATCGATCGCCGAAGTCTTCGAGGAAGTGGAAAAGGAACGCGTCCAGTACGGAATTGTTCCGGTGGAAAATTCCATCGAAGGCGCGGTCACCTATTCGCTTGATGCCTTCCTAAAGTTCAAGGTCAAGATCTGCGGCGAAATCCAGTTGGCCATCACCCATAATCTGGTCAACCGTTCAGGCAACATCGAGGATATCCAGACCGTGGCCTCCCACTCCCAACCCCTGGCCCAATGCCGGGAATGGTTACGAAAAAATCTGCCCAAGATCCCTACCCTGGACGTCTTTTCCACCGGTACCGCTGCCCAGATGGCGGCCAACAACCCTAATATTGGCGCCATCGCCAGTTCGCTTGCGGTCAACACCTACGGTCTGCAAGTCGTCGTCAAGGGAATTGAGGATTATCAGGGCAACACCACCCGTTTCCTCATCATCGGTCGCCGTTCACCGAAAAAAAGCGGCTGCGACAAGACCTCGATTCTTATCGGCCTGATCAACCGTCCCGGTGCCCTCAATGAGATTTTGACCATCCTCTCGGCCAAAAACATCGACCTGGCCAAAATCGAATCCCGGCCGACCAAGGACAAACAATGGAAGTATCTTTTTTTCCTCGACATGATCGGCCATATTGAAGACCCGGTCATCTATGAGGCCGGTAATATTCTTAAACAGATCTGCGCTTACTATGAGGTGCTCGGTTCCTATCCGCGGGCCGATGACATCAATCTGAACAGCGACATCTCCTAAGCAAACAGAAAACACAGCCAAATCCTGCAAACGAGCCCCTAAATACTATCATGTGCGCCCTTCTCAGCTGTCAGGGACTAACCAAAGCCTTTGGCGACCAGACCCTGTTTTCCGATATTACCCTGGTGCTCAACGCCGGCGACAGAGCCGGCCTGATCGGTCCCAATGGATCCGGCAAATCCACCCTGCTCAAGATCCTGTGCGGCCTTGAACACGCCGATGCCGGCTCCATCTATGTCCAAAAGCTGATCCGAACCAGCTACGTTACCCAGGATGACCTTTTTACCGAGGAAGCCAACTGCATCGACAACCTCTACCAGGCGGTTCGCACCCTGGATATCGATGAGGCTGAACAGTACAACCGCGTTCATGCCATGCTCAGCCGCGCTCAATTTGCCGATCCAACGCAACCTGCACGGTTGCTGTCCGGCGGCTGGCGCAAACGACTGGCCATCTGCCGGGCTCTGGTGACCCGGCCGGAAGTCCTCATCATGGATGAGCCCACCAACCACCTGGACATTGAAGGTATTCTCTGGCTGGAGAGCATTCTCAACGCCACCCTGCCGGAAAGCCCCGCCGCCTTTCTCATGGTCAGCCATGACCGCCGGTTTCTTGAAAACACAGTCAACCGCGTCATCGAACTCGCCCCGGTCTATCCCGAAGGATCCTTCCAGGTCCGGGGGACCTATGCCGATTTTCTTGATAAAAAAGCGGACTACCTCCTGCAACGGCAAAACCTGGAGGAACGGCTGACCAACAAGGTGAGGCGGGAGACCGAATGGCTGCGGCGGGGCCCCAAAGCGCGTACTACCAAAGCCAAATACCGGATGGAGGAAGCCGGCCGCCTGCAGGAGGAACTGGGCGATGTCCGCACCAGAAATAATTCCACAGGCAAGGTGGCCATCGCCTTTGAAGGCACCCAACGCAAGACCAGAAAACTGCTGGAGGCGACCGGCCTGGAAAAAGGTTTCCATGGACCGCCGCTCTTCGCCGGCCTCGATCTTACCCTGAAACCAGGCATGCGTCTGGGACTGCTCGGCCGTAACGGCTGTGGCAAATCAACCCTGATGCATATCTTGGCCGCAGCCCCCCATGCAAGTGGCCTCAAACCAGATCAAGGGGTGATTACCGTTGCCGAAAAGGTGCGCATTGTCAACTTTGACCAGCGCCGCGAACAGCTGGACACCTCCGTGACCCTTCGCCGCGCCTTGGCTCCGGATGGCGACAGCGTCCTCTATCAAGGACAGAGCCAGCATGTGGTGACCTGGGCAAAGCGGTTTCTGTTCCGCACCGACCAGCTGGAAACCCCGGTGAACCGCCTCTCTGGGGGGGAACAGGCCCGTATCCTCATCGCCCGGTTGATGCGCCAGCCTGCGGATATCCTGCTGCTCGACGAACCCACCAATGATCTCGACATCCCCTCGCTCGACGTGCTCGAAGAGAGCCTGACCGAATTTTCCGGCGCTCTGGTGCTGGTCACCCACGACCGCTTTCTCCTTGACCGGGTCTGCAACCTGGTGCTCGGTTTTGATGGTCAGGGCCATGCGGAATATTTCGCCGATTACGACCAATGGCTGGAGATGCTGCAGCACCGGGAACGCAAGGAGCAAAAGAAACCAGCGGCAGCCACTAAAGAAAAAGCATCCCCACTTCCAAAGCCAGGCAAACTGTCCTACATGGATCAGCGCGAGTACGACCAGATGGAGGCAGCCATTCTTGCGGCCGAATCCCGACTGGAAGAACTTGAACGATTGATGAAGGCCACCGAGGTCATGGCCAACCCGTCCCAATTACAGCAGTATTGGCAAGAGCAACAAAACCTCCAGGCGGAAACTGATCAACTCTATGACCGCTGGGATGAACTCGAACAACGTAAACAAGGCTAGACAACCGTAGACTCCAACGTTACCAATTATCGCCCCGTAGCCCACGGCTCGTCATCGTTTGCAAGGCTTCCCCAGCGCCTCCTTCCCTGCATTTTCTCTATGCAGGGCCCGAATCTGCTCCTTCTGCCAGTCTTTCAGCACGGCACCAGCTCTTCCGCCTCCCGCAAGAGCGCTCATATTTTTTCTTCCCCCCGCCCTTCTTGTCGTATACTCTATCGCAAAAGACAGTACCCTTTCAGCCTTCCTCGCCTCCGCGCCTGGAACAGTTGCCATCAGTTCAAGGAGCCTACGATGCCGAAGGTCCGATACGGATACATGCTTTTGAGCCTCTTCTTCTTTTCCCTCCTTGTCTCCTGTGATAAAAAACACCCTGCACCTCGCTGCACCGACCCCATCGACTGTGTTGATATCGGCCCGGAAGAACCCATCAAAATCGGCATCCTGCAAGCACTCTCCGGCAAGGTTGCACCTCTCGGCGTCGAACAGATCAGAGGACTGGAACTGGCCCTGAATAAACACCAGGGGCAAGTGTCCGGTCATCCGATTGCCCTGCAAACGGAAGATACCGGCTGCACCAGCGAGGGCGGAGCCAATGCCGCGCTCAAGATCGTGGCCGATCCTCAGATGGTCGCCATTTTCGGCACAACCTGTTCGGGTGCTGCAGCTACCGCCTCCAAAGTCATGTCCGATGCGGGCCTGACCATGATCTCCGGCAACAACAGCGCCCCTTTTCTCACGGCTATCGGCGGAAAACGGGCACCCAACTGGCAACCCGGCTATTTCAGAACAGCCGCCAACGAAGAAAATGCAGGCCGGGCTGCTGCGACCTATGCCTATACCAAGCTGGGGATACACCGGGCGGCTACCATCAACGACGGGGATATCTATACCAGAGGGCTGACCGATGGATTTGCCAAGACCTTTACCCAACTGGGCGGCACGATTGTCATCGACACCTCCATCGACAAAGGCGACACTGAGATGCGCCCAGTCTTGACCGCTGTCGCCAAGGCTCAAGCCGAACTCCTCTTTTTCCCCCTTTTCCAGCCCGAGGGGAATCGGATCCTCTCACAGGCCAGACAGACCGAACAGCTGGCAGGCGTCACCCTGATGAGTGACGGGGCCCTGATCGAGAATTCCTTCATCGCGGCTATGGGCGATCTGGCCCGGGGCATGTATTTTGTTGGCCCGAGTCCCGCGGTGACGGACCAAAGCAAAGAACTGGCCAAGGCCTACCTGCAAAAATTCAAAACCACACCGAGCACCAGTTATTACCAGACCGCCTACGATGCGGTTGATCTCCTTGTGCAGGCCATCGAGCGGACAGCAATACACCGGGCAGACGGGGGCCTGTCCATCGGAAGGGAGGCCCTGCGACAACAGGTATACAACACCAAAGCGTTTGCAGGTGTCACCGGCAACCTCACCTGCGACCCCTTCGGGGACTGCGCCTCGCCGCGCTTCAATGTGCTGCGTCTTGACAACCCGCAGGAGGGGGTAGAGGGACTGCAGAAAAACATTCAATTTACCTTTACTCCTCCTGCGGAAAGATCAACCGCCGGCAACGAGGCCCAATAGGCCCATGATACGCTTTTGGGCACACTGGAACTCGGGAATCGCCGGCAAGTTGCGCTTGAGCTTCGGCTCCCTGTTTGGCCTGATCGCCCTGATTATTGCCGCCTGGCTCATTTCCCTGCATCTGGCCGACCAGGCAAGAAACACAATCAGCAGCAGCGCCACCATCGAACGGACCGTGCTCAACATGGACCGCTCACTGGAAAAAGCGCGACGACTCCATGGAGACTTTTTTCTTCAATATGGCAGGATCGGTCTGGCCGAGGCGCATGTGCAGTTTGCCCAACCCTCGGTGCGGCTGATTGCCGAGGCGATCGCCACCAGCTCGGAACTAAAAAAAATGATCCAGCAATCAGCGGTCGGTGAAAACCTCCGCCGCCATCATGTTGACCTCAACCTCTACCTCGCCTCCGCGAAACGCTTTGCCGATACGTCCCTTGAGTCCATCGAATTGATCACCCGCCTTGCCGCCCCCGAACGGGGACTAGAAGCTCAATTTGCACGACTCTCCGCCGCGCTGCAGGCCGAGACAGCCGAAAACGACGAGCTTCGGGATCTCTGCCGCGAACTGCAGGTCTTTTATCAGGAATATAAAATATCACGGCAGCGCCCTGTCATGCAGTCGGCATTCAATGTCCTCTTCAACCTGCAGCAGCAGGTCGATGCATCCACAGCCCTCACCGTTGGCGCCAAAGAAACCATTCAGGGCCTGATGGGCCAGCTGCGGAGTACCGGCGAGAGTATCCTGGCCACTGACCTGGCTATCAAAAACAAATTCAATGACTTCACCATCCAGACAGACACGGTCCAGCCCATAGCACAGACCCTGGTGCAACAGGCCGCAGCCGAGATGGAACTCGCCCAGGCCCGGGTTGCCTGGACGCTCCACATTTCGGCGATCCTCCTTGCCGTTTTCACGATTTTGGCCCTCTGCAACTGCCTGTTGGTCACCCGATTCATTGCCAGAAGCATAACCCAAAGAATAGCTGCCCTCTCGGATTACGCCGTCCGGTTACAAAAAGGACAGTTCCACAGTACTGCTGCCGAACAGCCTGACGACGAACTGGGCCAACTGGGTCAAACCTTCAATGTCATGAGCAGCCGCATCCGGGATCTGGTTGATGATCTTGAATCAAAAGTCGAACAGCGAACCTTGCAATTGGCCGAAAGCGAACAGCGTTTTCGCTACATTGCCAATGAACTGCCCAATGTCGCCATCATTGGTTTTGACAACGACAGGCGAGTGTTTTTCTGGAATCATGCCTGCGAACGCCTCTATGGCCATAATGATCAGGAGGCGACCGGCCAGAACCTTGAAGCCCTGATAGCCGGGGAAAATCAAGGGCATGTGCTCCAGGAAAGCCTGCGGCAATGGATAGACGAAGGCACCGCTATCCCCGCCGGCGAGACCTTCTTCAGGCACAGGGATGGCGCCCCCGTGCAGGTGTTTGTTTCCTATTTCAGGGCTTCCACCCCCCAGAGCCAAAAGGAAATGTACAGCATCCACATCGACCTCACTGATCTCAAAAAGGCCGAGGAGGAATGCGCGCTCAGGGAATCAGTGTACCGCTATCTCTTTGATTACACCAGCAGCGGGGTCGGGGTCGGCGAAGCAGTGGACGATGGCCGGGATTTTATCATCAAGGACTTAAACAGGGCAGCAGAGCAGATTGAAGGATTCCGCCGCCAGGACATTGTCGGCCGGAGGTTGAGTGAGAGTTTTCCCGGAGCCGTGTCCACAGGCCTGCTTGCCGCACTCCGCACAGTCTGGCAAACCGGTGAACCGCTCTCTCTGCCGCCCATGCTCTACCAGGATGGGGATAAACGCCGCTGGCTGCAGGGACAGGTGTATCCCATTCCCAACGGAGAAACCGTTTTCGTCTATGACGACATCACCCCCTTGCGAGAGGCGGAACTTGAGCGAACCGCCATGGAGGCCAAACTGCAACGCGCCCAGAAGATGGAGGCCATCGGTCTCCTGGCCGGAGGCGTGGCCCACGATCTCAACAACATTCTTTCCGGAATCATCAGCTATCCTGAGCTCATCCTGATGCAGCTGGACGAAAACAGCAAACTGCGCAAGTCGGTGCTGGCGATCCAGTCTTCCGGCCAGAGGGCGGCAGCGGTGGTCGCCGATCTGCTCACCGTAGCCCGCGGTGTCAGCAGTGAACGGCAGGCCTGCGATCTCAACACGCTGGTGCACGAATACCTCAGCTCACCGGAACATCAGATGCGGCTTTCCTTGCACCCCGGGGTGGAGTGCAGCGCCCAGTTGGCTGACGGCCTCCGCCCTCTGGCCTGTTCTCCGGTCCATATCAAAAAAAGCCTGATGAATCTGGTGACCAATGCCGCCGAGGCCATCGATCGAACCGGACGAATTGTTATCGGCACCAGGAATGAAGACCTGACGCCGGCAGCAGCCCTCAATATAGGGGTTAAACCCGGCAGGTATGTGGTTCTGGAGGTTATGGATTCTGGAGCCGGGATTGCAGAAGCCGACATCGAGCATATCTTTGAGCCGTTCTATACCAAAAAAGTGATGGGACGCAGTGGAACCGGACTTGGTTTGGCAGTGGTCTGGAACACCATTCAAGATCACAAGGGCGGGATCAGGGTCACCAGCAGCACCCGGGGCACCACATTCACCCTCTTCTTTACCGCTGCCGCCGGCCTCTCAAAACCGCGTCAGGACGAAACGGCATCTACCTTGGATCATGGGGACGGAGAAACCCTCCTTGTTGTTGACGATGAACCGCATCAGCGGGATATCGCCACCCAGATGCTGCAGCTTCTGGGATACAAAGTGGTGACCGCTGCATCCGGCGAGGAGGCCATTAGCTTTATGCAGGGGCACGATGCGGATCTTGTTCTCCTGGACATGCTCATGGGCACGGGCTTTAACGGACGCCAGACCTTTGAACAGATCATCACCCTGCATCCCGGCCAGAAGGCCCTGATCGTCAGCGGTTTTTCCAAAGATGAAGAGGTGCAGCGGGCCTTGCGGCGGGGAGTCTCCGGTTACTTACAGAAGCCTTATACGCTAAAAACACTGGGGAAGGCTGTTCGTGAAATATTCCATCCGGAGCGCTGCCCCGAATAAGGAACAGAAGGGGCGACAAAGCCCTTGACCGCATTCCGAGGGGGAAGCAATCCCGGCAACCGTACAGGCCTTATCCGCCGATACGCGACATCCGCCCGTGACAGTCGCTGCCGGATTGGCGCATCCGCTCTTCCATCTGATGCCCCTGCGGTTTGTTGCGAATCGCCTCCAGCAGGGCCTCACGGATGGCCGAATCCGGCGCTGGCCCCCTGAGGATCGAACGGAGATCAATTTCTTCATCGTGGAGCAGGCAGGAACGAAGGGTGCCGGCCGAGGTCAGGCGCAGCCGGTTGCAGCGGTCACAGAAGTGATGGCTGAGCGGGCTGATGAAACCGAGCGAACCGGCAGCATCCGCCCCGAGCCGAAACACCTGGGCCGGGCCGTCGTTGCGTCCTTTCTGCAGAGGAAGGAGTGCGCCGAGTTCACTGATTCTCGCCATGATCTCATCGGAACTGATATAGGTATCGGCGTTCCAGCGGCTGGAAGCGCCGATGGGCATGAATTCGATGAACCGGACCTGCAGCGGCATTCGACGGGACAATTGGGCGAAATCGAGGATCTCGTCGTCGTTGATGCGCCGCATGGCAACCATATTGAGTTTGACCGGAGAAAAACCAAGAGCAAGAGCGGTCTCTATCCCGCGCCAGACCTGATCGAAGCAGTCGACCCCGGTGATCTCGGCAACCCGATGGCGGCGCAGGCTATCAAGGCTGATATTGACCTTGGTCACCCCGGCATCATAGAGTTCCCGGCCGTAACGTTCCAGCAGCACGCCGTTGGTGGTGATGCGGATATCGTCGAGCCCCTCGATCCTGGTCAGGTCCCGGACAAAACCCAGTACATTACGCCGCACCAACGGTTCGCCACCGGTGAGCCGAATCTTGGTGATGCCCATGTCCACCGCCACCCGGACCACCCGCAACAGCTCCTCATAGGTGAGGAGGTCACCGTGCCCCAGCTTGGAGAGGCAACCGTTGGATTCGTCGTCGGTGACACAGTACATACAACGCAGGTTGCAACGGTCGGTCAGGCTCAGACGGAGATAGGAAATGGAACGGCTGAATAAATCGGTCATCCCGTTTCCTTTGGGGGCGGAGCTGGTAATTTCTGGTTTCATCGGGTATGTTGCTCTCAAAAAAATAAGGTTGTGTTCGGAATTCGGACGAACATCAACCGTATACGGATGTTTATTGATACCACCGAATGGGACTGATTGCAACCTGCGACCCCATGCTCATCCTTGCCATTGAAAGCTCCTGTGACGACACGGCCGCCGCTGTCCTTGAACCCGAGGACCGTTTGCTCTCCTCCGTTATCAGCAGTCAAAACGAGATCCATGCCCGCTTTGGCGGCATTGTCCCTGAGCTGGCCTCACGTCGCCATATCGAGGCAATCCGGCCGGTGGTTGATGCGGCCCTGGCAGAGGCCGGGGTTCAACTCGCCGATATCGATCTCATCGCCGCCACCCGGGGTCCCGGGCTGGTTGGCTCGCTGCTGATCGGGTTCACCTTTGCCAAGGCCCTGGCTCTGGTGCGCAAGCTCCCCTGCGTCGGGGTCGATCACCTGGCCGGACATCTGCTGTCCTGCCTGCTGGAGAAAGAAAAACCGGATTTCCCCTACACCGCCCTGATCGTTTCCGGCGGCAACACCTCGCTGTATACGGTGGAGAATCCGGTGATCTACACCCGGCTGGGCCGCACCCGCGATGATGCGGCCGGCGAGGCCTTTGACAAGATCGCCAAGCTGCTCGGCCTCGGCTATCCCGGCGGGCCGGTGATCAGCCAACTGGCAGCCGAGGGTAATCCGACCGCCATCGCCTTTCCGCGTGCCTGGCTCGGGGCAGACAGCCTCGATTTCAGTTTCAGTGGTCTCAAAACCTCGGTGGCCAACCTGGTCAACACCCAGCGACGCACGGATCAACCGCTGGCGATCGCCGATATCTGCGCCTCGTTCCAGGAGGCCGTGGTCGAGGTCCTGGTCAAGAAAACCCTGACCGCGGCGGCCCGGAACGGCCACAGCCGCATCGTCCTCGGCGGAGGAGTGGCGGCCAATCCCCGGCTGCGGGCGGTCATGCAGCAGCACTGCATGGAAAAAGGAATACAGCTTTTTATCCCCTCCCCGATTTTCTGCACCGACAATGCCGCCATGATCGGGGTGGCCGGCTATCACCAATTTCTCCGAGGCGACCGGGTTGATCCCGACACCGACGCCTATTCCCGTTCGCCACTCAACTAGGCCACCGATGACCCACGAAAAAACCAGAATAATTCTCAAACGCAAGGGGCTGGCCCCGAACAAAAAACTTGGCCAGAATTTCCTGGTGCACGAGCATACGCCCCGGCGCATCGTCGAACTGGCGGGGCTGAACCCCGAGGATCAGGTGGTCGAGGTCGGTGTCGGCCTGGGTGCGCTCACCAGACCGCTGGCCGCAGCGGTGGCACGGGTCATTGGCCTAGAGATGGATTCGGGCATCATTCGCCTCCATCAGGAACAACAGCAACTGCCCGCCAATGTCCAGTTGCTCCATGCCGATGTCCTGAAAGTGGATTTCGCGGATCTGGTCGAACCGGGCCAGCGGCTGAAAATCGTCGCCAACCTGCCCTACTCGATCTCAACCCCCTTTCTCTTCCGCCTGATCGATCATGCCCATTTGATGGATTTTGCGGTAGTCATGCTGCAGAAAGAAGTGGCCCTGCGGCTGATGGCGCAGCCCAGAACCAAAGACTACGGTGCACCCACCGTTCTGCTGGCCAGTTGCGCTGATGTGCGGCTGCTGCTTAAGGTCAACCCGGCCGATTTCCACCCCCGACCCAAGGTTGATTCCGTGGTGGTTCGCATCGGGTTCCATCCGCAATCAGAGCGGGTGCAGGCCCTGGGCACCTTTGAGCGCAAGTTTTTTAGCCGGGTGGTGCACGCCGCCTTTGGTCAGCGCCGTAAAACCCTGCTCAATGCCTTGGACAGTGGAGCCTTGGTCGCCGACAAAAAAGAACTGGCCCGGCGCATTGAATCCGCCGGGATCGAGCCCTCGGCACGGGCGGAGACGCTCACGCTGGAAAATTTTATTCAATTAAGCCGAGTACTCATAGTATCGTAGGATGCAGACGAACACCTTATTACCCAAGGGACCAAGCAATGACTGAGAACAAGCCCGTTTCCCCGCCCCAGATCAGCCCCTATGTTTTTCCCGTTCTACTGGCAGGATTCGGCCTCTGGTGTTTTTACGACGGCTGGATCTCCTCTGACCCGGAAATGCAAAAACATCTTATGTTCAACCGGATCGCCAGCGGCGTTCTCTTGCTTTGGGCCGGTGTCGATTTCATTCGTACCCGACGCCAGGAGAAAGGGGAGCAATCGGAAAAAAATCCCGAACAACCTGCCTCGTAAAAGAAGCCTCTCTCCGTACATGGCCCAGATGATTTCCAACCGTCAACTCATCCTGCCCTACGCAGCCCCGTACCTGGCCTATGTCGGGATTGCCGCCATTCCTGCCGAATATTTGGCGGCAGGTCCCAACTATCTCCTTAAGCTCACCGTGGTCCCCTTTCTCATCTACTGGTCGTGGCGCTGGTACTGTCCGGTGCGTGGCCCTCATTCACCGCTCGGTTCCATCCTCATCGGCGCAGGTGCCGGGCTCATCGGCCTGGTCGTGTGGATCGCCCTGCTGGCCCCTTTTGTTACACCGGAGGACAGTCCTGCCTGGTCTTTCAATGCCTTTCTGCTCCGTTTGCTGAGCGCCGGGTTGCTGGTCCCCGTGTTTGAAGAAATGATGATGCGGGGATTTATGTTCCGCCTTGCTTACCAATGGGACCAGGCACGAACAAACAAAGAAAAATTCCCGGTGCACGTTGCGCTCGATAAACGCTCCATCAACGATGTCGCACCCGGCGCCTGGTCCTGGGGGGCGGTAGCCCTCTCCACAGCAGCGTTTACCTCGGGGCATGCCCTGTATGAGTGGCCAGCTGCGGTGGCCTACGGGCTCCTCATGGCTTTTTTATGGGTCGCCAGAAAAGATCTGATCACCTGCATAACAGCACATGCGGTCACCAATATCGCCCTGGCCGTCTATGTCTTTACAACCGGGAAGTGGCAGTATTGGTAAGCTCATCCTGCCCATGCGAGAGGGCACCAGCCACGAGACGATATGCACCCGTTTCACAACCCAAAACACCCCAAATGAACCCATCCGGATTATGAGCCTGTCACGAACTGTTCGTTATTATTCTCTACGCTTTAAAAGACTGCAGGGGTCGACCCGTTCCCTTGCCTTGGGAGCAGCCATAGGGTCAGCCGTCGGTGCCACCCCGACCCTGCCCCTCCATAATGTCCTCATCCTGGGACTGACCCTGCTCTTCCGCGTCAACCCGATTGCCGGCATCATTACCGCCAATATTGTCAGCAATCCCCTGACCTTTGTCCCCCAATATTTCCTCGCCTGGAAGATCGGCGACTTCTTCCTCCCGGGCCGCCTGACCTGGGAAAAGATCCGGGGAATTCTTGCCCTGATCAAACAAGAAGGGATCATGGACACCCTTGATGTCATCCGCCAGATGGGCTTTGATGCCATCCTGGTGATGATGACCGGCGGCATAGTGCTTGCCCTCCCGGCAGGCATCCTCACCTATATTGTCGTGTTCCAATTCTTCGCCAAGCTCAGGAAAAAACGACGCAACAAACACCTGCTTAACCGAATAGAGGAGTAACGCCACCCTTCCGCATGCAAAATTTTGTCTATCACAATCCAACCAAGATTCTTTTCGGCCGCAACACCATTGATGCCATCGGTCCGGAATCCAGGATCTGGGGCCAGCGCGGCCTGTTGGTCTATGGCCAGAACAGCATCAAAAACAACGGCCTCTATGACCAGGTGACCACCGCCCTGCGGCAAGCGGACATAGATCTGATCGAACTCGGCGGCGTCCGCTCCAATCCGCTGCTTTCCCATGTCCGCCAAGGAATACAACGGGCCAAACAACATGGTGCCGAGGTGATCATCGCAGTTGGGGGCGGCTCGGTCATCGATACAGCCAAGGCCATTGCCGCCGGTACACCCGTCGAGCACGATGTCTGGAAATTCTTCACCGGTAAAAAAGGGGTCAAACAGTCCCTGCCGGTCACCACCGTGCTCACCTTGGCAGGCTCGGGCTCGGAGATGAATTCGGGCATGGTTATCACCAACGACACCACCCACGAAAAATTCGGCTTCGGCCACCGGCTGCTCCACCCCAAGACCTCGATCCTCGATCCCGAGGCCACCTTCACCGTACCCCCTGATTACACCGTATACGGCGCGGTGGATGCCATCAGCCATGTGCTTGAGTTCTATCTGACCACGGCGGATCCCGACACACCGGTGCAGGACCGGCTGATGGAGGGCCTGATCGAGAATGCCATGGCCGCCTGCGAACGCTGCCTGCACGACCCCCGCGACTACAACGCTCGGGCCAATCTGATGTGGACCGCCACCCTGGCCCTCAACGGGTTGACCGCTGCAGGTCTCGGCCGGGTCGGCTTCCCCATGCATCTGATCGAACATTCACTCAGCGCCCTCTATGATGTCCCCCATGGGGCGGGACAGGCAGTGGTGCTGCTCGGCTGGCTGCGCTACCATGTTGAAACAACGGCCGCCCGCATCAGCCAGTTGGGCGAACGCATCTTCCCCCTGGACCGAAGCGCCGGCACCGGGGCGGAACAAACTCTGACCCGATTACGGGACTGGCTGCTGCGCGTCAATGCACCGGTTTCGCTCCAGGATCTGGGAATACCCGAGGGCGACATCCCCCGGATTGCCGAAAACAGCAGGGGACAGGCCCAATTGTGGCGGCTGCGGGACTACACCCCGGATTTAGTTGCCGCTATCCTGCAGCGATGCCGGTAAACTCACTCGTTTACCCAGCACACCCTCCCCTTCGTACCCTATGCCGTCCCGATGCACCCTTGTCGGCAGGCACAGGAATGACAAAATTGATATTTCCCCATGACATTCATCGGTTAATGCTGTAAATTGAGCCCGTTTTTCAATCCTTGATCCTTGCGAAAGGTAGGACGATCCCGATGAAACGCAAAATTCCCGTTGGAATGGCTGTACCGGCTGATTGGCTCAGCAATTTTGACCGATATCTGATCAGCGAAGGAACCCATGAACGGGCCTACGAAAAACTGGGGGCCCATCTGGTTAGCTTCGACCAAGTGGCAGGTGTGGTCTTCGCGGTCTGGGCGCCGAACGCCAAGCAGGTTGCGGTCGTCGGTGACTTCAACGACTGGGATGCCAGTCGCCACCCCATGTATTCCTCGGACACCGGCATCTGGACGCTGTTCATTCCCGGCCTTGCCGAATTTTCCGTCTACAAGTACCGCATCACCGCCCAGAATTTACAGCTGTTAGACAAGGCCGATCCCTTTGGCTTTGCCATGGAACAAACACCTCGGACCGGTTCCGTGGTCGCCAATCTCGACCGTTACTCATGGCACGATGCGGAATGGATCGCAGGCCGGATGCAACACCAGGCCCTGGACGGCCCGATTTCCATTTACGAGGTCCATCTCGGCTCCTGGCGCAAGCAGGCAGATGAGGTCTGGGGCTCCCGCTATCTTTCCTACCGGGAATTGGCGGCTACCCTCATTCCCTATGTCCAGGATATGGGCTACACCCATATCGAACTGCTGCCCATTGCCGAATACCCCTTTGACGGATCCTGGGGTTACCAGGTTCTGGGCTTTTTTGCGCCGACCTCCCGCTTCGGCACACCCGCGGACTTTATGTTCTTCATCGACCAGTGCCACGCCGCTGGTTTGGGCGTCATCCTCGACTGGGTGCCGGCCCACTTCCCCAAGGATGGCGCAGGCCTTAACTATTTTGACGGCACCCAACTGTATGCCCACGCCAATCCCCAGCAGGGAGAGCACCAGGACTGGGGCACCCTCATCTTCAATTACAGCCGTAATGAGGTCCGGGCCTTTTTAATCTCCAATGCCCTGTTCTGGATCGATAAGTATCATATCGACGGCCTCCGGGTCGACGCGGTCGCCTCCATGCTCTACCTCGACTACTCCAGGGCAGAAGGGCAATGGATCCCCAATGAATACGGCGGACGGGAGAATCTTGCGGCCATCAGCTTTCTCCGTAAAACCAACGAAGTGCTGCACGGAATCTTCCCCGGCATTCTGACCATCGCCGAAGAATCGACCTCCTGGCCCATGGTCTCCAGCCCCACCTATCTCGGCGGCCTGGGGTTCAGCCTCAAATGGAACATGGGCTGGATGCACGACACCCTGGGTTACATGACCACAGATCCCCTGTTCCGGCGGTGCCACCACCACCAAATGACCTTCGGGATGCTCTATGCCTTTCATGAGAATTTCGTCCTGCCACTGAGCCACGACGAGGTTGTCCACGGCAAAGGCTCGCTGCTCAACAAAATGCCCGGCGATGAGTGGCAGAAATTCGCTAACCTGCGCGTTTATTTTGGGTTCATGTGGGGGTATTCCGGAAAGAAGTTGCAGTTCATGGGTGGGGAGTTCGGCCAATGGCAGGAATGGAACCACGATACCGGTCTGGAATGGCAGGCATTGAACGCTCCCCGCCACCGCGGCCTGCAACGGTTTGTACGCGATCTCAACCTGGTATACCGCCATGAACCTGCCCTCTATCAGGCCGACTTCGCATGGTCCGGTTTCTCCTGGATCGACGCCAACGACTCGGACGACTCTGTACTGTCATTCATTCGTTATGCAAAGAATACCGAGGATTTCGTCGTTGTTATCTGTAATTTTACCCCAGTGGTGCGTCAGCAGTACCGCATTGGCGTTCCCCGGCCTGGCGCCTACCGGGAACTCATCAATTCCGATCAGGATATCTACGGAGGCAGTGGGGTCGGCAATGGCCCGGTTATCAACACCCTGTCGGAGCCGTGCCATGCAAAGGACCAGACCCTCTCCCTGATCCTGCCGCCGCTCTCCACCCTGATTCTCAAACCCTGTTGATAAAGTTGCGTTATTTTTCCCATACATGACCTCAACCATAAAACAAACATTATGAAAATCCGTCTGATTCTCCTCTCCCTTTTAGGTGTTGCAGCCTATATCGTGCTCGCCAACTATAACAGCAAGTTGATCAAGGACAAGCCGGTTCCCAGGGAACACGCTCAGGTATCAGTTCCACAAGCCCATCCTGTGGAAAAATCTGCCCCGAACACAGCGCACGAAAATCGTCTCGCCCCTCAAGAAATACCCATAGAGGGGCAGACCCAACCGGTACAGGCCACAGCGCCCGAGACACCGGCTGCCAACCAGCCCGAAACCACTCTGCAAAAAACAACCGGACTTCCGCCTGTGCAACTGACGGTTCAACCACAGCTTGCAGACCAGGTAGAACTGCAGTCCGAAATCGCCCAAAGGGAGCTGCAGATTCGTCAGCTCCTGGACGCCCAGGATGCGCTTGCCGCAAAATACCGGCAACTGCTGGCCCGGTCGGATGCAGAACAAGGCGATACTGCAGCAAAAGACAGCATGCTGCAGGAGGCCAACAATCGAATCACAGCATTGAACGCTGAGAGGGAGAGCATGGGCGCTGAATTGGCCAAAGCCAAAATCGCCATGGAGCACATGAACGGGACTCTTGAAAAATTGAAGGCAACCAGCGCAAACGCAGAACAAGCCGTCAAGGAAAAAGAAGCCCAGTTCAAAACAGCGCATCAACAGATCCAGCAACAGAGCGGAGAGACTGAGAGTCTGAAGGCGCAGTTGGCTGATACGCTCAACCAATCCCAGGCAGCAACGGCAGAACTGGAGAAAACGCAACAGGCCCTCAAGGAAAAAAACAGCCTCTTCAATACGGCGCAACAGCAATTCCAACAACAGAGCGAAGAGACCAACGCTCTTAAGACGCAGTTAGCCGATGCGGTCGTCCAGTTGCAGGCTGCAAAGGTGGCTGCAGAAGAACAGAAAAGATCTGTGGACAAGACACTGCAAGAAAAAACAGCTGCTTTAACCGAGGCCACCCAAACTATCCGCTCACTCAAGCAGGAGGTTACCATCCAACCGCAGGCAGTGGCAACCATCCAAAATTTACTGGATGACCGGAACAAGGAATTCGAGCAGGTAAAGAATGAGACCACCGCGCTGATCAAGCAACTGAGGAACCAGATAACCGATCTCAGCAAAACAGGCGCACAGGCGACCACCGAATTAAACAAATACAAGGCAGAGGCGGAAGCAGCGCAGAAAAAGGTCGCGGAACTCGAATCCACCCAGGTGCTCGCCCAGACCGCTCTGCAGGAAGCCGAGAAAAAAATGACGGCTGCCCTCGACAGCAAGATTGCCCTGGAGAAGCAACTTAACGACAAAGAAGCCGCCATCAGTGATTCCCAGGCACAGACCAACGAGCTGCTTGCCAAAATCACGTCGCTAGGCGATGAAAAAATCGGCCTCACCAGTCAACTCGCAGCCTTACAGGCTGACCAGAAGAATATGCTGGAAATCAAGGCTTCCTATGAAAAACAATCAGCCGACCTGGCGAGTGCCGAGACCCAATTGAAAGAACTCGCAGCCCTCCAGGCAAAGAACGGCGAACTGACCAAGTCTTTGGAAGAAAAAACCGTCGCTTTGGCAGATACCGCAAAACAAGGAAAAGAACTCGAAGCCCTGCAGGCTAAAAATACAGAATTGTCCACTCAGAGTGATGCGCAAGCGGGCATGATCAAACAGCTGGAGACAGAAAAATCGGCTTTGGCGGGACAGCTGGCTGCAGCTCAGGCCCAGGCGCAGGAGGTCGAAACTCTGAGAAAATCGATCGACGAAAAAACCACTGCTTTGGTGCAGGCGGAAACGAAGATCAAGGACCTGGCCAGCGCGGATGAGCAGATCGCCGCACTGCAGAAAAAACTGACCGACAATGCGGCTGCACTGCAGACACTGCAGGCCGCCAAACAAGCGGCCGAGCAGAAGATCGTCGAGTCTGAATCCGCCCTGAAATCCCAGGGCCAAGCACTAACCGCCAGCAATGGCAAAGTGAAAACGCTTGAAACCGAACTGGCGGCCGCCCAGGATCGCATCAAAGATTTGATGGATAAAAACCATCTGCAACAGCAACAGGATCTCATCCCCAATCTTAACCAACAGATCGCCACCCTCCGCGACCAGGTTGCCCAGATGGAGGCAGCCAGCGCCCAGGCGAAAATGATTAAGGACGAGGCCACAGCCGCAATACAGGCCAAGGCCCAGGAACTGCAGGCTGCAGAGAAAAAATTACAGATCCTGCTGGTGGAAAAAGACGGGTTGCAGCAATCGCTCAACGCCAGCCAACTGAGTGTCGACGCTCTGCAAAAACAGATGGATGAGTTGAAAAACAAGGCGCAACAGGTTCCCCGTCAAACCGGTGAAAAGCTGACGGATACTGCCGATACTGCCATTGGGGACCACGATAAAGACGGAGTCAACGACGACGCTGACCTGTGCCCAAATTCCCCTGCTGGTGCCCCGGTGAATGCTTTGGGTTGCCCCGCAAAAGGAGGAATTGTCCTGGATGGGGTCAATTTCAAACCCAACACGGCACTCTTCCTGCCCGGAGCCCCAAAAACCCTGGACAAGGTCGCGGCCTCACTCAGGCTGGTGCCGCAGGTCAAGGTGGAAATCGCAGGCTATACTGATTCGGTTGGCGATCCCAAACGCAATCTGGAACTGAGTGCTCAGCGTTCCCAGGTTGTGGTCAAGTACCTTGTCAGCAAAGGGGTAGCAACAGAGCGCTTAGCCGCCAAGGGATATGGCCAGGAAAACCCAATTGCCGACAACAACACCTCAACGGGCAAGCAAAAAAACAGAAGGGTTGAGCTGCACCCGATGGCCCCGTAAGTCGTTACTGTTGTTAACGACGCAAGAGAAAAGCCCGACCACCTTTAGAGGTGGCCGGGCTTTTTGCATTCCCCTTTTCGAGATGTCCCAAGGGGAGCCCCCTCATAACACGGTCATCCGGAAAATTGCCGGTACCATCAACGGCAATATGCTTTACACAAGCTGAACCAGGGCTAGATTAATCAGGCCTAAAACAAACCCGAGCAACGCGCCGAACAGGTTGATATATTTGAACTGCTCCTCCATGATTGAGAGCAGCAACCGCTCCAGCTGGAGAAGATCGAGCGAATCAACCTTCTCTGTCACCACCCGTTTAATATTCAAGGACTCAACAACCCCTGGCACCTCCTGCAACAACATCCGGTTCGCGGTCAGGATGCTGTATTCAGTGATCCCCTGGCGGACGCCATGGGGTACGATGTTGGAGAGCCTGCCGATCGGCCGGGTCAGAAGCGCATCGACCATGGAGTTGACTATGGAATTGACCAGTCGCTCCGACTTGCTAGAACGAAACAGGGCAATGCACTCAAAGACAAGGGTATCGCGTATTTTCAGTCCATTGTCTGCTGGAAAAAACTGCCTCGCCAACTCACCCAATGATCGCTGACCGTTGTCCAGCAACTCCTCCATGCCGACATGCAACAGGGCACTCAGGCTGGTCAGCGTTCCCTCTGTCCTGAAGACCGCCAGCAACTGGGCCGCACTGATCCGGCAGATCGACCCGAAACGGTCATCATCAACCCCGGCGAGCAATTCGGAAAGATGCTTGTGGAGGAGGACATCAATATTCTCCGCCAATACCGTTGCCATACGATCCTGGACCTCCGGATTTTGCAGCCAGGTGGTCAAGTCACCCTCCTTTTCCTGCAGGTATTCGCCGACCTTCTGTTCAAAAGTGTCCATTTCAAGAAAACCGCGGGCCATGGCGCCCACTGGCCCGAGCGAATCAAGGAAGTGATCAATGCCACCCAGTATCCCCTTGATAATCTCTTTACGCAGGACCGGTTCAGACAGGTGCGTTCCCATCCGCCGCAGGATCGAGGATGACTGGTTGCAGATCATGCTCTTGAGCAGGTCGATCAACTGTTCCGGCAAAAGATCACCGATGGTGCACCCCTCCGCTGCTGATCGCCGCACGCTGGAAGCGAGGTGTTCTGCCAACCACTCCTCGGTCTTGCCGCTGACCAGCAGATCGCCGATCACCTCATTGATAAAGAGATAGAAGGACTGCCTGTCTTCCCCAGAAAGCAAACTATTGAGGTCATGCTCGGCGAGATTAGCAAAGCGGCTCACGATCGAGGCGTTCATCTTTTCCTCAAAAGCAGGACTGGCCAAATACCGGTTCACCCCCTCTCCCAGCTGATATTTCAAGGTCTTGACGCCCACCTGAAAATAGGCTTTGAAACGGTCGGGAATAATTTCGGGCAAAGGGCCGAGGTCCCGTTTTAAAATCTCCTGGACCTTGCGGTCAATCAGGCTGGCCAGATGCTCCTGAAACGGTTCATCTGAAATGGCGGCGCCGATATCCTTGCTGGTCAGGAGATGGCGTCCCACCATTTCTCCGATGTTCACGGCCAGATCATGGCGTTTGGAGGGGATGACACCGGGGGTCATCGGCACCCGGACACCGAAGAAATGCCAGGCTCGCAGAGGCCTGAACAGCATGCGGATGGCGACCACATTGGTGAGATAGCCGATAAAGGCACCGATACAAGGATGGGCCAAAGCGCTGAGCAGGGAACTATCGATGGGGAGCAAAGTGGTCAACCTGTGAGGTGATGATTATGGGAGGAAACGATCGGCAGCAGTTGGCCGGGCTCTGCAATCAGGTAATGCGCCCCGGCAGCCCGCAGCTCATCGGCTGTACGAAATCCCCAGAGAACACCGACCGCGTCCATACCGGCGGCACCTGCTGTCTGCATGTCCACGGCGGTATCACCGACATAGAGTATTTCAGCTGGAGAAAAGCCGAGAAGACAAGCAATTTCAAGCGCGGCAGCAGGATCCGGCTTTTTTGCGACTCCCGGCCGCTGGCCGAGAAGCGGTTCAAAGGTCCAGTGCGGCAGCAGCCGGTGCACACAAAGCTGGGTGAAGGCATCGGGTTTGTTGGAGAGTATACTCAGGCGCAGGCCGTCTGCAGTCAAACGATCGAGCATATCAGCAATCCCCGGATAGGGTGCGGAGTGGTCATGCCAGTTTTTCGCATACTCCTGTTGGAACATGGCTACAGCCTCCTCCACTATCGCGGTGAGGCGCTGGTCCGCAGGGAGAATCCGTTCCACTAGGGTCCGAACGCCGTCACCAACAAAATAGCGATAGGCCGCCACCGGATGCGGAGGCAGCGCCCTGGCCGCAAGCATACGGTTGGCCGCCGCCGCCAAATCATCCAGCGTATCGAGTAAAGTCCCGTCCAGATCAAAAAGTACCGCCCTGTAGCGCATCATGCCTCCCCTTCTTCTTGGCTCAACACCAAAGATGTGCCCTTGCCTCGATCCACTGCTGGCCCCCGATTTCCCTGGGATGGCCAACGTTTGCAATCACTGTCAGGGCGAAGAGCTGCCCTTGAAAAAACTGCGGCGCGCTTTTAAAGTCAGTTTTAGTGACGGATCAGGCCGTTCAACTCACGATACAGCAGCCGAACAACCCGACTTTGTAACTCTGGCCACTTCATCGGTGCAGAGGAAATGGCCCTATACTGGAAAACGCAATACCCACGGAATGTTGCCCGATGCGGGTTTTTGCAAGAAAGCGATACCGGCAGCAGCCCAGATTGCTGCGTGGCCCGCCCAAATGGCGAGGACAGCAGACCGGGGAGCACCGCGCTGAAAAAAGAGGAAAAATAAACGGTTCCGGCACCGACACAGATACCAGTGAGCACGCAAGAGTTGAACCCCACGAGCGTAAACTTTTGGCTCCAACGACCACTGAGCCCCAAAAACCAAAATAGGAAGGAGGATGCATGCCGCGAGGGTTTCAACAACGAAACCGCCAATACCGTCGCCATTATGCTCCAAGGCAAGACGAGCAAAGATCTGATGCACCCCATAAAGGATGGCTGCAACGCTTGCGGACCAGAACCAACGAACCGTAAACATGTACCCTATGTAATTTTAAGCTAAATTTCAAGAGGGCTTGCAACCGAATATAACAGGGGCTTGTTCCTACCGTAAATATTTTTATGGCCACCTCCAGCCCGGAACCTTACCTGAACAGAAGCTGTGGTCCGCTGCACCCAGAATACAGACTGCTGAAAAAGCAATAGACTTGGAAAAATGAATATTTTAAGATATATATCTTTTAAGCATCGGATCTGGTACAAAACACCCGACCGGTCTTCGTCGGCCCCTGTTCGTCGGCGATCCCTTCAAAGAATGAGCGCCTTTGTGCATACGGCCTGATCGCCGAAACCTCCATTCCACCACTGCGGCAGCGAATCGATGAGCCAGGAAACAGCCCCTCCCGACATCATGATCGACCTGGTCAAGGTGACCAAGGTCTACCCCCCCGAGGTGCAGGCCATCTCGGACATTTCCCTCACCGTCGCCAAGGGGGAAATCGTTTTTCTCACCGGGATGAGCGGCGCCGGTAAGACCACCCTGCTTCGGCTCATCAGCCGCATTGAAAAACCGACCAAAGGCATGGTGGAGGTGGCGGGTATCGATGTCGCCAAGTTGCCGCAGGGCAACATCCATCAACTGCGGCGGAAGATCGGCATGGCCTACCAGGATTTCAAACTCCTGCCCGACAGGACGGTGGCGGACAATATCGCCATCGCCATGGAGGTCGTCTACCGTCCTCGATCCTTTATCGAAAAGCGGACCAGGGCGCTGCTCGGTCAGCTCGACCTGGTCAAGAAATATGCGAGTCCCGCCGCGGAACTGTCGCGGGGCGAACAGCAGCGGGTGGCCATCGCCCGAGCGGTGGCTAATTTTCCAGAGATCGTCCTTGCCGATGAGCCCACGGGAAATCTCGACGCCGAAACCACTGAAAAAGTCATGAACCTCTTCCATCAACTCAACCGGCAAGGCACCACGCTCCTGATCGCCACCCATGACCAATCCCTGTACCAGCAGACGAGCAGTCGGGTTATTGAACTCCGCTTCGGACGGATTCGCTCCCCACTCTCAGATCCCCCTGAAGACACCCGCGAAGAGACGGCCGCATCTTCCCTCTACCCGTCTCCGGAGGCCTAAGGCATGCGCTTTCTAACCGTTGTTTTGCAGCATACCTGCCGTAACATGCTTTTTACCTGGAAGTCACAGATCATGACCCTGTTCACCGTGTCCCTCTCGGTGCTGATCTTTTCTTTTTTTTACCTGATCTACTCCAATGCGCTGCATGTCAGCCAGGAGCTCGGCGACGACCTGCGGCTGATCGTCTACCTTGATGAGAATCCGGCTCCGGCTATGCAGGAGCAGTATCAAATGAAGATCCTCAAATTCGACCAAGTGGAGCGCATCGAATTCATCAGCAGTCAACAGGCCTTCAAACGATTCGAACAGCAACTTGGCGACAACAGCGATGTGCTGACCGGAGTGCCCGCCGATTTCCTGCCGCCCTCCATTGAGGTCTACCCGGTCCGCTCCCTGGACAGCCTTTCCCGGATCAAACGGTTTTCCGACTACCTGCAGACCCTGCCGGGTGTCATCAAGGTGCAGTACGGCAAAGAATGGATCGAACGCTTTTTCTCTTTTATCCAGTTGATGCGGGTAGTCATCATCCTTTCCGGTTCCCTGCTGATCATGACCACCACCTTTATGGTCGCCCACACCATCCGCCTGACTCTATTGTCCCGGCAGCAGGAGCTGGAGCTGCTCCGTCTGGTCGGGGCCACCAACAACTACATCCGCATGCCGTTTCTTCTGGAAGGTGCGCTGCAGGGTTTTCTGGGGGCGTGCGGTGGCATCGCCGCGCTCCTGCTTCTGTTCAACTGGATCAAACTTCAGTTCGCCGGTCCGACCACGCTCACCCTTCTGCCATTCACCTTCTTCCCTTGGCCGATCATCCTCTCCATCATCGGCATCTCCACCCTGCTCTGCGCGGCCGGTAGTTTTTCGACCACCAGAAGAATCCTTCACCTTTGAGCGGTCGCCAATGCGCCTTATCCTCGCCGTCGCTCTGCTCCTGACCAGCTTGCTCTTGCCGTTTTTCTGCCGGATAGCACGGGCGGAAGACCAGCAAATGCACTCCGTCAACATCGGCAAACTCCGCCAGGAAATCTCACTTCATGAAGAGAAGATTGACCAAAGCGGTCGACAGGAGCTCTCCCTGCTCGATGAGCTGGACCACATGGATGAGAAAATCACACAACAGACTGCGAAGATCGATCAGTTCCAAGCACGGATCCGGGAACAGCAGCAGGTAATTGATTCCAAGGAAAAAGAACTGGCAACGATTGCCGAGAAAAACAAGGCACTGCAGCAACATTTGACAAAACGCTTACAGGCCTACTATCTCATGGGAAAAACCGGATTTCTCAACATTATCTTTTCCAGCAAGACCTTGCCCGAGCTGCTCCTCAACAATGATGCCTTCCATTCGCTCATCACCTATGACCAGTCGGTTTTTGCTGCCTATCGAGAAAGCATTACGACAATCGACCGGATCAAGCGATCCCATGAACTGGAAAAATCGGTGCTGGAAAATTTCCTGGCGGACGCGGATAAAGAAGGCCTGATTTTACAACAAGCTGCTGAAGAAAAAAACAGCCTCCTGAAACGAGTTCAGACCCAGAGAGGGCTGTATGAACAGGCCTTAAAAGAGATGAAAAAGGCGGAAAGCAACCTGACCTCCACCCTGACCAGCAGCACTAAGATCCAGGGACAGGTGGATGGCGATTTTGCGCACAACAAGGGCAAACTGCCTACTCCGGTGTGGGGAGAAATAACCAGCCGGTTCGGACAGCAAGTCTCATCCGAAGTCGAGGACACAACCTTTGCCAACGGCATCACCATCGATACCCCCAACAGAACCGAAGTCTACGCCGTGTATGAGGGTGAGGTTATTTTTTCAGGAACCATGCGCGGCTACGGTAAAATGCTGATCATCGACCATGACCAGCAATACTATACCGTCACCGCTCGGTTTGATGAACTTCGGGTCAAGGAAGGCGCTCTCGTCAAGCAGGGGCAGGTGATTGGCCTCACCGGAAAAAACGCCACGCTCTTCGGCAAGGGATTGTATTTTGAAATACGCCACGGCGCGGTGGCAGAAAATCCTCTTGACTGGTTGCAACCGGGAACCCTCACGAGCCCCTGAGCACCCCCGCCTGCCAGGTGAGCCGAGTATTTTTCTTCGACAGTGAATAACCGTTGCCTCACCCTCCGATTCCCGTTAAATTACGCAAACTAAGCTGTCTGCGCCCTTTGTTCAACACCTTCAAGAGCTGCAAGGCACTTGCACCGTTGTCGTTCTTTGCGTGCCATTCCCCATCTCTTTCACCCGGTTTTGCAACTGCCACATGAAACGCCTGATCGCCCTGCTGGTCATCCTCCTCGGTTCCTGCTGGACCTCCGCCTTTGCCGAGGAAAACAAACAAGAACGCGACATCTATAAAGATCTGGAAACATTCGCTAATGTTCTGACCCTGATCCAACAGTATTATGTCGACGACATCGATAGCCACAAGGTGGTCAACGGGGCTATCAACGGTATGCTCAGTTCGCTCGACCCCCATTCGGCCTACATGACACCGGAAGATTTCAAAGAGCTGGAAGAAGAAACCTCAGGGAGTTTTACCGGCGTCGGGATCGAGATCTCCATCCGCGATGGCGTTCTCAGCGCCGTAGCCCCCATCGAGGGTACCCCCGCCGATAAGCAAGGGGTCAAATCCGGGGATCAGATCATCCGGATCAACGGCGAACTGACCAAGACCATGACACTCATGGAAGCGGTCAAAAAACTGCGCGGGGCAAAAGGCACCTCGGTGACCATCACCATCCATCGGGATGGTTGGAAAGACACCAAGGACCTGACCCTAGTCAGGGAGGCCATTCCCCTGGTCTCGGTCAAATCCATGGAACTGGAGCCGGGATTTTCCTACATCCGAGTTTCAAACTTTCAGGCGACCACCACCAAAGATGTCAAAAGCGCCTTAAAAAGCCTCAGAAAAAAGAATCCAACCCAGGGCCTCGTTCTCGATTTACGCAACAATCCTGGCGGATTGCTTGACCAAGCAGTCAAAATTGCCGATCTCTTTCTCGACCAAGGGATTATCGTTTCGACCAAGGGAAGACACAATCAAGAGCAGATGGTGTTTGAGGCCCATCAGGACGACGATCAGAGCAATTTCCCCATGGTCGTCTTGGTCAACGGCGGTTCCGCCAGCGGCTCCGAGATTGTTGCCGGCGCCCTCCAGGATCATAAACGGGCCATCATTCTAGGTACAACTACCTTTGGCAAGGGCTCAGTCCAGACCATTCTGCCGCTGCCGGACGGCGCCGGCATCCGGTTAACCACCGCCAAATATTACACTCCCAGCGGTGATTCAATTCAGGCCACCGGCATCAAACCCGACATGGTGGTGCCCCTGACCTCTCCTGACGACGCTAAAACCGAACCCGCACCGACCTTCAAGATGATCAGGGAAAAAGACCTTCCCCGCCATTTCAAAAACGAGACCCGCGACAAGAAACAGCCTCAACCAGAAGCCGATGATACCAATAAAACGGACCAGGAAGAAAATTTCGAAAAGGTGGAGGATATTCAGCAGATCGTCAAGAGACTGGCGCAGGATAACCAGCTGCGGACCGCTCTGATCATCCTCAAAAGTCTCAATATGGCCTCAGGCCAGAATACTTCCAAGGAATAAGGGGTGGAAACACATCCGCAGGAGGCAACCGCCACCTCGCTCCCGCGGGAAGGTTTGCCAGCCGCCTAGGCCAACCCGAGTTCGCGCAGGATATGGGAGTTGCCGGTCCAATTTTTTCTAACCTTGATCCAGAGGTGCAACCGTACCCGGCAATCCAGCAGGTTTTCAATATCAGCGGCGGCACTCTTGCGAATGGCCGCCAGCATCCCCCCCCCCTGACCGACGAGAATACCCTTCTGCGAATCCCGTTCCACCAGGATCGTGGCCTGGATGATCACCGGTTTCCCTTCCTCAGCTTCCTCAAAGGCGTCAATGACCACGGCGGTCGAATAGGGCACTTCATCGCGGGTTAAAAGAAAAATCTTTTCACGGATGATCTCGGCGGCAATGAACCGCTCGGTGGCATCGGTGGGGATATCTTCCGGATAATATTGCGGTCCTTCCGGCAGATGGGCGACCAATTCCGCGGTCAGTGGTTCAACACCAAGACCCTGCAAGGCCGATATGGGCACAATGGCAGCAAAGGAATGCAGCTTCTGGTACCAGTCCATAACCGGTAGCAGCTGTTCCGGTTGCAGCAGATCCATCTTGTTGAGGGCCAGCACCACCGGGCAGGCTATTCGGCTCAAATAACCGCGGTACTCCTCGGCTCGTTTTCCCAGTTTTTTTACTGCCATATCCGAACAATCGGCCAAGAAAAGAACCACATCTGCCTCGGTCAGACTCTCCAGCGCCACCCGCACCATCTGCCGATTCATCTCTTCCCTGGCCTCGTGCAGACCGGGGGTATCGAGCAGGATCATTTGATATTGGGGACCCGTGACGATCCCCATGATCCGATTTCGCGTGGTCTGCGGCCTGGGGGTGACAATGGCTATTTTCTGGCGGAGCAGATGATTGAGCAGAGTCGATTTGCCGGCATTGGGCGGGCCGATGATTGCCACGACCCCGGATCGGTACGGAGAACTATCCACAAGCGGTATCCTTTATATTGAAGAGGTATCAGGAAATTCCCTGAAGAAAATAATGACAAAGAGGTGGAATCCTGCTATCCACTGTAACTTACCATGACATATCAGCGTTTAACAACCTTAGAACTTCGCAATGTATTAAACTGATGATTTCCTCCGGCAACCTTATTGAATTCATAGACGGCGGCAGATTTTATTGCGGCCTGGTCACCGGCGTTGCCGACAAAAAGATCCACCTCCTCAATCAGAACGGGCGGGAAATCAATCTGCCGGAATCACGGATCCTCATCGCCTCACAGCAAGTGTATCCGCATGATACTACCCGAGAAACGCTGACCGCCAGATTACAGCAATGCGCTGCCGATCGGGCTGCGCTGGCAGAGGCGATCACCCTCCATGAACTCTGGGAAATCGTCTGCGAAGAAGCCGACTACGAGTTCACCCTGGACTTCCTCGCAGAGCTCCACTTCGGCGGCACGGTCAGCGATGACCAACGCGCCGCCTTTCTCCGGGCGATATTTTCTGACTCACTTTTCTTTAAATTTAAAAACGGCCAGATAGTGGCGCATACTCCTGCGCAGGTTGAACAGTTACAAATGCAGCGGCAAAAGGAACGTGAGAAAGCGCAGCTGCTCGATCAGGCAGCGGAAAACCTGCAAAAAATCATGCAGGGCGTACCGGTTGGCGAGGCTGACTGGCCGGACCGTGAACGCTGCCTGCAATGGCTCAGCCAGTCCGTGCTGTTTGGCAGTGAAAGCGCCGAGGATGATTTTATCCGGCAGATTCTCAAAAAAGCCGGTCTCACCTCTCCCCATGCCGGTTTTGAGCTGCTGGTGAAGGCGGGCGTCTGGAATGCAGACGAAAACCTGGTCCTGCTCAGATCAGATCAGCCGGTGGATTTCCCGGAACCCTGCCTCGCAATTGCAGAAACCCTGCAAGAGGCAACGGTGGAAGAACTGCTCGCCGATCCCAAACGAAAGGATCTCCGGGCACTCAATACCCTGACCATTGACGGCAGTTTCACCCGCGATTTCGATGATGCCCTCCACATCGAAAAAAAGGAAGACGGCACCATCCAGGTCGGCATCCACATCACTGATGTCAGTTATTACGTGCCGATCAAAAGTCCCCTCTTTGCCGAAGCCAGGGAACGATCGACCACGATCTATTTCCCCGAAGGCCATATCCCCATGCTGCCCAAGAGATTATCGCTTGACCTCTGCAGCCTGATTCAGGGTAAGACCCGGCCGACCATCAGCTTTCTGGTTACCCTGGCGACGGATGGCACCATAATCCATTCCGCTATTGTCCCCGCCGTGATCGAAGTCAAACGCCAGTTGAGCTATCGCGAGGCAGACTCCTTAATCGACCGGGATTCGGATCTGGCCGCGTTGAATGTGGTACGCCAACAACTTCGCCAGCAACGAGTCGACAAAGGCGCGCTGCTGCTGTCTGTGCCGGATGTCAACATTGATATCCGCGACCGGGAGCATATCCAGGTTCACCTGTCGCCGGTGGACACCCCCTCGCGCAACCTTGTTTCCGAACTGATGATTCTGGCCAACGGCATTGCCGCCGCCTATCTGTCGGGGCAAGAAGCGCCGGGCCTGTTTCGTTCGCAGCCACCGCCGAGAAAACGACTCATCTCTGGAATCAATAACAGCCTGCAGGATATTGCCCAGCAACGTCGCTTTCTGGCGCGCGGCGAACTGACACCGCATCCCAAGCCCCACAGCGGCCTCGGCCTCAACAGCTACACCACCATCACCTCGCCCATCCGTCGCTTCCTTGACCTGGCCATGCAGCACCAGCTGAGCCACATGATTCACGGTCGGGGCATCCTTTTCTCAGGTGATGAGTGCAAGACCTTTACCGGCATCATCCAGCAACAACTCGGCCGGGCCAATGCCATCCGCCAGCAACGACACCGCTACTGGATCCTCCGCTATCTTGAGCCGCAGGAAGGACAGATGGTCAAAGCCCTGGTGGTCGGACGCGGTCCGAAACGGGTCAATTTCCTGCTCTGCGATTGTCTCTTTGATGTCGATCTCCCACCCAATCCCGCCTTTCCGGTCGAGCCCGGCGATACAGTGCGCATCCGGATTGCCCGGGTCAAGCCCCTGGACAATGTCCTCCGGGTCGAGTGGTAGTACTCCGCAATCGTTCGCTCAGCCACTGCCAAGATCATGACAGAGCCAGGGGACGACGATTCCTATCCATTGCCCAGTGTACCACGAGCCTCCCCTCCGCGCTCCATCGGCCGTTGCCTGGAAAAAGCCCTTCGAACGCGCAGGAGCTCGAGCTCGTCCTGCGGGATGAGGCTCTGACGCAATCCTGCGAGAAAATTCCGGTCAACACTGTTTTATTCAGCTCGCTACGCCGCTCAAACACCTGGCCCTTGGTGCGGTAACTTCCTACCTGCAGAGGGGTCCTTGTCATGGACAAAAAACCGCCCATCAGGTATATGCTACAACTACATTTGTTTTTGACGCCAACATCACAGAACACAGACAGCTCGTGCTCTTCGACAACTCAATGAAATTATTAAATATCCAACTGATCTTTCTGTGCGGTTACCTACTGCTCCTTTGCCCCGGCTCATCGTTTTCGGCTAGCGAAAAAACGCCAGAAATCAAGGACATAATTGTTACCACCTCGGACCCCGATCTCTTGTTCTTCGCAACCGTGAAAGACTGTTTTACCCAGGAGATGCTCGATGGTGTCAAGAACGGCATTCCCATCATCTTTACCTTCCATCTGGAGCTGGTCAAAACCAGTAGCAACTGGATTGATACCACCTTGGTCAAATCTTTTGTGACCCACACCATGACCTTCGACAGCAGCACAAAGGAATACCGCATCGCCTTTTCCGATCAGGGCGGTGAAATAACGACCACCGGCGATCTAGAGCAGGCCAAACAGCTGATGGCCGAACTTAACGGCATCAAGGTGATTACTCTTACCCAATTAGTTCCCGACGCCCCTTATGCCATTCATTTCAAAATCACCCTGAAAAAAGGGTCCCTGCCTCTGGGGATGCAACGCTTGCTGCCCTTCTCCGCACTATGGGATTTCGAAACCGACTGGCGGACCATTGAATTCAGGTTTTAACCTGGAAACCGGCAACTGAATGCTCACCGCAGCACAGAAACTCAAGAAGCAGCGGCTGATTCGCGCTGTCATCATTTTCTGCACCCTGCTTATTCCCGTGCTGGGGTATGTGCAACGCGGTCTACTTAGTGGCGACTTCAACCTGCCCATTTCCAGTACCATTCTGATTTTTGCCCTGATCAATATCAATGGTCTGCTGCTGCTGACCATGCTCTACCTGGTGCTGCGCAACCTGGTGGAACTGGTCTTCGAACGCAATCAAAAAATCCTAGGTTCCCAGTTGCGGACCCGACTGGTCATCTCCTTTGTTTCGCTCTCCCTGGTGCCGACGGCCATCCTCTTCATCGTCGCCCTTCGCTTTGTCTCCACCTCCATGGACTACTGGTTCAACGCCAAGGTCGAGGAATCCCTGCAATCGTCGCTCAAACTGGCGCAATCGATCCTCCACGATACCAGCCATCAGGCCGAGTATGCAGGCCGGCAAATGGCTTCGATTCTCGAAAGCGGCACCCTTGATCTCCGCGACATGGCCGCCCTGGAGCGGTTCTTTGCCAAAACCCTGGCGATCGATCTGCCCGGCGCCCCGGACAGTATTCTGCTCCTCAACGGCGAACGTACTGAAGTGCTCTCGGTCCGAGGACCGCGGCTGCTGCCCATCGTTCTGCCGACTATACCTTCCGAGGCCTTGCGACTGGCCTCTGTCAACAACCGGACCGAGGTCGTCACCCAGCGGACCACGATTGGCGAACTGATCCAGGCCATTGTTCCCGTACAGGTAAATCTCTCCACCCCGCAGACCTGGTATTTGGTCACCACCTTGCTGATCCCCTCGGCCAAGCTCGAAACCATGCAGTCGGTGTCCGACGGCATCACCGGGTATCAACAGATGATCATGCTCAAGGCCCCGATGAAGCTCAGCCTGATCATCATGCTGCTCATCATCACCCTCCTGATCCTGTTCGGGGCAATCTGGTTCGGTTTCTATATCGCCCGTAGCCTCACCGGGCCAATCAACAAACTCGCCGAGGCCACCAGGCGGGTGGCCGAGGGCGATCTCGATTTTATCCTCGAAAAAGAGGCGGACGACGAGATGGGGCTCCTGGTCGACTCCTTCAACTCCATGACCGCAGACATTCTCGCCTCCAACCAACAACTCTCCAGGGCGCACCAGGCCCTGCAGAAAAGCACCGAGGTCTCGGAGCAGCGCCGTCGCTACCTGGAAACCATCCTGGAAAATGTCGCCGCTGGCGTTATCGCCCTCGACGAGAACAACCAGATCACCACCATTAACCGCTTTGCCGAGCAGTTGCTGGCCATTGAGCCCACAGTCTTCCTGGGAAGAGATTTCCATAAGGCCCTGCCCAAGCAGCATGTCCAGATCGTCGAAAGTTTTCTCAAGGAACTGCTCGACACCGGCAAACCTTCGATCGAACGCCATTTACGGGTCACCATCCGCCGGGGCGAAACCCTTTCCCTCCAGGTGAACATTACCCGGATGGTCGACGACCGGCACAATCCCATTGGTTTTGTCATTGTCTTCGACAACCTCACCAACCTGGAAAAAGCGCAACGGCTCGCTGCCTGGCAGGAGGTTGCCCGCCGCATCGCCCATGAGATCAAAAACCCGCTGACTCCAATCCAGCTCTCAGCCCAGCGGCTCCGCAAGCGCTACCTCGACAAGATCACTGAGGACCGGGATGTCTTTGACCAGTGTACTGCCACCATCATCAACCAGGTCGACGAAATCAAGAAAATGGTGAGTGAGTTTTCCGACTTTGCCCGCATGCCAAAACTGCGTAAAGAACTGAAAAATCTCGGACATCTGGTTAAAGAGGTGGTTTTTCTCTATCAGGAAGCCCACAAGCAACTCGCCATCACCTGCGAGGTTGACCCGACGCTTCCGGCATTTGAGTTTGATGCCGTGCAGATCAAACGCGTCCTCATCAATCTGCTCGACAACGCCGTCTCCGTACTCGGCGATGACGGTGCCATCGGGGTAACCCTTGGGTACGGCGGCAATGTGCATCTGATTCGGCTCGGGGTGGCGGATAACGGCCCGGGCATTGCCGACGATGTCAAGCTGCGCATCTTTGAACCTTATTTTTCCACCCGCAAATCCGGCACCGGCCTGGGGCTTGCCATTGCCCATACCATCGTCACCGAGCATAACGGCGTCATTCGAGCCCACGACAACGCCCCCACCGGCACCGTGTTTACGGTTGAGCTGCCGCTGGATACCTGATATGATGGCCAGTCAAGACCGTCAGCCCCCCCATTCACTCAGGCAAGCCACCTGATGGCAACCTCCTTTTTCCCGGCCCAACAGACTCTGCACCGATGCCCAACACTATTCTGATCATAGACGACGAAGCCGCCATCCGTGAGGCCCTCTCGGGTATTCTCGCCGACGAAGGATTCCTCCCGCTTGGCGCTGCCTCTGCCGAAGAAGGTCTGCAACTGCTTGACGAGAAGAATGTTGACCTGGTCATGCTCGACATCTGGATGCCGGGCATGGATGGTCTCGAAGCACTCAAACTGATCAAACAGCGTTTTGACCTGCCGGTCATCATGATCTCCGGCCACGGCACCATCGAAACCGCGGTACAGGCCACCCGCAGCGGCGCCTACGATTTTATCGAAAAACCCCTTTCCTATGACAAAATCATCCTCTCGGTCAACAAGGGTGTGCAACTGGCGCAATTGGAACGGGAGAACCGGTTGCTTCGCGAGAGCGGTCCGGTAATTATCAACATAACCGGCACCAGCCCCCCGATCGCCCGGCTACGGGAACAGATCGAGCGGGTC
>JBBRBT010000040.1:0-35900 GCA_038205495.1 Desulfobulbales bacterium
GTTTGCCACGCAGGGTCTGGGCCAAGGTCTCCTGGGGCATGACATCCACCCGGCGCTGTTGCCCGTTGACGACCAGGGTAATGAGTCGCTCGACGGCACCGGGGGAAGTCTTGGGACCGGCTCCGGCCGGCCCGGAAAAGAGGAGGCCGGAAGAGGAGACGGCACCGGCTGCTATGACGCTTTTGATAAACTGGCGCCGGGTCATTCCTCCGGGCCTGATATTTTCGATAATAGGGGTATCCATCGCAACTCCGTCTATTCTTCCCAGGGGATTCCGGATAATTGAGGGACTAACCGCTCGGGGCGGGGAAACATAGTTAGGCAGGATTTCTATGGAAAAAATTTGGGCATTTAATAGGTACTAAATGTATCTATTTTCAGTGTGGCTGTATCCCATATTGCTTCTTTTTCGAACCTTAATTTGCTTTATATCTGGCTTGGAAGAAAAACAGCTTGCCACTCACAGTTTGGGCACCTGTGGTTTGCTGTTTCTCTGGGTCGACCATCCATGATCCTTTCGTAATTAAAGGTCTTGTTTCCGCAATTGAACTTATTGCCGCATTTGGGACAAATCCCCGAAGCAATACAGTCGATTATATCTTTGTACCCCTCCTCTTGCTTAGGGGTAAATCCATTGAGTCGTTCCCTTGTCATCGCAATTGAGTTCCTCCGCAATCGATTCATCGAGCCTTGATATTCAGATTTTTAATCTTTCAGAATTTCGAAGAAAGAACAATACGGAAAAAATATAGAGAATATGGATATCTAGTATATCTTCTAGTTTCTAGATGTTGGGAATACTAGGGGGATGGCGTCTTGGCTGCCCCCCTGGACACGTTTGAGTGGTTGTCATTTTCAATGTCGAGTAAATTAGATAATGACTCAACCAAGCTTGTTGATTTTGGTGGCTCATAGGTGTCGTTGATACACAGCCCCTCAATTTTCCTGGCTCCATTTCATAGAGGTGAGGATTTGAAATTTTTTATAGACAATACAAATGCAACCGAGAAACAGGTTCAGTTATTTATCAACAGTTCGGTTCTTTTCGCGGCATTAATCGGGTTGTATTTTACAACTTGGGTGAATTATTTGCTCTTCCATGCTCTGGCAGAAATATTCAGCATCGTTGTGGCTTTTTCCCTCTTCATGATTGCCTGGAATTCAAAAAAATATATCAGTAACACTTACCTCCTGTTTGTCGGTATCGCTTATCTGTTCATCGCCTTATTAGATTTGTTGCATACTCTCTCGTATAAGGGGATGCCAATTTTCACCGATTATGACTATTACGCAAATCAGTTATGGATAGGAGCCCGATACCTAGAAAGCATAACTCTTCTCATAGCGTTTATATTCTTACGTGGAGAGAGGATTCCAAGGGCAAATGTTGTGTTCGCTGTTTATTCAGTTATCACAGGGTTGATCATCGCGAGTATATTTTATTGGAAAATATTTCCAGTATGCTTTGTCGAGGGGAGCGGATTAACTTCTTTTAAAAAAAACAGCGAATATATTATCTGTGGCATACTGGCAGCGGCCCTTTTTTTATTGCGAATAAATAGAACTTATTTTGATAAAAATATATTTCTGATTATTTTTTGGTCGATAATATGTACAATAATTTCAGAGCTTTCTTTTACATTTTATATCAGCAACTATGGTTTCTCAAATTTAGTTGGTCACTATTTTAAGATTTTTTCTTTCTTGCTCATCTATGTGGCGATTATAAAAACTGGTATCGAAAAGCCTTTAGAGTTAATATTTTTTGATCTTGATGGTTTAAATAAAAATCTAGAGAAAGAAGTAAGAGAACGTATAAAAATTCAACAGAAAAATGAAGAACTTATCAATAGTTTAACACGTGCTTTCGAAGAAATAAAAACACTCGAGGGGATCCTGCCGGTTTGCATGTACTGTAAAAAAATAAGAGATGATACAGGCACCGAGCCTGGTAAAGGAAAATGGCTCCAGATGGAAGAATTCCTTTATCGTAAAAGTGGGACCGCAATTTCGCATGGATGCTGCCAGGATTGTTTCGAAACGCACAAAGACGACTGAGGAAAAGCCATATAGAGGAAGTGGTGCATCCGAAATGAGCTGCAGCGGAGCCGGTGCAATCCGCACGGTCGACCGGTCATCCTCTACACCGCCAGATTCAATTAAAAACAGATGGTGTTGTTTTGAAGCTTACGATTTATGGAATTTTCCGGGTGCAAAATTGCAAAGAGAAGTAGCGTTTTTTGCTTTTTAGAATAGAGTTTGTCGAAAGGTGGGAGATATTTTATTCAACAGGATCAGGGGGCAAGAGGTGCTGATGGAAAAAAGAAGGTTCAGTCGTGTCGTTTTTAACATGGTGGCAGAATTGACGGTGAATGAACAGCGCTATTCCTTTCCGCAGGTGGACAATCTCAGTGTCGGAGGCTGTCTGTTTGAGACGGCGGAGAAGTTTGAGGAGGGGGCAGCCTGTCGGTTCTGGCTCCCGCTCCAAGCAGGCGGCCTAGACCTGGGCGTAGAGGTTTTTGGCGAGATTGCCCGCTGTGATGGCGAGACCGTGAGTGTGCGATTCACCCGTATTGACCCGGACAGCCTGTTTATGCTGCAAAACATCATCCGCTACAATGCACAGGATCCTGATCGGATTGAGGACGAAATCAACGAACATCCAGGGCTGGTGTGAGATTTTTTTAAGGGCACTCCTTGTGGGTGCGGCCTGACCCATTTTCCTTGCCGCAGGCATCGTCCCCGCCAATGCTCTCCTGTTGGGATTTTCGTCTCTGGTTACTTCCCGGCCAGTAGAAGCAAGCCGGGGCATGCACTGTCAGCGGCGGCAACCCATTTTTATTTTTTCAACCTGATTGTTGCGCTCAGCATGGCCCGTCTCCTGGGTCAGCCTGTCCAGGATTGGGCTTGTCATGTAATTCCTGTTTTCAGGAAATAGTTCTGTTTCTTTTTCTTCGAATACCAGAAGCAAGACCGGCAATCCCGGTTCCGAAAAGGAGCATCGCGGCTGGCTCGGGGACAGGGGTCGGGTTGACATCGGCGGTCAATTGCATATCAAAACAGGTTAATCCGCCGTGGTCTTCTGCCAAGACAGCAATTGTGTTGATCCCACTCGAGAAGAGCGCACCTGCAACGGATATTGAATATTCCCAGATGGAAGTGTACCCTTCCTCATTTTTATTGGCTATCTGCTGTCCGTTGAGAAAGATGATAAAGCCATTGTCGGCCGCCACATTAAGCGTAGCTGAACCATTCACTCGCCCCGAAAGAGTAAAGGTCTGCAATAGCGCGAGATCAGTGTCAGCTGCCCAATAGGTCGATTGAATCGTACTGTTTCCAAAGGCGGCCTTGCCTGTGGCCCAAGTGGCAGCCTCCGCCCAATCAACCGAACTATATGTGGCATTCATGGCGGGATATACATCAAAGTCTAAGGTTGTATACTGCCATTGAGAACCTTGACCCACCAGGGTGACAGGTGTCGCGCTCCCCGTGCTCACGAGGCCAAGTGTAAATAAAGTCATGGCCAAACCTGTTACGAGTGTCTTTTTCATGTTCGATTCTCCTCTTGGTACGTATACATCGCCGAAAGGACTTTGCAGCGAAGGAAAACAACTTGTGGATAATCGTAGAATGCAATAATGCACCCATTTTTCTCTACAGGTTGTCGATTGGTCTAATTGATTGAAATTAATAAATTTTAATTTTGCACCTGCCTGTTGGTGCTTGAATAACAAATCTTAAATTCCGGTTTTTTGAATTAATTTTCCGCAATCAAGTAAAAGTCGTCCGTTTTTGTGGATAAATATTGAGTTTGTTGTTTGCTGTCCGTCTTGTTTTGTACTGAAAGGGCAAGCCGAAACGGAAACGGAAATTGAAACGCAATGGGTGAGAATATCGAGAAAAGGACGTGGAGTTTAACCACCGGATAGGAGTCCAATGAAAATGAAGATCATTGCCATAAACGGAAGCCCGAGAAAAAACTGGAATACAGCCACACTGCTGAAAAAGGCCCTGGAAGGGGCGGCCTCGCAAGGGGCGGACACAGAATTGGTGCACCTGTATGACCTTACCTACAAGGGTTGCACGAGCTGCTTTGCCTGTAAGATTATCGATGGGCCCAGTAACGGCAGATGCGCAATGCACGATGAGGTAAGCCCCATCCTCAAAAAGATCGAAGAAGAAGCCACGGCTTTTATCCTGGGGTCACCGATTTACTTCGGATCAATGAGCGGCGCGATGCGCTCCTTCATGGAGCGACTTATGTTCGCGCCCCTGGTCTACAATCAACCGCCCCGGTCCGTCTTTCCGCGCAAGATCAAAACCGGAGTCGTCTACACCATGAACGTCAACGAAGAGATGTGTGAAAGTATGGGCTATGGCGCGATGTTTAATAGCACCGAGGCCTCGTTGAGCAGGGCATTCGGTGAAGCCGAAACCCTCTGCTGCTATGACACCTTGCAGTTTCCCGATTATTCCAAGGTGGTGATGGAATATATGGATCCGGCCAAGAAAGCGGCACGGCGCGCGGAGGTTTTTCCGGAAGATTGCCGGAAGGCGTTTGCACTCGGCTGCCGATTGACTGCCCAGGGGTAATCAAAGAGATCTGGACAGCCCAACCCCGCAGGCAAAGGCGCGGCAAAGCACCCTGTCAATACCGACACCGTCCTGGATGGTGTCGGAGGCCGGAAACCAAAAAAACAACCTGGCATGTTGCGTCAACGTATGTCTCACCTTATTTCTACCGAACTCATTGTGGACATTCAGGCACAGTTACAGATCAACTGGCGTGGTATCCATGGCCTCAGCCATTGGGCCCGAGTGTATGAGAATGGTTTGTACCTGGCGGCGTCCACCGGGGCCGATACCAGGGTGGTGGAACTGTTTGCCCTGTTCCATGACAGCCGGCGGCTCAATGAAGGTGGGGATCCTGAGCACGGTCCCCGGGGGGCGCAACTGGCGCAACGGTTGCGCGGACACTCTTTTCAGGTAGCAGATGAGGCCTTCGATCTGCTCGTCATTGCCTGCCAGCTGCACACAACCGCCAAAACACACGAAGATGTAACCGTGCAGACCTGTTTTGATGCGGACCGGCTTGATCTGGGCAGAGTCGGTAAAACACCCGATCCCCAATTCCTGAGCACCGAGGCGGCGAAGGATCCGCAGACCCTTGCCTGGGCAACCCGGCAAAGTATCAGCGGGGCTGTGCCGGACAATGTTCTCGGCCAGGCCTTGGGCTTGTGCAACGAGCAGGGTGCAAAGAAGGTGGAAAATCGCTGCAAACCCATAAGGCGCCCGTCTTGAAATCCTTGCCTCAACCCTGGCTCAAATCGGCTGCCCCTTGAACTGACTGGTATAGAGGTGATGATACACACCGCGGAGCCGCAGCAATTCCCGATGGGTGCCTCGTTCCACGATCCGGCCGTCATCAATGACCAGAACCTGATCGGTATCGCGGATGGTGCTGAGGCGGTGGGCAATGACAAAACTCGTCTGTTGTTCCATTACCCGTAGGAGCGCCTTCTGGATCCGCGCCTCGGTGCGGGTGTCGACACTGCTGGTGGCCTCGTCCAGGATAAGGATGGAAGGGCGGGCGAGGAGGGCCCTGGCAATGGCCAGCAATTGCCGCTGCCCTTGGCTGAGATTACCGGCCCGTTCGGATAAATCGGTCTGGTAGCCCTGCGGCAGCTGGCGGATAAAATGATCCGCATCGGCCAGCTGCGCTGCCTGGATGCACTCCGCATCGCTGGCCTCGAGGCGACCGAACCGGATATTTTCCAGCACGGATTCGGCAAAGAGAAAGGTGTCCTGGGGCACCAGTCCGATGGAGCGGCGCAGCGCAGCCTTGGGCAGGGTCTTCAGATCACGGCCGTCCAGGGTGATCCGGCCGCCATCAATCTCGTAAAAGCGGGTGAGCAGATTCATGATCGTCGTCTTGCCCGCACCCGTCGGCCCTACCAGGGCAATTGTTGCGCCCGCTTCCACTTCCATGCTCATATCCCGGACCACCGGATGTCCGGGTTCATAGGCAAACTGGACATGCTCAAAACAGACCGCGCCTTTAATGGCAACGACTTCCTGCAAAGCTCCCTCGTCACATTCAGCCCGGGTATCGATGATCTGGAAAATTCTCTCCGCCCCAGCCAGGGCCGCCTGGATAGAGTTGTAGATATTGGCGAGCAGGCGCAAGGGCTGGATGAAATTCTGGCCATAGGTGATGAAGGTGGCAATAATGCCGATACTGACCAGGCCGCGCAGGGCCAGCCAGCCACCCAATCCCGCCAGGACGATGACAAAAAAATTGCCGAGGACGCCGGTGAGCGGCATGAGCAGCATGCTGTAGTTGTTGGCGTAGATTCCGGCCCGGAAAACCCGCTCATTGTGTTCCCGGAAGGCGGCAAGAACCGATTCGTTGCGACCAAAGGCTGTGACCACTTTCTGGCCGCCGATGGCCTCTTCCGTGACCCCATTGAGGGTCCCGAGTTGCTGTTGGAGATCGCGATAGCCTTTGCGGGTATAGCGGGCGACAAAACGGGTGAACCCGAAAATCACCGGCACGACCAGAACCGCTGCCAGGGCAAGCCAGACATCAAGCACAAACATGGCTGCCAGGATTCCGACCAGGGAAAGCACACCGGCCAGCAGGGTGGTCACGTTCTGGGAAACAGCCTGGTTGATGGCATCAATATCGTTGGTCAACCGGCTCATGAGTTCACCCGCCGGTTGATGGTCGAAAAAGCTGAGCGGTAGCTGCTGAACATGGGCAAAAAGATCGCGCCGCAACTGCTGCAGCGCCTGCTGGGAGATGCCTGACATCAGCCAGGCGGCAACAATCTGGAAACCGTTGTAGAGCAGGTAGGTGATCAGCATCCACATTGCCATCCGCATCAGCCCCTGGGCCTGTCCGGGGCCGATAAAGCGATCAATGGCCACCCCCATGAGGTACGGACCGACCAGGCCGAACAGGGTGTAGACGATCACGCAGGCAAAGACCGCGACCAGGGTCAGCCGGAATGGCCGCAAATAAGGAAGGAGCCGTACCAGGGCATGGCGTGGGTTTTGGGCTTTTTCAATCTTGCCGACGGCTCCGGGGCGGCGTGGCTGCAGGGTCTCGCGCAGGCTAGCGTTTGATTGCTCGGGCGGAGCGCTCATGCTTGCACCTCCCCTGTCGTGTTGAGATCGTCTTCCAGTCCATTGCCGAGCTGTGAGGCATAAATTTCCTGATAAATTGGGCAACTCGCCAGCAATTGGCGATGTGTTCCCTGGCTGGCGATGTGCCCTTTGTCGAGGATCACGATCCGGTCGGCATTGAGCACCGTGCTGACCCGCTGGGCCACGACCAGGCGGGTGTGTTTAGATGAGAGCTGTTCGAGCGCTTCCTGGATTCGGGTCTCGGTTTCCACATCCACGGCACTGGTGCTGTCGTCGAGGATAAGGATGCGCGGCCGGGTCAGCAAAGCGCGGGCAATGGCCAGGCGCTGCTTCTGGCCGCCGGAGAGATTGATGCCGCGTTCTTCAATCCGGGTCGCGTAACCCTGCGGCAGGTTGAGGATGAAGTCATGGGCCTGGGCGGCTTGGGCCGCCGCCTGGACCTCGGCATCCTCACTGTTCGGTGCCCCGTAACGGATATTGTCGGCAACAGTGCCGGAAAAAAGGAGGGTCTCCTGCGGCACTATGGCAATCATTGACCGCAGTGCAGTTTGTTGCAGCTGCCGGATGTCGATGTTATTGACCAGAATCCGCCCGCCGGTGGCCTCGTAAAACCGGGGCAGCAGATTGATCAGCGTCGATTTGCCCGCGCCGGTGGCCCCCAGGATGGCCAGTGTCTTACCTGGTTCAGCCACCAGGTTGATATCATGGAGAACCTCTTCACCGCCCTCGTCGTTTTCACCATGGTAGCGGAAAGCAACCCGTTCAAACTCAATCCGTATCGGTCCGGTGGCAAGTCCGGCCTGGGCGAGTGACAGGGCATCGGGGCGATCAGCGACTTCCGGGGGCATGTTGAGCAGCTCGGTGAGTCGTTGTGCCGAGGCGATCCCGCCTGCCCAGGCATTGGAGAGCATGGCCATCATGGCCAGCGGCGACAGGGTGGTGAGCAGGTAATTGATGAAGGCAACAATCTGGCCGACGGTCAATTCCCCCTTGGCCACTTCCAGGCCTCCGGCCCAGATAACCACCACCATGCCGATATTGACGCACAGGGTCAGCAGCGGCGACATCCCGGACATGAACCGCAGGATCCGGATCGAATGGCGGGTGAAATCGGTATTGGCTCTAGCAAAACGAGCTCCCTCATGATCAGCCCGGACAAAGGCCTTGATCAGGCGGACCCCGGACACGTTTTCCTGGAGCACGGTGTTCAACCGGTCGAATTTCTGCTGCATGAGGAGAAACAAAGGCTCCATCCGCACAATGAAGACGCTGATCACCCCAAGGGTAAGCAGGATCAGCGGCAACAGGATCAGGGCCAGAGAGAGGCTGGTGTTGACCATCAGGATCAGGCTGCCCAGCATGAGCAGGGGAGCGCGGGTGCCGATGCGCAGCGAGATGTTGACGATGCGCTGGATGGCGGCGGTGTCACTGGAGAGGCGTACCATGAGGCCGCCGGTTTGCATCCGGTCGAGATTGCCAAAGGAGAGGCTCTGGATCTTGAGGAAGACCGCCTCCCGCAGATCCCTGGCCACGCTCTCCCCCACGCGGACGGAAAGGATGTTGTTGGCCACCGCCATCGCCATGCTGAGCAGGGAGATCACAAGCATCAGGGCTCCGGTATACACTACAACGCCTTGGTTGCGGGCCCTGATGCCCTGGTCGATGATGCGTTGGATCAGGCGGGGAATGGATAGATCGAGCCCCACCAGGATCAGCAGGCAGAACAGGGCCAGAACTGCTGGTTTCCAGTAGGGTTTGACCGAGGGCAGGAGCTGACGCAGTGGGTGCATGGGTACAAGGCCTATGGTATTGCTGCCCGATAAGGGGCAAGGGCTGTTGACGGTTGGGGTTTGCCGTTAGCTTGTTGCGTTGTGCGGCGGCCTTTGGGCCGGAATCAGGGATTGTACACCATGGATCGTCGGGCTAGAAGGTGCAATTGCCTTGGCAGTGATTCCGGTGCAGGGCGAGAGGGAGGCTTGGGATGGAGCCGAAATCAGGGCACCCACCAGTGCTCACCGGCCTGGAGGGGACGGATACGGTTATCCGGAACAGCGGCCTTGTCCATGGCCGCTTCAAGATCCCGGAGCGGCGCTTCGTAGCCGGTATCCGCCAGCTGGAAGGTGCGGTAATGGGTAGGGAGCATGCAGGGGCCGCCCAAATCTGCCCAAGCCCGGACTGCTTCTTCGGGATTCATGTGCCCGTAGGCCATAAACCAGCGCGGATCGTAAGCCCCGATGGGGAGCACCGCCAAGCGGAACTGATGGTATTTCTTTGCAGCAGCGCGGAAAGAGTCCCCCTCTCCGTAGCCGCTGTCACCCACAAAATAAACGGCACCGCCCGGGGTGGTGAGGACAAAAGCAGCCCAGAGGGCGCGGTTGCGGTCTAAAGGACTTCGTGCCGACCAGTGATGCATGGGTTCCAGATGCACGACCACCCCTGGCGCAAGCTGCACCTGGTCGCCCCAGTCATGGGCTTCCACCCGCACATCGGGGATCTGTGCTTGGAGAAGAACCTCATTGCCCAGTGGGACAATAATCCGGGGATGATCGCGCCGCCAGAGACGCTCGACGGTGGCCAGATCGAGATGGTCGTAATGGTTATGGCTGATCAGGATTAGATCCACCGGCGGCAGATCCTCAAAGCGAATACCCGGCGGATGGACACGTCGCGGACCGGCCCAGGTAAACGGGCTTGCCCGGTCCGACCAAACCGGATCGGTGAGAATATTCAGGCCCTGGGTTTGGAGAAGAACCGTCACGTGCCCCACCAGGGACACGCGGAGCAGGTTCCCCTGTACGCGTTGCGGCGGTTTGTCGGTGGCGGGCAGTTCCTGGTAGGCAGGCCATGGCTCCGGTTTGCGCGTCCATTGCCATTTGAGCACTTCCAGCAGTCCCTTGTCCATCGGCTTGCCGGGATTGAAAAAGCGGGTGCCGTCAAAATGATCGGAGACCGGTCCCTGGTAATATGGGGGTGCACAGAAAGAAAGGCACATAACCAGCACGATAAGAAGTGTTAGGGGAAATAGTGTTTTCAGCTGTATGGGCCAGGGTAAGGAGAGTAGGGCAGGGTGCCTTCCGTACTCTCGGGATTCAGGTACTCCTCAACAGCCAGCAACGGAACAAGGCCGCAGTCGGCAGCTCAAGGCGGGGCCAGCTCAAACACCATATCGAAGTGCAGAGAAAATATCGAAAAAGAGTATGCATCCTCTCCTCTGCTGTCCATCGGGTCATTGGGTCCGTTGGCCCACGGCCCGGAAAAAGGTGTAAGAGAAAATGCCGTCAAGCTGGGCCGCACTTTCGAGGTCGCGGAGGCCTTGCTCCCAGGTGGTCTCGTCAATCAGTCCCGTACCATGGCGCTTAGTGTTCACCTGCTTGCCGGAGGCATAGCGCAACGTATTGACGCTCCCTTGTAATCATTGGCGCCTCTTCCTTTTTTGAGTTTCACAGAAGAGGTCGCTGGCCGCTTAAAAAAAGGAAGCCATTTTTTTTGTCCGGCGAACAGCAACAAGACGGAGTAAGGGGCTCCACCTAGGGAGAATCCGGAAGGTGCCAGGCAGGTCAATCGTTCTGTAAAAGTGGAATTAATCTTCAGGCTGTGTTCTATTTTTAGTCGAACCTGTCGAGCCAGCAACCGCAAAGTTGTCCGAGCGTGTTTACTCGGCAATTATTATATCGAATATTTCGTTATTGTTGGTTTTTTTTTAAAAGTATTGCCACGCTTGCCGCCATGAAATACTAATTCAAGATGAATGAAATGAAAAAATTGATTTTTGTCTTTTTACTAATAAACATTGTTTTGAGTTCGAATGTATCTGCTTCAGATTCTCTGCAAGTTGTCAATGTTGGTGTCCTTGCCAGAAGAGGAAGCGATGAATGTCTGCAGGAATGGTCGTTAACCGCCAAATATCTGAGCAGCCGCATACCGGGTTATGTTTTCAAGATTATTCCTCTCAAGTTTGATGAGGTCGTTGGTGCTGTTGAAAAGAAGGATATAGATTTTGTAATAGTAACTTCATCTAAATACATAGAGCTGCAAAATCTATTCGGAATCAGTCGGATGGCCACCATCAAAAGATCGTTTCTGGATGGCTATGCCACCCTGTTCGGAGGCGTCATTTTTTGTAGAGCCGACCGGGACGACATCAATACCCTTGAGGATCTTAAGGGGAAATCCTTTATGGCGGTTGATCCGACCTCCTTTGGCGGGTGGCTGGCATCTTGGCGGGAATTAAAAGTACACGGGATCGATCCGCAAAAAGATTTTGCGCAATTTTCCTATAGCGGCACCCATGATAGCGTTGCCTATGCCGTGCGAGACGGGAAGGTTGATGGCGGCACTGTGGCAACCCCTATTCTCGAAAAAATGATCGATGAAGGGAAAATTGCCCCTAACACCTTTAAAGTTATCAATAAACAGGAGCGAGAAGATTTTCCTTATCTGCTCAGTACTCGTCTCTATCCGGAATGGCCCTTTGCAAAACTCAAGCACACCCCAAACGCCTTAGCCGAGAAGGTAGCGGTGGCCTTGCTGAGCATGCCGGCGCAAGGTCCGGCGGCTCAGGCGGCGCAGTCTGTAGGCTGGACGGTTCCTCTTGATTACGAACCGGTTGATGCATGCATGAAAGAACTCCGGGTGGGCATTTACAAAGATTTTGGCAGTGTGAGCTTTCCGCAACTGCTCGTCCTCTATCGTTGGCAGGTTATTGTCCTGGTAACCGTACTGATCATCCTCTCGGGTTTACTGCTTTTTTCTGTTCGTCTGAACAGGCGGTTGAAACTCTCAGATTTGACCTTGCATCAAGAGGTGCGACAACGAAAACAGGTCCATGATGAGTTGGTCGAGTCACACGAATTTCTTCAGCAATCCCGACAGCAGTTAACCAATATTATTGATTTTCTTCCCGATGCGACCTTTGTTATCGATAACGATAAACGAGTAATCTTTTGGAACAAAGCCATGGAAGAGATGTCCGGAGTCCCTAAGGAATCGATCCTTGGGCAGGGCGATTATGCGTATACCGTTCCCTTTTATGGTGAAAAACGGAAGCAGCTCTTAGATTTGCTTGATGTCAGTGATCAAGATCTTGCCGGCAAATATTTCTATATCAGAAAAAAAAGACAAACCTTGTATGCGGAAGCCTTTGCTCCTGCCTTGAATAAGGGCCAGGGGGCCTATTTCTGGGCAACGGCGGCTCCCCTGTACGACCTGCATGGCCAACGAATAGGCGCGATCGAATCAATTCGTGATATTTCAGAGCAAAAACAAGCTGAAAATGAACGGGAAAAACTGAAATCCCGCTTAGCCCAAACCCAGAAATTAGAGGCTGTGGGGACCTTGGCGGGTGGCATAGCCCACGATTTCAACAACATCCTCACCGCCATTATCGGCTATACCGATATGGCACGACACGCTCCCCCCAGTGAAAGGGCTCTGGCCACTTATCTGGACCAGATATTCAAGGCGGGCAATCGAGCCAAGGATCTCGTCAGGCAGATACTCACCTTTAGCCGGCAAACAAAAATTGAATTGATTCCTCTTGATCCTGCACGCATTGTCAGGGAAGCTACCCAACTGCTCCGCCCGACTCTGCCCTCGACTATTTCCATAAATCAGCAAATAGCGCCTGACACGAAACCTATCCTGGCTGACCCTACTCAAATTCATCAGATTGTCGTCAATCTCTGCACCAATGCCTTCCATGCCATGGAACAGACCGGGGGAATTCTTTCAATCTCCTTGAAAAATCATGTTGTTTCCAGGGAAGAGCTCGATGTCCATCCGGAGATGCAATCCGGCAGCTTTGTCCAGCTTTCGGTCAGCGATTCGGGGGCCGGCATCTCCGCGGAGATACAAGAAAAGATCTTCGATCCCTATTTCACCACCAAAGAGACGGGCAAGGGGTCGGGAATGGGTCTTGCTGTAGTTCATGGCATTGTCCAGAATTACGGTGGGTTTATCCAGTGTGCAAGTGAGCCCGAAAACGGCACAGCCTTTCATATCTATTTTCCGGCAATTGATGATCAGGCGGCCCCTGGTCAAATGCCTGTCATCGAGACCATTCCGAGCGGCAGCGAACGCATCCTCTTTGTTGATGATGAAGAATTATTGGTTGAGATGAGCCGGGCCATGCTCAAAAACTTAGGATACCTGGTGACGGTCACGACCAGCAGTGAAGAGGCACTGACGCTCTTCCAAAACCATCCGGATCAATTTGATGTGGTAGTAACAGATCAAACCATGCCGGGCATGACCGGGATGGAGCTTGCCCAGCAACTGCTCGGCATTCGCCCTGATATTCCGATCATCCTCTGTACCGGTTATAGCCCTCTGGTGAGCGACGATCAGGTGAGGGACTCTGGGATCAAAGAATTTGCCATGAAACCTCTCGACATGAAAGATATTGCCACCTTGCTCAGGAAAGTGCTGGATGAAGGGAAAACTCCCGTTTGATGTACGTTGCCCGTCATCGTTTTTTCAAAGACTCGCAGGCCACCAACAACTTGGAAATATTTCTAAAATCGCAGGATGTCGCATTATGCCACGTTATAGCCAGATGGCTCTGAACCGCCGCCGTCATTTTTTTTTGACCTCCATTGCCCTGCTGACCCTGTTGGCAGAGATGGCCCTTGTTCCTGCCCCCTCCGCCGGTACTGATCTGGAAGGCAGTTATCGTTTTCTTGTCAGTGACCGGGACACGGCGGGCGGCATCCTGTATACCGCCACTGCCGGAAAACTGGGGGGGCGGCAACTGCCGCTCAGCTTTGTCGACAGCGCCGCCTACTGGGGCGAGCATGTCTGCCGATTCCCCGAAAAAATCTGCCGTGTTACCGATGTCTTCAATCCGCAAACCTCCACGCTGACACCGCAAAAATCGCTTGCCGGCGATCTCCAAACCGAACGGATCAATACCCATAACGGCACCAACATCTACGATGCCGCCACCTGGCAAATAGCGGTCATGCTGGGGCAGGCCGTCAATCATCTGCCCTTGCCCAACAGCCAGGATGCCTATGCCCTGGTCAGTAATCAAAATCATCTGCTCCGAGAAGGCTACAACGGCAATTCCAGCCATGCCGCTGTGGGTGAAAATCGGGCCGTGACTGCGGGTAAGGTCTTTGTCTACCAGCAGCAGAGCATCGCGGAGGCCCAACAAGCGTACACCTTTCGCATGCTTCCCCGGAATTGGCTGGCCTCTGATCCGTTTGTGGGGAGCCGGTATGCCGTTACCCTCACCACCCAAGCCCTGCCGGAGCACAATCCCGACTATCAAGCCGGTAAGGTGACCTGGACGGATTGGAAGCCGATCACCGGTGAAAACGCCTGGGCCTTTTTGCTGGGACCGTTGCAGGCCGCCCACATCCAGTATCTTAGTAACCAGAAAAAGACGTTTGTGCCTCTGCACGACCTTGCCCTCCAAAATGCGCTGCAGGTCTTGCCCACCTTTGCGGCAATGCAGTCGCCCTCTGGTGCGGTCTATTACGCCCCAGCGGGAACAGTAGGCAATCAGGGCGACCAGCTGGTTGACCCCTACGAGGTTGCGGTTGAAAATAATTTTTCTTTGTATGCGGGCCTCAACATACTGCGCACCACCCTGCAGGCGACCTTGGCCCATGACAAAAATCTCCAGGCAGCGGAGAGGGCCGCAATTAATGAGGCCCTGCAACTGAGTGCTGCGATGATCAACGGCGGCACTATCGGTACAAAGAGGACCACCCGGGGCCTGCTTGCTTTTTTCAAAAATTCGGCCTGGCATCAGGGCGAGTTCGTGCAAGGGGGGCGGGCCGATGATCCGACCCGTACCAATGCATGGGTGCCGAATCTGCAGCCTAAAGCGGTGGATGTGAACACCTGGGGCATTGCCGCACTCGGCGCCCAGCAAATAGACCAATGGTTCGGCTTTGGCGCCAGCCAGCGCAACTGGCAGCAGGTCAAACAATGGGGCGGATACGGTGTCGGCAAAACACTCTGGGGGGTCGGTTTTTCCAATCAGGATGGTAACGGCATCGATGGCGCGGGCAACTTTCGTCAGGGGGTTCTTTCCACTGAATGGACCGCAGGGGCTATCACCATGCTGCGGGATATGATCGCCTACTATCAAACGATTCCGCCTGAGTCCCCCCAGGCAGCGGTTGCGCGCGACTTTGTGGCAGCGCTCAAGCTGGATGAACAATCGATGCTGAGCGCCATCACTAAGCTGCGCCTCGACTCCTATGCCAACGTCGGCTTTCCCGGTCAGCCGTCCAAGTATTCCCAGTTGCTGTCCCTGCCCACCCAGCCCTATCTCTACGCAAGCAAACGGTATTTCGTGCCGTTTGGTTGGTATGCCAACCCCCTTCCCAGCACCTGCTCAACGGCATGGATGTTCATGGTGGCAAACCATTACAACCCCTTTGTCTATGGGGGCGGGAACTAACCGAGAACCTCCTCGTTCCTCTGTGCGGCACGGCAGATTGCATCTGCAGCTTCCTGTAATGGTCAACCTTTATGAATTTTTTTTATTGGTTTGTATTTATAGAAAATACTTGACGAAAATTGTGCAGTTAGATATTGGTTGAACCAATTATCAGTCGTTGGAGGCAACCATGCACGCGGTCGAACCCAAGGAAGAAAAAAAATACGCCTATACCGCCATTATCGAACGGATCCGCGCCATGATCCGCAACGGTGAATTGGCTCCGGGAGACCGGTTGCCGCCGGAACGGCGATTGGCCGAGGCCTTCGGCGTTTCGCGCAACAGCCTGCGGCAGGCCTTCCAGGCCCTGGCGGAGCGGAAGATCATCGAGAGCAGGCAGGGTGACGGCACCTACCTGTTGACCTCGCTTGACGCCGCTCTGGGCGGTGACGCCATCCTGGAGGCCATTAACGAGCAGCGCGGCGTCTTGCACGACATCATTGAGTTCCGGGAGATGATGGAACCGCAGATTGCCGTCCTGGCCGCGCGCAGAATAGCACCCGAGGCGCTCGACCAATTAAAGATTCTGGTCTGTGACCAGCAGCGTGCTCTGATGGCGGGCCGGGCGGATGACAGCTTTGACAGTGAATTTCACCGGCAACTGGCCCAATGTTCGGGCAACCGGGTGCTCATCGAGGTAATGACCACGATCCAGGCGATCGTCAACGAAACCCGTTCCACCTGGCTGCAGAGCAGCGCGCGGCGCAACGCCTCTGTGGAGGGGCATCTTCGTATCATTGATGCCCTGGAGGCAGGCGAGGGCGAGGCCGCCTTTGCGGCCATGAAAACCCATATTGCCGAGATTGAAAGTCATATTTTCGGCGAGCAGTAACAGTAACCTGTAACTCATATTTTTGGCTGACCTGGCCCTGGGAGACAGGGGAGGGATCGGTCTGCGACGGAGGAAAAATGTCCCTTGAAATTGTGGTGATGTATTTGGCGGTGGGTTTGATTGCCGGGCTGCTCGCCGGTCTGCTGGGCGTAGGCGGCGGGGTGGTGATCGTGCCGATGCTGGTCTTTTGTTTTGTCAAGCAGGGCATGCAGGCCGACCTGATCATGCATATGGCCCTGGGTACCTCGCTGGCCAGCATTGTCTTTACTTCGATTTCCAGCTTCATGGCCCATCACCGGCGCGGTGCGGTCGAGTGGACCGTGGTCAAACGGATTGTCCCCGGCATCCTCGTCGGCACCTTTTTGGGCACCATGGTGGCCTCCAAGCTGTCTTCCGGCTTTCTCAAGGGATTTTTCTGTGTTTTTCTCTATGCCGTGGCCACCCAGATGCTGCTTAATAAAAAGCCGAAGGCCACCCGGGACCTGCCGGGCCAGGTCGGCATGTTCGCGGTGGGTTCGACCATTGGCGTGGCCTCTGCCCTGGTCGGTATCGGCGGCGGTTCGCTGTCCGTGCCTTTCATGCTCTGGTGCAATGTGGCTGCCCATCGGGCCATCGGCACCTCGGCGGCCATCGGTTTTCCCATCGCCGTTGCCGGAGGCATCGGTTATATGGTCAATAATCTGCATGCCTCGGGTTTGCCGCCCTACAGCCTCGGTTTTGTCTATCTCCCCGCACTGCTGTTTATTGTCTGTTTCAGCGTCCTGACCGCACCGCTGGGGGCCAAACTGGCGCATGCCCTGCCGGTCGACAAACTGAAGCGAATCTTCGCCATCTTTCTCTATGTGGTGGCCACCAAAATGGCCTGGGGTTTGATCCATTAACGGCCCGAACGGACGATCGGTTTGAAATGGTTAAAGAATCTCTGGAAACCGATTTCGGAGTCGAGAAGGACACCTCCTTGCCCTACCCCTGCCGGGAGTGTGAGATATTTACGCGCTTGCCAGGACCCTGCAACAGCGAGGCGGCAAACTAAATTTAAATAAAGAGGATCTAATGAAACAGGAAGTAAACAAGATGTTCATTGTGGCGGTAATGACTATCGGCATGATCGTGATAGGTTTCAGCAGTGGCTTCGCACAAGACTCAATATCATCTTCTCTCGGAGTTATTCCGTACCCTGCTAAAGGCCAGTCAGCGGTAAAACAGAACCAAGACGAGGGAGAATGTTACGCATGGGCAAAGAAGCAGACAGGTATTGATCCTGTTGCCGTTGCGAGCGCGCCCCCTCCTCCATCAAGTCCGGCAGTTGGAGGAGGTGAGCGCGTAAGAGGAGCAGCCAAGGGTGCAGTTGGCGGAGCAGCAATAGGTGCTATTGCTGGAGACACCGGTAAGGGGGCTGGAATCGGTGCTGTGGCCGGCACCATGGCTGGTGGTCGTCAGGCGCGGCTTAACAAACAGTCTCAAGCAAAACAGGCACAAGATGTTAAAACTGGGAAGATGCAACATTTCAACAAAGCCTTCGGTGCCTGCATGGAAGGGAAGAGTTATGTTGTCAAATAATCGATGAGAATGATGATCACTTAAACTGTTGCATCTAAATTTGGTTAGCTATCCCCACCGTCACACGACCACGAAATAAATTTTGGTAGTTCTCATAAACAAAAAAAGGAGATGTACATGGATCAATTACCCAAGGCCGTTATCCTAAGGATAGCTCTCGCTCTAGTGTTTGCTTTGCTTTGCGGCTGCGCCTCTACTGACAAATCTACCGCTGGTAAACTTTCGGAACAACATAAGTCCCTGAGTAATTATGAGTTGCTCCAGCCTATCAAAGGCAGTGATAGTGCTCAATCATGGCGTCAGGCGGACGTTAACTGGAAACAATATAATAAAATCCTCATTGAAAGAATAAAAGTTTTTGTCAAAGAAGACAGTCAAAACGAAGGAATTGACCCGACCGACCTGAAGATGCTAACGGATTACTTTTATGGGGCACTCGTCAAAGAAATTAAGCCTACAGCAGAAATAGTAGACAAGGGTGGGCCTGAAGTGATTGGAGTCCGGATCGCTATTGTCGATCTCGTACCGACGAAATACCAACGCAGTGTCGCGGGTAGTTTGATACCTTATGGATTTGTTGCCGAAGCTGCTTCAGGACCGGCAAGTGGAAGACCGGCCGGTTCCACTCCCTACCTTGGTGAAAGCAGCGTTGAAGTACAGTTTTTTGACACAAGTTCTGGGCAGGTTCTTGCTGAGTTCAAGGAGACAAAGATAGGTAAAAAGTATGACGCTGAATCGGCCAAGAAATGGGTTAATGGTTATATGGACTCCTTCACAACCTGGGGTTACGCAAAAGCGGCTTTTGACCAATGGGCTGCCCAACTCAGACTGCGATTCGATGAACTAAGGGGCATCACAAAAGAGAAAGTGGCTGGTAAATAATAGTTACAGCAAAGAGCTCTAAATTGGGCTTCGAATCCAGATGGTTAGGGTTCGAAGTCCTTTGCTTTCTACTTACTGTGCTATACCGCCTGAAAAGCGGATACTTTAACCTTTGGCAGGAATAATCAAGTCAGTGACTACAAGATCCCGTGCCTAAAAAATCATGCTATTATAGTTCTTTAGCAGGCCGATGTGCATCCGCGCTATATGTATCGCGCTTCTTTCTCTCTCATAGCTAGTGTCCATCCAGAAACGACCAAATTCGACAAAATCAGCCGAAGACAATTTTCAAAAATTGATCAGGCACAGAGCCGCCAGCCTCAATAATAATGACCACTCCTGATCTGCGGTCTTTTCATGTCGCCATTTCAGTTCACAGGACGCACCAATCCTATGACTGGGCATTCATTGCGTGCTCATCACACTTGACAGTTTTGCAAAGTATCGTACATTGGGGCCGCAGCCTGTCAGTGGTGCACAGGTACATAAAGACAGCTTTATAAACGGAACACGGTGTAATTCCGTGACGGTCCCACCGCTGTAACTGGAATTTGAGATCGCTCTCCCCCAAGGGAAGCCACTGATCACAGGAACATGATGATCGGGAAGGCGCGATTTGGCAGTATCCAGGAGTCAGAAGACGTATAAAGCAGTCTTGTCGGAAGAACACGATGGTAAAGGGTTCTGCAAAGGTGATGTCGCCTTTCGGAGCCCTTTTTTTATTTTCCGGGGCCGACATCCTCCATTTTGAAGGAAGGAACCATGAAAACACAGATTGAACGCGCTCGGCAAAACGAGATCACTCCGCAAATGGAAACAGTGGCCCGGGACGAAGGCCTGGCGGTGGAACTCATCCGGCAGCGGGTGGCCAAGGGCGAGATCGTCATTGCCAACAATCCCTCCCGCCCCCTGCAGAAGGTGGTGGGGATCGGCACGGGCCTGCGAACCAAGGTCAATGCCTCCATCGGCACCAGCTCCGACATCTGCGACCTGGAGGCGGAAATCCGCAAGGCCCGGATCGCGGAAGAAGAAGGGGCTGATACCCTGATGGAACTCTCGGCGGGCGGCGACCTCGACCTTATCCGCCGGGCGATTCTTGCTAACACCAACCTGCCGGTGGGCAATGTTCCCCTCTATCAGGCCTTTAAGGAAACCGCGCGCAAATTTAAAAATCCGGCCAAGCTGGACCCGGAATACCTGTTCGAGTTGATTGAACGGCAGCTAGCCGATGGGCTGAGTTTCATGGCCATTCATTGCGGCATCAACCAATACACCATCGAGCGTCTGCGCAAACAGGGGTTTCGCTACGGTGGTCTCGCCTCTAAGGGCGGCACCTTCATGGTCGCCTGGATGGACGCCACCGGCCAGGAAAACCCGCTCTATGCCCAGTTCGATCGGGTCTGCGGCCTGATGAAAAAATACGATGCCGTCCTGTCGCTGGGCAACGGCATCCGCGCTGGGGCCATCCACGACAGCCATGATCGGGCCCAGATGGCGGAGATGATCATCAACTGCGAACTGGCCGAACTCGGCCGGGAAATGGGCTGCCAGATGATGGTCGAAGGGCCCGGCCATGTGCCGCTCGACGAGATCGAAGGCAACATCATGCTGGAAAAACGGATGAGCGGCAATGCCCCCTACTATGTGCTGGGGCCGCTGCCGCTCGATACCGGCGCCGGTTACGATCATGTTGCCGCAGCCATCGGGGCGGCCAGTTCAGCCCGTTATGGGGCGGACCTGATCTGTTACATCACCCCGGCCGAACACCTGGCCCTGCCCAATGAAAACGATGTCCGCGAGGGCGTGCGGGTCACCCGGCTGGCGGTGCGGATCGGCGATCTCGCCAAATATCCGGACCGGCGCGACCGGGAAAAGTCGGCGGCCAAGGCCCGGCGCGACATGAACTGGGAGGAGTTGGAGAAGCATCTGCTGTTTCCACAGAAGGCCCGGGAGGTCCGCCAGGAACGATCGCCTGAGGCCAATGACACCTGCACCATGTGCGGCGACTTCTGTGCCATGAAAAAGGGGATGGAGGTCTTTCAGGACGATATTGCCGGGGATAAACTTTCCATTCTTAAGTGACCTCGATTTGATCGGGTAGAACGGACACCACCCCTCAAAAAAACACCGCAACCTTCCCTCCTGCAGCGGCCGTTTGCTCAGCCGCCTGCAGGAGTTTTTTCATCAGGAGAATGAATGCTATGCACCTTTTACAAACAACCATCCAGGCTATCCGCCCGCCGGATGCGGCAATCCATCAGGCCGCGTTGCAACGGCTCGCCGATCAGGCCCGTCCCCAGGGCAGTCTGGGTATCTTGGAACCCCTGGCCGCCCGTTTAGCAGCCATTGCCGGGACCCTTGATGTCCGCTTGCAGAAAAAAATGATCGTTACCTGCGCCGGCGATCATGGCGTGGTTGCGGAAGGGGTCAGTCTTTTTCCGCAGGAGGTGACGCCGCAGATGGTCTACAATTTTATTCGAGGCGGGGCTTCGGTGAGTGTGCTGGCCGCCCAGGCCGGGGCCGAGGTCAGGGTGGCGGATCTGGGGGTGAACTATGATTTCGAGCTGGAACTCCCCATTTTTCACCAGAAAATCGGCAAGGGTACCGCCAATTTCGCCAGGCAGCCGGCCATGAGCCGGGAGGCTGCGGTCCGCTCCATCGAGGCGGGCATCGAGATCGTGGATCAGCTGGTGCAGCAGGAATCGGTTGATATGCTGGGCACCGGCGATATGGGTATCGGCAACACCACTGCTTCCTCGGCCATCATTGCCGCTTTTTCCGGGAAAGAGGTGCGCGAGCTGACCGGCAGGGGAACCGGCATCGATGATGCCATGCTGGCGCACAAGATCGCCGTGATTGAAAAGGCCCTGGCTCTGCATCGCCCGGATCCCGCAGATCCCCTCGATATCCTTGCCAAGGTGGGCGGTTTTGAAATCGGCGGCTTGGCTGGTCTGGTGATTGGCGCTGCGGCCCATGGGATTCCCGTGGTCTGCGATGGCCTGATTTCCACCGCCGGTGCCCTGATCGGCTGCGAACTGGCACCGATGGCCAAGGCCTATCTCTTTGCCAGCCACAACTCCTTTGAGGTCGGGCATAAGTATATGCTTGACCGTCTCGGACTGGCGCCCTTGTTTGATCTGCAATTCCGGCTCGGTGAAGGCACCGGGGCGGCCATGGCCATGCATCTGTTGGACGCCGCCACCCGGATACTGGCCGACATCAAGACCTTTGCCGAGGTGGGGATTATTAATGCCCAGCAGGAACGGTGCTGAACCTGCCGCCGAGAGAGGGGCGCTTCCTGGCCTTTTCCGATCTGCTGACCGGCTACCGCCTGTCCTCGGTCTTGATGCTGGCCCATGATGCCGGGGTCTTCGAGGCGGTCGGCCAGGAGGGCTGTGAAGGGTCCGAGCTGTGCGCCCGGGTAGGCTGGCAAACGGACTTCGGTGCCCGGTTCCTTCGCTGCCTGTGCAGCCTGGGACTGCTCCGCCAGGAAGCGAGCCGTTATCTTCTTTCCCCCTTTGCAACCCGCTATCTCCTTTCTGCATCGGAACACTACCAGGGGCGGACGCTGGCCTTTGAGCAGCAATTGCACCAATCCTGGCAGCAGCTGGCAACAACCCTGCAGACAGGGGAAAGGGTTTTTGCCACCAAGGACAAGAATCCGCAGGAACTGCAGCAGGCCTTTGCTACCTATCTTGGTGCCATGGACGAGGCAGCCCGCATCCGGGCGCGGGAACTGTGGGAAGTGCTGCCGATACCCGCGGCCACCGGTACCCTCCTTGATATCGGCGCCGGTGCCGGTACCTTTCTCACTGCTTTTCTGGGCAGATACCCCGGCTGGCGGGCCATCTTTTGTGATCTGCCCGAGGTCGTCACCAGCGCCGCTTTGCACCCGCAGAGCGCAGGGATGGCGGACCGCATCAGCTGGTGCGGCTGCAACCTGCTGGCGGAGGTGCCCTCGGATTTTGATGTCATCCTCGATCATTCCTGCGATCTGGTCCTGCTCTCCAACCTCATCCATTGTCAGGGCACAGCGGAAACCGACCTGTTGCTGCGTAAGGCCGCCGCCAAAGCCGCAGAGGAGGGGATGCTGGTCATCCACGATTTCTTTAGCGATACCGGCTGGCGTGGGGCCCTCTACGACATCCACATGATGCTCAATACCTACAACGGCCAGACGTACGCGCAGAGAGAGCTGCTCGCCCTGGCTGCAACCTGCGGATTCTATTACAGCCGGGCCAAGCAGCTCCCCTCGGGCTCCACTGCCCTGGTCTTGGCCCGGCACCCCGAACTCCTGATTCTTTGAACACAGGTGGGCCACGTCAGGCACAGCTGCCCCCAGGAGATGACCTGGCAAGAGCGTGCAGGATCTTTGTCGCAGTCCCCATCTTTTGCAGAGAAACATCTGATCAAAAAAATACTCTTGCACCGTTGCAATCCCTGTTGAGTCAACCGCAGGCAGTGTCCTGACCCGTGCTGAAAGATACGCGGGCACGTTGCTGTTTATTAAACGGAGATGTAAGCTGCTCGAGTTCTGCTATCACTTCCATACCAAATTCACAATCGAGGTCCATGGTCGAGTATATTGAGCAATTCAGCCCCATAATGCAGGCCTTATTGGCAACCTTGTTCACTTGGGCGGTAACCGCTGCAGGCGCCAGCCTCGTCTTTGTGAATCGGGAGATTAATCCGAAGCTGCTTGATGGTATGCTTGGTTTTGCCGCCGGAGTAATGATCGCCGCCAGTTTCTGGTCACTACTGGCACCTGGAATTGAGATGGCCAAACAATTGGGTCATATCCCCTGGTTGACTGCGGCTATCGGCTTCATGGGGGGCGGTATTTTTATGCGCCTCACCGATAAACTCCTGCCCCATCTCCATCCTGGTTTGGCCCTTTCACAGAGTGAGGGCATCAAGACTTCGTGGCAGCGCTCCACACTCTTGGTGCTGGCCATCACGCTGCATAACATACCCGAAGGGCTCGCAGTCGGTGTTGCTTTCGGCGCAGTTTCAGCTGGTCTTCCTTCGGCTTCCATCGGCGGTGCTATCGCCTTAGCCATCGGCTTGCAGAATTTTCCGGAAGGTACTGCCGTCTCAATGCCGCTGCGGCGTGAGGGCATGAGCCGGAGGAAAAGCATTTTCCTGGGGCAGGCTTCCGGCGTGGTGGAACCCATTGCGGGGGTGCTCGGGGCCTGCTTTGTTCTCAAGATGCAGAATATCCTGCCCTACGCCCTCTGTTTTGCTGCCGGTGCGATGATTTTTGTGGTCGTCGAAGAGTTGATTCCTGAGTCACAACGCAAGCATGCAAACATCGATTTTGTAACGATGACCACAATGGCCGGGTTTACCACCATGATGATTCTTGATGTGGCCCTCGGATAACAAATAAGGATTGATGCGACCCCGGCACCCGTTCCTGCGGTGATGGATGCCCTTGGCGGGCCGTTTTCATCCTCTGTTTAAGAAACGACAGTGTTTCTGACTTTTTGCGAAACCCTCAATATTGTTTGGCAGGAAAATAGAGATGAGCAGGGTATTTCACATCACGAGCGGCGACATTGCCGGTGGCAGCTTAGCCAAGGCCGGTCTTCCGGGGGAAGTATTCGTCTGGCATGACATCCTCTATGATGGTCCCCGGCAGCCGGGGTGGCCAAGTGACGATACGCTCCGCGCCCGTGCGCTGTTTCTGGAGGAATCCACCGCAGGCGGTTTGGATCGAAATCACATTCTAAAAGTACTGCATCATCAGTATCAAAGACTGACGGAAGCAGCAGCTCATGATCACATCATACTGTGGTTCGACGCGTGTCTTTTTGATCAGTCCATGCTTGCGCATATTCTCACGTGCCTGGCCCTTCTAGGAAACCGGAAAGCGGAGCTCCTTTGTGTTGACGCCTTCCCCGGCATCGAACCCTTCCATGGACTCGGACAACTTCAGCCGGAACAGTTTGCATCACTGTATACGAGCAAGTGTCCTGTCACAGAGGAGCAGTTTAGGTTTGCAACTGTTGTCGACAAGGCCTTTGCAATCCAGGATGCCGCTCTGCTCACCGAACTGTCAGAAACGACCGATCCACCTTTACCCTGGGTCCCGGCAGCGGTAACACGATGGCTGCAGGAACAACCCGACCCGTTAACCGGTTTGGGGCGACTCGAAGGCCTGGCCCTCGCAGCGATCCGTGCCGGTTGCGACACACCGCGCGCGATTTTCAGGTCAGTGGCTGCCGCCGACGCTCCCCCTCAATTCTGGGGAGACACGACACTGTGGGCCAAGATTAATGGACTTGCGGATAGAGTGCCTCCGCTCGTGCAGATTGAAGGGCCCGAGGCCAGGTTGCCTCAATGGGAGAGCCAGCTATCGCTCGAAGCCTTCAGAATCAAAGCCTTGCCCAACCAGACGCTGCACACGACAGCTGACAGCCCCGCGTGAGCGGGAGTTTTAAAAATATATGGTGACAGGTAATTATTTGATTTCGCACGATTACCTGTTGGATTGGCACATTATGGAAAACTCTGAGGTTACTCATACGTTTTCGCGGAAGATTAACAGGAACTGTATAATATCTTGTTATATTTACGAGGAATGAAAACAACATGATCGAAGCGATTACTTATAAAGCTATTGTAGATTGTATTAATAAGGAAATAAGAACTTATTCAAAAAGAGTCGTGGTTTTCGATTCAGTTGATCCTGTTGCTAAAAAAGCCATGATTGAAATAAACAGTAAAATTAACAGGCATAGTTTTGTTGCCATTTTGTTTTGCAACCCTCGCACTAAATTTTTCAAAGACGAGCTGCTATGCTCACTGGATTACTTGCACCATCGGTCTGGAAAATATGTGAATTTTTTTTGTTGTGGTTTTGGAGCATATTGGCCTGAAAATATGTACAAAGACCAGGAAAAGGTTTCAAAAATAAATGACGTGGAATGGAGTTTCAGTTCAGAGGCTTTTGTATCTGTCATTGAGGAGTTCGAGAATAAAACAAAGTGGAAATATAGCGGAGAAAACGAGGTTCTAATTCTTGACGTTAGTCCAAGTTCTATCCTTGAAGAACTTTGTATAAATAACGCTATTGTTTGTAATCTGGAAGTCATGAAGAAAGACCAGGCATTTACTTCTGTACGAGCATTTTTCGAGGGTCTCATAAGATATGCGGCCAGTCGTGAAAATGCAGACGCATGGAAGTTTAGTGACCAGCAAGGAGGACAAGTGGCTTTAGCCTGCCTCAAGGAATCAATACTGGGTTTGTTCCCAAACAGCGTAAAAGCCGCTTACAAGAAAGCAGAAAACTATGCAGTCAGGCAAATATAATCGGGTAAGAGCGGTTTTTTTCCCGCCCTCCCCACACCACCTGGCATGCGGGTCCGCACCAGGAGGTTCCAAAAAGGCATCGGACCGTAGCCGAATTAAGAAGGGGTGAATAGGGAACACGCCACGTTTTACTATGATGAGTCAATATATTTTTTAAAGATATTACCCTTTGTGTCCTGCTGGTGCCGGCAGTCGCTCGAACTGGCGGTGGGCAACTCGTGCCAATCCGTTTGGCTCTAACGGGCAAGGCAGCAATGGAAGAATGTTCAGGTCGGAAAGGTTGATGATCTTCTCTCGGTAAGTTGCCAGCCGAAGGACCAAGGATTCATCACTTTCTATCGACGCTACCATCCAACGTAATAGGGGCAGACACTCAGGCCGAGATAGCCGAGGATACCTGAACCGAACACGACCAACGGAAAAGGGATTAGGTAGAGAACTATAGCGATACCGGCTGGCGCGGGGCCCTCTACGACATCCACATGATGCTCAACACCTAACAACGGCAAGACGTACGCGCAGAGAGAGCTGCTCGCCCTGGCTGCAACCTGCGGATTCTATTACAGCCGGGCCAGGCAGCTTCCTTCAGGCTCCACTGCCCTGGTCTTGACCCGGCACCCCGAACAACTCCTGACTCCTTGAACGCAGGGATGCCACGTCAGGCGCAGCTGCACCCAAGAGATGACCTGGCAAGAGCTTGCAGGCTTTTCATCGCATGCCCGCCGACCCGATCTTGAACACCGGCAGTGCCTCGGTTATGGAACAACCTCTCCCTCTCGGGAGGGGCGGTATGGCCGGCGGAACATTCCTCCCCCTATATCTGCCGATCCCCCCTTTCTCCTCCTCTGCCTCGCCCAAAGACTGTTAATTGCAGATTCGACGAAATTTCATTGACTGGTAACCTATTGTTTTGTAATGATTTTGTAATCCCCCGTCAGGATGGGGCTGATGCGCATGGCGTGAATACTTCAGGCTTGACACCACCTTTCCAGGCCAGGCGTTTGTGATGCAATAACCTTGATCAACAGGAGGGGCTCTTGATGCGACCTGTGCTGGCTTGCGTAGGCAGAGGACTGGAGATAACCGCCGCAGCGACTGTTCTGTTGCTCATTCTCACTCTGCATGGCGCCATCATCCGTAACGCCTTCACCCTGGTCGGGATCCGTTCAGAATCACCTCTGCTGTTCATGGTTAAGGACGACTGCGGCACGGAGACGTTGATCCCTGCTGCACTCCGTGATTCAACAACCGGGGAACGAAAACCGATCGTTGTGTGCAAGGATCAGGCTGCGTTCCAGGTGACGGCGAAATCGGGCATAGACGTCATGCTTTTTGTGAACGGTCGGATAGCGCAACGTAAGAAATCGCAGGGATTCCGCAATCTCACCTTCACCGAAGTGAAACTGAGAAAGGGCTTAAACGAGATATGGGTAAGCGGAACCGAGAGGAAAGGCCTGCCGCTGTGGTTTCCTTTCTCATTCCGATCGTTGCCGTTTTCCACCTCCTCGGAAAGGTTCGTTTCCACAATCTCCACTCCCTTCGGTCCTGTCTCTGAATTACCGGTATCTGCAAGTGTCATTGTTGAAGTGCCGCAAGCGGCCTCCAGTCCTCCAAGGATTGTTCGGACCTGGTCGGACCCTGACGGCGGCTCCTGGAGCCTCTACCAGGGGACCCCTGGGGAAAGGACGATCGCAAACAGCGAGAGTCCCACGGCTGCGAACGCATTCTCCCTGGAGTTTCTTCTCGACGGGTTTGCGGTACGACAGACCCCGGAGCAAAAGGCGACTGCCCATGCCGACGTTCCCCTGCGACGGACCCTGGAAGTATCGAAACAGGAGGACGGCATGGTGCAGGTGTCAGCCGGTGCCTGCCTGCCCGAAGACCACCTGTTAGTTCGTTGGAGCCGGGCCGCCGTTATGGACGGCCCCGAGCTTGTTGCTCGATTATACGGCACCCAGGTTTCGAACCGGATGGATCCTGATAATCCTCTGTGGCAGGAAAAACGTCCTGTGCAGCTTGGTGGTGTGCACGATGGGTGTCTTGCGTTAAGTGCAACCTACAAGGTCCCCGGCGGGTATGTGTGGTACCGTTCCTCCGGGTCTTTTCCAGAACTTCCAGGGGATGAGCTGGTTTTCGCTGGTTTCGATTCCTCCCTGGATATTGAAGGACGACCTGCCGACGAAGCGGAGGGCGATCGGTTGGTCTGGCGGGGTTCAACAACCCCGGGCAGGTCAAAGCTCTACTCGCTGCGCTCGTTTTTTGGGGATACTCGCCAAAAGAGTGTGGATCCCGAAGGTGCGGTGCAGAAGAATGACATCTTTGCAACCTGGCGTGATCTTGTGACCCTGTTGCCGAAACTTGTCCGCGCGATACTGTGGGGATTGGCCACCGTGGCTCCTGTTGGGTTGATGTTGTATGCCCTGGACAGATATCGGAGCGACGATCCCCTCGACTCCCAGATGATCAAGACCCGGGCCGGAGTCATGGCGCTTTTTGTCCTTTTGATCGCATTGGCTCTTCATCCCATGCTGCTCGAGTTTGTGCGCGGATTTTTGCGATATTGTCATGTGCACCGCCTGCTCTGGGATCGTCTGGCCCAGGGGAGAGCTACGGATCTCTATGCCTCTATTGCCTTTGTTGCCGTTTTCATGGTTGTTCCGCTGTTTCAGGGAACACTGGCCAGTGCACCGCACTCACGGCTGCCCTTGTTGCGATTGGTGACGGCGATTCTCTCGCTGGCGTTACTGGTAGGGGCTTTTTTCATCCTCTGGGCGCAGCACCTGATCTTCAGTCCGGAAATGGGTCAGGACGGGGCAGGCAAAGATTCGGTTCTCAACCTGTTGTTTATGGAAGGCTGTGACCTTCCCATCCTCGATATACCGTCTAGGGCATGCGGGCTCGGAGCTTTGGTCAGCGGCTGGTGTGCGGTGGGACTTGCGACGCTGTGGCTCGCCGTCTATTGGTTGTACCGTGCGGTCGTGTCGAGGGGTACGGTGGTGAAACACGCCTTGTTGGCCTCGATCCTGGTTTTTTTTCTACCGGTTGTGATCTTCTCGCTGGGTACGGTCTCGGTGGTGTCGATGAACCAGGAGATATCGTCTGTATTCACTGCCATCGCTTTTATCGGAAGATGCACGCCGTTTTTGATTGTGACCTTGCTGGTCACTCTCTTTCTCCGTATTTTTGGACACATCGTCGCCGTGATGTTCGCGTCGCCCAGGGAAGAAAAACTGCGGTCCTGGTTGCGTCCCTGGTCTCTCTTTGCCCTTGCGGCCGTGATTGTCTGGCCACTCGCCATTAATCTTGGCGGCAGTCCGCAATCGATCGACGACTCGGCACTTCGGTTCATGACTCTGTTTCAGTCGTATGGGGGAGTGCTTGCGTTGTTTGCACCGTTTGGCATCATGGAGCTGCTCGAACGCAAAAATGACAGTCCCGGCAACAAGAAGCGTTTTGACCTGCCGCCTGCCATCTGGTTGCTGCTGGCAGCGGCTTTTGCCGGATATCTGACGCTCTGGCAGCGCGAACCCATGAGTGTGGTCGTGCTCATGGGCACGGGATGGGTGGTTTTTAAATATGGCCTGCTCGATCCGGCGGCTACCAGTTGTCCTCTGCCTGATGCCACGCTGGGGCGTCGGTTGCTCGAGTTTCTGGCCACGACCCAACTTGTTGCGGCACGGCAAAAAAGTTTTGAAAAACAGTTTACCGACGGTGGCTTGTCCCACCAAGCGTTGGTCAACGAGCGGGCCCATTTGCAGAATTTACGGAAGGATGCGGAGCAGGAACTCGGGCTGCCGGTCAGCGAGGCGAAACGACAGCTCCTCGAGAATGGACCGGAGTCGAGCCCCCTGCGGAATGCGTATCTAGGGGCTTTTGCCGGGCTTATTACCGCAGCGGTCTTTCAGCTTTTACTGCCCCTTGATCTCACTGCCGATGCAACCGGTACCAAGGTCGGCTGGCTCGCCTTGCTCCGCGAGGTGGTGGTTGATCCAAACTATAAAATTATTGTTGATGCCGTTGGTGAATTGCGGTTACTCGCCTTTGTGAACGCGGTCCTCAATGCGGTGGCCCTGTGGGTTGTCGCCGGATTCCTTTTCGGCTATGCCTTCCATCGCATCCGCGGCGATGACGGCTTTGTCAAGGCGGTCGTCTTCGGTTTAGGCTTGAGCGTGCCCTATCTTCTCAGCCAGGCCCTGCACGCTGAAGGAGCGGGCGTGTCACCGGCGGGAATGAAGCATCTGGTTCCCCTGCTGTTCTTTCTTTTGGTTCTGGGCGCGGTGGTGTTCGACGGCACCACGCTTCGCCGCCAGGGAATCGGGCTGACAAAACTCACTGAAATATACGGAATGAAGACCAGTATTGGCTATGTCTCCTTTGCAGGATTGCTGGCCTCGGTGCAACCGATCTTACAGCTGCTGGATTGGCTCGCCGGTTAAACGGGGTACGCAAAGACCTTTTTCCAGGTCGCCGTTATTCCCCGAACGGTGAATGCCGGTCAAAATCCGGATTGTAATGGTCGGCGCTGGCAAACTCCTGCACCCAGCCTTTGCTGAATCCCAACCGTTCCATCTCCGCCACCACCTGGGCGTATTCCTCGGGCAGAAGCCGCCGGTTCAGGGGCTCCAGGTCTGCCACTGTCGCGATGGGGTGATATTGGGACATCAACGAGAGGGTGATTCGGTTTGACAACTCACCGGCCAAGAAGCGGAGCACTTGGAGGCTGTTGTCCACGGCCCCGGGGAGGACAAGGTGGCGGACGATCAGGCCCCGTTCCGCCAGGCCCGTATCGTCAAGGTGGAGGATATTGCCCCTCTGCCGGTACATCTCGCCGAGTGCGGCGGCGGCAACGGCGGGATAATCGGCTGCCCCCGACCAATCCCGGGCCAGCATCGGGTCCATGTACTTGCAGTCCGGCAGATAGACATCCACCAGATCCTCCAACCGCTGCAGGGTCTCGATCCGGTCGTAGCCGTTGGAGTTGTAGACGATCACCGGCCGATATCCCTGCCGCTGCACCTCCCGGATGATGGCCACCATCTGCGGCACCATGTGCGAGGGCGAGACAAAGCCCAGACGTCCCACCCCGGTAGCCAGCAGGGCCACTATTGCCTGCACCACCGCCTCCAACGCCCCGTCCTCTCCCTTGATTCGGCTTTCGTTGCGCGAGATCTGAAAATTCTGGCAATAGCTGCAACGCAGGTTGCAGTGGGCAAAAAAGACGTTGCAGATGCCGGTGCTGCCGCTGAGAACCGGTTCCTCGCCCCGATGCAGGGTCACTGAGGCAAGGGCGTAGCCGCCATCGGTACGGCAGAAGCCGGTGGGTGCGGTGAAGCGATCAACCCCGCATTGGCGGGGACAGATGCGGCATTCTTGCAGGGCCTGGAGAGGTAAGGGTGAGGACGAGTGGGTCATGCGGGCGATTTTCCTGAGGTCTGGAGCTGGTTTTTTTGTTTTTTTGCCGGTAGGGCTGCAATATAATCGGCCTGCCTGAAAAGGGAAAAAGGTTTTCCTTGATGGGGGATCTTCTCTTTGACACTCCTTTTTCTCAGCCCTGTTCGGAACGAGGGGTGCCCGCGCAGCTCAATCACCGGCTGTGGTACCGGAATTTTTGCCGGAGATCTTGGTTGCTGGCAAGCGAATCAGGTGCAGGGCGGCTGTTTGTATGGTTTATATGATCTTTTTTTGAACAGCCCTCTCCTCCTCGTATCGCGGACAAATTTTTTTCAGTGAGATCCTCAAGGTGGACCTATGCCCAAAAAACAGGCCGGTGGCAATGCTGCCTCGTATCTGTCCGATTTGAAGACCAAGGACAAACTCTTGTCCTCAATCCATAAAATCAGCAGTCTTTTAACACGACCCATCTCGCTTGATACCATCCTGACCTCGATTGTCAAAGAATCCTGTCTTGTTTTCGGCTTCACCCGCTTGGCCATATTTCTCGCCGACAAGGACAGAGGTGTGCTGGAATGCCGCTATATCCACGGGTTCAGCCCCCAGGATTCGGAACGAGCCCATCGTTTTCCCTATCGCCTGGGTGAGCATGACTGCGTTGAAACAAGAGTGGCCGGACTTGGCAAAACCATTTTCATCAAAGAGTATCTCAGCGACCCCAGGGTGACCGCCATTGATCTCAAGGTCAGCCAGATTATGGGACGGGTTTCCACGATTGCGGTGCCCCTGAAAATCAAGAAGGATATCATCGGCCTGATAACGGCGGACAAAGACAACATCAAGCTGAAATTGACCAAGGCGGACATCGATGCCTTTACAACCTTTGCCAATCAGGCCAGCATCATCATTGAAAACGCCCGACTGCAGGAACAAAACCAGAAAAAGATCAAGCAACTGCTGACCCTGCAAGCAATCAGCAAGAAGACCAGTGCCACCTTTAATCTCGAAAAATTGCCCCATGTCATGAGTGCCAGTGCGCTCAGATTGACCAAAGCCTCGGGCTGTACCCTCTTTTTGCTGGATGAGGAGCAAACGAATCTTCTGGTCGCGTCCCGAAACGGGTATGAGCAGTGGCCTGGAGAACAGTCCGGTAGGATCAAGGTTGGTGAGGGCATGGTCGGTGGGGTGGCCGGGAGCGGTGTGGCCGCATTGGTCAGAGATGTGAGTCTGGAACCCGGAGGCAGGGAAACCCTGGTCGGGGTTGCCTCGCAACTCGCGGTTCCGCTGATCTGCGAGAAACGTGTTTTGGGAGTTTTGCATGTGGAGAGTTGCAGGAAGGCGGCTTTTTCCGAGGATGACCTCAAGGTATTGATGATTTTTGCAGGCCATGCGGCCAGTCTGATTAAGAATGCGCGCTTGTATGGACAGGTGATGACGGAGCGGAATTTCAGGGAAAATATTTTGGAGAGTTCACCCAACAGTGTTGTTTCCATCAATTTGAAAAAAGAGATTTCCTCGATCAACCGCAGGACCGAGGATATTTTTCGTTTGAAAAGGGGCGATGTCCTGGGCAGAAAGGCAGCCGACGTCTTTGCAAGGGACATCACCCAGATCATCGATCTTGCCCTTGATACCCATAGGGTTGTTGACTACCAGGAAATCAACAAGAACAGTCGCGACGGGAACGCCGCAATTTTGGGAATCACCTCGTCCCTGCTGCGCAATCATCAACGCAACCTGATCGGCGCAATGCTCATTATTCGTGATCTGACCGAAGAAAAGAGGACCGAAGAACTGATCAGGAGGATGGACCGGCTGACCTCGCTCGGCCAGCTGTCCGCCGGCATCGCCCATGAAATCAGGAATCCGCTCACCAGCATGAACTTTAATGTGCAGCTGCTGGCGAAGAAAGTTGTGGCGACTGAGGCCACCAAAGAGCTGATCGATGATACCCTGGAAGGGATCGATCGAATAAAAACCCTGGTCAAAGGGATGCTGGATTTTGCCAAGCCGTCACTGCCCTGCCTGAAAAGTGATAGTCTCCTCCGTGTGCTCAACGATTCGATCGCCCTGATAGACTCGCAACTCAAGAAGAAAGGTGTTGAGGTGGTCTTGGAGGGGGATGAGGATTTTCCGGAAGTGATCCTGGACGCGCATCAGATTCAGCAGGTGTTCGTCAATCTCTTGCTCAATGGCATGGAGGCCATGCCCGGGGGAGGCCGGATCAGCATTACCAGCCGGGTCGAGCGGGACCCCGCAAAACAGGGCGGTCAGGTCGTGCTCCATTGTGCCGATGCTGGAACCGGCATTGCGCATGAAAATCTTTCCAAGATATTTAATCCCTTTTTTACCACCAAACCGGAAGGAACCGGGTTGGGCTTGCCTATTGTCCACAAGATTTTGGAGCAGCACAATGCCTCAGTGGATGTTGTCAGTGAAGAGGGCCGGGGCACCACGTTTATTTTGAGATTTCCAATAGTTCGGACCGAGGGGAAACGAGATGTATCGCTATAAGATCCTGATTGTCGATGACGACCGGCTCCTCCAGAATTCTCTGAAAAACATTCTTTGCGAAAAATACGATCCCTTGATTGCGGGCAGCGGCGAAGAGGCCCTGCGGCTGCTCAAAAAAAACCCGATCGATCTGGTGTTGCTCGATATTCGCCTTCCCGGCATGGACGGCATTGAGACCTTGCAACAGATCAAGTCAGCGCAGCAAGACCTTTTGATCGTCATGATGACGGCCTACGAAGATATCCAGACGGTCATCACCTCCATGAAAAGGGGCGCCCATGATTTTCTGGTCAAACCTTTTGAGATTGAAATCTTTGAGCTGGTGATCGAAAAAGCGCTGGCAACGCTGCGGCTGAAAAAGGAGGTGGAGGAACTGCGCCGCTTGTATCTCGAAAAATTCAATATTGACAATATAATCGGCGAGAGTGAAGGGTTCAGGAAGGTCCTGGACTTTGCGGATAAGGTGGCCAAGGGCTCGGACACCACCGTGCTGATTGAGGGAGAAAGCGGGGTGGGCAAGGAGGTCATCGCCCGGATGATTCATCACCGCAGCAGTCGTTTTGATAAGCCGTTTGTGGGCATCAATTGCGGGGCTATCAGTAAAGAACTGCTGGAAAGCGAGCTGTTTGGCTATGGCAAGGGGGCTTTTACCGGTGGCCTTCATGACGGCAAAAAAGGCAAAATTGAGATCGCCGACAGCGGCACGCTCCTCCTGGATGAGATCAGTGAATTGCAACCCGCCGCCCAGGTGAAGCTGCTCCGTTTTCTTGAGGAACGGGAATTTTACCCTGTGGGCGGCACCCAGAAAAAGAAGGTCGACGTCCGGGTGATTGCCGCCACCAACAAGAGTCTGGAGGGGCAGGTGAGGGAAGGGGCCTTTCGTGAAGACCTCTATTACCGGCTCAATGTCGCCCGCGTCGTGATCCCGCCGCTCCTGGAGCGGAAAGCGGACATTATCCCCTTGACCTTGTTTTTTATGAATAAATTCAATGGAAAATTCGGCAAGAACTTTCGGGGGATCTCCGCTGAGGCGAAAAAGATGCTGGTGCAGTATCCCTGGCGGGGCAATATCCGCGAGTTGAAAAACGCGGTTGAGCGCGTGATCCTGATGGAAGACGGGGCAAATATGGAGCCCGCTCATTTGGCTTTTCTTGCCTTTCCCTACCATGCCACCCCGCCGCAACAAGCCCTGGGCATCAAGATTCCTCCCGAAGGCCTGAATCTTGATGAACTGACCCGGCAGCTTCTCATCCAGGCCCTTGCCTTAAGCGGCGGCAATCGGACCCGTGCCGCCAAATTGCTCGGTATTTCAAGGCCGACCCTGATTTACCGCATCGAAAAACACGGTATTGAGGTCTAGATTAAAGCCTGGCCACAGTCCGTGCCGCTGGGAATCCTCGCGAAGAAAGCCGGATCTGCAAGGTTGATGGTTTCGTAAAAAGTCGATTCCTGTCATCAACGAGTACAGCGAGGAGGAATCTCATAATAATTTTAGAGATTTGTCGCTACGCTCGAAATGACCAAAGGGAGAGTCTTCCCTTTTTGCGAATTCGGCAAGATTTGCATATACTGCAAAGGTGAAGCATATCATTCAATTGGTGTAACTCTCCGTATCCGTGATTTTTTCATAGATTTTTTCTTGAAGTACCCTGTCCCGACCGAACCCAAGGTGTAGCATTTGCTGCATGCGGTCCTGCCTGTTGTAATCCGTCCTGTTTATTATCTCCTTCTTTCAGTCGGTTAGTGATGATTTTCCATATTGGTACAGCACATGCAACGCTGGACCTGCAGAGCCGGGATGACCCT
>JBBRBT010000041.1:0-34733 GCA_038205495.1 Desulfobulbales bacterium
CCCTCAGTTTGTTTATAATAACCATCAATTGATCAGCATACCAAACAAAATTTGCCGTGAGCGATGTCTGTCGCGTAGTGCTTGTGCTGTAACGTACCTGATTAGTACTACTTGCAGGCGCCAAACCTGGCGGCCCGTAATTCCATTTCTATTTCAAAAGTGAAGCACTTCTGTTTGTCATTTCGACGAGCACAGCGAGGAGAAATCTCGCAAAGATCAGGAATATCTCCCTGCGGTCGAGATGACACACCTTCGTCGACGAGGTTTTGCTCTGTGCATTATGATGCTTCGCTTGATTTAGAAACGGAATAAAAAGATAAGCCCCTCATGGAAGGGGCATTTTGACAGGACCAGCACAGCGTTTCTGAGGGGCGGTACGGTTTTTATTTGGACTTTTTTTAGTCCCTGTGCTGCAAAGGCCTGTGCTTTTAGGGACACAGGCTTTTGCAGACAAGCGGTGCAGGGATTATTTTCCCATAGCCTCTTCCAGAATATTCCGGCTCACTGCCAGCGTCACTTCCCTGGATTCTCCCAAGGCGGTCATGCGGTGTTTTTCCAGGGCGCCAATGATGTCGTCGATCTTGGCTGCGGTCACGCCGTAGCTGTCAAGGCGGGTTGATACCCCGAGTCCCTCGAAGAACTCCCGAGTCTTTGCAATGGCCGCATCGATACGGCTGTCTTCGTCCCCTGTAGTAATACCCCAGACGCGCTCGGCATATTGTGCCAGTTTGGCCCGTTTTTGTTCTTTTCTCACCGTCCACACGGCTGGCTGGAGAACGGCCAGGGTCTTGGCGTGGTCTATGCCGAACATCGCGGTGAGCTCATGGCCAATCATGTGGGTCGTCCAATCCTGGGGGACACCGGCGCCGATCAGCCCATTGAGGGCATTGGTGGCGCACCACATCAGATTGGCGCGGGCATCGTAGTCGGTGGGGTTGTCGAGGGTCGTTTTGCCGATTTCGATCAGTGTTTGCAGAATGCCTTCCGCTGTTCTGTCCTGGAAGCGGCCTTCAGCCGGCAGGGTGACATACTGCTCCACCGTGTGGATGAAGGTGTCGATGATACCGTTAGCGACCTGGGTAGGAGGCAGCGTGAAGGTGAGGGTGGGATCCAGGATGGAAAATCGGGGGAAGACCAAGGGGCTGAAGACCGGAAATTTTCCTCCTTGGTGGCTGATCACTCCGCCTGAATTCATCTCCGAGCCGGTGGCCGGCAGGGTCACAACCGTGCCGATCGGATGGGCCGAGAGCACCGGCACAGGTTTGAAGCCGCTGTGGAGCAGATCTTTGGCATTGCCGGTATAGTTGGCTGCCAGGGCGATGAATTTGGTGCCATCCATGACCGAGCCGCCGCCGACCGCCAGCAGAAAGTCGATCTTTTCGTGGTGCACCACTTCCACCGCCCGCATCAGGGTGGTGAACTGGGGATTGGGCTCAATGCCGCCGAACTGGATTACCTGGCGTCCGGTCAGGGCTTTGAGTACCTTGGCCAGTGTGCCGAATTTTTTGACGCTGCCCCCGCCATAGAGGACCAGGACCTTTGCGTCGATGGGTATGAGTTTGTCGAGTTCTTTGAGCCGGTCTTGACCAAAAATGATCCGAGTCGGGTTGTAAAAATCAAAATTAAGCATTTGAGGAGTCTCCTTGTAGTCAATAATTGACGATTACCGCCATGCATTAAAGTGCCGTTCATTTGACCGTGATTTCTGCGTCAAACGTAACTTTTCAGGTGGTTGAGTCTGTCAGGCTGTAGCCTGGTAGGTAAAAGATGGGCCGAAACGAAGAGGTCAGAATCGGGAAAATTGGGTATTCGTTATCCCTTACAGGCTAACCACCTACAGACTATCTGCCATGTTTAAATAAGTTTTTCGAGACCGCTGTAGAAAAAATAACAGGAAAAAAGAATCAAGAACCCCGCACAGCCGCCGATAAGCCGCCGGTAGATACTCTCGCTGAATAAACGTTTCCCCCTGGCTATGCCGAAGGAAACCAGGGTATACCACATCAGGTCGGCCATCAGATGGCCGATGAGAAATGAGGCCACGCCCAGGAATCCGAATCGTGCCGAGTGCATGATGTAGCCCAGGCCGATGGAGGCCCACCAGATCAGCCAATAGGGGTTGGCGACACTCAAGACAATGCCGGCAACCACCAGATTTTTTGGTTTTTCAGCAGTGGCCCCGCCGGGTAAGCGCAGTTTGGCCAGGTTCCGCAGCATGGAGGTTGCCATCCAGAAAAGCGTAGCCCCGCCGAGCAGGGAAATACCGATAAAGACCTCGTCGCGATGGAGTACCGCGCCAAAACCGGAGAGCAGGGCGATGACCAGCAGCAGTTCGAGCAGGCCGTGGCCGAAGATCATCAACGGACCGGCCATTGCCCCTCTCCGCGAGCTTTCACTGATGGTGACGGTCAGCAGCGGCCCCGGCATCAGGGCACCTGAAAGCGCGATCATGAACGAGGAGGCAAAGATGGAGAGCAGGGGAAGCGTCATGGTGCCTGCGTCGTGGCCTGGGATGCGGATTCCCCCGGATCAGCCGTCTGTCCTGTTGTGCCCGGGGCCAGCGTCGAAGAAAGGAGTACCAGCACTACTCCGCCGGCAATAACCGCGAGGTTGGCTGCCATGGACATTCCATGCAGTTTCCTGAACTGGAGGCGAAGCGGATGATCTGCCGGCGTGGTCTCAAAGGAAACAATGGCTTGTTTCAACACAGCGGCGCGCGGCTCGAGGACAAAGGCCTGCACCGCCGTCAGCGTCAACATTGCGGTGATGATCATCAGGGAAGCGAGGGCAAAGCGGCCCCGGTTGCAGACCTGGCAGAGGAGGGCCACCGCCCCGCAGGCCAGTCCCCAGCGGAAATATCCGGGAAAGAGGACGCCCACTATGCCACCGGCCATATCGCGGGAATAGGTGGCAAAGAGGATGGGGGTGAGGAGGAAGGTGAACAGCGCCGCCCCGCCCAGCCAGCAGCTGATTGCAAGCGTATATAATAAATTTAAAATATTCATTGTGTCGTTCGTCTCGTTGTTTGTGTGGGTGAACCGGTGTGGCCGCCTGGAGTGGCGCGCATATAATTCTTACGGAAGGGTCTAGCTTATCACGCGGGGAGAAATTATTGTATATTTTATGGTGTTGTACCAGACAATTAAGATGAACGGAGAGGTGTCGCTATGCGAAAAATGATTGCTGTTGTTCTCTTCCTGCTGCTCTGCCCGACGATTGGCCTTGGCGAACGTCGCGGCGGATACCATCAGGGGCCACCCCCTTCATACTACGGGCCAAGCCCCGGCTACTATCACGGGTACAACCACCACGATGACGGCTGGATTGTGCCACTGGCCATTGTTGGTGGTGTCCTTGGGGTGATGGCCCTGTCACAGATGTCCACCACGCCGCCGCCCCCGCCTCCACAACGAATCTGCCGGGATTCTTATAATTACTATGACGAATACGGTCAGTTTCTCTATACTCGCTATGTCGATCGGCCTTGCAACTGAGCAGCACCCATACCTGTGGGGGCCACCTCCGGTCCATATTGGATATTTTTTCTCTCCATTTTCTCTCTGAAATCCTTCTCTTGTATTTTTTGTCGATCTGCTCAAAGTAGTGGACAAAGGAACAAAGAAATAAAAGGCCGACGCAATCAAGCGGCAGGTGTGTTTGCGCTGTTTGCAGGGAGTGACAGTCCTATCCATCCTGATAACTGTGATGAACTCGCAAAATGGGGAAAAATATCCGTTTTGTCATTTCGAGCGCAGCGAGAAATCTCTAGAATTATGGAGATATTTCTTGTCGCCTTGCTCCTCGGATGAAAGAAATCGACTTTTTGCAAAACCATCAACTGTAAGGAGGAACCATGACTCGACAACAATCTTTTACCAAAGCGGAGAACGAGTTACTGCCCAAATTCAGAAAAATGACCAATGAGGCGGAATCCACTGAGGACGTGAAGAAATTCTTCATCTACTGTGTGCAGGAATTGTTTAGCCGTGCTTTTGACGGGCGGATGGAGCTCCGTTTTGAGGAGGTTGAATTACTGCCGGAAGGGGAGCCGCATTTTATGATCAGCGAAGAGGTCCGGTCCCGCGAGGGATTTGCCGAGGTATGGAATGCCTCCGATTTGCCCCATATTGTTTCCCGTTTTGCGGAACTCGCGCTCAACCGCTACAAGCATCTTGCAAAGAATCCGGAAAAAACAGAAACGAAGATGAGGATGTAGCGACCGACATCTGGCGACTGGCGGCATGACCCTTATGTCCAGCCGTGGGTTGCGTCGACCTCTGCAAGCGGGAAACACAGTTGGGGCGTCAGGGCCTGGTCGCAGGTGATCTCGACAAAAGTGCGCTCGGATTTGGGTTAGATTGGGTTGTGGTGACCAGCACGAAACCGCAGGTGGAGCGATTACATGGAGGATTTTGCGTTTAAGCCGCAGCCCAAGAGGGCCCGAAGGCGAGAGGCAAGAGTGCTAAGTTTTTTACTGACAGGCTTTGAGTGTCAGGCAAGCAACAGTCAGCTGGGAGGATGAATATGCACGAGGCGCTTTTTTATCAGCAAGCCGGAGAGGGCAACGTACTCTGCGGTCTCTGTCACCATCGGTGCCGGATATCGCCAGGTAAGCGTGGCCGCTGCGGGGTCCGTGAAAACAGGGCTGGGCAGCTGTTCAGCTTGGTGTATGGTCGGCTGGTGTCACAGAATATCGATCCCATCGAAAAGAAGCCAATGTTTCACTTTCTGCCCGGCAGCAGATCGTTGTCGATTGCCACGGTGGGATGCAATTTCCAATGCCTCCACTGCCAGAATTACCAGATTTCGCAGTATCCGCTCCTTAATAATGGTGAGATTACCGGCTCTGCCTGTAGTCCGGGTTCGGTGGTGGCTGCCGCCGTCCGCTCCGATTGCGCCAGCATCAGTTACACCTATGTCGAGCCCACTATTTTTTATGAATTTGCCTATGACTGTGCCCGGTTGGCCCATGCCCAGGGGGTCAAAAACGTCTTTGTCAGTAACGGCTACATGACTCCTGAGGTGGCCCGGCACATTGCACCTTTCCTGGATGGAATCAATATTGACCTCAAAGCCTTCACGGATGGTTTTTACAAAAAAATCTGCAAGGCCCGCCTGGAACCGGTTCTAGAGAATATTCGTCTTCTCCATGAACTCGGAGTCTGCTGGGTTGAGGTCACCACCCTGATTATTCCAGGGCTTAACGACAGTGAGGAGGAACTGCGCTCCATCGCTCGGTTTCTCAGGGGCGTCTCGGTCGATCTGCCCTGGCATGTAACTGGATTTTTCCCCACCCACAAGATGCTGGACCGACCGGCCACCCCTGCTGCTACTCTGGATATGGCGCGGGAAATTGGTCTGGCCGAGGGGCTGCTCTACGTCTACGAGGGCAATATCGCTGGTTCCGGCGGCGAAGACACCCGCTGTCCCGGCTGCGGCACTTTGCTCATTCGCCGTTCCGGTTTCAGCAGCCAACAGGTGGGTATGGCTGACGGTTGTTGCGGCGCCTGTAAGTTACCGATTGCCGGGGTGTGGAGTTGAGAGTGTTTTTTGTTGGTGCAAGTTTGATGGTTTCGCAAAAAGTCAATTTCTGTTCATTTCGAGGAGCAAGGCGACGAGAAATATATCAATAATTCCAGAGATTTCTCGCTACGCTCGAAATGACAAAGCGGATGTTTTTCCTTTCTTGCGAGTTCATCAAAAATCAATCTGCTCCAAGGTAAGATTCATAGCCGTGGCTATTTTTTTGAGTGTGCTTTTTCGTGGTTTTGCTGCAGCTTCGGATTGTGCATAAGCGGCTTGTGAAATTCCCATTCTGCGTGCTACTTCCGCTTGGGTCAATGTGAGGTGTTCACGCCAGGCTCGTATCGGTGTCCAATTGTTGTCAAAAACCAGATTCACCACTTCGTTTGGTACTCCGGATTGTTCTCGGTCGCGCTGTGCAAGCCATTCTGCATAGGGGATGACCACATAGGCGGGTGTCCCGTCTGTTCCTTTGATTATTTGGATGTTAGTATGTGCGTTCATCGCGCTTTCTCACTTCCTGAATTTCTATGATTTTCACGGTTTCTTCCCAGTCAAACAACACCCGATAACGGCCAACTCGTAAACGGTATCCGCATGCATGGTTTTTCAATGTCTTGACGTTTTGACAATGTGGCATGGCAACCAATTCATTGACTGCGTGGCGGATATTGGCGTTGTCTTGCCGGTCGATTTTCCGCAACTGCTTCAAAGATTTTGAAAGCCAGATAATTTTATTCATGGTGATAATGTATAAGTTTTAATAAGGTTTGTCAAAATCTCTTTCTCTTGATTCCAGGCTCTGCGTTGGAGCCAAATCCAGGCGTTCCCCGTCACCATACTTGCCAAGCAGCGCTTGGTTGTTTTTTCCTTCCCGCACAGATTGCCCCGAACGGCATTGCTGCACAAGGCTCCTGTCTACAATAAGGCCAAACTCCTCCTCGGGATAAGGATGACCACTCAGCCCTTTCTTTGCGAGAGACGTCTTACCTTGTTAAAGTTGACATTTTTTGTCACCTGCTGCCGATGAGCGTCACTTGCGGATGGCTGTTTGCCTGGGGAACTACCAGGGCCGACAGGCAGCGATACCTGCGAATAAATAAATTGTGTTTGTGGTTCAGTCACCTAGGTCGTATTTGGGACGAGGCGAGGGACATTTTTCAAAATGGCATGGTTTGTGGATTAATAGGGCAAACGGAATTAGCAGTCGATATCCGGCTGTCCAGAACAAAGCATCTGTTAAACCAAACCCTTAGGAGGGGAACAATCATGATGAAACGACTTGCAAGATTACACAAAGACAGCCAAGGCTTTACCCTGGTGGAGTTAATGATCGTTGTTGCCATTATTGGTATCCTGGCAGCAATCGCTATTCCGCAGTTCGCGGCGTACCGGATTCGTGGCTTCAACACCTCCGCGCTTAGTGATGTTAAAAATGTTGGAACCACTGAAGCTGCCTTTTTTGCGGATTGGCAAGGGTTTGCTACCACAGATAATGCGAAAGATGCTACTGCAGCGATTGCATTAGCAAAAGCCAGAGTAGCAGCAGGTACTGCAATCGCGGGTGTTTTGGTAACAGGTGGTGATGGCGCTGCAACAAGTGATTTTCTTGTAGCAGAGGACAATTCTGGAACCGGCAGAGCTACTTCAATAGCATTGGGAAATGGGGTTTCAATTGTGGCTAATAGCTCAGGTCCATTCGATTCTTTCACTGCAGTCTCAAAGCATCTTCAGGGTGACACCATGTACGGTCTTGACAGTGACGTAACTATGGTATATCAAGATCCAACTTCGGTTGTTGCAGGAACAATATTAACTGTAAGCGCTACCAATACACCTCCATCTGTAATATCAGCTGATGACTTCAATACTATCGGTAAATATGTGGTTAAATAAGTAAAATACTTCGTTTTATAGATGTAAATTTTCATTTTACGCCGGTTTAATAATAACTTAAACCGGCGTTTTTGTATTATTAATTACTTTGATAAAGGGAAGCCGTGATTGTCTTTGAGCACGTTACAAAGATCTATTCCAAAGAGATTGGTTCTCTCGCCTCTGCTGCTCTTGCCGACCTTACCTTCACTTTAAAGCAAGGCGAAACTCTTGGTCTCATCGGTGCCAACGGCGCGGGCAAAAGTACCAGCATTCGCCTGCTTATGGATTTTATTCGCCCGGATGAGGGAACAATCCAGCTTTTTAATCAATCTCCCCGCAACCCCCTACTCCGGCAGAAGATTGGCTACCTGCCCGAGACCGCCAATTTTCCAGCCAACCTCAACGTACTCGATTTGCTCCGTTTCACTGGCTCGACCTGTGCAATCCCAAAAAAAATTCTGCAACAACGTTCTCATGAGTTGCTAACCCTGCTCGACCTGTGGGGAGTCCGTCGTCGGCCTCTGCGGGCGTACTCCAAGGGCATGCAACAACGCGCTAACTTCGCCATCGCCCTCATTAATGATCCCGAACTGTTGATCCTGGATGAACCGATGAGTGGCCTAGACCCCATGGGTCGAAAAAAGATCATTGACCTGATCGGGCAGTTGAAGGCAGCGGGCAAGACTATCCTTTTCTGTTCCCATATCCTCGAAGATGTCGACCGGCTAGTGGATTCTGTTCTCCTCCTTCATAAAGGGGAAAAACTATTTCATGGCATACCGGGGGACCTGACAGCCCAAGAAGGAACACCGTCTATGGCAGAGGCCTTTGTCAGCCGGGTCAAGCGGGAGGAATCTCATGCGTAGTCCCTTGAACGCAATGCGTCGTATCTGTGCCCTGGCTCGTCTCATTATCCTTGATGGCCTGCGACGTCACGCCCTGATTGGTCTCGTTCTCTTTGCTCTCGCCGGGGCCACCGGTGGACTGCTGTTTTTTGATTTTATCCCCAGGGATATTGGCCGTGCTACCAACGATTTTCTTTTCTCCATCACCTGGCTGACGGGTTTTATTTTTCTCCTGTTTCACGCCGTCCAAGTCATGGCTTGGGATACTGAACGCGGCGCGCTGCATACCTTTCTAGCCCGCCCCATCTCCCGAACCGAATACGCCCTGGCCCTTTTCTTGGGACTTGCCACGCTGCTGCTGGCACTGAATATTATTTTAGGTGGTCTAGGCTGGGGGATACTGAAGTTTGTCAGGGGTTCCGTGAATGCAGCGTCTTACTTCCAGCACCTCTCATTTCCTTTCTTCCTGCTGGCGAGCGCGGGGCTGTATTGGATTCAAATGGTGATCCTCGCCATCATTCTCCTGTTTTCAAGCGCGGTGCGGGGCAGTTTCCCTGTCCTGCTTCTTACTCTGTGCTACTATTTTATCTGCTCCGGGCTGCCGGTAGTCAGGGGATCGATCAAACAGCAAACACTTCATGGCGCTGGTCGTCAAACCCTGGATACCCTGTTACAAGGCTTGACTGCTATTTTCCCTGATTTTTCTTGGCTCGATTTTAAGACCTTGGTCGCCTCCAGTGATCCGGCACCAGTTATTTCCCAGCTGATGCTTCCCTTTGCCTTGTCAACGCTCTATATCGTGATTGTCCTGTGGCTGGCCTGTGCCATTTATGAACGGAGAGACCTGCAATGAGAATCGTGCGTGGCATCTTGCTGGCCGGACTCATCGTGATGTATGGAGGTCTTTGTGTCGTCCAGGAACACAAGGCCCTAGCAAGAGATGCCTCCTTGGAATTCGCCTTGCCGGTCAGCTTTTATGCCATCGCTGCCGGGTACCTCAAGCAACTGGCAGCGGAAATGCTCTTTATAAAAACCAGCGTTTTTCTTGGCGGTCTTCGGCCCGGCACGCCGCCCGCAAGCTATGGGGATGCATTGGGCAACAACTTTGCGGTAATGACCCAGCTCTATCCCCGCTTTATCGACCCCTATTATTTCTGCCAGGCCTTTCTCCCCCCCATTTCAATTGAAGCCGCCAGCAAAGCCAGCGTAATATTGGCAACTGGCATAGCTGCCTATCCCAATGATTTTAACCTCCGTTTTTTTTATAGTTCCAACTTTTTCCTGGCGATGAACGAACCGCTCAAAGGCGGTCGAGCCTTTGCGGAAGCGGCACAAATCCCTGGCTCTCCACCCCTATTTGCACATCTTGCCGCCCTGTTATCTGCCAAGGGTGGGGATATCGCCGCTGGCCTGATATCACTGAAAACCATGCTCATCTCTGAAAAAGATGAGAAGGTTCGTGCCCGCTATCAACAGGAAATAGTCATTTTTGAGCAGGCCATGAGCGTGCAGCGAGCCCTGAATGCCTACGCAGACAAGTACGGCCTTTCCCTGCCCCCGCAATCACTGCAACAACTCGTTCCCGAGTTCCTACCGCAACTTCCAGAAATAAAAGATTCCTTCACCCTGGTTTACGACCCGCCCCTTCTCCGCCTCCAACGTCCTGACAGGACAAAAAATAACTAACCGCGCCCTGGTGCAAAATAAGAAAGAGTGGATTACACGCACTCCCCTTTTTTCAGCCACGCAGCCCCGATGAAGCCTAAGTAAAATCTTGGCTTCGTTTCGAGCTCGCGTACTTTGGCCCTTGACGTAGGGAAGGAAAGGGGACGTATCTATTTCCCAGGGAGATTGAATTGTTTGCGATACCGATGTGATAGGCCTTTTATGACCTGCGTCCGCTTAACGGTAAATATCTTTCCTGTGTCCGACTTTCAACACATGAATAAGAAGCTGGTTGTCTTGAATCGAATATACAATTCTATATTGACCTTGCCGGACTCGATACAATTCGAATCCGGTAAGTTTTTGACTGCCGATTGGGCGTGGATCGTCGGCAAACCGCTCAATCTTTGACAGGATTTTTTTCAGATCGGTCTTTGGAATGCTTTTTAATTCCTTGTAGACCGATTCCTTAAAAAGAATTTCATATCTTGCCATCTTGTTGCAGCCTTTTCACCATTTCGGAAAAACTGATCACCGGTTCATTAATCCGTTCTTCGTAGGCGGTAATATCTGCCGCATCCTCTGCAAGCGCTTCTCTGACAGCCTGATTCACCAGGGCGGAGATAGATTTTGAAGTTTCTATTGATTTTAACTTTAACGCCTTATGCAGCATCGGATCGAGATAAATTGTGGCTCTTTTTTGTGTGGATTCCATAAGCGTCACCTCCTTTAGGATGTAACATTGTAGCGTTATAACGTCATGTCGTCAAGCTGGAGAAAGGGACGTTTTTTCCTCTTGGTCGAAATGACAAGACGGGCAAGGGGTATTTCATTCACAGAAGGAAAAGGACAGGAAAAAAGTGCGCATTTCGTTATCCAGGAGATTGCTTCGCTTCGCTCGTAAAGACGGTAGATAAGTTATCTCGGCATTTGACGAAGCCAAAGGTTGGAGCGGAAAAGAAGAAGTATCTATAATTGCTGCTGGAAAGCATTAGAAAGAGCCTCGGTTGGGCGGATGAGAAAAAGTTTACCGCCGAGTATCAGGTCTTGACGTTTTTTTTGGGCAATGGTCCCGAGAGGAGTTGGCCCTTGCACCGATGGAGCAGGAACCGAGGCCCTCACTTGTCGTATCTTTCGAGCGCGGTGAAACAATCTCCTGGAATGAAAAGTGGCAGAGGGTGCGTCCTTGGTAAGCCTGTTCATTACTTATTTTTCGGCAAATTCACTTGAAAGTGACCATGGTAATGACTATGATCAAAATAGTTGCTAAAATCAAAAAAGGGGCCTGATATGCAAATAATCAAAGCGTCAGAATTCAAGGCAAAATGTCTGCATTTCATGGACGAGGTGAACCAGACGGGTGAAGAAATAGTGATTACCAAAAATGGAAAACCTGTCTCAATATTGAAACCCTATCGAATTGCACCTGCAACAATCTTTGGCCTGCATAAAGGAAAGATACAGAGCAAGGACGACCTGATTGCCCCGTTGGACGTTGTTTGGAATGCAGAGTAATGCTGCTCCTTGATACGCACGTCCTTGTCTGGCTGGACGAAGGAAATCCACGATTGGGAAATAGTGCATTACAAACCATCATCGAATCACTGTCTGCTGGTCAACTTGGAGTAGCAACTATCAGTTTTTGGGAGGTTGCAATGCTGATTGAAAAGCAACGCTTGACCCTGCAAGCAGAGCTTGATGTCTGGCGATCTGAACTCCTTCAAACCGGCTTGCTTGAAATTCCTTTACTGGGGTCAACAGCACTTCGGGCCGGTCAACTGAAGATGTTTCACGGTGATCCTGCCGATCGCATGATTGTCGCTACAGCCATTGAAAATGGGGCTACGCTGATGACGGCTGATGAAAAAATCCTCTCATGGAAACCGCTCCACCATAAAATTGACGCCCGCCAGTAAAAAAAGAACATCACTTAATTCTCCCATGGAAAGAGCTGAGGCAAAAAAAATACACGATGCGAGGACGTGGTCTCAAATTTGATCTGACTGTAACCATCGCCTTCCTGCTGATGGCCGGTATGCTGCTGACGGATTTTGTTATCATGGGTTTTTGGCAATATCATGCCAACCAGGCCTGCCGGGAAAAACTGAGCCAAACCCTTGCTCTCACCGTCGCCAGCATCCAAGATTCTCCTTCTTCCTTAGTTCCGGGTGGTACTCTCCTTGCCGAATTAGAACAGCAAGGTCTGTGTCTGCATATAGTTTCCGCAAACAAGAGTACCGCCAATCCTCCCCTTCTTTCTTGCGCTCAAATTGGGCACCTATCGGCATCTGTCGAAGTTGCCCAGCGTGATCGGCAAAGGATTTTCCGTCAGGTTGACCGGAAAGGGCAATCAGAATGGTTTGGCGACAAATGGCTGGTTGTCGCCCAGCCGCTGTACAGGGGAAAGGATTTGGTCGGAGCTGTTGGGTTGGCAAGACCCATGGGGAATTTCTTTGATCTCATGGCTTCAAGCCAACGGCATATTCTTGTCTATATACTTATTAATACCATTATATTGACCGTTGTTGGGTTTTTCAGACTTACTCGCCAGGTTATCCGTCCGCTTGATCGCTTGATCAATGTGGCTGATAATTACCAGATGCAGGAATCCCGCCTTTTTACAACGTACCAAAAGTCAAATGAGATGAATCAGTTGTCCGCAAGTCTTAACAGTATGGTACAGCGGATTGAGCACGATAAGGATATTCTCAAACAGACCATCGAGGAGCTTGCACGGAAAAATAAACAATTGCATGGAAACCAGCGGGAGATGGTCCGGGCGGAAAAACTAGCTTCGGTCGGCCGACTTGCTGCGGGTCTGGCCCATGAAATAGGCAACCCGCTTGGCGTGGCGCAGGGATATCTGCAATTATTGGGCATGGACAGCAATAGCGCGTCCGAGCAAGCGGAATACGTTGCCAGGGCCTTGCAGGAGTTGGGGCGGGTGGATGGCCTGATCCGTCAGTTGTTGGATTATGCCCGAACCTCGAAAGGCGAACCCGTGCGATTTGATGTCCATGCCTTGCTTGCCGAACTTGTGGAAACGCTGCAGGCACAACCGTTTCTGGGGGGTATCCAGCTGGGGCTTACCTTGCAGGCTGGAAACAGTATCGTTTGTGCAGATAGAGAACAACTGCGGCAGGTGATCCTTAATTGTCTGATCAATGCGGTGGATGCCATCAAGGAGTGCAAGAAACAGGGTGAGGGTACTATTATGCTGACAACTTCACTGGCTGTGCTCTCTGATCCGGACAATGAAACCAATATGTTGCAAATTGCGATGCAGGATAACGGCGAAGGCATGAGTCCTGAGCTGCTCGATATGGTTTTTGACCCGTTTTTTACCACCAAAGAACCCGGGTCCGGAACGGGTCTCGGTCTGTCGGTCTCCTTGGCGCTGATCGAATCCATGGGCGGCAAGATACAGTTGCAGAGTGTTGCGGGGGAGGGCGCAACCGTGCAGCTCCAACTGCCCTTGGTGACAGAGAACGGCGTTGTGTCGGATGCAATCGCCAATGAAAAAGATAATGGGGCCGTCGATTTTCCAGAGGAACCAAGATGCTGAAGACCATCCTGGTCATTGATGATGAAGCCAACATGCGCCACATGCTCAGCACCCTGCTCGCCAAGTGCGGCTATTCGGTTGATGTAGCCGGGGATGGGGCTGAAGGGCTCACCCGAACAGGGCAGAAGAACTATGATTTTATTCTTTGTGACCTGAAGATGCCGGTCATGGACGGCATGGCCTTTCTTTGCAAGCTGCAGGAGAACCGGCATCCTGCCACGGTGATCATGATGTCGGCCTACGGCACCGTTGATCAGGCGATTGAAACCGTTAAGAAGGGGGCATACGATTACATCTCTAAACCCTTCAAGGTTGAGGAGATTTTGCTGGTATTGCGCAAGGCGGAAGAGCGGGAGCGGCTACGCCGGGAAAATGTGCAGCTGAAAGCGCAATTAGATTCTCTCGATAATCAACGTTCCTTTGGCGGTATGGTCGGCAAAAGTAAGGCGCTGCAGGAGGTCTTTCAGCTTGCCGAAAAGGTTGCCAAGTATAACACAACCATCCTGATCACCGGAGAAAGCGGAACCGGCAAGGAACTGGTGGCAAAAGGCATTCATAAGGTGGGGAAGGGGAAGGCCGCTCCATTTGTGGCCGTCAACTGCGGCGGTATTCCTGCAAATCTACTGGAAAGCGAGTTTTTTGGTTATGTCAAAGGGGCCTTTACCGGCGCTGATAAAGATAAGAAAGGTTTGTTTGAAGAGGCGGATAACGGCACCCTGTTTCTCGATGAAATCGGGGAGTTGCCTCTTGATCTCCAGGTGAAATTCCTACGGGTGCTCCAGGAGCAGGAGGTACGGCGGGTCGGTGCTGCAAGGAGTCAGGCTATTAATGTTCGTATTCTTGCTGCCACCAATAAAAATCTGCAGGATTTAGTCAGCAAGGGATTATTTCGGGAGGATTTGTTTTATCGCCTCAATATTCTTAATATCCATATCCCTCCTTTGCGGGAGCATAAAGAGGATATCCCTTCATTGATCGATTTCTTTCTGCATCGGTTCTCTTTGCGCCTCGACATCCCAATACAGGGTGTGGCGCCCGCGGCGATGCAGCTTTTACTTAATTACAATTGGCCGGGGAATGTTAGGGAATTGGAGAATGTCCTGGAGCGGGCGGTGATACTTGCTGAAAAGCAAATAATCGAACCAGAGAATTTACCGACGAATCTGGGTGGAGTGAATCAAAGTAGACGCCTGGATGATTTTTTGGGAACCTATTCTTTGAAAAAAGCGAAGGTGATTTTTGAAAAGAAAATCATCTCAAGGGTCTTGCAGGTGGTGAGCGGCAACAAAAGTAAAGCCTGCACGGTGCTGGAAATAAGCTATCCCTCCCTGTTGAGTAAAATGAAGGAGTATGGCCTTGATGACCGGGACTGTAAAAATAGTTGAGACAATGCTCTTGAATTGTAAAATTAATTAACAGTTGGTTGGGGTCGAGGGAGGGGTTGGGGATGGTGGGATGGCTCAGCTTTATGACTATTTGTTGTAGATCTAGTTGGTTGTAAATATTCTATGCCTTTCTTTCTGTTCGGGATGTTGAATTGCATGAAGCAAGTATGCTTTGTTGCTATTTTTTCTATTTCAGGATGCGATGCAAAGACAACGGGTGAAAATGTTGACGATGATTTCGATTTTACGAAGGCTTCTTGCTCATCATAAAAGAGGCAACTGCTGGCGGAGTTTCGCTGGTTTTTCTCTTGTCGAGTTGATAGTTGTTATGGCTATCATCGGAATATTGGCCGGGATCGGTACTCCGCTGATTCTGACCTGGCTTCCGGATATACGGCTCAAAAGTGCGGCACGGGATGTTTTTTCCCTCATGCAGAACGCCCGGATGCAGGCCATTAAGGATAACAGGGATTGGGCTATCGTCTTTGATACGGTCAATAATCGGCTCTATCTCTGCAGTAATCAGGGGGCAGATGGAACGTGGACAGGCGCCGGCGATCCGACTGGGACCGGGGATAATACGATTGTGCAAAGGATGGATCTGACCACCTACAACAGCGGCATTGGTTTCGGCCATGGTGCGGCTACTGTGGATGCGACGGGTGGCGCTTGGCCTAACGGGGATGTGAGTTATGTCCCTACTGCGGTAACCTTTAATTCCAGAGGTACGGGAAACGCCGGTTTTGTCTACCTTGATCACCAGGGCAACACGACAGCCTATGCGGTGGGCACGGTGAGCAGCGGATCGATACGCATCCGGAGATGGATGGGCGCAGGTCCTACTCCATGGCAATAAGACACGAGAACACTATGCATTTAAAAAAGAGCGAAGGGTTCACTTTGGTTGAGTTGATGATCACCCTGCTGTTGGTTGGGGTTGTCACCGGGGCTATTTATTCCTCCTATATAACGATGCAGAGATCCTATATCGCACAAGATCAGATAGCGGAGATGCAGCAAAACCTGCGCGCAGCCATGGATATCATGGTCAGGGATATTCGGATGGCGGGGTATGACCCCACGAAATCCGCAAGTGCCGGCATTGTTACTGCCTCAAAAGGAAGTCTTCAATTTACCCGTGATACTACCAACGACGCAACCGGTACAGCCGATGACGGTGATGGCGATCTTTTAGACCTAAACGAAAATACAACCTTTGGCTTCAGCCTCGCTAATGACGCCAACGGGGATGGTATTGCCGATGCGGGAGTGGCGCCGTTTGGCCGTCGAGCCTTTGCCGCGGGTTTTCAGGATCTAGCCGAAAATATTGTTGCTGTGGAATTCAATTACATCTTGAAGAACAATACTAATACGTTAGCCCCGTTGGCGGGACAATTGAATGACATCCGAAGCATTCAGATCTCCATGCTTGCCCGCGCCGATAGAGCAGATCCTGAGTACCGAGACGCCCGTCAGTATGTTACCGGGTCCGGAGCCATCTGGGGGGGGGCGGCAGGATTTAACGACAATTTCAGGAGAAGATTAATGATAACCACCGTGCAATGTCGGAACATGGGATTATGAAAACGATGCGTGTATTAAACAACCAACATGGCTTTACCCTGATTGAAGCATTGGTGGCAATTAGCATCCTCGTGGTTGGTATTTTGTCGTTATACACCATGCAAATAATTTCTATCCAGGGCAATGCTAAGGCGAATCAAGTGACCTTGGGGGCATCGTGGGCGGGAAATCAAATCGAGAGTGTCATGCTGAGAGACTTGAAAGATATTCCCGATATCTTTGCTGACAGTGTTCGATTCCCAACTAATTTAACGGGTTCTCCCCGGCCGTCGAGAGAAAATTATTCCAACAAGAGAATCACCCTGTTGGACAGGACAAATGATGGCAGCTCACTTGCCCAAGACATCAACAATAATGCTCTCGATGATGATAATGTGGATGCGATACCCAATTTCGGTCTTGATGCGGCGACTGCGGCAACCGCTGATTTTTGGGAACAAAGTCCGGATAATCGTTTCATCCTCTATTATAATTTCGCCATAGATATCCCTTTCCCCAAGATTGTTACCGTCCGTATCCTGGTCCAGGAGGTAAATACCCCTTCACCTCCTGTTGTTTTCACCTACTATAAAGATGATACTATTTAATTCGGATTATTTTGATGGAAAACAAAATCCATAACAATGAAGAAGGGTTCGTCCTGGTCCTTTCCCTGCTGATGTTGGTCCTTTTGACCATCATCGGTATCGCGGCAACTCGTACCACTACCGTTGAATTGAATATTGCGGGTAATGGAAAGGTGGGTAAACAGACGTTCTACCAAGCCGATGGTGCCACTGAGATCGGCGCTGAATTAGTGGAGCAGAATATCGCCTGCGCAGTAGGTTTCGAGACGGCTCCGGGTGGTCTTGATAATAGTGATCCTACTACCTTCTTCTCTATCGGCGGCGTCGATGTTTTTGATGGTTCTTTTGCCTTTGACGAGTCCATGGGCGATATTGCCCATGCAGCAGGGACTATGGCGGGAACACCCGCACAGAACTTGGCACAACTTCCTGCTCTCAATGTTCGTTCATTACGAATACCGGGAGACAGGGTTAATCGTGATGCCATCCCGGTAACAAACGTTGCTGTCTGGGGTCAGACGCTTCTGGCCACGGGAAGCGCTATCCAACTCGCCCAAGGATATGAAGGAAAGGGTAAGGGCGCTGCCGCAGGTGGGGCGTATATAGCGTACCAGATACATGCGCAACATCTGGGATTAACCAACAGTGCATCCATCGTTCGCCTCGATTGGCATCATTTAATCGGTTTCGAAGGGAACTGTACCTACTGATCCAACGGTATTTTTATTTAGCATGTCGATAACCTTGCTCAGCTATTCAAAATTTGGGAAGACGGTTATTTCTTGATTCAGGGAGAGGGTATGAAGAAATTAGCTTCAGGAACAATTTTATTTTTCACCGGTAAGATCTTGTTATTTGCCATGGTGCTTCTTTGTACCGGCTACTTCTCCGGGACGCTCCTTGCCCAGACTGTCAACCTGGAAGGGGTGATTACCTCAAAGCCTTGGCAGGACAAATATTATTATATCGAAATCAATCGTATTAAATATATGTTTATGCCCACCATTCAAGTGGATGCGAAGTTTACCGGGTATCAGGAACAGCAGGTTACTCCTGCTTTACTCCGTTATTTCTCGGTTGGGGATAAAGTGTTGATCGCCAAAGAAGGATTCCGAATTTATCGTGTACAGTTCTTTTTCAAGTAAGAGGCAGATTATGCAGAACTCGAGACGTCCCGTTTTAATATTCACCTGGTTGTGCTGTGCTGTCACCTTGCTGGCGCCAGCCGTTCTCTTTGCGGAGAAGGCAAGTGATTATAAGGCACTGCCTCCATTTCTCAGTGCTGATGCTCCGCCACTAGTCATGATGGTCATGGATAAGAGCCATAAACTCTATTATGAGGCCTATAACGATGCCACGGATCTCGATGAGGACGGCACTTTGGATGTCGGGTACAAGGGACAATCCGAACCGTTTGTCGATACTGACAATGACGGGCAAAGGAGTGCGACAGAATCGTACACGGATTTGAACGGCGACCACCATTGGAACAAAGGGATAGATTATTACGGGTATTTCGATTCGTACAAGTGTTACACCTACACCTCTGCTGGTACTCTAGGTGTTGATGGAAGATTTAACCCCACCTCAGCGCCTACTGCCTCGGGGCGGCCCATTAAGACCTGTTCAGGCGCTCTTGAATGGAGCGGTGATTTTCTCAACTACCTGACCATGTCGAGGATGGATGCGCTTCGCAAGGTGCTGTATGGTGGTTCCAGGGCGATAGACACGGGCACGGCCACTCTATTGCGTCGGGTTTTCATCCCTCAGGATGCGCATTCCTGGGGCAAGGAGTATGAGAGTATCGCTCACGACGGATATGATATTCGTGATTATACACCGCTTGATCTGCCCGCCCCCGCAACCCGGCATCTGTTTGCTTCTACCAATGCTGGCGATGAAGACTACAATGCCGCTCTGGATACCGATACTGACAATGAACCGATGTATGACACCCCCCTCCTCCGGGTTTTGCCAAACAATACCCATCGCATCTGGGAATGGGTGGCCAAGGAGCGGCCGGTTGCCGATCGCACCTCCATGGAATCAACCGGTACCGTCTACACTGGCTATCCGGCTGATCACCAAGCCTATATCGATTTAGTTGCCCAGTTTGCAATTGCTTCCCATCAGCAAGGTTCAAAGACGGTTGCAAATATCAACGGTAGCGGCAATCCCTTTGCCGCAACTTCTCCCAATGGCAGCGATTATTATCTTAACATTTTTTCCGGAAATCTGACTGTCGCCACAGCTGGCACCTATGGGTTTGCGGTGGACGGCGATGATAACGTCGAGGTGCTGATTGACGGTAACCTTATTGCCGGATGGTACAATGCAAGCGGGCATAGCGCCTGCAGCACTACTGCCTGTCTCGACAGTCATTCAGGAACGGTGACCTTGTCCGCAGGCACCCATCTTGTCGAGTTTCGTCATCAGGAAGCAACGGGAAGCGACAGCTGGGCCCTGTACTGGAAGGTGCCTGGAATGGCGTCCACTTGGCAGATTGTCCCGGCCGGATCGTTCAGTGATTTACGGCAAACGGTTTACGATGTCAAAACTGCCGCATCGACGGTTACCGACTATGTTGTCCAAGTGGAAGTCTGTAACCCTTCCTTGCTTGAAAGTAACTGCAAGCAATATAAGTCGGGAGGGTACAAACCGGTTGGGTTGCTGCAACGCTACGGTGAGACCGATCGGATGTACTTCGGCCTGCTGACCGGCTCCTACGACAACAATATCTCGGGTGGTATTTTACGTAAAAACATCCAGTCAATCACCGATGAAATCAACCTCGCCACCGGTCAGTTTATTACCACCCCCAAAGGGACAATCGGCACCATTGATGCGTTGCGGGTTTATGGGTTTCAGTATTCCAATTTTGAATATAAAAACGAGCGGTCCGGAAGCGCTTGGGTCACAACCCGGCCGATGTACGATAAGGAATTCCCCAACTGGGGCAATCCGGTGGGGGAGATGATGTATGAGGCCTTGCGCTATTTTGCCGGCAAGGCCTCGGCCACCCCGGATTACGTTACCAATGCGAGCACCATTGATACTGCACTCGGTCTTCCCAAACCTGCTTGGATTAATCCGTATTTGCTTGAAGATGTCGACCGGGACAAGGTAATCGATTCCGGAGAAGATCTGAATCATAACAGTTGCCTCGATGGTTTTGAGAATTGTGCCAAACCGTTTATTCTTGTCCTGAGTGATATCTACCCGACCTATGACTCCGACCAACTCCCCGGGAGTTATTTTAATCCTACCTTTACTGGTGATTTAACCTATAAAAATTCTGCAGGGGTGAGTAAGCCCCTTGATGTGTCCAGTTTGGCAACTGCCATCAGTGCCAAAGAAGGAATAGGCGGAAGTCATTATATCGGGCAGGAAGAATCAACCTATGATAACTCCTGTACACCTAAAACCGTCACCGACCTGGGCAAAATTCGTGGGCTCTGTCCTGAAGAACCGACCAAGCTCGGCAGTTATTATGCTGCCTCCGTCGCCTATTTCGGCATGCAGCACGATATCAGTACTTCGGCTGCTAATGCTCAGCATGTCGCCTCCTATGTTGTTGGTATGGCTTCGCCGTTGCCGAAGATTAATATCGAAGCCAATGGGCAAAAGGTGACTCTGGTCCCCTTTGCCAAGTCAGTGGGAGGCGAAAGTATCAATCCGGCTGCAACCGCGTTTCAGCCAACGAACCAGATTGTTGATTTCTTTGTCCAGACCATCACTCCCACCTACGGAAAATTCAGAATCAACTATGAAGACGTGGAGCAGGGTGCTGATCATGACATGGATGCTATCGTTGAGTACGAGTACATTGTGAATGCAAATGGCACCATCACTTTGAATCTCCGTTCAACCTATGCGGCTGGTGGCATTATCCAGCACATGGGGTATATCATTTCCGGTACGACCAAAGACGGAGTGTACCTGGAAGTCCGCGATTTTGATACAAATACGGCAGACGACCCGGATTACTTCCTCGACACTCCGTCCACCACCACAACTCCCGGGACAGGTTGGAACGACGGTATAGCCTTGCCATTGATCGCCACCAGAACCTTTACCGTTGGCACCACGGGTACGGTGGCTACCCTCTTGGAAAACCCACTTTGGTATGCCGCGAAATGGGGCGGTTTCATAGATAAAGATACGCCGACGGAAGATACCAATAAAAATGGACTGCTTGATTCAGGCGAGGACCTCAACGGCAACGGCGCCATCGATTATCTGACCCCGCCAGTCCCCAACCTTGCCGAAGAATGGGATGCAGACGGCGACGGAGTTCCAGATAATTATTTTTACGTAGTCAACGCCTTGAAGCTTGAGGAACAACTCACCAAATCCTTTACGGCCATGCTCAGTCGGGCCTCCTCCGGTACGGCGGCCTCGGTTATTTCCAACTCCCGATCCGGTGAGGGTGCGGTGTATCAATCGATCTTTTATCCTACCCGGGAAAGCAATATGGGCGAGTTGACCTGGGTGGGCGAGTTGCACGCTCTCTTTGTCGATTCAAAAGGCAATCTACGGGAAGATACCAATGGTGATAAGACCCTGAACGAATTCATCGAAACCAGCACCAGCGGAGACCTGAATAAGAACGGCGTGTTGGACACTACCAGGGATCTCATTGTCGTTTTTAGAGATAATGGGGTCTACAAGTACGATGATGTCAATGAGAATGGAATAGTCGACAGCGAAGATACCACTGTTTTTTCTCCGGATATTCCCAGTTGGCATAATAATGGCCAATTTGATACCGAAGACAAGAATCATGACGGTGTTTTTCAGCACGAAGACCTGAATTGTGACGGCATCCTCAATCAACCGGTGAATGAGGATGTCAACCATAATGGCATTCTTGATCCTGGTGAAGACCTGAACGGTAATAATCAGCTGGATTTTTCCCTGGACGAAGATACCAACAAGAATGGTAAGTTGGATGCCGGTGAGGATTTATATGGGAATGGCATCTTGGACCCAGGTGAGGATTTAAATGGCAACGGTATCTTGGACCCTGGCGAGGATAAACCAGATGGTATCCTGAACAGGGCGTTTGATGAGAGGGTTCTCGGCTATGATTTAAACAAAAATGGTGTTGTTGATGCTGTTGTTTGGGAGGATGCCAATCACAACAACATCATGGAGGATGAGGATCTTAACTGTAACGGTGTGCTGGATAAAGAGGTGGATACCAACGGTGACGGTCAGATCACGATTACTGAACCAGGGATTGGGCCGGTAACCCTTGAAGATATACATTATCTCTGGGCCGCAACCGACTGGTTGAATCAGAATTCCGGCGCCAACGCGATTGATCCCCTTACCCAGCGAGTATACAACGCGACCACGCCGCGCCGGTACATCTTCACCATGGTCGATAAAAATAAAAACATGGTGGCAGATAGTGGCGAGCAGATCGATTTTATCAGTGAAGATCCAGTGCCCGCTGCAAAGCTGACCGATGCGGGCACCGTTTACCCCTACCTGACCTTGTTTGATAGCTTTGCTGATGAATCAACTTTGATTTCCACTCTTCGCTCGAGCAGCTATTTTGAAGCCTACCTGGCGACCCAGACCCAACGCCAGATCAATTATATCAGGGGAGAAGACCAGGGGACTGTCTCCATGGGCACCTATACCTTGCCGGCCATGCGGAACCGGTCGTATGAAAAGGTTGCTAATCACCCTAACAAGGTGTGGCGCTTGGGAGATATTGTGCATTCCACGCCGACCGTTGTAAGTGCTCCGGCCGAAGGGTATCATCTGTTGTATCGGGATAAATCGTATGGCGAATTTGCGGCTCGTTATAACAAGCGGAGAACGGTGGTCTACGTCGGTGGCAATGACGGCATGGTTCATGCCTTTAACGGCGGATTCTTTAATTCCGTAAGTAATAGTTTTATTACTTCAATCAAGGAACCTGTTGACTGGGACGGTGACTCTGCAGCAAATGATAGTACGACCGATTATGCACTTGGAGCTGAAATATGGGCGTATGTACCCTATAATTTATTGCCGCACCTATACTGGCTGACTGAACTCGACTACCCGCATGTCTATTATATGGATATGAAACCAAAGATTTTTGATGCTAAAATCTTTGTTACTGCTGCTGGCGATGCCATTGATGCCGATCATCCGGGTGGATGGGGTACGGTCATGGCGATTGGTATGCAATTTGGCGGTGGGCAGATACGTGCGGATATGAACAAAAAAGATGGCAGTAACTATGTCACTGCCACTGATAGAACAATGAAATCAGCCTTTGTTCTCTTTGATATAACCAATCCGGAGATTCCGCCGCGGGTGCTTGGAGAAATCGCACTCGACGGCCAGGGGTATACCACTTGTTTTCCCGCAGTCATTCCCATGCGTTCCAAACAAGGGACGGGCGCGGCCGCAACCTTTGCAAGCAATGACTGGTATCTTGTTTTTGGTTCAGGTCCGGCCGATTCCTCGGGAAATCCAACAACCGGCACCCCCTTAAGCAGTGCTGTCAGTGAGCAGAAAGCAAAGTCCTTTATCGTTGATTTAAAAGCGTTGGTGGTGAACAAGGAGGTTCGGACCATTAACACCTTGGGGAGCGCGACCACGATAAGCGCCAAGATTGCCACTCCTTCGCTTACCTGGCATTTTGATGAGTACGAAGCCAACAGTTTTATTTCACAACTGGTGTCGGTGGATTATGATCTCGATTTTAACACAGATGCCGTCTATTTCGGCACTGTGATAGGAAATAAGACCGCCGGATGGGCTGGTAAAGTTCGTCGACTCATCTTTGATGATGATCCCAAGATCAGCACTTGGCATGCACCCATTGATACGGATAACAACGGCACTGCTGACGCTACAAAATCCAGTAATGTTTTGGTTGATCTCACTTCATTGCATCAACCGGTTACGGCTCCACTCTCTATAACGCTGGACGATAAAAAAACTTTTAAAGGAGACAGGGAAAGATGGTTGTTCTTCGGAACAGGCAGGTTTTTCGTGCGCGATGATGCTCCTAATACTATCCAGCAAAGTTATTATGGACTGAAAGAACCCTCAGACACCTCAGGGTTTACCTGGGCGGCTGTTGATTTGGCCAAGCTCTTAGATGTGACCGATGCTGAGGTTTACGATGATAAAACTGTCAAGAATGTTACGGGTACGACAACTATAACTACGTGGAATGATTTGGTACAAGAGATTGATATCAACCGAAGTGGCTGGTATCTTGATTTTCCTTTGCAAAGAGAGCGGAATCTCGGGAGCGCGGCTTTGCTGGGTGAATTGTTGACCTTCACCACCTATCAACCGTCTCAGGATATCTGTAACATAGAAGGGAGCAGTTTCCTCCGTGCTCTCTATTACAAAACTGGTACGGCGTATTTTGATCCAACTGTGGGCTTTACCTGGGTCGATTCCAACAGTGATGGGGTGGTTGACTTTGGCGAGCGTAGAATGCTGACCACCGTTTCTCTCGGCCAAGGAATGGCTATCACCCCAAACATCCATACCGGCAAGGATGCTGGCTCTGAAGCATTTGTGCAAACGAGTACAGGCGCTATCCGCGGCATCAAAGAAATTAATCCTGGAATGTCAAAATCAGGCAAAAGCGGTTGGCGCGAAAGGCGTTGAAAAAGTATTTCTTTAGATAGGTATTGTGCTGTATAGGCCAGCCATTTCAAATGGGATTTATAGAGAAGACTGAATTTTTTGGAAGTGTCAAAATTGTCTATATGGTTTGAAAGACAAGGTTGGGCATGTTGAAGGGCATATGCAATACCTCCTCAATGATATATTGAGGAGGTATTGCATTGTTTTTTATAGACTCCATGCATCTTGTATTCACGTGAGTGCATGGAATTATCATTTTCCTTGATCATTCCCATGAATTATTTTTCTTGACTTCCAATGGTCTTCCCTATAAATAGCGAGTACAACTGAATGCCGGTTCAGTTTTTTTTCTGCGTCAGGTCCTATCCGGCGAATCTGATCGGAATTTATGTAGGTTGAATGTTCTTACAAGAATAAAACCAGAGAGGGAAAAAATTATGAGTTCAAAATTGGTAGCGCCCCACGGCGGAAAAGGTCTTGTTTGTGCCCTGCTTGAAGGTGCCGCATGTGAAGCTGAATTGAAAAAAGCCGCAGGTTTGAAGCAGATTGAAATCACCGCCCGCGCTAAAGGCGACCTGATCATGATGGGTATCGGTGGTTTTTCTCCTCTTTCTGGATTCATGACCAAAGCTGACTGGAAAGGCGTTTGCGAGAATTTCCAGATGGCCGATGGTACCTTCTGGCCAGTACCGATTACCCTGGATGTAACCACTGCGGATGCTGCTGGTATCAAAATTGGCGACGAGATTGCATTGGTACGGAAAGGCGAGACCTTCGCTACCATGAAGGTTACCGAGAAGTTCGAGATGACCGACGCCGACAAAAAATTTGAGTGCGAAAAAGTTTTCAAAGGCGAAGGCGAAGAGTCTGTTGGTGACAAATTCTGGGAAATCGCTCCGAAAGATCATCCTGGCGTCATCATGGTAATGGCTCAAAAAGAAGTCAACCTGGCTGGCCCGGTTAAAGTCCTGTCCGAAGGCGAGTACAAAAAAGAATACCCGGGTGTGTACCTGAAACCTGCTGAGACTCGTGCTATGTTCGACGAGCGTGGTTGGGCCAACGTTGCTGCCCTGCAGTTGCGTAACCCGATGCATCGTTCTCATGAGTATCTGGCCAAGATCGCAGTTGAAGTATGTGACGGCGTTCTGATCCACAGCCTGATTGGTAACCTCAAACCAGGCGACATTCCTGCTGATGTTCGCATTGAAGCTATCAAGATCCTTATCGAGAATTATTTTGTTAAAGACAACGTCATCAACGCTGGTTATCCGTTGGATATGCGTTATGCCGGTCCTCGTGAAGGCCTGCTCCATGCAACCTTCCGCCAGAACTACGGCGTTAACAACATGCTGATCGGTCGCGATCACGCTGGTGTTGGTGATTTCTACGGTTTATTCGAGGCTCAGACGATTTTTGATCGTATTCCTCAAACCGGAAATCCTGCCAAGGATCTGCTTTGCCGTCCGATGAAGATCGACTGGACCTTCTATTGCCACAAGTGCGATGGTATGGCTTCTCTCCGTACTTGTCCGCATACCAAAGATGACCGCGTTATCCTTTCCGGAACCAAGCTGCGTAAGGCTTTGTCCGAGGGCGCTCAGGTAGTTGACCACTTCGGTCGCGAAGAGGTTTTGGTACGTCTGAGAGCGTACTATGCCGGTCTGACCGAGAAGGTTGAAGTTAAGATGCAGGGTGCTGCTTCCGGCTCTGCCATGTAATTCCTCAGTTTTACTGAGGAGCTGAATGACAAAGGAGATACCGCCTCGTGCGGTATCTCCTTTTTTTTATTTAAATCAAGGCAGGGTAAAGGGCGAGCAAGACAAACAAGTATTTGGCCGATAGGTTGACCGAGCCGTACTTTTCTCTTTTTTCTGCATGCTCCCCCATCTCAAAGAGTAGGACATCAGACAATGATTCAACAGACGATTCAAGTCGGCCTAGGGGCACGAAGTTATCCCATTATCATTGGCAGCGGATTGCTAGAGCAGATAGGTCCATTCCTGCAGGACGTAAAGATATCCAAACGGTATGGGATTATTAGTGATGATAGAGTAGGGGCTTTGTATGGCGAGCAGGTCCTGCAATCCCTTCAGCAGGCGGGGATTGCCAGTGAACTGATTTTGTTTCCACGCGGCGAGTCCAGCAAAAACCTACAGACGATCGGTACTCTTGCCAGTGAACTTGCCCAGCGGGGTTTTGACCGTAGCGATGGGTTGCTTGCCCTTGGTGGGGGGGTAACCGGGGATATCACCGGATTTCTTGCCTCCATTTACATGCGCGGTATCCCCTTTGTGCAAGTGCCGACCTCCCTGTTAGCGCAGGTGGATAGTTCGGTCGGTGGCAAAACGGGTGTGGATATTCTCCAAGGGAAGAACCTCCTCGGCACTTTTTATCAACCGAAGGGCGTCTACATCGATATCGAAGTACTGAAAACCCTGCCCGAAAAGGAGTTTCTGGGGGGCATGGCCGAGGTTATTAAATACGGTGTCAGTATTGATGCTGAATTTTTCGCCTGGCTCGCTGACAATCGTGGGGCCATCCTTGCTCTGGAACCCGCAGCCATCGTGTCGATGATTCAGCGATGCTGCGAGTTGAAGGCTTCGGTGGTGGAGCGGGATGAGAGGGAAGGGGGGTTGCGTCGGATTCTCAATTTCGGACATACCATCGGCCATGCGGTAGAGGCGGCTTCCGGTTATCGGTTGAACCACGGTTTTTCCGTGGCCATCGGCATGTGTGCTGTGGCTGAGTTGGCTGTTCGCGGAGGCTGCACAGATACGGGTGTTGTCGAAAATATTTCGGAACTGTTGAAACAGTTCCGTCTCCCCACCGAAATTCCCTTGGAGCTTGATCGTGACGCTATCCGAAAATATCTGCGTGCTGATAAGAAATCTGTTGGTGGCCAGATATTTTTTGTGCTGCCCGAGGCACTCGGCAAAGTACGGATCACCGATCAGGTGAATGATGCTGATATTGATGCAGTCCTTGCCAGTGTTTAGTCAAGCACTCTGAAAGCGCCGTATTTGAGGCATCCTCCGAGGCTTTCCCCTTTTTTTTCACTGAATAATATGCCTATCTATGATTTTTTTTGTGATCAGTGCAACACAGTTTTTAATTTCTACTCCGGGCTACCCAATACTGAAAAGCGGCCGAATTGTCCCAAGTGCGGCAAGCTACAACTGCAAAAGTTGATGTCGGTCTTTGCAACCATCGGAAAAGCTCAGGAAACGGGCGACGTTGATCCGGTGGGGCGACTGGACGAATCCAAAATGGAGCAAGCCCTGTCCGGGTTGATGCGTGAAGCCGAGCACCTCAATGCAGAGGATCCGCGACAGATGGCAAGCCTGATGCGTAAATTTGCGGACAAAACTGGGCTTTCTCTGGGAGGGTCGATGGAAGAGGCTATTGCCCGGATGGAAGCCGGTGAAGATCCGGAACAGATTGAACGGGAAATGGGCGACCTGATGGATTCAGAAGATCCGTTCAGTCTGGAGGAGGCGCTAAAGAAAAAAAGCCAGTTTGGGTGCCGGTCCCCTTTCCGAGATGAGCGGTTGTATGAATTGTGAGTGCCGCTCAGATTGCCCTGGCTCTCTGCAGTTGAAGAAATCTATGGTCATTTTCGTATAATTAGCAGCCGGTTCATGCAAAATCAAATCATTCAGACGAAGCGTCCTGGTAATTTTGACCCACCAGTCGTTTGATATTCAAACCTCCTCGGCTCGTCCTTGCTTGATGGAAGCCGTTTTGGCGTGGTCCAGGAAATCTTCCAGAGCAAAATCATCCCGCTATCCCCGTTCAGTGTCATCTGGTGGGTTGAAGTCCAGCGTCCACTTACCCGGTTCGCTGTAGACGTGGATGTCGGTTGAGGATTAAATCGGCTGAATCTCCTGCTTGAGCAGGCAGCAGGAAATGCGGTGCATCGGGGAGCCGTCCGGGTTGTAACTGATATTGTCCGGCTGCAGCAAACGGTTCATGACGCAGCCTTCGGGAATGGAAAGCGGGAAAAACCGGTCCTCGAAAAGACCTTCACGGTGCACAAGCCGATTGTCGTCAACGCTATAACTGTGAATGGGGTGATCTTCGCAGAGTGGGCACTGGTAGACCCGGCCGTTGGGAAAGATAAAAAAATTCTCGGCCACTATACCGGCGCACTGAAAGGGTTCATCGCGGTCGAGATAGACCTTGGGATAGATAACATGGATACCGAGCCGGGCAGCCTCCTCGGCAACGCGGGGAACAACGGCGAGCCACTGTTCCGGTTCGACCTGCCAGTTGATCGCAGCCTCTGGTTTAGAAACTGCTGGATTGCCGCGCAGGCCGATCACCTGAATGAAGAAGCGACGCACCCCCATATCAGCAAGCAATGCGGGCATCCGCTGCAGGTGTTTGATGTTGAGGCCGGAAACCGTATAGATGAGACTGGTGGTAAAGCCACCAGCCACGGCTTTGCGGATATTGTCGGTGCAGACCGCAAAGACCCCCTCGCCACGAATTGGGTCATTGACGCTTGCATCCGGGCCATCGAGACTGAAACTGAGATAATCCAGTTCCCGAGGCGTAACCTTGTCCAGCAGATTATGAAAGAGATAGCCGTTGGAATCCACGGTCACCGCATACCGCATAGATTTTGCCGCCCTGATGATAGGAGCCAGATCGGGATGCAGGGTGGGCTCGCCGCCCAAAAGAATGAGGTTGGTCTGGCGTTGAGGCCGGGCAAACAATTTGAGCCATTGCAGCACGGTGGCAAGCGACAGGGTGGCGGTGCCGTGCTGGGCGGGGTTGATGTAGCAGTGTCGGCAGGCAAGGTTGCAGGCGGTGAGCAGATGAAAAAAGACGTTGCGCTCCCCCCGCTGAAAGCCCACGGTTCGGGCCATTGGTGCGGGGGTCATGGGGTTTCCTCCTCCAGCGGTTGTGCCAGGGTGTAATGGGCGAGCAAACTGTCTTGCCAGTAGGTCCCGGTTTGGAAAAATTGCTGAAAGAGACGAAGGCTTTCCGCCCGCAGCACTCGGTCTACGAGGTGGACCCGCATCTGTGCATAGAGGGTGTTAAGCATGTACAGGGGCAGATTCGCTCCACCACCCATAACATCCTCATAGGCCCAGACAAAGCTGCGAATACCGGAAAGGAGCAGGGTGGCATAGCACATCAGGCAGGGCTCCAAGGTCGAGTAAACCGTCACTGTGCCCAAGTCCAGACCGGGATGCTCGGCAATCAGGCCCCGGAGGGTGAGAATCTCGGCATGGTCGATCTCGTTGCGGCAGCCTTCGCCACTGTTCTGTCGACGGCCCTTGGCCACGATCCGTCCCTCGGCAACCATGACACAGCCGACCGGAAACTCGCCATCGCTCAACGCCTGACGTGCCCCCTCCAGGGCGGCTGCCATATAGTGTTCGTGTTCGCTCATAGGTGGTTCTATCATCAAAGAGGTGCCACAAAAGGTCGCAACGTTCCAACAGCTGGACCGCCGTCATTTCGCAGCTATACCACGGAGTCCAACGAGTGTCAAAACTACATGGAACGACCGAACTGGAGAATATTTTTACCAATGACGATGCCGGTATCAGGCTGCACCCAATCATGCCCCTTGTCACCAAAAGGCAGATACACCAACTGGAGATGTACCTCTGTTAATTGCGCCTGCGGCAGGTGGGGATAAATAAGCCGTGGGCTGGTGGTGGCCGCCGCCAGCATGAGCTTGACCGCCTGCTTAGCCTCCGAGGCCGGCAGGGTCACTGGAAATAGGTTCTGCACCACCCTGCCGGCTACCGGATTGATCAACCACTGGCCGAGTGTGGCCTGACGACCGGCCTGGAGGAAGATTTTCGGTCGCAGTTTAATCGCCGGAATCCAGAAACTCATACTCCGCTCCCGCCATGTCGGTCGGGGCAGGAAGGGCTGATTGGTTCGCTCGACAAAATCGGCAAAACTAAACATCTTCAACGCTGGGATGTGAGCAGTGATTTTCCAGAACGGCAGATAGAGGGGAGGAGGAGCCGCACCAGGTACAATCAACCAATCCATCCCGGTCAAACCCTCTGGTCCGAAGCCCCAGGCGGTCTGGCAGTTGGCACAGATCATCACCTGACAGTCGCAGGCACCGTCCAATCCTGCACCGCACTGCGGACAGAGGGTTGCCAGAAACCGTACCTGCCAGGCCTCATCAAAGGCCTTGCCCTGGAGGGGATGGCCTGTCAACTCTTCCAAACCGGCAAGCCGGATATTGGTCACCCCGTCAAACAGGGCCTGCTGTTTACATACCAGGGGGAGATATATATAGCTGAGACTCTCGCCAATATAGGCGCGATGGAATAAATCCTTGCCGGCCTGGGCTGTGAGGTTACTGATGGTGGCCGCCTTTTCGAGGATGGCGCTGGCCTTGAGCGACTGCGGCAGATAGCGGACTGCCGTGGCCCGCTCAATCCTTCGCAGTTGCATGGCCTGCGGCCGAACCCCCAGCGAAGGCGGCAGACCGGGCACCGGATTGGCCGCCTGGGTGGTGTCGACCACCCGGTGCTCGATGCCCTCGTCGGTCACCAGAAAAATTGTCCCCTTGAAACGGAGATAGGGCGCCAGCAGTGACTCCGCCCCTTGGAGTTGCTGGGCCATGGGCAAGACATACCGGAAGGGGCCATTGCTTTGCAGATAGTTCTTGGTGCCGCAAAAGGTGCAGGTCAGCAAACGCTCGGTTTCACTCAGTACAATCGAGGCCCCACACTGCGGGCAACCCTGTTTAACCCGGATATCCATCACCCTTCACCTTCTGGCCACAGTAGGCCAACGGACCACCGTTTCATCCCAGTTTCTCGCCGCACTGGTTGCAAAACATTGCCCGGGGCAGATTCGTGGTCTGGCAATGGGGGCAGATGATTTCCCTGGCCCGCTCCTCCGCAGAATGACCGCAGCGAGGACAAAATTTTACGCCTGGCGGCAGATTTTTGCCGCAGTTATCGCACTGCTGATTGAGCAGCAGTTGGTGCCCGCAGAAGGGACAGAAACGGGCGCTGGCCGGGATCATCATGCCGCACTCCGGGCACCGCACCTCCGCCTCATTGCCACTGCCAGCAGTACGGTTACTGTTGGTTTGCACATTGGCAAACATGGCCGGCATCATCATGCCTAACCCGAGCCCGAGCCCTGCCCCGGCCTCACCCCCGCTGGCCGCCGCTTTTTCCATGGCCATGGCCGCCTTCATGCGCACAAAATTATCCATATCTTTGATCACGCTCATCCGAGAGCGGTCATCAATGGCCTGCTGCACTTCCTCGGGTGGGGTGATGGAGGTGACATAGAGGGAGTCCAGAGCCAGGCCAAATCGGGCAAAGTCCAAGGCGAGCCGCTTCTGCAGCCCCTCGGCGATATCGTCGAAATTGCCGGGCAGGTCGAACAGGCTTTTGAGGTGTTCGCCCAGATAATCGTTGAACCGGCTGACGATCACCTGACGCAGATAATCCTCGACCTGCTCGGTGGTGAATTTGCCCATCGTCCCGCCCAGCGTGTTGATCATCAGCACTGGTTGAACCACGCGGATATTGAAGACACCGTGGGCACGCAGGCGGACCAGGCCGAGTTCGGCATCACGGAAGGCCACGGGATCACGGGTGCCCCATTTAAGATCGGTAAAAACCTTGAGGTTGACAAAATAAACTTCAGCCCGCAGTGGGCTGATCATCCCCCAGGGGGCGGACAGGATCTTGGTGAGGATCGGGATATTGCCGGTCTTGAGGGTATGACGACCGGGACCATAGGCATCGCAGGCCTTGCCCTTGTAAAAGAGCACTGCGGCCTGGCTTTCCCGGACTGTTAACTGCGCGCCAAACTTAATCTCCCCGGAACCCTGTTCAGGCAGTCGGTGGAGCAACTCTTTTCCGGTTTCATCGAACCACTCCAGCGCCTCGAGTAATAAAACATTATCCACACCCATCGTTTTCTCCTTATATGAATCGGTTGCCGTGCCCAATGTTTTGATTATAGTAGACAGCAATGGCCGTCACCAAAGATAAAAGCATCTCCGCAATAAAAAGATGCCGGCCCAACACTTAGGCGGGACTACAGCTAGCCAGCCCGAGCCTCCTTTACAGCAAGGCAGAAACGCTCATGACAGTATTTAAACAGGAATGGACCAGAGAATCGGCCATGGAAATTCTGCAGCATCCCACCGTGGACAGTAAACTTTGGGCAGAGGCGGTTGAATGGCTGCTGCTTTACGGGCCGCCGGAGATACAGGAAATGCTGCAGCAGGCCAGCGGCCACGCAACCCAGGAGAGTTTCCCGGAACTGCAGCCACAACGGTACGCTCCGGACGGCAGTCCCTGCTATGAAATTGCCGATCTGGCCCGCTCGCTCGGCATTTCCGAAGAAGAGGCCAGGGCACAACTTGCCGAAAAAGAACAAAAACACGGCGTCCAGCATGGCTACGCCGATGCGGATACCACCCGCCTGCAGTAAGTTCTCAGCCCACGCGCCCTGTCACTCCGCACCCCGGCTACCAGCCACCCCCCGCAGTGAGGGTATTCTTGTAGGGAACCAGCTCGAAAATCCGTTTGTGCGGATCGATCTGGATGTGATAGTAGCGGTCCTGGGGCATATAGATGTAGGGAATCTCTTCCTCCTGACGGGAGAGGAAGCTTGAAAGAATCATCCGGTTGACGGCCCGGTGGCCAACGATCATGATGTTTTCGTCATAATTATTGAGAAAAAATACCTTCTTCAACCCTCGGTGTACCCGTTCCTCCATGGTTGCATAGCCTTCTCCCTGCGGATAGACGTAACGATACTTGTTGGGTCCTCGTGCCTTGGCAACATGCGGCATCTGCTGTCGGATCTCCTGATAGGTCATACCCTCGCAGATCCCGGCGTGGATCTCGTTGAATTCAGGAAGGGCAATGATGGAGCAGGGATCCTGCCGCTCCGCAATCGGCGTGGCCGTCTGCAGGGTCCGAGTGTAATTGCTGGTGAAAATAATGGGGATGCGGATAGTGGTGAAGTGCTCGGCCAGGGCATTGGCCTGCTCCCGCCCCTTGTCGGTGAGTTCGGAATCGCCGCCGATACGGTCTTCGAGATTAAAATGGGTCTCACCATGCCGGACGAGAAAGAGATTGCGCACCACCCGAGTAGTAATGATGTCGCGGATCCGGTCATAATAGGGGAGCACTGCGGTAATCCGCTCCTGGAGGATACAACTGTCGAAGGAATCGACCAGGATGCGGTTGGCTTCGATATCCAAGGGTTCATAAATCGATTCATAATAGGCGATGCGCTTGAGAAAACTCTCCAAGGCCTTTTCCCGCGATAAATGACGAAACTCCTTCAAACCGGCCTTACGTTCCAGGTTAGCCTCTAGGGCCTCTTCGTCGGCATTGAGACATTCCACAAAGCAAAGCGGCAGATCCGGAAAGGCCGTGGTAATAGCGTGTCGTCGCTGGCGGGTGACGTTGCTGGCATCCATGATCGCTACCTCTCCCGAGTCACGGAGAAAGGCTTGTGCCTCCTCGATATTGATCCGGGAAATTTTTTCCCGCAGTTCCTTGCCCCTGGTGTTAGCGGGAGAAAAGAACTCGGAGGAAGAGGTATTCTCGTCGATATCCAGCTTGCGGCGCAATTCGCCGTTGTTGAAAATTTTGACCTTGATCCCGTCGAGTTCGAGGGTGCGACCGAGTTTACGCGCCATGGTCGACTTTCCCCGGGCCGGAAGGCCTACCATCACAATGACCAATTTCCTTTTCATAACGATTCCTCCCCTGGTGCCAAGCACCGGTGACGATGGCACACCTACTTCTCATGCCGCTATTGTACGGAATTGGGCTAGAAAATACATGGGAAAATGAACACCTATACTTTGGACGCCCCAGGTTTGCCGCACCTTGGCTCCGCCCGGGGTCTCTTTTGTCAAGAATACGTGTGAAAAGCGGTGTGGATCTGTGCGCAAAAACGGTTCATGATACTTGCCACGCCACTTCCTTCATTTTTTGAAAACTGAGCCTCTTGCAAAAGTCTGAGTCACAAATACCCGATGAGCAAATCTCAGTACCCCGTCAACTTGATTAACTGATCGGCAAAGAGGGCAACAACACCAAACATCAAATGCAACATGACTTTGGCAGGCCCGCGCACC
>JBBRBT010000042.1:0-34353 GCA_038205495.1 Desulfobulbales bacterium
TCAGACTTGGGTCAGATTTGGTTGTGGCGACCAGCGCCAAACCGCAGGCGTAGCAGTGCTACGTCGAGGATTTTGCGCTTGAGCCGCAGCCAAAAATGGCCCGAAGAGGAGGTGCAAGATGTCCTCGTTATGTGCGAACAGGCCTTACGTCTGTCAGAGACTAAACAGCGTTGGATTGAGCGCCGCTTTGCTCTCGTGATTGGATCATTTCTTAGTCTCACGGGCAGGCTCCACCAGTCTATGCAATGCTACAACCTGTGAGAAGCTACAGAAGTAATCAAGGGGAGGTTATTTCGAAGAGGGGATTTTTTTCTCCATCTGGCGATACATTTGCTCGGCCAAACCGATACTTTGTTGCTTTGAAATTTTAGTAGCGATTTCCTGATCGAGCATATCCTTATAGATTTCGCTGGAGTTGCTTTTTTCGAACAGGCCGCTTTCGGGAACAGTTTTCCGCATGGCCTTGAAGAGGGATTGGATATAAATAGCTTCGAAATCCCGGCAGGACTTCTTTAAGGACTCCTTGTCCTTTGGGCTATGTGAGGTGTCGGGAGTCTGTTGCGAAGCGGTCAGGATGGGGGAGGGATCAAGGGTGGTTTTCATAAGTGGGACCTAAATGTCGAGGTGTGTGGTTCGCTAAGGAACAGCGTCTTTCCAAAATACGTTTTCATGGAGCAGGCTGCATCAAAGAATGACGAGTTCGCCCTGCAGAGCACCTGCTGCCTTGATGGCTTGGAAAATGGCGATGAGATCACGCGGAGTGGCACCGATGGCATTCAACGCCCTGGCGATTTCACCAATATTGACGCCCATTTGCAGCACCACCAGGTTTCCTTTTTCCTCAGTGACGCTGATCGCGGTTTTTGGGGCAGCAACGGTTTCACCGCCGGCCAGCGGATTGGGCTGGGTGACTTCGGTGGATTCGGTGATGACCAGATTGAGGTTGCCGTGCGATACTGCCACCGTGGAAATGCGGACATCCTGGCCCATAACAATGGTGCCGGTGCGTTCGTTCACCACAATTCGTGCCGATCTGTCGGGGTCTATTTCAATACTCTCCAGATCGGAGATGAAGGTCACCATGTCACCCTGATATCCTGCAGGCTTCTGCACCTTGACGGATCGTGAATCCATTGAACTGGCAGTGCCTTTGCCAAAATGGCTGTTGATGGCATCGGACATTCGGGAAACGGTGGTGAAATCGGTTTGTCGGAGTTGATAGAGCAGCTCACCGGTAGGCGGCAGGGCATAATTGACAGAGCGCTCGACAATTGCCCCGCCGGTGATCCGACCGGAAGTCGGAAAATTTTTCTGGGCTTTGGCCGCTTTGCCGCCAAAAGCAATTCCGCCGACCGCAAGCGGCCCCTGGGCGACGGCATAGGTGCTGCCGTCCGGGCCTTTTAGCGGTGTCATCAGCAGGGTGCCGCCGGAGAGGCTGGAGGCATCACCGATGGAGGAAACGAGAATATCAATGGACGAGCCGGGGCGGGCAAAGGCTGGTAACTGGGCGGTGACCATGGCGGCGGCAATATTTTTGGTGTTCATCTGCTTGAAAACCTCAGCAGGCAGGGCCATACCCATGCGTTTGATCATATTGATGATGGCCTGTTTGGTGAATACCGATTTTTTGATATCATCGCCGGTACCGTTGAGGCCGATAACCAGTCCGTAACCCATTAACTGATTTTCACGGACCCCTTCGATATCGGCGAGATCCTTTATGCGGGTAGCCTGGGCCCGGGGGCAAGCCAGCAGGACAAAGGCAAGAAGGAGAAGGCCGGTGAGGCAAGGTCGTTGTTTCATAGTCAAGGTGCCGTGGAGATCTTAGAAGGGCCAGGTGTTGTCCAAAATACGCATCAGCCAGCCGGGTTTCTGTTTATCGGAAAGCGATCCCTTGCCGGTATAGGAGATCTGCGCATTGAGGATATTCCCTGAGTCAACGGTGTTGTCAGCATTAACATCGTAGAGGCGGACAATTCCGGTGAGGTAGATGATCTGATTTTCGTTGTTGACGGTCACCGACTTACCGCCCCGGATCTTCATGTTGCCGTTCGGGTATACCTCAATCACCTGGGTGGTCAGGGTGGCAACCAAATCCTCTGCCCGGGTGGTTTTACCGCTCCCGGAAAATGAATTGCTCGAGGTCGCGTCGATCATGGAAGAGGGGTTGATATCGGTTTTGTTCGCTATGGTTTTTTCCAATCCGAAGAGGCTGGAGATGCCCGCCGCCATGTTGGAGGAACGTCCCGTATCGGTGGTGGCGACTTTGGAGGCGCTCGCCTTTTCCTTAATGATGACCGTGACAATGTCACCGACTCGACGGGCCTTGACATCGGCCAACCAGTTCCCTTCATCACCGTTCCACAGGGAGCCCGGAGATTGCGGCTTGGGATTGGTAACCACCGGTTCTTCAAGTGGTTCGCGGATGGCGGTCACATCCTGGGATTTGGGAGCGCAGGCGGTTAACAGCAGCATGAGCGTCAACAGCATCAAAACGAAGATCGTCTTCTTCTCCGGGTACCTGGCTGGCGAGCGGAGTGGGTTGGGGCAGGGGGATCGTCGCATGATTAAAACTCCACGGAAACCATGCCAGGTCCATCGACCCGGCAGTAGATCAGTTTGTTGGAACTCACATTCTTCACCTGGATGGTCTCGCCCAATCTGCCGTCGGCTTTGGCAATCCCGCTGGTGGATATCTGCAAGATTCCTTTACGAGCAAAAATTTTGATCATTTCCCCTTCCTTGATAATCGGCGGAGAAACAATGTACGCTTGCTCGATCGTTTTACCTGCCTTGACGGTCCTGTCAGCCTGTTTGCCGATCAATTGCTGCTTGTCGACAATGGGCTGGTCGAGGTTGTCAACGGTTTTTCGCTCCATGGTGATCTTGTCTGCGGTAATCAGATCACCCTTGTGCAGGGTTGTGGTAGCAGTGGCAACATCGGCGATGGCTTCGAGTTTCCCTCGGACAACACAGTTACCCGAGGGTTTGCCGTCAACGGAAAAAAAGATCGAAAAACTGGAGCTGCCCATAATTTCGGGACGAGAAGGCGTAACCTTCCAGCTCAATTCACCAAAGGGCAGCATCAGCTCTTTCGGCAAGCGGAACGAGGTGAAACGGATCTCTGTTTTGGGGAGTTTTGCGCTATTTTCCTTGAGATATTCGGCAATGATCTGCTGCAGCTGTTCTTGGGAGATGCGGTTGCCCTTGCGTTGCACAACAATGGTTTCACTCCCCTGCCAGTCTACATCGGCAACTTCCGGTCGATTGCGGAGAGAGGTGATCACTGAGACGGTGGAGAGTTTTTTGGTGGCACCTGGTGCAGGGGCACTGGCCACCGGGAGCTGACCGATGCTGTTGGCCTCGCTGCCGGGGGGGCTGATAACGGCAATGTCTGCGAGTATGAGCCTGGCACCGGTGACACTGACCTCGGCCTGAAAATTCACGGAAACTTGGGCAGCAGCCTCCAGGGAGCAGGTCAGTAAAAAAGACAAAAATGGCAGGAGTAACCAGTATTTCAAAAAATTACACCATTTGGGTGACAGTCTGCATCATCTCATTCGAGGTTGAAATCACCTTGGAATTGATTTCATAGGCCCTTTGGGTGGTAATCATGTGGGTCATTTCCTCGACCAGATTAACATTGGAATTCTCAATATATCCTTGCAGCAGCGTCCCTATCCCGTTACTGCCCGGGGTGCCGATGGTGGCGGTGCCGGAGGCTTCGGTCTCGCGGAACAGGTTTTTGCCGATAGCGATCAGGCCAGAATCATTGACAAAATCAGCTAGGTCGAGATTGCCGAGATCTGTCGAGGTCGTACTGTCGCCGATAGTCGCGCTGACCACGCCGGTCTGGCTGATGGTGACTTCAAGTGCATCCGCAGGGATGGTGATTTCCGGCTGAAGCGGGTAGCCGTCTGAGGTGGTCAGCCGGCCCTCGCCATCAAGTTTGAAATTTCCGGCCCTGGTATAGGCGATATTGCCGTCGGGTAACGTCACCTGGAAAAAACCGGCGCCTTCGATGGCCACGTCCAGTTTATTCTCGGTCTGGACGATATCACCTTCGGTGAACACCTTGGTCACCGCAGCGGGCTTGACCCCCAGTCCCACCTGGATACCGGTGGGCGACTTGGTGTCTGCTGAGGTCGGGCTGCCGGGAACCTTCATGATCTGGTAGAGCAGGTCCTGGAAATCAGCTCGGCTCTTCTTGAATCCGGAGGTCGAAACGTTAGCCAGATTGTTGGAGATGACATCCATATTCAAATTCTGGGCCGACATGCCGGTTGTGGCTGTCCAGAGCGATCGCATAGAGTGTGGGCCTCTTGGGTGGTATTTGTATGTATGTTAAGGGTTAGGGAGAGGAATTGTTATCCTATCGATCCCAGTTCATCCTGTTTTTCGCCGAGTTTGGAATAACTCTCTATCACCTTACTGTGCGCCTCAAAGTTTCTTTGGGTGGTGATCATGGCGGTCATCTCCTCCATCATGTTGACATTTGAGGTCTCCAGGTTCCCTTGGACCATACGGCCGGTGTTCAAGGGTTGATCAGCACTCCCTTCCCCAAGCTTGTAGAGCGAATTTCCAGCCTTGATCAGCTTGTTTTGGTCGTCGATGGCGAAGATTTGGATCTTGCCATCGGCCAGCGTTCCGTTCACGGAGATGTTGCCGCCTTCGCCGATGACGATATCCTTCCCCTCGGTGATGTTGAGCTGCAAAGGCTCATTGGCCGTACCAAGCACGTTCAGCCCTTCATCGGTCTTGACCATTCCATTTTCGTCGATCATCAAATGCCCGGCACGGGTGTAGAAGGTCTCGTTATCTTTTTGAACCTTGAAAAACCCTTCACCGTCGATGGCGACATCCAGTGGCCTGCCGGTGGGTTGCATGCCGCCCTGACTGAATTCTGTGCCGATCTTACGGATTCTTGAATAATTGATGCCTTGGGCCTCGGCCGTTTGATTGGCCCCGCGCAGGATAGCGGCAAAACTGATGCGGTCTTTTTTGAACCCTGTGGTGGTGACGTTCGCCAGATTGGAGGCGATATTGCCCATGGCCTGTTCCCTGGCCACTGCTCCACTCAGGGCGCTATATTTTCCTGAGACCATACTTTACACTCCGCGTTGGCTTGCCTTCAGGTTGAAATCGTTTGTTTTCTTGTCGGTAGAACCCGGCGCTTTCTTAATGCTTAAATACAACAAGTGTCCCACGCCGTTCCCTATCGACTGCACTTGGCCATATTACTTAAACTGAGGAGTTGGCCCGCTTCGGTACGACTAATCCCCAGGATGGAGGCTATCTCCTCGACATCCATCCCCTGTGAGGCAAGCTTGCCGAGGATTTTATATTTTTCCGGCGGATGCTTGTCTATTTTTGCCAGGTGCTGCAACCGGGGGCCCTGCAGGTGAGTGGTCAGACTTGCAGTCTTCAAGGTAGTACTGAAGGCTTCCCGGGATGCATCATGAACATCATCGTTAAGCGCTGCGTCGATTTTGCATTGGAGCGCCCTGATTAGCTGCGTTTCTTTCGCCCTGTCGCCACGTTGACGCTTGATGACGAGAAAGGAGGTCAACAGGCAGAGACTGGCAGCGCCGACGCTGCTGCCAACGATAAGAACGATGGATTCGAACATATTGTCCCTTTGTGTGTGCGTTGAAGTAACTGAGGAAGAGAGGCTGCAGGTGTTGGGACCGTCAGTGCTTCACCGGCGTGAAGCGAAATTTGGTCATAAAGTACTTTTCGCCCATTTTTAAACTCCCGTCTGACCAAACTGGCCTTTACGTTCAGGGCTCGTAGAGTTGGGAGTTGATCAACTTCACCCGCAGTTTCAGCAGGGCCTGACTGTGCAGTTGCGACACCCGGCCTTCGGATACGCTGAGGACTTCCGCGATTTCTTTTTGGGTCAGTTCCTCGTAGTAGTACAGGGCGATGACCAGGCGCTCTTTTTTGGTAAGTTCTTCCAGGATGTCGGCCATGATCTTGGTCAGTTCAGCTTTTTCAATGATATCGGCTGGGGCATGACCGCCAATGTCCTCCAGGTTATCGAGAAAGCTTCGACCTTCTTCGGAGTGATCCAGGGTTTCGTGGAGACTGACGCAGCCGAGATGACTGACCAGGCCGAGCAGGTCGTGGTATTCATCAAGGGTCATGCCCATCTCCTGTGCCATTTCATCTTCTTCCGGCGAACGGCCAAATTGGCGCTCCAGGCGGAGCATGGTTTGGGTGAGCTGATTTTGTTTGTCGCGCATCGACCTGGAAAACCAGTCGAGTTTGCGCATTTCATCAAGGATCGCTCCGCGTACCCGGTATTCGGCAAAGGTTCTGAATTTGACCCCTTTTACCGGATCGAATTTGTTGGCTGCGTCGATGAGGCCGACCATGGCTGCGCTGATCATGTCTTCCCGGGTCATGAAGCTAGGCACCTGGGGAACCATGCGCTGCACCACCAGTTCCACCAGGGGCATGTTTTCCCTGATCAACTGAGAGCGGTCATCGAGAGGTGGCACTGGAGGAAACATAAGGTATCAACTCTTGTAAAAGTGCACGTCGAGCTTGCAGGCTGTCATTATTTGCCGCCGAATTCAAGCAGTCGTTTCCAGAAAAATTGAATCGAGCCCTTGGGCTGCAGGGTCTGAGGCTCCTGCATGATGGTCCGGGCCAGGGCTTCGAAGGCATAACTGGTCTTTGAATCCGGAAACAGCTGCACCAGAACCTGCTGTTTGCGGATGGCATCCACCATCAGTTTATCCCTTGGAATCGAACCAATGTAGTCAATGGAAATATCCAGATAACGGTTGGCCACCATGGTCAGTTTGCGGTAGACATCCAGGGCCTCTTCTTCATTTTTGATAAAATTGACAATCAGGTTGAAATGCTTTTCGTGGAACTGGGTGGAAAGCAGTTTCATCAGGGCGTAGGCATCGGTGATGGCGGTTGGATCGGGCGTGGTCACCACCAGGATTTCATGGGCAGCGGTGTTGAAATAGGTGACATTCTCCGAGATCCCGGCTTCGGTGTCGATGAGGACGAAATCGAAATCGTTGTGCATGGAATCCAGAGCGTCGAGGAGGCGCATTTTCTGCTCCGAATCGAGCCGGGTGAAACGCTGCACTCCGGATCCGGCCGGCAGGATCTTGATTCCCTCGGGTCCATCGGTGAGAATCGATTTTAGATCCTGTTCGCCGGTGAAGAAGTGATTGAGGTTATAGCCCGGGGCCAGTCCGAAAACGACGTCAATATTGGCTAACCCCAGATCAGCGTCGAGAATAAGAACACGTTTGCCGAATCGTGCAAGGAGGACAGCCAGATTGGCCACCATCGCTGTCTTGCCGACACCACCCTTGCCGCTGGTGATGGCAAAAACCCGGGTGGCGTGTCTGGATTCTCCTTCCACCTTTTCAGGACTGTTTATGGCCCGCAAGGTGTCTGCCTGGTCTGTCGTGCCTAGTACTTTCTCAGCCATTGTTCAGAACCCTGTGGTCGTTCATGATAAGATCGGCGATAGTTGCTGGAGACGGCATGATAAGGTCCTCCGGAACCCTTTGACCATTAGTGAGAAACGAGATCGGGGTATCGTTTTTGTAGTGGATGTTGAGGAGCACGCCTAGCTGGTCGCATTCGTCGATCTTGCTAAAAATAAAAGTATTGATCGGCAGGATGCTGAACCGCTTGATGGTTTCCTCAAGCTCACGTTCCCTGGTGGTTGCCGACAGCAGGAGATTGTTTTCGATACCCAGATCGGGACGAAGAAAGGCGGCCAGTTCCTGGAGATCGATGGCGTTTCTCGGGCTGCGGCCAGCGGTATCAATGAGGACCAGGTCAAAATCATGAAATTTATCCAGAGCGTGCACGAGTTCCTCGGGTTTGATGACCACTTCCACCGGCAAGCGCATGATTTCGCCATAGACCTTGATTTGTTCAACAGCGGCGATACGGTAGGTGTCGATGGTGATCAAGCCGATTTTGCCGCCGAACTGGCTCAGGTAACAGGCCGCGATCTTAGCCAGGGTGGTGGTCTTGCCAACACCGGTGGGGCCGATGAGGCTGAGCCGTCGTTGGCGGGTGAACCGCTGGTCCAGTAGTTTTTCGGTCGTAAAGAGTCGGGCTATGGCGGCCTTGAAAATGGTGGTCAGGTCCGTCCTGTCGAGATTGTTAGACTTGTCGATGGTGTCGCGGGTGAAGCGGGCAACGACCTGGGCGGTCTCGGGGTTGATGCCGTATCCGGTGAGGAAACTGATCACCGGATCCAGAGCGGCCGTGCCCCCGGAGGCGACAAATTCGGGTTCCACATAGGGCTTGCGTAGCGCCGAGGAATCAATGCCGGTGATGCGGTTGGAAAGTCCCTTGACGATGTTGCGCAGCTCTGCCAGCTCGTTTTGAATCTCTTGGTTCGCCGGCGGCTGTTGCTGATACGGTGCTGTCGGGTGGGTCGGACGTTCCGGACGGGTCGGATGGTCTTGCGCCCAGATTTCCTCATAGGAAATATCCCGTTGCGGCTCGGGTCGTTGCGGTCGGCTTGGCGGCAATCCACGCCCTCTGCCGTTCACCGGTTGCTCACGGGGGTCCTGCCAGGTGTTGTCGATGGCCGCAGTGATTTCCATCATCGGTTTGCCCATCATGCCGAATTTGCCATTGCGGATGGTGCGCGTGGAAAGGATGAGGGCATCTGGCCCGAGGGCCTCCTTGACCATTTTCAGTCCGCTTGCCATGTCTTTTGCTTCAAAGACTTTAACTTGCATTGATGGTCACCGTTCCGATGGATTGAATGCGAATCTGCGAGGTGATTTCATTATGCGACAGCACCGCCATGTTAGGGAAATAGCGTTCGGTCAAGCGACGGACGTGCGGCCTGATCTGCGGCAGGACCAGGAGAACCGGCTGCTGACCGCCGGTAAACGAAGAAAGCAATTTGCTCAGGCTATCCAGGATCTTCTGTGCGGTTTTGGGATCCAGAGCCAGATAGCTGCCCCGTTCTCGGTGCTGGATAGCGGTCTGGATAGTATCCTCGACCTTTCGGTCCATGGTGATCACCGGCATGATGCCGTCGTTTTGCACATGACCGGCGGAGATTGATCGGGATAGGGCATGGCGGACATATTCGGTGAGGATATCAGTATCTTGGGTCGACGTTGCATAGTCGGCCATGGTTTCAAGAATGGAGCGCAGGTCACGGATGGAGATGCTTTCGCGCAGCAGGTTTTGCAGCACCCGCATGACAATGCCCAGATTCAGCACATGGGGCACCAGCTCCTCGACCAGTTTCGGATAGCTCTTGCCCAGGTTGTCGATCAGGTTCTGAGTTTCTTGGCGGCCGAGCAGTTCATAGGCATGTTGCTTGATGATCTCGCTGACATGGGTTGCCATGACCGTGATACAGTCGACCACGGTGTAACCGGCGATCTGGGCCCGCTCCCGCTTATCCTCGGTGATCCAGATGGCCGGCAGGTCAAAGGCTGGTTCCTTGGTGGGCAGGCCCTTGATGGTTTCAGTTACCAGTCCCGGATCCATGGCCATGTAGTAGCCGGGCATCATCTCGGCGGTGGCGATGTTCACTCCTTTGAGGCTGATGGTATACTGGTTGGGATTGAGCTGCAGGTTATCCTTGATGTGCACCGGTGGCACGATAAAGCCGCTGGTCAGGGCGAACTGCTTACGGATCGATTGGATGCGGGAAAGGAGTTCTCCCTCCTGGGCCGCATCGACAAAGGGGATCAATCCGTACCCAACCTCAAGCTCAATAAGATCGACATTGAGCATCTTTTCGTAATCCTGGTCGGGTTTGACCACCGGTTGCGGCCGTGGGGCAACGGCTTCTTCAATTTCTTTTTCCTTTTCCGCCTTGTCGATGCGGTAGCCGGTATACGCAAGTCCTGCGGCAATGAAGAGAAAGGGGATAAACGGCATGCCGGGGATCAGGGCAAACAGGAGCAGGATGGCCGATACCACCCATAAGGCCTTGGAGTACCTGGTGAATTGCTGTTTGAGTTCGGTGCCGAAGTCATCGCGGCCGGCGGAACGGGTCACCAGCATACCGGCAGCAGTGGAAATGATCAGGGCTGGGATCTGGCCAACCAGACCATCGCCGACCGTGAGAATGGTGTACACCTTGGCGGCTTCGGCCACTGGCATGCCTTTTTGGAGCACACCGATGATGAAACCGGCGCCGATGTTGATCACGGCGATGATGATGCCGGCTATGGCATCGCCACGCACGAATTTCGAGGCACCGTCCATGGCGCCGTGAAAATTGGCCTCGTTGGAGACCTCCTCCCGACGGCGGCGGGCAGTGGTTTCATCGATGAGGCCAGCGTTCAGATCGGCATCAATGGCCATCTGCTTGCCTGGCATGGCATCAAGGGTGAAGCGTGCTGCCACCTCGGCAATACGGCCCGCACCCTTGGTGATGACGATGAAATTGATGAGGACCAGAATGACGAAAATGACCAGTCCGACCACATAGGAGCCACCGACCACGAATTGCCCGAAGGCCTCGATGACCGACCCGGCAGCTCCCATGCCCTCGTTACCGTGGAGGAGGATAAGCCGGGTGGATGCAACATTGAGGGAGAGACGAAACAGGGTGGTGGTCAGGAGAAGGGAGGGAAAGATCGAAAACTCAACCGCTTTTTCTGTGTACAGGCTGATGATGAGAATGAGGATGGCGATGGTAATGTTGAAGGCCAGGCAGAGGTCAAGGACCATGGGCGGCAGAGGGATGATCATGAGCATGAGAATGCCCATGAGCCCCACTGAGGCCATGATGTCACTGCGCTGCAACAGTTCGCTCGGACGAATCTTGCTGAGCAGCGTTTGTACCTCTGTTGCTTCCATTATTTTTTATATCCCTTAAGTGAATACACGTAGGCGAGTATTTCCGCCACAGCCTTGAACATTTCATCCGGGATCGACTGTCCCACCTCAACCCTTGAATGCAATAATCTTGCCACGGGTGGATTCTCAACCAATGGAATGTTATGTTCCCTCGCGATTTCGCGGATTTTTTCCGCCACCAGTTCCTGCCCCTTGGCAAGGACCACAGGGGCCTCCATCTTGCCGCTCTCATATTTTAGGGCCACCGCAATATGGGTGGGGTTGGTGATGACCACGTCGGCACCCGGTACGGCGGCCATCATCCGGCGACGGGCCATCTGCTGCTGGATGGAACGGATTTTTGACTTGAGGTGCGGATCGCCCTCGGTCTCCTTCATTTCCTCCTTCTGTTCCTGTTTGGTCATTTTTAATTTTTCTTCCATCTCATAGCGGACAAAGCCGTAATCAAGAAGAGCAAGAAAAATCATGATTGCCGCGGCCTTAGCCATAACCAGAGCTGCGGTCTCTGCCAGGTAGCGGACGGTATTGTCAACCGGCATCTCCGTGAGAAGGAGGGCCTTGTCAAATTCTCCGGCCACGGTTTTAAAGGTGACCCAGCCGATCAGTCCTACCTTGAGCAGCGATTTGATGACTTCCACCAGGGCACGTTTAGAGATGAAACGGGCCATGCCTTTGAGCGGATTGAGCTTGGAAAAGTCGGGCATCAGGGGATCGGTGGTGAACAGCCAGCCGATCTGCATGAAGGTGGAAAAAAAACCGGTGATCATAGTCACCGCGAAGAGGGGAATCAGGATCAGGGCCAGGCTGATCACGATGTGATAGGCCAACTGCATCAGGGAAAGGGTGGTGATGGCATATTCACCGCTGTCCTTCCATATTGATATGACCAATTCCTGCGTTGATCTCCAGAAGGTGGGTGCAAAAAAAATCCAAAATAAGAGCAGGATAGTGAACATGGTCGCCGCCTGCACTTCCCGGCTCTGAACGACCTGGCCCTTTTTTCGGAAATCCTCTCTGCGTTTTGCTGAGGGGGATTCGGTGCGTTCACCGGAGGGATCTTCTTCCGCCATGATTTATTGATACATGCCTGCTGACCGCATGCTGTGGAGTAGTTTATCTCGGCTAGACGAGGTTTTGCTGATTTTCAGCCGCTCTTTTCTCTCGATCTTGCAAGTTATGCACCTGAAAAAAGAATCGGCGTCAACGAGACATGGGCATTGGAACTAGAGGGGGTTATTTCAATAATTGGAGCAGATTGAAGATGTTTTCGCCCATGGTGTCAAATTCACGGCGCAGGATGGAAAATGTTGTATTGAGTGTCAGGCCGATGACAAGAAAGGCGATGCCGATGTTGAGGGGAAAGGAAAGCATGAAGACATTGAGCTGGGGAAAGACTCGGGCGAGGATGCCGAGCACCAGGTTGGCGATCAGCAACAGAGCCAGGACCGGGGCGCTGAACTTGACGCCAAGGACGAACATCTGGCTGGCCAGCCGCATCAGTTCTCCAACCGCGCCCTGGGAAAAATTAAGATACCCTGGGGGGAGGATGGCATAGGATTCGACTATGGCCTTGAAGAAGAAGTGATGGATGTCGAGGCTGAGAAAGGCGAGCAGGGTGAGGATGTTGATGAATTGACTCATCAGGGAGAGCTGCTGGGTGGTTTGCGGGTCAAAGATGTTGGCAGCGGAAAACCCCATCTGGTAGCCGATCAACGTGCCTCCGAAACTGACCGCTGAAAAAATCAACTGGGCGACAAGGCCAATGATCACGCCCAGGAGTACCTCGTTGATGATCAGTAGGCCGAATTGGATCAGGGGCAAGGCTCCCTTTGGGGCATAGGGTGCCATGCTCGGAAAGAGGAGTAGGGTGGTGGCCACAACCAAGCCGATTTTAATCTGGGTTGAGCTCTGGGTGCCGGCAAAGACCGGGATAGGGGTCACCAGAGCCGCAACCCTGGCCAGGCAGAGAAGAAAAATCTGAAATTGCTGAATGGGGACAATTTGCAGGTCCATCGCGAATTTTCTGTGGCCCGTGGTTTATTGGCCAACAGTGGCGATTTGCGTGATGATGCCGGCGGTGAAGGTAACCAGCAGATCCATGATCCAGGGACCGAAAATCAGAAGGGTGACAAAGACGGCGACAATTTTTGGAATAAAGGTCATGGTCTGTTCGTTGATCTGGGTCGCGGCCTGGAAGATACTGATCAACAGGCCGACCACCATGGCAGCGAGCAGCATGGGGGCCGAGGTGAGAAGAACGGTCTCAACGGCCTTCCTGCCAATGTGGATAACGTCCTCTGGGGTCATGGCGTTCCTTGGAAGAAGAAGTAGGTCAGCATGCTTCAGCCGAAACTTTTCATCAGGGAGCCGACAACCAACTGCCAGCCGTCCACCAGGACAAAGAGCAGCAGTTTGAAGGGCAGGGAGATGACGATGGGCGGCAGCATCATCATGCCCATGGCCATCAGCACCGAAGACACCAGCATGTCGATGACCAGAAAGGGGACATAGATCATAAAGCCCATTTGAAACGAGCGTTTTAATTCCGAAAGCATGAAGGCCGGGATCAGAATCATGGAAGAAAGGTCTTTTTTGTCGGCGGGCTGTTCCTCCTTGGTGATATCGATGAAGAGTTGCAATTCACTCTCATGGACCTGGGAGAACATGAACTCGCGCATGACCCCCACCGACCGCTCCAGAGCCTGCTGCTGGGTGATCTTTTCCTGCATATACGGCTGCAGGGCCTGAGTGTTGATGGTGTTGATCGTCGGGGCCATGATGAAGAAGGTCAGAAACAGGGCCAGTCCCAGCAGCACCTGGTTGGGAGGCGAATTTTGGGTCCCCATGGCCTGGCGGACAAAACTGAGCACAATGATGATCCGGGTGAATGCGGTGGTCATCAGCAGGATGGCCGGGGCGACTGAAAGGATAGTGAGGACAAACAGCACCTGCAGGGCCGTTGATACCTCGGCCGGACTGGCCGCATCCTTGATGCCCAACGAGAGGGTGGGCAGGTTGACTGCCGCCGCAAGCTCCGGAACGAACAATGCCACCAAACCGATACAGGGGGCAAAGCGTTTCATTTCGACTCCGCAAGCAAGGATTCAAAATCCGGTTTGGTCTCTCGTCCGTCTCCCGACAGATCAGCAAGGAGCTGGATGCCGTTTGCACTGATCCCCAGCAGGTAATCCTTGCCGCGTACCTCCACCAGGGCCAGAGTCGACTTGGGCATGATTGGGCGCAATTCTATGACCTTGATGGCGTTGCCGCCTATGCCCCCCAGGGAAAAACGTTTTTTGGCAATGCCGTAGATGGCGAGGATTAACCCCACCACGAGCAGGAGGGCCCAGCTCATCTGGAGCAGCGCCGAACCCATGGAAAAGGATTCAGCAGCCCATGCCTGTCCAGGTATCAGCACCAGCAGGAGAATAACAGAAAGAAATTGCATCACTTAGCCCAGTTTTTCAACCCGGTCCGATTGGCTGACGACTTCGGTGAGCTTGATCCCAAACTTATCCCCCACCTTGACGGCCTCGCCTCTGGCGATGAGACGGGAGTTAATATAGAGATCAAGCGGTTCGCCGGCTAGTTTGTCCAACTCGACCACATAGCCTTCGCCCATCTGGAGGAGATCTTTGAGCAGTATCCGGGCCCGGCCGACTTCCACCGAGACCTGCAGTGGCACATCGAACAGGAACTCCAGGTCTCGGGCGTAGTGGTCCTGGCCGTTATGATCAGGAGCCTGCTGGGTATTTTCCTTGAGTAATTCTGCGGTTTCCTCGGGGTTGAGGGTATTTGACCTCTGCTGGCCGTAGGTATCAGGTGTTGCCATGTATTCCTCCTAATCTGTTACTGTAGCGGCCGGTGACATGAAAAGCCCTTTTACCGTTTCTCTCTCCGGGAATGCCGAGAAAGAGGGGCTGATCCTCAACCATGATGGTGAGAGGCTGATCCGGATTGTAGTGAAGATCGACGATATCACCATTTTGCATATCAAGAATATTCCGGATGGTCATGTTGATCAGGCCGGAACGTGCGGTAACCAGGCTTTCCATTTCCAGGGCTTCCTGGGCAAAGAGACGGGCCCAACTGTTGGTTGCAGCTTGGGAAAAGGTGACCAAGGCCTTAAATTTTTCCCGTAACGGTTCGAGGGTCAGGTAGGGGATGATAAAGCGCATCTGGCCGCATTGTTCTCCGGCAATCCGGATGTTGAAACGGGTGACCAGTACCTCGGTTTCCGGTTCGACAATGCTGACCAAACGAAAATTGTTCTCAACTCTTGTCAGGCTGGGGTGCATTTCAACAATCGGCCGCAACGCCTTCTGTAACTCAAAACAGAGCTCAGTCATGGTGGTTTTGAGGATGGCGATTTCGATGGTGGTCAGGTTGCGGTCAAGGGCAAGCGATTCACTGGTTCGGGAAGACCCGAGCATGATTTCCAGCAGGGTGAAGGCCATGAGCGTATCGAAATGAAAAAGACAGCCGTATTTCAGGGGAGTGATGCTGTAAATGCCTACAGCCCCCTGGCTGTTAAGATCGAGCAAGCTCTTTTGGAAATTGGTGGTGGAAATATCTTCCCGTTCCACGGTGAAATTACGCTGCAGGGTATTGGTCAGGTTGGTGGAGAACTTGCGGGCAAAGCTGTCAATGACGATATCAAGGTTGGGGATGCGCATTTCTCCGCTGCCCCGGGTGCGTTCATAGGTCTGAAAGAGATCAACTTCGGTGGCGTGGAGGATACGGCTGGGGCGGTACGGCCCGTTTTCGACGCATTCCGTCGAGACTTTACCGGCCTTGATCGCTGCAAGCAGATCAGCGATTTCATTTTTGGTCAGTATCGGTTCCATGGGCTCACTGCACAACAAAGTCGGTGAGATAGATGTTGTTGATACTGCCGGTTCTGAGAAATGAATTAATCTTGCTTTTCAATTCCGCCTTGACCTGGTTCTTTCCTTGGATGTCCTGGAGTTCGGCAAAGGTCTTGTTGCCGATGAGCAGAAGAATGGCATCCCTGATCTGCGGCATCCGCTTGTTGACCTCATCAAGGGTAGCGTCTTTGTCCAATTCCAGCGAGAGGGAGGCCTTGACGTAATGGGCCGCATCTTCGCCGATGATGTTGACGACAAATTCCTTGATTTCCACCATGGGGCCTATTTTGGCTTCTTCCGGTATGGGCTTGATCAGCGCCGCTGCTTTACTTTCTTCTGTTTTCCTGAGTTGTTCTTCTTTATGCGGTTTGAATACGAGGAAATAATAGGCTGCTCCCCCTCCCACCAGCAACAGAACAACGGCAGCGATGATGATAGTCAATTTCTTTTTGCCGCCGCCCTTTTCCTGCTCGTCTTTTTTCTTTTCTTTCTCTGCCATAATATTTTCCTCGTGTGCGACGAATGCCACCTCCCAAAAGGGGATGGATGGGGATGCTTATGCCGTATTGCTCAATCGAGCGATCGCTTTGCCGGATAGAGCCGACCCGTCTAGTTTATATCAGATTTCTTGCGAGACAAGGGGCACTCTTGGGTGGTTGAGGACCTTGCCAGTTGCCGACCTACGTTATAGGTACATCAGGGAACTTCAGGTTGCAAGGGGCGACGACCCTTTCGATGCGTAGAGAGTAACTACTATTCAAATCAAAGACAAGTTTGCAAGTAAAATGCCAGAAGTGGCTGCCTGGAGAGGACGGTGCATGCGCTGGGCAGGTGGCGGAACAAGAGGAGGACGACATAAAAACGAACGGCTGCAATGACCGCGGAGATCAGAGCAGCCGTGTGTCAGGAAAATGACTTTGGTTAGCGTTTGAGGTTGATCAACTCGCTGAGCATCTCATCCACGGTGGTGATGATCTTGGAATTCGCCGAGAAACCGCGCTGGGTGGTGATCATCTTGACGAATTCCTGACCCATGTCGACATTGGATTGCTCCAGGGAATTAGTAAAAATTTTACCCAGTTCCGGTCCGGGAACACCCACCCGGACAGTGCCCACCTCAGAAGAGGCGATATAGCGATTGGCTCCAGCGAGTTGCAGGCCGCCGGGGTTCTGAAATTTAGCCAGAACCAGCTGGGCGATGTTGATCTGTTTGCCGTTGGAATAGGAGGCGACCACGATTCCATCGCTGTTGATGGCAACATTGGTCAATGAACCGGCGCCGTAGCCGTTCTGTTTCTGACCGATGACCACGGAATCACTGTCGTATTGGGTGCAATCAAAGGATAAATTGACAAGTTGAGGGTTAGTTGCACCATTGGTCCAATTAGGCAAAGTAATGGCTGCGGTCAGCGCATCGGGGGTGCCATCTCCGTTTGTGTCCGCCAATTGCCCCTGACTGTCAAAAGTCAAGGCCTGGTTGCCAGCGGTCGAGGAATCAAAATCTGTTATTTGGGTGAGCGTTGTTGGATCATTACCAACAGTATAGGCAGCTCCCCAAGTGTTGGTGCTGCCATCAACAAGTTGCCAGTACACAGAAATCAAATGGCTGCCACCAAGCGAGTCAAAAATCTGAGACGAAGCGGAATAGTTGTAGGTTGCAGAATTTGCGGGGTCAATAGGAACAGCCCCAATTTGTAAAGAATTTTCATTCAGATTGGTGGTGAATGTTAATGCGGAGGTGGCGTTGGCAGGGATCAATCCAACGTTGGCTACCTGGATGTTAGCAGGATCTGCAGCAAGGAGCGTGTCGTTTTTGGCCGGGTCGAACAGTTTCCCTTGAACAATTAAATTTTCCGGGTTGACCAGATAGCCGTCTCCGTCGAAGCGGAACGCCCCGGCCCGACTGTAGTAGTCGGTGGTGTTGCCAGCCTCTCTGAGGACAAAGAATCCATCACCTTCGACGGCGACATCGGTGTCCGAGGCGGTGGTCTCAAAGGTCCCTTGGCTTAGAATATTATCAACGGTCGATAATCCTACGCCGCGGCCCACCTGCGATTTACCGCCGGAACCGGTGACATTGCTCGATAAGAGATCGGAAAAAACGCTGCGCGAGCTTTTGAATCCCAAGGTGTTGGTGTTGGCCAGATTGTTGCCAATGACGCTCATGGCCTGGGAATTTGCATTGAGTCCGCTGACTCCGCTGTACATTGCACTTTGAATGCCCATAACAACCTCCTGCGTGGTTGGTGAGTTGGATAATTGGTCAAGAAAAAGGGTGGAGAGGTATTCTGTGCCGTACCCTTTGGGTTGACGGCGGAATCGTTCAAGCTCCCCTCAATTATCCCCGCGCCGTCCGTTGCGTCAGAGATGTTTTTTTCATTGTCACATCGACTGTCATTGTCTCGACAGTGGTTGTGACCAGGTTAAAGCGTGTTGTAACTGTTGTCGTTACCTGCTGCGAAGCGGGCGTTTTCTTGCTCAAGCCGCTTAACTTGAGCTGTCATCAAGTGCACTCTGGCTGCTGTTATAAGCGCCGTGGATAGCGGAGACGTTGTATTCTCCTAACCCTGTGACGATTTTCGCTTCGCTGCCGCTCAAGTCTATCCCGGTTACCTCGGCGCGGACTAATGGTGATACGGTGGCGCTCGTCCCTTCGCTATTCTCGGCGTTAATAACAATGGAATAGGTCCCGGGAGTGAGCAGGGTGCCATTGGCATCCTGGCCGTTCCAGGTGAGGAAATGATTGCCTTCCGAGAGATCCTTTGGAGCCAGCGTGGCCACGGTTTTCCCAGCACTGTTCTGGATTTGCAGTTTGATGTCCGTTGCCACCCCATCCACCTTGTACCCGATCTGCACTGCATCAGTTCCCAAGGTGAAGTTGGAATCCTCCACCACCACATCCTGGCCGATCAGCGAAAGGGATGACAGCCGTTCGGAATTGTTCTGGGCGGTGGTGAGATTCCCCATCGAATCGTTGAGATTAAATAACTGTTCCAGCTGGCTGTATTGAGCCAATTGTGCGGTGAACTCTGTCGCATCAGACGGGTTGAGTGGGTCCTGGTTTTTCAGTTGGGCCACCAGCAGATTAAGAAAGTCAGTCTGGCCCAGGGCCTTGCTTTTTGCGGCGGCCGTCGTTGTTGCCGCGGTAGTTGTAGCAGTCGTATTGGTAATAGTGGTCATAGCGATTACTCCTGATGTTAAGCCAGGACACTGAGATTGGAGGATGCTTCTTCGGTTTCTTCACCTGTGTCGAGGCTGAAAACCGGCTGGCTGCTCCTGTTGTGCAAGGAACGGTTCAACTGCTGCTGGCTGGCATGTTCCTGGTACCGTTCTCCACCGGTGTTGTCTTGGGTGGCAACCGTCACGTCGATCTGCTGGAGGTGTAATCCCTGCTGCTCCAAGGCTTCACGCAATCGGGGCAGGTGCCGGTTGATCATTTCCTCGGCCTGGGGATTCTGGGCAATGATATGGGCCTTGATGTTGTCTTGGCTCACTTTGATTTCCATCCGTAATTCACCTAATTCCTGCGGGTACAGCTTGATGTTGACGGTGCTTGCTTCCAACTGTTTGTTCACGGAAAAATGGGCAATCATCTGATCGACCACTGTTCCCTCGGGAACAGTCAATCCGGAAGGAAGCCGAAGCATGGAGGAAGCGGTCGACGAGGTACTGTCGGTGCTGGCTGTCAGCGATGAGCTTGCCTGCTGGTGATGGGCGAACAGGAGGGGCTGGCTGTCTTGCCCAACGGATATCTGGAACTTTTGTGATGCGGCCTGTTCGGGTTGGAGTTGTCCCGCCAAGATGTTTTTGGCGGTGTTTGCTTCCTTTTGCTGGTTGTCTTGGGCCGAATCCTGCGGCTGGCCATCACTCTTTTTTTCCGTCGTCCCGGCCGGGGCAGGTGCTTCGTTAGGAAGATGGGAATGGATGTAGTTGTTGTTGATATCCAGGTTCAGGTGGCTTGTAGCGGTGGTTGCTGTCGCGCCGGTGGTTACCATGGTGGCCGCCATCTCTTCGGCCTCACTCGACTGGTGGATAGTGATGATCTGGCCGTACTTGTTCTGCACGATTTGATCGCTACCTTTCTGTGCTGTCTCTTGTTGACCGGCTGTTTGGGGATCCGCAGGTTGCGCTTGACTGGTGACAGCTGCGGAGGCGGTCGCAATTGTGACCTCAGGGATCGGCGCCGTATCCGGGACAATGGAACCGATTATCTGGGGTTGTAAGGCGGTGTTGTCAATCGCGATGATCCCCCCCCCGCCACTGGAACTTATGCCGGATACAGGTAAGGTGGGTCCCCCGGGTTGTTCCGAAGCGATTATTGACGGATTTGTTAGGCCTTCGGCCTGCGTGGCTGGGTTGTTGGTTTGCACCGCTGCTTTCGTATCGTCGGTGGCTGTTTTGGTAGTGTCAGTGCCAGAGGTAAGGGCGTTCAGCATCTCGGAAACAATGGAGTCCCTGCCCACTGTCGGCACCCTGCTCTGGTTGGGGTTGGATCCGGCATCAGTACTGATCGGCACAGGGATTATGGCTGCGTTGGCCGCGCCTGCCGAACCATTAAGGGTCCCGTCGAGGGAGTGATCGTCTGCGGAATCATTATTGATCGGGTCAGACTCGGAGTCATGCAATGGGCGGGCAGAGGGGCTGCTCTCCTGGGTGCTGCTCTTGCCCTCTTGCTGTTGTGCGGTTGGGGCTTTTTCCTGGGAGGCAGCTGCGAGATGGGCGGCAAAAACGCCATTTTGTCCTGTTTTGGCGGCTGCTGCATTGGCCGGTGGTCCGGTGGTCAGCAGGTCGACGGATCCGAGAGGGAGAGATTGCATAATTTAGCGGGTATCCAGGGATGAAAAGGCAGTGGTCAGTTTGGCCGCTTTTTCCCGGTCCATGTTGTTGAGGATTTTGGCGGCGGCTTTGGTCTTCATTTTGGCCAGGATGGAAATCGCCAGCTTCTGATCGATCGTCCCCAGGAGTATCGCCGCTTTTTCGGCCGTCATTTTTTCATACATCTTGGCGAGTTCCTGTGTTCGTTTCAGTTCTTCCGTATCCTTTTGCGCCAGGAGTTTTTCGATTCCCAAGCGAAGCTGGTTGAGTTGGTCTATTTTCTTATCGACCTCACTTTCCAATCTCTTTAGTTCCTTTTTTTTGTTCTCCAACTCTTCACGTTCTTTGGCAAAGGGAGACGCGTTTTCTCCCTGCAGCGATTCCATCAGCCGTCGCTCCTCCACGGAACCGTATTGTTTTTCCTGGTCTGTCTTGATGGAATCGGTTGTCGTCTGTTTTTCAGCAAGCACCGGGGTGCAGAGGCAAAGGGCAAAAACAAGCGGGACAGCGATGAGTATTTTCATGATTATTTTCTCATGCCCCAGGGGGCTTTTGGGTCACAAGGGAGGGGGGGAGAGCTCTCTCCTAACCCTGCTTCCGAGCGTGGGAGAGAACGGCAATTTCATCGAGCATGCCGGTTTCCTTCTTCTCGAGATATTTTGCATAGGCCGCATTCTGCTGTTCCCTGAGCTTTTCCATTATTTTCCGATCCTTACTTGCCTTGATCATTTGTTGTCTTTTTATTGCAACCTGCGCTTGCTGTTTTTCCAACTCGTTTTGTCGGTGCACGGCTTGTTCTTTTATTAATTCGATCCTGTGGTCGAAAAGGATCAGGCGGTCAATGGTGATGCCTTGTTCTTTATCCGTCTGCAGACCCTTGTACAGTTCGGCCAGTTCCTCCTGGACCTGAAGCAGTGCTTCATGGAGGCGGGCCTCCACTTCCATCACCTGATAAAGTCTCTGGATGGCCACATCTTCAAGCTGCTTGCGGTACTTGAGGACAGCATGCAGGGTGAAGGGCTTCATGATTTCCCATTGCCCGAGGCATCAGTTTTTCTTCGGTCTAAATCCTTGCGGCCCAATCGTCGTCGTTCGCTATCCTGACGGTCACTGACCAGGTCCCCCATGGCAGTAATACTCTCTTCAAGAGTAGAGGATTCATCGAATTCTTGTGCGAGGAAGGCGTTGATGGCATCGATGCGCGAGATGGCGTAATCGATCTTTTTATTACTGCCGGCTGCGTAGGCACCGATATTGATCAAGTCTTCGGATTCTCGATACACGGCCATGACGCTGCGTGCTTTACCGGCCAGTTCACGGTGTCTTGGTGTGGTGATATCGCGCATGACCCGGCTGGTTGACATCATCACGTCAATGGCCGGAAAATGGTTTTTGGTGGCCAGGTTTCTGGAAAGGACGATGTGGCCATCGAGGATGGAGCGTACCGAATCGGCCACCGGTTCGGTCAAATCGTCGCCATCGACGAGAACGGTGTAGAGTCCGGTGATCGAGCCCTGGTGTTCAAAATTGCCGGCACGTTCCAAGAGCTTGGGCAGGGTGGCGAACACACTGGGAGTGTATCCTTTGGTGGTGGGTGGTTCACCGATGGAGAGCCCGATTTCCCGCATGGCCATGGCAAAACGGGTGATGGAATCCATCATCAGCAGGACATTCTTGCCGTTTTGCGAGAAGAATTCGGCAATGGCTGTTGCGACAAAGGCTCCACGCATACGCAAGAGCGGCGACTGATCCGAGGTGACCGCAATGATCACGGATTGTTTCAGCCCTTCTTTGCCCAGGTCGCGTTCGATAAATTCCTTGACCTCTCGACCGCGTTCACCGATCAGGGCAATGACATTGATGTCCGCCTTGGCGTACTTGGCCATCATGCCGAGCAGGACGCTTTTGCCTACACCGGAGCCGGCCATGATACCCATCCGTTGACCGACGCCGCAGGTGAGCAGTCCGTTGATCGCCCGGATGCCGAGGTCCAGCGGCTGGGTAATGGCTTCGCGCTGCATGGGGCCGGGGGGCAGGGAATAGAGCGCTTTTTCATGGGGAAGATAAAGGGGCGGGCCGTCGTCGAGCGGTTGCGCCATACCATCGAGAACCCGTCCGAGCAGGGCTTCGCCGACTCCTATGGTGGCCTGTTCTTTTTTGACCCGGATGAGACTGCCCGGACCCAGGCCGCGCAGCTCTCCTAAGGGCATCAGCAGGGCCCGATTATTATTGTAGCCGACAATCTCGGCGGGGATACTGTTGCTGCCATCCTGCAGGGGATAGATTTCACAGAGGGCGCCGATGGATGAACGAGGGCAGGAGCCTTCGACGACCAGGCCGACAATACGATGGACCTTGCCATACACCCGGATGGGAGAAAAATTTTGAAAGGGGTCGGCAGCATTGGCCATGGGCAGATTCGACTCTGGTTAATAAAGAATTTGAGGGAACGGGTGGATCGTTTTCAGGGCAAGGGTTGCTGGTCGGCAGTTGTCACTTCCTGCATCCACTCGATTGTGACGAGATGATTGCCGCTACTCCATTTCAGGAGTTGGGAGAGCGGAGGTGTCTTCCTGTAAAAAATCTTTGATGCTCTCCATCTGTGTTTCAATGGTCGCATCCACGGTACAGATGGCCGATTCCAGAAGGCAGCCTCCCCGGGCCATGCTCCTGTCCGTCTTGAAGACAATACGCTCAAGCCCTCGGATGGAGGCAATCAGATCCGGGACTTTCTCTTCAGCGAATGCTAGATCATCGGGGTTGAGGGTTACGTAATATTCTTCGCTCTCGATGGCTTGTTCCAGGGCAGACTGCAGGGTGGTGGCGATGATATTGCGTGGGAGGGATAATTCTTGACCGAGAATCTTTGTACTGAGGGTGATGATCAAATTAATGATGTCGCCCCGGCTTTGCTGCAGTCGTTGAATCCGCTGGTTGTCAATCTTTTGACAGGCATCGGCAAAAGCTTTGATGGTGTGTTGGATTTCCACTTGATGCTGTGCGGCCTGGTCCTGTATGCCCCGATTGTAGGCCTCGTCCTTGATGGCTTGGAGATCGATCTGTGGTTCCTGCTCGGGCTCTCCAGCCTTTTCTCCGGGTGTCAGCGGATCAGGCAAGTTGGCTGGAGGACCTTTTGTGTCTGGCTCTCGTGCAGCGATTTTGTGCTGCACAAGCGGGATGGGAGTGAAATGCATGTCCTCCTTGAAGACCTTAGACGAACTCATCGCCTCTCCCTTTGCCGAGAACAAGTTTGCCTTCTTCCTCGAGTTTCATGGCAATCTTGACAATGGTCTGCTGCATGGCCTCGACCTCGGAAAGGCGAACCGGTCCCATTGCTTCAAGGTCATCCTTGATCATGTCAGCTGCCCTTGAGGACATATTGATGAATATTTTTTCTTTGATTTCATCGGAGGCAGTTTTTAAGGCCATGGTCAGCGAATCGTTATTCACTTCCCGGAGAACCAACTGAATGGCCCGGCCATCAAGGGCACACAGATCTTCGAAGGTGAACATCATTTTCCTGATGTCTTCAACCATGTCCGGATCGATTTCTGTGAGACTGTCGAGGATGTCGGAATCAAGGTTGTCGGACATATTGTCGAGGATTTCAACAACTTTTTTGAGGCCGCCAACCTGCCGTTGCTCCTGGGCACCGACCACGATACCTATTTCTTTACTCAGGGCTTCTTCGATCCGATCGATGACGGCAGGGGAAATTGTGTCCAGGGTAGCGATTCTGTGGATGACATCCGCCCGTTTTTCCTCGGGCAGATTGGCGATAATGGCGCCGGCATGTTCCACTGCTTGAGTTGACAGAACCAGGGCCAGAGTCTGGGGATGTTCACGTTCCAGCAGTCCGGCCACCATCGAAGGCTGCATCTTGGAAATGGTCTCCAAGGGACGGGCTTCAGTGCCTGTGACGAGCTGCCGCATAAGGCCTGATTCCCTGGTCTTGCCGGTGCTGGCAATGAGTTTCTTGGCGAATTCCTGACCTTTGACCACCAGGCCGGCCTGGCTTTCGATGGAGAGTTCAAAATCCTCAAGTACCCTTCTTTGGGTTTCCATGGGAATGTGGACGATCCCCGACATGCACCGGGTAACTTTGAAGATATCTTCGTCCGACAGTTCCCGCAACAGCTTGGCCGCAGTCTCTTCCCCGAGGCAAAGAAGCAAGATTGCCGCTTTTTTAAGCCCTGTCAGTTTTTCTTCAGTCGCCATGGATACCTTGAATACAACAAAGAATGAGTAGGGAACATTGAATTGGACCTGTCAGCAATAATTACCCCTTATCCTGAATCCAACTTTTGAGCACATGAGCATTGAAAACCGGATCAGTGTTGACATCCTTTTTAATCTGTGTGAGCGGATCCTGCGGGCCTTGTTCCGCCATTGCCGCATTGGCAGGGCCGCCCTGTGCCTGTTCGGCTTCCATCTGTTCCACGGTCTTATAGTGTTGGGTGACATCTTTTTTCAAGGTTTTCATCAGTGGCCGGATCATAAGAAAGTAGAGCATTGCCCCTCCCAAAAAGAGGAGACCGTAACGGACGAACGGCATGTATTGGTAGAGCGCGCCGGCGGCTATTCCTTCGGTGGTGGCGTCTTCCTCTGGTTCGAGGAACGGCATGGAGGTGACTTCGATCTTATCGCCCCGGGATTTATCCAGGCCCAGAGCCGAGGCAATCATATTTTCCAGTGACTTAAGTTCTGCTTCCGATCTGGGTTCGCTTTTCGCCGGTTCCTTATCCTTGGCCGGTGTCACCTTGTCGGCAACCAGGACCGAGACGGAAAGCTTGCTCACCGTACCCACCGGGTTGGTGGTTTTAGAGATAACCTTGCTGATCTCAAAATTGGTGGTTCGTTGTGTTTTGCTGGATGGGGGTGTCGCTCCCACCGCTTGGTTGGTGTTCCCTTCCAGATTCGACTGGACGCCGGGCACACCGCCTGAAATCTCCGACCCTGATTTTTCTTCGCTCAGTTGTTCACTGCGAATCACCGGTTCTTCCGGGTCAAAGGTTTCTTCGGTTTTTTCTTTCTGGGCAAAGTCAAGGATGGCGGCTACTCGGACCATGGCATTTTTTGCCCCAAGAGATTTGTCGAGCAGGGCCTGGGCGCGTCCCTCCATGCGTTGTTCGACCTGCATCTGATATTCCAGCATATCTGGAGAAAGGTTGCCCCCAAGGCTTTTGCCACCGATTCGGGAAAGGACATTGCCGTTTTGATCGATAATCGTCACCTGTTCCGGGCTCAATCCCTCGATGGAATTGGAAACCAGGTGGACAATACCTTCAATCTGGGACTCGCTCAGCCGTTTTCCCGGGGCGAGTTTGAGGATCACCGAGGCAGTGGCCTGTTTCTGCTGGTCTTTGAACAGCCTTTTTTCCGGCAGGGCGAGGTGGACCCGTGCTGTCACCACTGGGCCAAGCGAGGCAATGGTACGGGACAGTTCCCCTTGTAAGGCCCGTGAATAATTGACTTTCTGTACAAAATCAGTCAGGGCAAACGATTGTTTGTCAAAGATTTCAAAACCGACACCACCGCCCTGAGGGAGCCCCGCCGAGGCAAGGGACAGGCGGGTCTCGTAAACACTTTTTGCAGGAATAAGGATGTTTTGGCCGTTATTGCTGAGTTGAAAGGGGATTTTTTGCCCTTTCAACCATTCAACCATGGTACCAGCGTCCGATTCCGCCAGATTGCCATAGAGCAATTGATAATCGGTACTCTTGGCCTGGATGATAATGAAGGCAAACAGGCTGATGGAGATAGCGGTCACGGCGGCTATCGCCAATTTTCGTGACAAAGGCCACCCGGCAACTGTGGCCATGAACGCCTGTAAACCATTCTGCGGTTTCTGGGGAGAAACGTCTGTCTGTTCAGCCATGATGCATCCCTGCTGCTGTTAACTTAATAGAAATTTGATATTTTTTCTGTGCTGAGTGCGTCCGTCATGGGGAGGTTTGCAATCAGACCTGCATCCTCATGATTTCCTGGTAGGCATCAATAGCTTTGTTGCGCACCTGGATCATGTATCTTGTCGATATGTCAGCCTTCTCCAAAGATATCATCGCCTCGTGCAGATTTTTTTCGCCCCCGGCGTGCAACTGCTGAATGGCCAGGTCAGCGCTCTGCTGCTGCTGGTTGGTTTCGGTCGTCAAAGTTTTGAGGATTTCGCCAAATGAGTTATTCATCTCGGCAACGGCTGATGGTTTCGCCTGAACCGGAGTGGCGGACAGGGAAATGTTTTGAATCGCTTCCATCTGTTATCTCCCTATGTCGAGTGCTTTCATGGCCATGCGTTTGGCTGACTTGATGGTGGTGGTATTGGCTTCGTAGGAACGGGTGGCCGACATCATATCCACCATCTCTTTAAGGGTGCTAATATTGGGCATTTCCACATAACCATCTTCCTTGGCGTCCGGGTGGGTCGGATCGTAGAGGCGTTGTGGCGGGCTTGTGTCTTCAATTATTTTGGCGACTTTCACCCCTTGGACCTGACCCCGGGTCTGCACAGATTGATTAAGGTGTTGTTTGAAAGGGAGATTCTCTGTCTGGAAAACCACCGATTTTTTTTTGTACGGCCCACCCTCCGGGGTCGAGGTGGTCTCGGCGTTGGCAAGGTTGGAACTGATGGTGTTGAGCCTTGTGGTCTGGGCCTTCAGTCCTGAAGCGGCAATATCAAGTGTGGTGAAAATATCCATAGCACCTCCTGAGGTAATGAATAGTTATTTTGTTGCAAATTATGCGCCACCATTTACGGCATATTTGAGCAAGGAAAGCTTTTTATTGAGCATGGCGACTGCCGTTTCATAAAGGATCTCGTTTTTGGAGAGTTTGATCATTTCCTGATCAACGCTGACGCTATTTTTATCTCCGATTCCGGTACTGTCCCTGTTGGTGCTGATGGTTCCCGTCACCTGTTCGAGATTGACCGCCGACAAAGGGATATGATTGGGCTGGGAAGACACCGGGCGCAGGCTGTTTTCCGAGAGGGCCGTTGTGAGTTGATCCTCAAAAGAAAAGGATTGTGCCGAATACCCGGGAGTTTCGGCATTGGCAATATTGGAGCCGATAATCTCCTGATTCTTCGAGCGAAGATCAAGGACCTTCTGCAAGAGTTGCATCGTGGTGTCGAATTGCTGGATTCCGGGCATGGTGTGCCTCCGATTGTGATGAGATCCCGTGCCAGCGGCTGGTTGTGCCAACCACCGGCGGATTAGTCTTTCTGTTGCAGCTGCAAGATCGCCATTTCCTCACGGGCGAGTTTGGTCCAAAAGGAATCTTTTCCTTTTTCGGCTAATTCCTTGAACAGGTTAAGTGCTTGCTGCGTATTGTTTTTCTTTGACTCAATCTGCGCCAGCCTGTATTGCGCCTGCTCACTGCCATTCTCTTGTCCTGCTATCCGAAGGAAGAGCGGAGCTGCTAAATCATTCTGACCGGTTTGAAAATAGGATTCCGCCAGGAGCAGTGTGAGATTGTTTTGGGTCATTAAATCCTGCAGTTCAGCTTTTGTCAGGGTATCGATCACATCCTGCCATTGTTTTAACTCAAAAGAAATCCGTGCGTTGAGTATTTCCAGTTGGGGTGACCGGTGACGTGTATCCGATTTCAGGAGCTTGACGACCTTGTCAAATTGGCCGCTTTCATACATGGCCTGGTATTTGAGCAAGGAGATTGCGGTTGCATCCTTTCCTTTCGGGTAGGTGAGCAGATAGCGGTCGGCGTACTCTTCAACCTGGCCATGTCGGCCAGCGGCAAAAAGAGTTTGGATAAGAGGGAGATAGAGTTTCTCTTTGTCATTGGCAGAGGAAATTTCAAAGAGGTATTGATAGGTCTGCGCTGTCTGGTCAGCCAGGCCGAGCTTACTGTAGGCGCTGGCTAAAGAATAGAGCAGGCTGGTGTCGAGCCAGCCATGGGCAAAGAATGCTTTATTTTGTTTGGCAAGAACCAAGGCCTTGACGTACTCCCCATCGTGGATCAATTGTTTGATAACTCCGGGGAGTTGTTCGATGAGTAGCGCCTTGGTCTCTACGCGCAGTTTTCCAGACTGAAAACCGCGCAGTATTTCCATGCACTGGGCCACGCTGGCCTGCTGCTCGCCGCCGAGTGCGTTGACCAGGGCCTGTTTGAAGGAGGCCTCTTCCCGAAGTGAGATCGTCTCGGCCTTGTCGGCCATATTGTGATAGACCGCTTCCGCCGCTCCTGTATTCATTCGTTTCGAGACATAATCAATATCGGTCTGTTTGAGCAGGGCCCGTACCCCTCCTTCGGTCCCGGAGAAAGCACTTTGGATCTGCTGCAGATCACCTCTGGCTTTTTTTTCCGTTTCCGGGATGCGGAGTTGCGACATGGCCAGCCGAAACAGCGCCAAGTCCTGTTTCGGCGCATTGTTGAGCTGATTGCTCAGGATGCGATATTTATTTGCGGCTTCCTGAAAACGTTTATTGGTATAGAGCACATCGCAAAAATGGGCCAGCGACATGGGGTCGGAGTCGATGATGGGTGACTTGCCCGCTAAGTCCAGGTAGGCTGTGAGTGCTTTGCCTTTCTCATTCTTTGCATAGAGCAGGTCAGCTTGTCTGAGCAGGCGGAGACTCTTGAGTTGTTCACTGTCGACAATGTCATCACGATCCAGGAGTTTCCCCGCATCAGCAGGTCGGCCCGACATCAGGGCCAACTCCGCCAGTAATACGTTGAGAGAGGCGGTAAAGGGGAGCTCTTTATCTAATTTTTTAAATAGGGTGTCCAGGTCATAGTAGGAGGAAACATGGTCACCCTTGACAGCCTGCTGGTAGATGAGGAGAAATTGGGCCAGGTACGCCATCAGCGTGTCCGGGTATTGCAGGGATATTTTTTGCAGAAGGATATACGGCTCCTTGTATTCTCCACTTCTGATCAGCGCTTCGGCGTAGGTCAGGACAAGGCGTTCCTTTAATCTTTCGTCCGGTTGGTCTGTCAGTTGCTGGCGCACCAGCTGGCAAACCTGCGTCCATTTGTTTTCATCTGCCAATTTCTGGATTTCATCGGGGAGCCATTTTTCGTTGGCAAGTTCTGGCGGTATGGCCACAGCCAGCGGAAACGGGGGGAGATGAAGTTTCGGGGGGACCGTTATCTCGACTTGTGATTCGTATTCGGTGAAAAAGGAAATCCATTTTTTAGCATAAATGGATGCCTTTAGCGGGTTGAGAGCTTCCGCCGGGTTGGTGACGGTGGCGCCCTGCAGTTTGGAGGAAAGTTCCGGGTAGGTGGAGGAGAGCGGATTCCCCGGGAGAATGTCGAGTATGAGTGTCGCGGTCTCCTTGTTACTCTCTGGCGTAACTTTTTGCGGTGGATAGCGGAAATAGAAGGAAAGAATGGCTTTCGATTTTTGTTGATTACGGAGTATTTTGATCATGCTGCTATCGGTCGGTGGAGAGGCGAGGGTCTCCGCCAGGACCGTATCCTGAAGTTCGAGATCGATTCTTCGGCCGATGGTCGTTGTTGTAAAGGTCGGCAACTGATCGAAATGGAAAATAAGTTGCAGATGTGTTGATTCATCGGCACGGTTCATTGCTTTGAGAAAAGCAGCGGCCTGTGCCGTTCCCTTTGAAAACTGATTGACAGTAAGCAGGAGCAAGATGATGATGAAAATGCGGTTGATCATGTCATTGTCGTGAGCAGAGAGTGCAGCCTGGGATCATCCGCTTAAGGCGGAGCAATTTTATACCTCTTAAGCAATAAGCATTCCATGCAGGGCGAACATGGTGCTTTGGTATTTTAGCCGTTTTTGAGAAGAAAACAGCGCCTACCCCATTTGGGGACGTTTGTTCCAGGTGTCATATTTTTGTCATGGGCTGTTGCTGGCAATGGCATGTGGATATTTTGTGGAGGTGAAGTGGTGTACGTGCCCGAGGAAGATCATAAGATACTGGAAGCTTTTATTCATGAGAGCCTGGAATCGTTCCAACGGGCCACTCCTTGTGTTCGCGCCTTGATTGCGCAGCCTGATCGTGAGGACATCCTTCCTCAAATAACGGAGAGTTGTTTGCGGTTGTTCCATTCCATTAAGGGCACCGGTGGTTTTCTGCAACTCGACCATCTCGCTGGTCCGGCCGAAGCCATGGAGTATCTGCTTGATCGGGTGAGATCGGGTGTCCAATCGTTAACCCCTCGACATCTCTCCCTGCTGGCGGAGTCCTGCCAATTCATGGAGCAGGGGTTGCCCTTAGTGCTTGCCGAAAAAAGCGATGAACGCCTGGCTACTTTAGCCAGTACGCTGGCCTCGGCTATTTTTCAATCCACAGAAACTGTGGGGGAGACTGTTGGGAGAGAAGGAATTGATGCCGCGCTTCCTCCGGAAATGCGTGACACCTTTTTAAGGGAAACCGAGAATCTTCTGACTGCGGCAGAGCAGGAGTTTGTGCTCTGGGATTATATTGCGATAGATCACCAGCGGGTGGCGGAATTGTGTCGGTTGCTGTACCGGTTGAAGCACAATTTTGCTCTTTTCGAACTGAAAGATATGGAGAGGTTGTGCCTGGCCCTTGCATCGACACTTAATCGTTATCTCCAGGGTGAATTTTTTCAAACCGAGTACCCGGAAAGGGTTTTTTTGCGAACTATCGATGCGATGCGCAGCACGATGGCCAATTTTTCCCGTTTGGAAGATGCTGCTGTCACCGGGCTTGAGCATCATCTGGCCGCCCTGCAGGGATTGATGCGGCAACCGATCGGAAAACTGCTGGTCGAGGCCGGCCTGGTGGATCCCTGGGTTATAGATAATGCCCTGGAGATGCAGAAATCCTCTCTGAATGCAAAACCTCGCCGTCTGGGCGAGGTCCTGGTGGAGATGGGAGAGGTGACCCCTGCCCAGGTGCAGCATATTCTCCAGGCGCAGCATGCTCAACAAATGCGGCTTATGCAGGCGGAAAACGTGCTTGGACGCGTTTGTCCCTCCTCGATTCCTTCGTCCCCTGCAATTGCAGCTTACAAGGAAGTGAGCATCGATGGCGGGATATTTGCAAGGATGATTGCATTGATCAACCAACTGGCAACAGAATATAAACCGGCCGGAGGGCCTGCACCGCTTCTTGTCGAATTGCAGGCGTTGGCCCAGTCCTGTAATCAGGAGGCACTTCCCGCCTTTGCCTCCCAGCTGAAGAGGATGGTGTACGACTTGGCCGTACAAGGGAATAAGCGAGTATATTTCGTCATCGAGGGGATTGAAGACCTGTTGGACCAACGGGATATATCCCTCCTTGCCGAACCGTTGTTCCATCTCCTTCGCAACGGGGTGGAACATGGATTGGAAACTGTTGAAGACAGGGTGCGGGCAGGTAAGAGAAAAAGTGGTAGATTGACCCTGTCGGCCATGCAGCAGGGAAATCAGATTTGGCTGAGCGTTGAAGATGACGGCCGGGGCCTTGATATGGGGAAAATTTCCGCCCTGGTCGTTGAACATCGTCTTGTCACACCGGAAGATGCGGATAGGCTTACAGATCGGGAACTCACCCAGTTGCTTTTTCAGCCGCGCAACGTTGTTGACAATGATGCCCAGGGCGCACAGAGCCGGGATGCCGGTTTGCCCGCCGTCAGAAACAGTCTCCAGCAACTAGCAGGAGAAATTGAGATTCTGTCGCGTCCGAACAAAGGAACCCGGATAACTTTGAGAGTGCCACCAGCAGCACTGAGGCATTCTTGAGAAAAAGCGGGTATTCATGGAAGAAAACTTGCTTTCCCTGTTTTCGTCTTGATAGAATAGCCAATATGAAAAATGCGCCCGATTTTTTCCTGGCCTGTTGAAACCGGAATGGTTTTCAAGAGGCAAAAATAATATCCTAAACGAACAAAGAGGAGAACCTAATGGCAAAAAACGTACTGCTCGTTGATGATTCCAGCACGATGCGTAAGATAATCAGCCGTTCGCTGCGTCAGGCAGGGCTTGATTTTGGTGAAATTTATGAAGCCGGTGACGGACTGGAAGCATTGGCCATGCTCGAAAAAGAATCCATTGATATCGTTTTAAGCGACATCAATATGCCCAATATGAATGGAATTGAATTCCTCCGGGAAAAGGGCAATCGCCCAGCCATTAAGGATATTCCGGTTTTCATGATCTCCACTGAAACCGGTGATGATATTATCGGCGAAGCGAAAAGTCTTGGTGCCATCGGTGCCTTGAAGAAGCCCTTCACTCCAGATAAAGTCAACGAGGTTCTTGGCCCGATCATGTAGCGAGGAGGGTGGCTGTTCAGTTGGAAGGATAAATATTTTTCCCGGGCGATCACCCTTTTTTGTCATCCGGAAAAAGATTCATGGAGGGTACGATGTGAGCAGTTTTACCGAAATAAATAATAAAATCATCGAGTCGACGATCGAAATATTTACTGGCATGGTGATGATGGATATTGCTGTGGCGGGAGAGCCGCTCCTGGAACTGGCACCACTGAAGCAATCCATCACCGGCATGGTCGGCCTTGCCGGTGTCTGTAGAGGTGTGCTGGCCGTCCATTTTCCTAAGCAGGTGGCTTTGGATGTAACCAGCAGTTTTCTCGGCATGGAAGTCGAAGAAATCAACGCCGATGTCCAGGATGCTATTGGCGAGATTGCCAACATGCTCGGTGGCAATCTGAAAACTATCCTCTCCGATCGGGGCAAGGATATTCAGCTCTCTCTGCCGTCAACGATCTCCGGCGACGAATACACCTATACGTCTCAGGCGGAGGTGGATCAAGTCATTCTTCCTTTTCAGGCCCCGGCAGGTGTGTTTTATGTGGAGGTGGAGCTTGAGCGTTGAGCTCTGCCGATTACAAACTGGAGCAATCTCTACCACAGGAGTCCCGTTCTTGGAGCTTGAAAAATCGTTAATCGATGCAACGTTGGAGGTCTTTGCCTCCATGATTTTCATTGATATTGCGCCGGAAATTCAGTCGGAGGGTGAGATGGTGGCGATTGACGCTAATCTCTCCAGTCTCATCGGTCTCGCCGGCGATCTTAAGGGCATTCTTGCTATCCTGTGTCCCTCGGAAGTGGCGATGGGTATTACCGGGGCGATGCTCGGCATGGAAGTGACGGAACTCGGAGAGGATGCTAAGGACGCTATTGGCGAGATCGCCAATATGGTCGCAGGTGGCCTCAAAGAGGCATTGGCTGCTTCTTCCGGCAAAAAAATTGAATTAGCTATCCCCACCACTGTGATTGGAAAGTCAGTCAGGATTGGTGGTCTTTCTGGAGCCACCCGGGTCATGGTTCCCTTTTTAAGCCCGTTAGGTCGGTTCGGGGTTGAGGTCAGGTTTATCCTTTCCTAAGGGAAAGGGGTAAACTCTTCCCTCTTTTTTGCCGAAATAGATGAAGATCTGCCTACTGGTGTTCGACGCCTCTTTTCCGTTTGGTGTGCTGGTATGTGCAGGCTGGCTCACCGGGTATAACTCCTCAACTGCTGATCTGTCTCCTTGGGACAGGTTGGGTTTCTTTTTCTCCTGACAATGTTTCTGCGATGAAAGTTAGAGAACGTTTGGATAAAATACTGCTTGCTTCCCACGGCAGGATCCAGGAGGAGGTGGCCTCCCTGATCGGCAAGTCGTTCAGGTTGAGCGATCCGCAATTCCGTCAAATCAGTAAGGAAGATTTATTTGCTGAGCCCAGCGGCAAGCGTGTTCTTGCCCATGTTCGACTCGATGGTGAGCTTCAGGGTATTGGTTGCCTGCTGGTCGGCATCAAGGATGCCATTCAAATCGGTGGCGCTCTCATCATGTTGCCGGAATCAGAACTGGCAAGTCTTAGTGTTGGTGAACAGTATTCCGAGGAATTGCAGGATTCTTTCGGCGAAGTAGCCAATATCATCTGCGGTGCTGTCACCCTCACCTTTGAG
>JBBRBT010000043.1:0-33774 GCA_038205495.1 Desulfobulbales bacterium
GGAGCTGTCGAGGATGATGAATTCATCGGTGTAGATGTCCAGGGAAGTGGTGAGGCGGTAACTGGCTTCCTCCAGGGGGAGCTTCTTTTCGACCTGCATGACGTTGCGGTTGACGAAGCCGAGGATCGGCTGTTTGCCATATAGTTCTTTGCCATAGAGGCTGGCATAGAGGTTCATAAAGTCTTTGCGCAGCACTAACCCTAGGACCTCGTTTTCATGAATCACCACAATCGATTCCAGGTCCGGGGTGGTAGTGAAGAGATCGCCGACCTGCAGGACCTTGGTGTTGGCCTGTACCGAGACCGTTGGCCGGATCAGGATCTCCACGGTTGGCAATTCCTCCTCCTCATAGCTCCGCAGTTCTTTGCGGAACAATTTTGAGGAAATGGTCACAGGCGGAATCTCGACGGGGCGGCAGAAGTAGTAGCCCTGCATCATTTCCACACCGATCTTGCGCAGGGTCGCATATTCCTTTTCGGTTTCGACCCCTTCGGTAATGACCCTGCAGCCAAGAGCTGTGGCGGTTTTGAGAATGAGGCTGACAAACTGCTGTTTGGTGCGGTCCTGATCGACACCCTGGATGAAATGCCGATCGATCTTGACGATATCCGGACGAAGCTCCGACCAGAGCTTCAGACCGGCATATCCCGCTCCCAGGTCATCGAGAGCAACCCGGAACCCCATCTGCCGGTAGTGGACCATGGCCTGCTGCATCAGTTGGATGTCTTCCACCGGGTGGGTTTCGGTTAACTCGATGATAACCATGGAGGGATTGAGTCCGGCCTGCTCGATGAAATCCAGGGTCTGGCCTTCGCGGAAGTGTTCGTGCACCAGGCTGTACGGATCGACATTGATGAACAGTCGGCCCGGTAAATCCAGTTGGGCAAACCGTTTGATCACCACCTGGCGGCAGAGGAGATCGAGCTCCGCCAGTCGACCGGCCCGGGTGGCCACTTCAAAGAGGCGGGTGGGGGAATGGAGCACGGTGTTGACCGGCCCGCGGATCAATCCTTCGTAGCCATAAATCTGCCGGGTCTGGATGTGTACAATTGGTTGGAAATGCGCTTTGACATTCTGCTGCCGGAGGACTGTTTGCAGCAGATCTTCTCGTATCGGGTCCATTTTTTGGTTTCAATTTCTCGGTTGAATTCGGTTAAAATCCTTGCAGTGCAACGCATCTGAGCCTGTGGTTCTTTTTTGAAGAATCTCTTTGTACCGTTCGTATATTACGATTTGGTCAGGGGACGATTCTGTTTGGGTTTGGGAGCGTTGGGATTTTTTAAAGACGATCTTCGGTGGTCTGGAGCAACGGATAGGGCGTTCCAAGTCGGACCCAGAAGAAAATAGAAAGGGTGTGGAGCTGGTGAGCGGAAGGGGCGAAGGTCCGGCGACGTGCTGGTCTGGTCAGGCGCGAAGGGTAAGCGAAAATGTTAGGGGTGGTTGCGGAGGGGAGGATTCTCGTTCGGGTTTAAGGCATGTACAACAACACCAGGGCAAACCCCGACCGTAAAGCCGGTGGTAAGGAAATTGAGAGTCATCGGTGTCGCCAGAGCGAAAAACGGCCTTGGTAATGCCGGGTTGAGCACCTTCCATATCGATCCAGATTTTTTTTTGCCAGCGGTTTCATGACAAATTCTCGGATGCCGTGAGCTTTGACCGTTTCTTCGCAAATGAGGGTGCGGTATCCGGTGCAGAGAATGATTGGGATGGGATGGGACGGGTCGGGAAGCATGCGCGTGGCCAGCTGTCCTGGTCATGCCCGGCGGCATGGTCTGGTCTGTAATCACCAGATCGAGGTGTGGTCAAACGAGTGAGCCAGGCGGAGAGCAACAAGATGCCTCCGCCTGGTCAGGATGGAGAAATCAGACCTTGAATCGTTGGACCAGTTTTTCCAGTTGGGCGGCCAGTTCGGACAGACCCTGGGCGCTCACCTGCACCTGGTTGCTGCCGTCTCCGACCTGGCTTGATTGTTGGTTGATGCTGGATATGTCGCGGGTGATATCGGCGATAACCATTGTGCTCTGGGCTACATTCTCGTTGACCTCGGCAATGCCTTGCGATGCCTGGGAGATATTGTTAGCAATCTCGCTGGATGCGGCTGACTGTTCCTCCACGGCGGTCGCGATGCCGTTGATGACGCTGTTGATCTCGGCGATAACCTCGGAAATCCTTTCGATATCTTCGACCGTGGTGGTGGTGGTGTCCTGCATCTCGCTGATTTGATTTTTGATGTCCACTGTGGCTGCAGCGGTCTGCCGGGCCAGTTCCTTGATCTCATTGGCGACAACCGCAAATCCTTTGCCGGCCTCACCAGCCCGGGCCGCTTCGATGGTGGCATTGAGGGCCAGGAGGTTGGTCTGGTCGGAAATTTCGGTGATCGTTTCCGTCACCCGACCGATCTTGCGGGCCGATTCACCCAGAATCGCCATTTTCTCGGAGGCGAGCCGCGACTGTTTCACCGCACCCTCGGAGATGGAGCGAGCTTTTTCCGCACTTTGGGCAATCTCGTTGACTGTTGCGGTCATCTCTTCAGTCGAGGAGGCTACCATGTTGACGTTGGCCGAGGATTGCTCCATCGCCGCCGACACCGACTGGATATTGACACTCATCTCCTCGGTGGCCGTGGCAACGGTGCCGGCTTTATCCGAGGTGTCCTGGGCTGCGGATGATAATTGCTTGGAAACGGAGGCAAGATCATGGGATGAGGTGGTGAGTTTGTTGACGCCGCTGACAATATCCCTGATCATCGAACCCAGTTGCTCCGCCATGGAATTCAACGATTTGGCCATGAGGCCGATTTCATCTTTTTGGTTGATGTCAAGCTTGGAGGTGAAATCACCCTTAGCCATGATTTCCGCCAGGGCGGCGGCCTTGCCCACCGGAGTGGTGATGGAGCGGATGATGACAATCGCCAGGATAATACTCAAAACCAGAGCTGTACCTAAAAGCACGGCAATGAGCGTCGTTGCGGTGCTGGCGGCATCACCCGCCTCCTTGCCTGCGTCTTTGGATAATTTATCAAGGAGGTTTATCAATTCTTCGACGCCATCCAAGTATTTCTTCTGAGCTCCCCTGATTTCGTTGAGGAGCATTTTTTTAGCCTGATCGACCTGGTTTGTTTTAATCAGGTCTATATAGGTCTCGGTCAGTTTAATGTAATCTGCCCGCATCTCTTTTATCTTTTTTAGTAGGGCTATGCCTTGGTCAGTCCTGATGGTTTTGTCTAGCTGTTCTAAGGTCGTACCGACCACCTTGCGGGCCTCGGCGATCCGCTGGAATTCGTCATTTTGATGATCCTTGTTTTCGTCGATAATGACATTGCGGTAGGACCGGGCGAGGATGTTGAGATTAACGATGATGGTGTTGGCCTGATCCAGCTTGACCATCCGGTCATTGACCAGAATATCGATCTGGCCATTCAATGATTTGATTTCAAAAATTGCATAGCCGCCCACGATCAAGAGCAGCACTAGAATAAGACCAAAGGCTAGACCCAAACGTGACCCGATCTTGAAATTTTTTAACATAATCGACTTCTCCCTGTTGCAACATGCCAAGATTTAGTGGGGCGGCCCAGCTGGGTGCGTGAACCTACCTCATATTTTTAAGGAAACCTTTTTCCAGGTCTTTTTTGCGACCAGTGGAAGAGCTTTCCTTTTATTCTTTGCTTATTGACGCACACTTAAAAGTCATTGTCAAATTGTTGTTGGCATTAAGAGTGCAATATTTATTGCTGCTTGAAGGCGGTTGCTGGTGCGGTGGCGTGGATGGTGAGGCCACCGACAAGGGCCTCGGTAAAGATATTGGATATAAAGTGGCTTTGCAGATATCTTCTGGAAGAGGCGACGATCAGGCCAGCGGCAGGCTGAAAATACCCGTTTAAGTTAAGGGTATGGGGAGATGAGGTTACTGCGTACCAGGCCGAAACTGAGCAGTGGCGCTTCGTTTTTTTAGGCCGTTGCGGCGGAGGAACAAAACGAGTGCTGCGGTGCAGGGCAGAAGAAAAATAAGAGAGCCCAACCAGGTCGCGGCAACAAAGAATTGATCGGCAAAAGAGGTGACGCACATAATTTTGCCTCGAGGATTTTGATCCGAAGTGTGCTCCCGCATCGCTCACCGCAGCCCTGGTGGGTTCGGGTATAGTGCTGAATTTTGACTTTTTTTGACTTGCTGCCGTTAGGCAACAGGGGGCTCGTTTTTGTTGCGGGATGATCTGTACGGGTATTTTATGGGGGATGAGTTGGGAGAAAACAGTGTCTTGTCGACTATCAACTGATGCCCCTCCCCTTGGGCGCCAAGTCGCCTGATAGGGGAGGGGGGAGAGGAACTGCAAGGGGATTAGAACGTGTAGGTCAGGTTGATGCCGCCGAAGAGGGTGGTGTCAACCTTTGAATCGGCCAGGACATCATTGTCCATGGAATCAGTATAGTTAATATTGGCACCGATTCCAAATTTATCGGTGACCATATATTTGACTGAAGCGGTTAGCACATAATTGAAAAATCCACTGTCGGTTCCATTGCCATAAGCTGATGCAAAATCTTCTCCGGCATAACTGATCACTCCGCTTAATCCCAGAGTGGTTTTGTCGTTAAGGGTGTAGGCGTAGGCCAGGCCAGCGGTTAAATAGAAATCGTCGACCTGATCGAAATCATAGTACAACTTGGTGGAAACAACGAAACCGGCACCGAGATCATAGCCTAATCCAGCGAAGATTTCGCCGGTGCTTGGCGCATTGCTCGTCGCAGTGCTTGGGAAGGTATACTCAACAACGCCGACAGTCGCATCAACGACACCCAGCTTGAATGCATATGAGGCGGTCAGGTCAACCTCGGAAAAATGGTTATCATCGACAGCGCCATCGTAATCAGCAACATCGTAATTGCCCCAGACGTTGACGGCAAATCCGTTGGCTGACACGTCTATGCTAGGCTGCAGAACCAAGCCGTTGTTGAAGGTCAGGCCTCGCCATACATAGGCCGAATTGACGTCCATAGCGGCGGTGGCAGTGGCTGCAGTTGCCTGGGCTGCTGCTCCACCTGTGGTCAGGGCTACAAGGGCGGCCATGGAAAAAAATCGTTTCATACTCTCTCCTTTTGCAATAAAACTACAGAATTTGTTACAACACCATCATTGTACAGATGACAACATCCAGGACAGGAAGAAAATAAACCCCTTGGTTCTAGAGGTGCTGTGCTTTTGTCTTTGTTAATTTAGCATAGCATTTTTGGTGCCATCTTGCCCTTTGTCGAATTTGTCCCCTGTTTTTCGTGGGATATTGGCTGGTGACAAGGGGCGCCAAGAAAGAGGCAGGGCGATATTGAAAAAAATGTTACATTTTTATCGTTTTTTTGTTGAAAAGCAAACGTAAATGTAATTTTGTCGACCAAGGGGTCGAGCCGGGAGGCACGAAGGGCAAGCCGGAAGAGTGCATCGCGGTTGTGCAGAATCAAAAAAACGAGGACGAGGGGGTGGCTTTCCCGCTCGAATCGCTTTTTATTTTTTGAGCTCGATGAAAACTTCCACGTCTGGCCATCGTTTGGCGACCGGTTGGATTGATGGTCGGGCGATCACCTTGCAGAAGAGCTTGCTGTCGGTCGCAATGGATTCAAGGTAAATCGGTGAAGTCAGGACCTCGTCCGTGGCTTTGTCATCTTTACTGACCGGTGTGGTAACCAGCACGGTCTCCGGGGTGACGGTTATTTTCTTGATTTTCAAGGAGCCTGGCAGCTTGCCGATGATCTGTGGTGTGATGGCCACATTTCTTTCAACCACTGCGGCCAGCGTCAGTTTCAACTGCTGCGGCGAGGTGTCCAGCAGGGTCACCCCTTTGGGGAGGCGCAGGTTTTCACTGGTAATGATAATAGTTTGACTGCCTTTGGCCATTCTCGATAAATCTATTTTGACGCTGGGAGGGTTGAGTGCAAGTATATCCATATCCGATTTGGGGCCGGTGAGATGCAGCTTGACTTCGTTTGCTTTTTCTCCAACGAGTACGAGATCTTCCGCCGGAGAGGTGTAGTCGATGTTGACCGGCAGTACCCTTTCCACCACCTCGCGTTGCGAGACAATTAGGGTCGTCCAGAAGACCACGGCAATGATGAGGCTGGCGGCGATTTGAAAGAGGGTTCTTTTGCGGATCTTGGGTGGATTGTCCCGATGGAAAAACCCCATTTCTCGTTGATGTTCGACAATGGCTCTGGTGATTTCTTCCGCTTTGCGCAGCCGTCGCATCTCGCCATTGGTGAACATCGACACCGTGCCACGTTCTTCTGAGACGACAAGGGCAAGGGCATCGGTTTGTTCGGCAAGACCCATGGCTGCATGATGCCGGGTGCCGTATTCTTCGGAAAGTCTGGCCGACTGCGACATGGGGAGCCGGACGCCGAATTGGGTGAGTTTGTTACCCTCAATGATCACGGCACCGTCGTGGCCGGGGGAGTTTGGATCGAAGATGCTGAGAATCAAGGGGATGCTGGGCACGGCATTGAGTTGGTATCCGCCCGATATCTTGTCGCTGAAGGGTTCTTTGCCTGGAAAAACGAGAATGGCGCCGCATCGCTCCTGGGCAAGTTTGATCAGGCCATCGGCGATCAGCGACTGGAGCAGGGTATCTTGATCTTTAAAACGGTGCGGCGGAACCGAGACTGCTTTTTCAAGGACTTTGCGGAGCTCGGGCTGAAAAATAACAATCAGGCCAAGGGCGGCGATATGGCTGACGTTTTGGTAGATCCATTCAATGCCCTTAAGGTGGAGGGCATTCGCCAGGATAAAGACCAGCAAGGCCAGGAGGATACCCCCCATGATTTTCCAGGTGCCGAGCCGAAGCAGGGTGCGATAGAGGAAAAACAGCGCGGCGCTGATCAGCAAGATGTCAAGCACTGCTCGCCAGGAAAAGAGTTCGTATGCCAGAGCAACAGTATGCCCCATGGGTTAAGTCCTTGTAAGAGTTAATCGCATGCAGTTGTGATCGCGGTGTCCGTCTTGATGCGTCTTGCCGACGGGAGATCTTTTCTTTATCATCTGGCGCGAGAGGGCGCGGCAAAAATGCGGATTCTCCTCGCTGCGGCTCTAGTTGTAAGGATGATTATAACAGAAACCAACCGTTGTCTGGATATTATTTCCCTGCTGGTGTCGGTGCGCTGTCTGAGTGGGTTGTGTGGTCATGTTTTGCGCATCAGTAGCTGGAGCGATGGTGTAGGGTTTGTTTTTCATTTGAGCGGCTGGGATGGGGTCTGCTGAATTATTTCACATAAAATAAGGGAGTTGCTGTGGTCGTGGCGGTTACTGCATCGGGGCGGAAAGAAGCTTATTCTGCGCCGCCCTTGTGAAAAGGGCTTGATTTTTTCTTGTGCGCGGGTAATATAAAAGGTTATTGAAAATTGAATTTTTTTAGGAGAAAATATCATGGCCCGTAATTGTGAAATTTGTGGCAAAGGCCCCTCTACCGGAAATAATGTCAGTCACGCCCATAACAAGACCCGTCGTCGCTGGCTGCCCAATCTGCAGAGAGTTCGAACGGTGACCAGTAATGGCGGCACTGCGCATGTGAATGCTTGCACTCGCTGCATCCGTTCCGGAGCTATAGTCAAGCCTGCCTGAACCCGTTGTTCCCCAAAGGCGAGTTGACCCCGTTCAGCTCGCCTTTTTTTTTAAATGCATGGCTCACAGGTTCTCCCCCTGATGATCATTGTGTAACGGAGTTGCAAATGAGCGAGGAACAAGTTCGTTTTTTACCCTACGACGAGGCTGTTCGTTTGGTTGCCGCCATTCAGGAAGAAGAAGACCTGGATGATCCGGATCATCGGATTCTCACCGTATACAGCAAACAGGAAAAGGAAATCTGCTGGTTTGATTTCGAAGAAGTGATGCGTGATGCTGGCATTAAAAGTACTGATCCGGCTGCCAAGGAAAAGGTGACGGAATACGTCATGCATCATATCCCCGACTGGGCCTTGGAAATCTGAGCCCTTTTCCCCTTATCCTTTTTCCTCAAAGTATTCCTTCGGGCATTTCCGGAGGTCTCTCGCCGCCTAGAACATAACCGCCATCCATCCTGAGTACCGTTCCGGTTAGAAAGTCAGCATCCCGTACGAGGAAAAGCACAGCCTTCGCTACCTCCTCCGGAGTCCCGGTGCGTTGCAGCAGGGTATGCTCAATGAGCGCCTGCCGTTGCTCTTCGGTGAGCAGTTGCCATCCCCTGGTACCCGGACCGTGTCTGCCATCGATCAGGCCGAGCATAATCTCGTTTACCCGGATGGTGGGAGCTCCTCTTTGCGCCCAGGTTTCGGTTAATGAGGAAACGCCGCGGTTGGCGGCGGCATAGCCGTCGTTAAAGAGCAGGCCGCTTGGACCGGACCGGCCGACCATGCCGGCAACCGATGAAATGTTGACCACGGTAGCCGCTGAGCTCTGTTGCAGCAAGGGCAAGGTCTGTTCGAAAACAAGCCATTTGGCATGCAGGGTCGTTTCCATTTCCAATCGCCATTGGTCCCGATTTACCTCCCGATGATAGCCTCCGTGGAGTATCGGCATGCCGCCGCGCTCGATGTTGTTGATCAGGATATCGAGTCCGCCGAATTTTTCTTTGATCTCGACCACGAGACCCGCCACCTCTTCAGGATCGCGCAGGTTAACCCGCAGGGTGAGATGGCGATCGACAGGGCTGCCGAATTCTTCCACCATGGCCGCAGTCGACTCGGGCCAGTCAAGCCAGGGCAGGGCCAGGTGGACACCGTGGTGGGCGAGCATTCTGGCGATGGCCAGACCTATACCACGTGAAGCACCGAGCACCAGCCCTCTTTTTCCGGCAATATTCATCTTGTCTCTCCCCCTCGCGCACACTATACTTTGTGAATTATTCCCATTTTCTTACACCAAACCCAAGGGTTCGACAATGAAGCATCTCTTTTTCCAGGTCTCATCGAGCATCATTTTGTACCTGCTGGTCTTCTGTTTTGTGGCAACGGTTGATCCCGCCGCTTGCGCCGACCTCCCCACCCCGCCGCAATCGGCCTGTTTTGTTTCAGGCTGGCCCCAGGATCGAAGCGATCTCCAACCCGATCCTGCCCTTGTTTTTGGCCGTCTTGCCAATGGACTGCGGTATGTCCTCATGGCCAGTAAAGAGCCTAAAAACAGGGTGGCCCTCTATCTCAATGTTCAGGCCGGGTCTCTCCAGGAAACCGACGAACAGCGTGGCGTGGCGCATTTCCTCGAACACATGCTGTTTAATGGTACCACCCACTATCCTCCAGGTACGCTGGTCGAATATTTTCAGTCGATCGGTATGACCTTTGGCGGCGATACCAACGCCCATACCGGTTTTGACGAGACGGTTTATAATCTCATGTTGCCTTCCGGTGAACCCCAGGCCCTGGCAGATGGGTTTAAGGTCCTTGCGGATTATGCCAGGGGGGCGCTTCTGCTCGAAAAGGAAGTGAACCGGGAACGGGGGGTCATCCTGGCGGAAAAACGAAGCCGTGATTCTGCAGCCTCGCGGGTGTCAAAGCAACAGATGCAGTTTGATTTTGCCGGGACCCTGGTGGCAAAGCGCGACCCCATCGGCACCGAGGAGGTGCTCGGGGCTGCGGACAGTCATTTACTCCGTTCATATTATGACCGCTGGTACCACCCGGAAAATATGATCGTGGTGGTTGTTGGTGACATAGAGCCGAAAGAGACGGAGAAAGTCTTGGAGCGTCATCTTGCCACCTTGGCCGGTGCCGGAGAAGTCGGGGCCTGTCCCGAATTAGGTGCAGTGCAGGAGTCGGGCACGGAGATCCTTTTTTTCCCTGAGCCGGAGCTCGGATACACCGGTCTGGCCTTGACTACGGTTTTTAACGTCCAGCCCCGAGTCGATACCCTGGCCTGGGAGGTGGAACAGTTGCGGCAGTATGTTGCGGTGGCCTTGCTGAACAATCGTCTGGAAAAAATCGAACAAAAGTCGGGCAGTCCGCTCGCCCAACCCAAGGCGATGGCCGGTATTTTTCTTCAGCGCTTCGGCTATGCCACCCTGACTGCTCGAACCGAGACTGACAAGTGGCAGGAAGGGCTGGCCCAGTTGCAGACCACCTTGGGCCAGGCCCTGCGAGATGGTTTCACTGAAGCGGAGTTGACCCGAGGTAAGCAGGAGGTCACAGCCTATCTGGAAAAGGCAATGCAAACCGCCCCTTCCCGCGACAGCCGCCAACTCGCCGAAGATATCATCCGTAAACTCAACAGCAATGAAGTCGTTCTTTCCCCGGCCAAGGAGATGGCCCTGTATCGACCGGTGGTGGACACGATGTCCCTGGCTGAGGTCAACACCGCTTTTCGGCAACTCTGGAGCCGCTCACGAAGGCTGGTTGAGGTTGTCGGCGTTGTAGATCCGGCTCTGGTTAAGAGCCAGGCGGAGGAACAAATCAGAAAGGTTTTTCTTGCCAATGAGGCCAGGCCGCTCACCCCCTGGGTGGAGGAACAGCGAGTTGCCTTTCCCTACCTGCCACCACCAGCCGTCGTCGGTGAGTTCCTTGAACACCTCAGTCACAAGGATATCGGTGTGGAAACCTATGTTCTCAAGGGAGGGGTGCGCCTTAATTATAAGGTCACCGATTTTCAAACCAGCCAGGTGCTGCTGTCTGTGCAGTTTGGTAAGGGGAAGCAGGCGGAACCGGTGGATGGGCTGGCCCTGCTCTCCGAGTCTGTGGTCAAGGAGAGTGGGCTCGGGAAACTGACCCGTGAGCAACTGGAGGAGTCGCTAGCCGGGACCAATGTGGCTGTTGATTTCCATGTCGGGCCGGAGAGTTTTTCGTTGACCGGAACAAGCCTTGGAAAAGAACTCGAGCTCCTGCTGCAACTGGTGTACAGCCGTCTCCATGATCCCGCCTTTCGTCCCGATGCCTTTCACCGCAGCCGAGAAAACCTCCGTCGCATGTATGACCAGCGGGTCAATTCCGTGGAAGGCATACAGCAGTTGCAGGGGGAACGGTTTCTGGCCGGTGAAAGTCGAGAATACGGGCTGGCTTCCTGGGAGCAGATAGAGCAGATACGTCTGGATCAGGTCAGTGCCTGGCTGGCACCGGCCTTTATCCGGGAGCCCCTGGAAATTAACATCGTTGGCGATGTGGATCCGCAAGAAGTGGTGCGGTTAGTCGCTAAATATTTCGGCAGTGAAGAGCGGCAGGGGGAAGAGGGGCCCCGCAGTGCGCCAATCGTCTTTCCTGCCGGCCAACAGCGCCGTTTGATCGTGGGAAGTTCCATTGACAAGGCCCTCTTGACTGTGGCCTGGCAGACCAGCGATTTTTGGGATATTGGTAGGACCAGGCGGCTCAATCTGCTGGCCGCCGTGCTGGGCGACCGTCTGCGGGTGAAGATTCGGGAGGAGTTGGGAGCGACCTATTCACCCCAGGTGTTCAGTCAGCCAAGCCGTGCCCATCTGGGATTCGGGCTGTTGGAAAGTCGCCTGACCGTTGGCCCGGATCAGGCTGAAACCCTTGCCAAGGTCATTAAAAATGTAGCCACAGCCCTGGGCGACAAAGGAATCAGCCCGGACGAATTGCACAGGGCATTGGAGCCAACAATGACCTCGATCAAGGATATCAAACGTAACAATAACTATTGGCTTGAGTCGGTGCTGAATCTCAGCAGTCGACATCCACAACAGCTGCAATGGCCGCTGACCATCAGCGAGGATTTTGCAGCAATCACCGCTGAAGAACTGACAGCACTGGCCACCAAGTATCTGCGGGAACAGCAGGCGGCCACCGTGATCGTCACTCCCGGCGTGGTGAAATAAGAGCGGGTCGCTCCTGCTTTTGATCTATTTCCCGCGCAGGGACAGCAAGCGCTAGGCTATCCGGCCAGCCAGACGGCGATATTCTGCGCCTGCTTCAGGGCCTTGTCGGAAACACCTTTGATTCCGCCTTTGTTGCCATCCCTGTGGCGTCGTCCGATGACGATGGTGCCGCAATTATGCTGTTTGGCCTGACGTAACAGATCCGTGCCCGCATCAAGGTGCATCTGGGTGGGCAACTGGGTGATGCGGTGCCGGGCCACGCCGTTGTCCATCAGCAGTTGGGCATGGGCATAGAATAAATAATTGTCCAGATCGAGATACTGGTCGCACCACGCTTTGCCCCACTGTGCATGGAAAGCCTCAGCCTTTGCCGGTTGCTGGCTGGCGAAGACGCTGTTGGAATGGTAGAGGCAGATTTCCGCCTGGGGATGATCCTTGAGGATGAAGGCCAGGTGATCCGCTGCCATCAGCGAGGCGGGCTGGTTCTGGACCGCAAGCAGGAAACGGGTGGAGCTGACCTTGCCGTCAACTATCCACAGTGGAATTTTAGAGCATTTCTCGATCATCTCGGCCGAGGTGCTGCCGAAAAACATATTGCCCATCACCCCCAGGCCGCGCCGGCCGATCAGCACACTGTCATACTGTCCTCGCTCCGCCTCGTCGCGAATGGCGGCACAGATCCCGGAGGCCACCTTGACGCGGGCTTCAATGCGTTCCTTGCTGAAGCCGTTACGAATCAGCCGATCTTCGGCCTCTTTTAAATGTTTTCCGGCCAAATGGCTCTGTTTCTCTGATGTGGCGGATGGGGTTCGGTGTGGATCAACATCGTACATCCAGTCCTTGCCCGCGCCCCCTACCGAGACCACACTGAGTAGGTGGATGGAGAGTGTGCTGTCCGAGCGAAAAAGTTTTGCGAGATAATCAAGGCTGTTACAGCTGGACACAGAACCGTCGATCGCGACCAGAATGGTCTTTTCCATCTGTTCCTCCTTGGGGGAGACTGGGATTTGTTACCTTATCTTGAATGCGTTAGGCACTGGAATTTATAAGGTTATAATATAATACAAAAAGGTCACTAAGGCTATGCTCAACGCCCTGAAACTTTGGCTGAAAAAGATCAGCTCCGCGGCCAGCACTGGTTTGAAAATCCCGGCATAATAGGGGTACTGGTGGCGGATAGCCCGGATAGGTGACGAGAGGATGTTACCGATCAAGAGGACCAAGACGATCTCCTGGGCACTCATGGTGCCGTTGGCAAGGAGTGAGCCGGCTGCGGCCAGTCCGGCGGTGAATTCGGCGGCCATCTGAAAGGTGAGGATGGATATGGCCTGGGGCGTGAGCCAGGCCAGCCAGGAAAGATGCTCGGTCATGAAACGTTCGGCGGCGGAAAAAAAACCGGCTTCGCTGAGATAGTAGAAAAAGATGTAAATCGGCACAGTGTAACTGACGATCTTGCGGATGCGGCGTTTGAACCGTTTCAAGGTGTTCTGCCAGGCCGTTCGGACGGGATGGGACAGGTCGCGCTGGGGCAGGTCGTTCTGTCCCGCCTCCGTATTGGCAGCGGGCAGCAGCAATCGGGCCAGCAGGGTGATGAACAGGGTGCGGAAAATGGCGGCACTGATAGTCAAGCCGATATAGATAAAGGCCGCACCCTTAATGATGGGGGCAGCGATAAAAAAGGTTGTCGGCAGATGAAGGAAATTGCTGGGCAGGCTGTTGAACAGATTGGCAAGGATCAGTTCCTTGCGGCTCAGTTGCCCCTTGTCATATCCTTCGGCCAGCATGGTATTGGCTGCCATCCCAGAGAAAAAACAGAGGGAAAAAGAGGCCCCGGTGAGCGGTGATAAATGGCCGAACCGGGTCAGCGGGCGGGCAATTATCGCCATCTTTCTCGTCCAGTTGAGCGATTCAATGAACAGGGCTGCCAGCAGGCCGAGAGCTAGATAGATTAACAGGCGCAGCAGCGGCCAGCCAAGGTGGATCCAGAGATGGGTCAGGGTGTCGTGTGTGATCATAGGTTGGGGGAGAGGGTTGATTGTCTTGCCAGGGACAGGTACTCTGGTCGGGCGTCGCCAAGGCATACCGTGCAACTTCGGGGACGCATCGATGAGGTGGGTGGATAGCCGATGGGCGTTGCTTCTGTGAGCGCGGCAACCAGCGTGCGACCGGGTTTTGTCACAAAGTAATTACATACCATTTTTGCCTAACAGGCTACAGTTTAAAAAATCTGAGTAATTATGAGGTTGCACTATATACCGGAAATGAGAAAGAGGGCACTGTGAAACGGATCATTACAACCGAGAAAATTCCGCTTCTTCTCTGGCTGGATCAGATGGAGGAAGAGGCACTGGCCCAGGCCAAAAACCTGGCGAATCTGCCCGGCGCTTTCCACCATATTGCTATTATGGCGGATGCCCATGTCGGATACGGCATGCCCATCGGCGGGGTTCTGGCCACAACCGGGGCGATCATCCCCAACGGTGTAGGGGTGGATATCGGCTGCGGTATGCGGGCGGTGCGTACCGGATTGACCGAAGTGGAACCGGCTCTGCTCAGCAAGATTATCGGCGGGTTGCGCGCCGCCATTCCTCTGGGATTCAACCACCACAGCAAACCCAGACCCGTGCAGGCACTGCCCGATCCAGGTGCCATGGAGTGTGAGCTGCCGGTGGTTGCCGATGAGTTTGACAGCGCCCGCAAGCAGGTCGGCACCCTAGGGGGCGGCAATCACTTCATCGAAATGCAACGGGGCAGCGACAACCGGATCTGGCTCATGGTCCATTCCGGCAGCAGAAACCTTGGATTTAAGGTGGCTGGATTCTATAACAATCTTGCAACTAAACTGGCTAAAACCAATCGAAAAGAGGGGGTTCCCAAAGAATGGCAACTGGCCGCTCTGCCGCTGGCCTCAAGCGAGGGGCAGCAGTATCTAAGAGAAATGGAATACTGCGTTGCCTTTGCCCGCGCAAACCGCAGCGAGATGATGACCGTGTTCCAGGAGATCGTCGCTGCCTTTACCGGCTGCGGGGAATTCGAGGAGGCCTTGGATATCGCCCATAACTATGCTGCACGGGAGTTCCATTTTGACCGGGAAGTCTGGGTGCACCGCAAGGGGGCTACTCGTGCCTTTGCCGGGGAATTCGGCATAATTCCAGGGTCACAAGGGAGCCGCAGCTATATTGTCCGGGGTTTGGGTAATCCGCAGTCGTTCATGTCCTGTTCCCACGGTGCCGGTCGCGTTCTTGGCCGGAAGGAAGCGCAACGGGTTCTCAATCTGCGGGAGGAAATCGCTAAGCTCGATGCCCGTCATATCCTCCACAGCCTCCGCCATCGTAATGACCTGGAGGAGGCGCCAGGGGCGTACAAGGATATTGGTGAGGTCATCGATAATCAGCACGATTTGGTTGAGGTAGTGGTGGAGCTGCAGCCTTTGGCTGTGCTCAAGGGCTGAGGGGGCACGCTATCTTTTCGTCCAGGATATCAGAGGGTGATGGTTGGACATATGTGGCATTTGCTTACACAGGATGCGCTTTACGCACCCTGTGTTCTTTGCGCGACCACACTCTACGCCTTTGTTCTTTCGAAGACAAGGGAGTGGTCATAAGGTTTGCCCCCTCGGTCGAAATGACAAGCCAGATAGAAGTATCTACCGAAAAGGCCTGTCGTCTTAAGCGCACAGAGAAATGCGCGTCTACCGAAAAGTAGCGGCCGATACCGGCAGCAGGCAGTGGGCATACAGTCGGCCGGGGTCGTTACTCTGGATCAGAAAACCGAATTGATCTGCCAGCGGCTGCCGCAGGAGGGCCGGGAACAGGGACGAGTTGACCAGTCGGGCCGCCAGGGCTTCAACCGGTTGCTCTTTCTTTTTGAAGCGCTCAAGATAGGTGTCGGGGGTGAGGTCAAGAAAGTACCCGTTTTCCTCGGGAACATGTGCCAGTTTCGCGGCCTCGGCAATGGCGTCTTCCAGGTTGCCAAGTTTATCAACCAAGCCCAGCTTGAGAGCGGTTGCACCATCCCAGACCCGACCTTCGGCAATTTTCTCCACCTCTGCCACCGTCATCTTGCGTCCCTTGGCAACAATTTCGAGAAATTGTTTGTATCCCTGCTCGACCTCCATCTGGAAGGCCGCTTTTTCTTCGCCGCTCATGGCGGTGGTGAGGTTGCCGAAGTGGGCAATATCGGTGGTGCCGACACCATCACCATGGATACCGAGATTGGCCAGGGTCTTTTCCACCGTGGGCACAGCCCCGAAAATACCGATGGATCCGGTGAGCGTCACCGGCGAGGCAACGATCGCATCGGCGTCCGCCGCCAGCCAATAGCCGCCGGAGGCAGCCATAGCCCCCATGGAAACGATCACCGGTTTCCCTTCTTTCTTGACGAGCAGCAATTCCTGACGGATCAGCTCAGAGGCCAAGGCACTGCCGCCGCCGGTGTTGATGCGCAAGACAAGGGCCTTGATTCGTTTATCCTGCCGCGCTTTGCGAATGCGTTTGATCAGGTCCTCGGAACCGATCTGGCCGACGGTGTCCTTACCGTACATGATGGTGCCGGAAGCAGCAATAATAGCGATGAGGTCTTTTTTGCCGTCTGTTTCTGTGTAGGAGGGAGTAACCGTTTGCAGATATTCTTCAAAACTGATGTGTTTATATCCGGTTTTATCGGTGGCAGGTCCGACCAGTTGGGTGAGGAGCTGCTCCATTTCCTGATGGGTTTTCAGGCCATCCACCAGGCCGGTGGAGAGGGCTAGCTGACTGCGGTCACCATTGACCGAGGCCAGCTGGGGGACGAGATTGTTGATGTTTTCGTTGAGGACTGCAATCTCAATTTTCCGGTGTTTGGCGATGTCAACACAGTACGCGCTCCACAGATTGCCAAGCCACAGACGGTTGGATTCTTTGTCCTCGGGTGACATGTCGTTGCGGAGAAAGGGCTCCAGCGCTGACTTGAAGGTGCCGACCCGGAAGACGTGAAAATTGATGGCCAGTTTGTCGAGCATTTCCTGCATATAGAGGCGGAAGACCCCAAAGCCACGAAGGTTGACCGCGCCCATGGGATGGAGGTAGATTTTGTCGGCCCAGGAGGCCAGGTAGTACTGGGCCTGATTGAAGGTGTCGCCGATGGCAATGACCTGCTTGCCCGTCTGTTTAAAGGTATCAATGGCCACGCCGATGGCCCTGATCTGGTCGAGGCTGGCATCCCCCATGCGGTTGGGGTTGAGTACCAGCACCTTGATCCGCTGGTCGTCGGCGGCTGTCGAGATGGCATCGATGATATCTTGGAGAAAGGTCTCGTCGTGCAACGGGACCCCCGCAAAATTATTGAACATCTTCGTCATGGGATCCATGGGCGAGCGTTCTTCGACGATGTCGCCTTCAGGGGCAAGTACCAAAGCACTTTGAGCCGGGACGTTGATCTTGGGTGTGTAAAAAATCACGGCCAGGCCAACCAGGAAGAAACTGAGGAACAAGAGATTGGAAAGAACTGTCAATCCGGAGCTGAGGAACTTCCACAACCAGTAAAAGGGGAGGAAAAGGATACGGAGAAATTTTTTCATTGAACGGCCTCCCGAAGGGTGGTGATGGGCGGGAGAAAAAAGAATGCTTGGCCTGTCATGGGGTAACGCCTCGTGATTCTGGGGGGTAGAGTAGGTGGCTGTTGTCTGGCTCTTCTTTGGTCGGGCGGGTTGGGTTCAACCCGTTATTGAACTGTCAAAAAGATTGTAATCATACCACGAATGCACGGCAACAGGAATACTCGGTTTTGTTAACAAGGGGAGGGGGGATGGTTGATTCTGACTTTATGAGATTATCCCCTTTGCAGATGAGGTGGTGCCGAATATCGAGACAGGGGGGAAGCAATGAACTACCTGTTTCGTCAGGAAAGATTCAGCACGGCATCCCCACAGCATTAATCCGGAAATTGTCTGGCAGGTCTCCTGAATTGTCGCAATAATCTCTTTTGTAATAGCGGCCACATATGACAATAGTGTATTTGATACAATGGTCGTCTCGTTAATTTGTCGATCCGTTTTCATTGCTCCACTTATCCTTGCCCACCGATAAATCATTAACCTCGCGGCGGATTTTTTAACTATCATGCCTTGTCTCCCGGTCCGCTGGATAACCTTACTCCTTTTGATAGTGACGGTCGTTCCGGTCTTCACCGGGGAATCCTTTGTCATCAGCGAACGCACGCTCCGCAGGGCTGAGGATCAGTATGGATCGGCTGCGCGTAGGCGTCTGCTTGCCTGGCAAGACCTCATGCAATCCCAAGGTGGCGACGATTTGACGAAGCTTGAGAAAGTGAATCGTTTTTTCAACAAGATTCCCTTTTTAAACGATATCACCCATTGGGGGCTAGAGGATTACTGGGCAACGCCCACTGAATTTCTCGCCAGTAACGGTGGCGATTGCGAAGAATTTGCCATCGCGAAATATTTCACCTTGATCGGTCTCGGGGTGGCTGAAAAACAGCTGACCTTGACCTATGTCAAAGCCTTGCGCCTTAATCAGACCCACTTGGTCCTCACCTATACCCCGACCCCCGGCACGGAACCGTTGATCCTCGATAACCTCATCGAGATCATTGAGCCTGCTTCGAAAAGAACCGATCTGTTTCCGGTCTATAGCTTCAACGCCACCGGCTTATGGGCGGCGAAACAACGGGGACGGGGAGAAAGGTTAGGCGATAGCAGCCGCTTAAGACCCTGGCGGGATCTGTTGGCCAGAATGACCGAAGACTTACACGAAAAATGAGGACAACCCATGACCTTATATAGACAACTGCTGCTCAGTACCTTGCTCATACTGCTCTGTCTTTGTACCGGGCTTTGGATAGGTGAGCTCAAGCGCACCCGCGATTTTCTGGTCCATCAGATGGAGACCCATGCGCAGGATACGGCCACCTCCCTTGGGCTTTCCCTTACCACCCTTGCCAACGGGATAGATATCCCGGCCATGGCAACCATGATCAATGCCCTTTTTGATCGAGGGTACTACCGGATCATCGAATTACGTGACGTTGACGGAAAACTGTTGATCGAACGCCGCGCCGACCTCGCCGTGGAGTCTGTGCCGGCCTGGTTTATCCGTCTTGTGCCGCTCTCCGCACCCCAGGCCACGTCCCTGGTCATGCAAGGCTGGCAGCAGACCGGTGCGGTCTCCGTAGAAAGTCATCCCGGATACGCCTACCAGGCACTCTGGCAAGCTGCCCAGGCCACGGCCCTGTGGTTTTCGCTCACCGGCGCGACCTTTGCCTTACTGGGGGGGCTTGGCCTGCGCGCTCTGCTTAAACCTCTGCGAAACGTCGAGGAGCAGGCCCTGGCCCTGTGTGATCGCCGGTTCCATATCCAGGAACGACTGCCCCGGACCAGGGAACTCCGCCGCGTGGTTATCGCCATGAACCGGATGACTGTCAGGGTACGGGAGATGTTTCACGAGCAGGCCGCCATCGCCGACACGCTGCGGCTGCAAACGTACCAGGACCCGCTGACCGCCACCGGCAACAGGCGTTATCTCGAAGCCCAGATCAAAGCAAAACTCGAAGGCAGGGACACGGCGGTCAAGGGATCCTTTTTGCTTTTTCAGATCCAGGAACTGCAGACAATCAATCAAGCTTATGGCTATCAGGAAGGCGACCGGATTATCAAGGTGACTGCGGGCATCATCCAGCAGGGCTGCCATGAATTGCCCGAGGCCATGCTCGGCAGGATGGGAGGAGGCGATTTTGCCCTGCTCCTACCTAATGCCGATGACCAGGCAACAAAACGGATTGCCAACTTTATATTGGAAGACTTGCACCAGCAAGCCGCGACGGAACCGTCGGGCGACACCAAGGTCAGAGTCTGCTGCGGCGGCGTTTTGTATGAACAGACGGCTGGTTTTAGTCAGCTCCTCACAAGGGCCGACACGGCCTTGAACATTGCCCGGTATAATCAAACCAATACAGTGGAGCTTCTCCCCCTTGTCGATGGGAATGAAACGATTAGTGCGGGCCAGATCGAATGGAAGGATTTGTTGGAAGGGATTATCGCCAACCGATCCATCAGTCTCTATTCTCAGCCGACGGTCAGTCGCCAGGATCTGGGGAGGATCATGCATCACGAAATATTCACCCGGGTGATCGATGGCTCCGGCAGGCATATGTCGGTGGGCATGTTCATCCCCATGGCCGAGCGTCTTGGCCTAATGCCCGCTTTAGACAAAATGATCATTGAACAGGTGTTGGCACAACCGCTCCAGCAATTCGTTCCCCACCGGATCGCGATCAACCTGTCGCCTTGTTCGTTAACCGACGGCGAGTTCGTCGCCTGGCTTCATCAGCAATTAGTACAATGCGCCCAAGAGGGTCTTCGGCTTAATTTCGAATTCCCTGAGTTCAGGGTTATCCGTTATGGCAAGCTTATCAAGGAGTTCTCGGAGATCATTAAAAAGCAGGGCCATAGCCTCGGTATTGATCATTTTGGACAGGGATTGATGCATTTCGGCTATCTCAAATCGCTCCTGCCCGATTACGTCAAGATCGACAGGGCGATCACTGGCGAGTTGCTGGATGAGCAAAGCGATCGTTATTTCTTTATCAATACCCTTTGTAATGTTGCCCACAGTCTCGATGTCAAGGTGATCATCGAGGCTGTCGAAAACGAGAGCCAGTGGCAGGTGTTGTCCAGGATGCACTTTGACGGGGTCCAGGGTTTTTATATTCAACAGCCCGAACCCCTTGCAATTCGGTCGATAGCAGATTTGACAACATAGCTTTGAGCAGGGGACCAACCCTGTTCATCTTCATACGGAGCTGCTTGCGGACCCTGCTATTTTTCTAACAAGGGTAATGTGGGATAAGTAGCAAGGCTTCCTTGAGCTGCACTGCTGTGCTGCACTGCAAGATGACCGGTTGGGCTGAGGGGGTTAGCTGCAGATTACTTTACTCTCTCACTCTTGTTGGCAGGGTTTCTTTTTCTTGCAAGCTGTGACAGGACAACTAAGCCCATTCCCATGAGGAGAATGGTGCCTGGTTCAGGGATGGGTCTGGGTAGAGGTTTTGGAATAGGATCATGGAAAGAAGAGGTGGTTCTCGTTGAGGGGGCAACTACGGTTAAAGGAATTTTTTCCAAGGGAACGATGGAAGGAGGCGGTCCTGGGGGAGGTGTTTTCTTAGGCACACCTGCTGAAGGGGTAATGTTGATGTCATTACAGCAGTAAGTGCGAGCAATACGGGCTCCGTCAGTGATATACCCGTCACCCTTTGGCAACTTGATTGGTTTTGATGTTTGTTTAATGACAGCACCTTTTCTGTGCGAGACAAACACAAAAATATCTTCATCCTGCTTGCCAAGTGTAGCGTTTCCCCAGTCGAATCCTGAAAAATGATTAGAGAGCACCGGGTCATTTTCGACAGTTCTCTGGAAATCTTCCACTGAGTGAATGCTGTTTTTTGGGCATACTCCAAGCCATTCACCGGCCATTTCACTGCTGGCGTCCTCAATTTCTGTTATATACGCAGTGCCTTGCTCTTGAGTTTGTACAATGTCAACTTGAGTTGGCGCTTGAGCTTTCATCGCAACCTTGGGTACGGGAGCGTCAGGTAAAACGATATGAGCCTCTGCAGCAAATAATCGGATAAGCATGGTTGTCGACATAACTCCTACCACAAAGAGCGCCGCTAAACCGATTCCCTTTGTGAAACCAGGAAGTTGTTTTTTTGACTTTGATCGCTTTTCTTTTGACATATAGTGACCTGATCCTGTGTTAACCGGATAGAAATGAAAATAACCGGAAACGTAGAGTTGTCCTTGATTTGGCCCAGGGTATTGACAAACTCGCAAAAAAAGTCTCTTTGGGTCTGTTCGCTCCGATGTAACAGCTTAGAAATATTAAAGATAGCTTTTCTTTTCGCCTTGTCGCAAGCCTCTCAAATATTAATCCGCTCCATAAGAGGTCTGTGTCGTCACTGCTGAACAAAAAGGAGGGGATCCGTAAGCACCAGTACCCTTACTATCTTTTCCATAATTCCTTTCTTTTAAATGGAATGCTGTTGCCCTATATTATTGCAAATTGTGTTCCATTCGTGCCGTGGAGTTATTTTGTGAGTTGTTGTAGCTAGATAAATTATTACGTGTGAGCGTTTGTGCTGAAATGCCGCCGAGAGAGGAACCAGACGGCCCTCTTTTTCCGCATTTCCGGCCAAGTGTTTTGCTGAAGAGTATGTATCCGGAAAAAAAGAGGTATTTTTCCTTTTTTACGGAAAGACGTTTTCGTTTCGGTTACCGGGCAATCAAGAGTGTCTCTGGTGCCCAAAAAATAAAAGGATCGGAAACAGAGAAAAACAGCACCTTGATTCAATCGACAGTAATGCACCGGGGCTTGATCAAAGAGCCTGAAATGCCCAGTTTCATTGAAAAAAGTCAAGCCGAGGTCACGAGGGAATGCCACGAATATGCCCTAAGCCATATTGGGGAGCTTACTGTGAAAGAGATTTTCTGCTGGCGTGGTTATTGGCTGGCCCGGCTCAGACCGAGGAGTGTTCGGTGCTGATTTCCAGTTTGATGGCGTGGGCGAGTTCATGGAGCGAGAAGGGCTTTTTGATGAACTGGATGATGCCGAGATCCATGGCCCTGCGGATATCCTCGGCATTGGAGTAGCCACTGGTAATAATAGCCTTCTGGCCTGGTGCATACTTGATGATTTGTTTGTAGGTTTCGCAGCCGTTGATACCCGGATCCATGAGCATATCAAGGATGATTAAATCCACCGGCGTTGTTTTGATGAACTCGATAGCCTCCTCGCCTGATTTAACTGTAAGGGCCTTGTATCCCAGTCGCGAGAGCAGGCGTCTGGCAATTTCCCGTTGGCTTTGCTGGTCATCGACGACCAGAACTTTCTGGCCATTGCCGTTGTCGTGGCTGATTTGTGGTGACTGTTGTGTCGGCTCGCAGATCCCGTATCGGTCCACTGGAAAAAAGAGGGAGAACAGCGAGCCTTTGCTGTTGCTGACCACATCGACGAAGCCTCCGTGGTCATGGACGGTATTCCAGACAACGGCCAAGCCGAGACCGGTACCGCTGCGGCCCATCACCTTTTTGCTATAGAACGGGCTGAAAACATGTTTGATGTCCTGTGCTGAAATGCCGGGGCCGTCGTCTTCGACCGAAACCATCACATACTCCCCCGGTTCAATGGTTTCGTAGCCATGGTGGGGGCTGTTGTAGTGCACGTTTTTGGTGGCAAGGATGATCTGGCCCGAGGTCTGGATTGCCTCGGCTGCATTGTTGACCAGGTTCATGATCGATTTAGAGAGGTGCATGACCGAGCAGCTGATATTGTGCAGTTTTCCTTCCAGGTAGGGGGTGATTTTCACAGCCGGGTACCGCTGGCTCATCTCTTTGAATTCAACGGATTTGAGATAGCTGGCGATCAGTGTGTTAATATTTTGTACCTCTTTATTACAGGTCGATCCCCGGGCAACGGTCAGCAGGTCGTTGACCACTGCTGCTGCCCTTTTTCCGGCCTCCCGGATCATAAAAAGCTCTTCCCTGTATTTGAAATCTTCACCTAAATCCATGAGCAGCAGTTCGGGGTAGGTTATGATCCCCGCCATGATGTTGTTGAGGTCATGGGCCACGGAACTGACCATCATGCCGAGTGATTCCATACGCTGGGCGTCGGTCAGCTTTTTCATCAGCGCCATCTTTTGCTGCATGGCGGTTTCATTGGCAGTGATGTCGCGAATAGCAGCGACCTGCACTTGACGCCCCTGGTGATCGATTTGCTTGACCCTGATCTCGACCGGAAAGGTGTTGCCGTTTTTCTTGACACCCCGCGCCTCAAACGGGCCGATGGTGTCCGGATCTTCCGGCAGGATCAAAGTGCGAATGGAATTACGGTCCAGCAGGACATCGAACACTTGTTTGCCTAATAGTTCGTTTTCCTGATAGCCAAACATTCTGCATAGTTGATTATTCGTCTGCAGGAGCTCTCCTTTTTCATAAATGATGATTCCTTCCCAGGTGGCCCGGGCGAGTTGGCGGAATCGTTTCTCACTGTTGTGCAACTCTTGCTGGAGTTGTTTGTGTTGAATGCTTTTGGCAACGGTTTTAAGCAGCAGTTCGGGGGCGCAGGGTTTGCGAAGATAGTCATAGACGCCCTGACGCAGGGATTCCACGGCATTGTCGATAGTAGCGTTTCCAGTCAGGATGATGACGGCTGTTCCGGGATGCTCGTCTCCGATCCAGGCGGCGATGTGGTTGCCGTTGACGTCGGGCAGGTTGATGTCAACCAGGGCCACCGAGTAGGTGTGCTGCTGGAGAATATGGAAGGCCTGGTCACCTGTGTTGACGATATCTACTTGATATCCTTCTTCTTTGAATAGCGTTTCGAGGCTGTCGCAGAAACAGATTTCATCGTCGACGATGAGCACGGAGTGTATCATGAGTATAGAATCTCTCCGTGGGAAAAGGAAGGTTGCCGATCGAGTGGAGTCTTTTGTCGAAAGCAACGGGTTTCGTAAAAGAAAAATTCAGGATCACACATAAGGAATACAGAAGCGTGTTTTTCGGAAAATGTCCAATGAAAAAAAGTAAATTATTTAATAGCGACAAGGCCTTCAGGCCGGAAGGGTGAGCAAGAACACCGTGGTGTCACGGCTCGATTCATAGGTGACAGATCCCCCTATTTGACTGGCCAGTTTGTGGACTATCGCAAGCCCCAGTCCACCATGCCGACCATTTTTTGTTGAAGTTCCATCTTTAAAAAGATCGGTCCGCACGGATGGATCGATGCCGGGGCCAGTGTCTTCCACGGCTACCACCACCGTGTTCAGATGGGCGATGGTCCGGACAGTGATACTGCCATGCCCTGCCACCGCTTCCATGGCGTTACCGAGCAGATTCTGCATGATCTGGCTGAGGCACCTGGCGTCGGTGTGGATCGCCAGCGGCTTGTCCCAGGGTGCAAAGTGCAGGGTGACCCGGTTGTCTCCGGAAAGGGATGCCCGGAACAGTTCGAGGATTTCCCTCAGCTGTTGGTGGAGGTCCACCCGCTCAAGAGTGATATCAGTTTGGTTACGGGCCAGATCCTCCAAGCCTGTGGTGATCTGACCAATGCGTTGCAGTTCGTTGTCAATAATCGCCAATTCTTCGGAAATCCCCTCTCCCTTCCTGCTTTTTTTCCCGAGGATGTAGATATAATTGCGGAGAATGGCGAGCGGGTTGTTGATTTCATGGGCTATTTTTTTGGCAGCCATGTTCGCTGACTGCAGACGTTCAGCGGCTATCCGCTCCGCCTGGACGGTTTTCATCCGTTCCAGATAAAAAGAGATGGCCGCGTGGTTGGCCAGGAGGCGCAGCGGCCTCCATTGACTGCTAAGAACAAGCTGGGATTGTTCTTTGAGGCCGACGATGAAGAGGCCCTGCATTTCTTCCCGGTGGATCATGGGGAGAACCGCCATGCCAGTTGTCCCGAGGAGACGGAGCAGTTGGGCATCGAGGAAATGGACCGGGCCTTTCGTCTCCGCTCCCTTTGCGAAGGAATGGAGCAGGCGCCGCCGCTGCATTGCCTGGCCGGGCAGGCTCTCGCCATGGCGTTCCGGGGAAATTATGAAACTCTCGGTTTCCCCGGCCAGTTTGTTATCCGGTGAGACATGGCAGTGCAATTCGTTGGTTTGGGCATCCAGCAGCATGATCAGGCAGGTGTCTTCGTTGAAAAGAATTTTCAGGCTCTGCTCCATGGCGCTGATAATTTGTGTGCTGTTCTCCGCCTGCAGCAGATTGTCGAGTACGCCGCTCAGCTGGGTGATATCGCGTACCCGATTAATCAGTTCCAGCGAGGTTTCTTTATGCACCTCCTGGCTTTCCGGTTCTTGATCAGGGGAGGTCCTGCTGCGGGGAAGTTGGATGCCCAGTGCAGAGGCAAGCTGGGTGATCTGCTCCTCCAGGCCATCGTAGAGCGCCTTGACCTGCGGCGGAGATAAATGGAAGAGGCGCTGGGCTGCCTCCAGGCAGTCTTGGCCGGCTGTGTCGCTGTGGCTGAGCTGATCAGCCAGGCTGGTGATCTGGGTTAGTGGCAGGGCCTGTTCGACTTCGTCGATCGGATGGTGGTGATGGCGGATGGAGTCTGCCAGCAGGGAGGGTAGTTGCCACTGCTCGCAGAGCCAGGCGCCGGCCTGGCAGTGATTGATATGGAGTTTTTCCTCTTCAAGCAAGGCTATCCGGCCGTTGTGGGGGCCCTCCCCCATGAGCAGCAGCGGCGCATATTGGCCGGGAAAGGCGATCCACAGGAGCAGTTTGCCTATGTCGTGCAGAAGTCCGGCCAGGTACGCCTCGGAGGGATCGTGATAACCGGTTGCAGTGGCGATTTTCTCAGCGAGCAGCGCATTGAGGTAGGAATGGTACCAGAACCGGTCGATGGACAGCAGGTCGTTGCTTTCCATCCGGCGGAACACCTGCTGCACGGAGAGACTGATGGCAAGGTTCCGGACCGTATTCATGCCCAGATAGACCACGGCCTGTTCCACGTTGGTAAAGGCCTTGCTGGCTCCGATAAAAGCGGAGTTGACCAACTGGAGCAGTTTGGCGCTGATGGCAGCGTCCTTATCGACTATACAGGCGATGGACTGGAGCTTGACCTCGGGATCGTGGCAACCATCTATCAGCTGCACCAGAACCTGGGGCATGCTCGGCAGGTTGCCGGAAATTTTGAGATTGTTCAGAACGTTGTGTGGATCGGTCATCTTTACTCTGGGGTCAGGGGAGAGAGGAGTATCTTGAAAAGACAAACTAGGGATTGTATAGCAGAACACAGAGGGGAAATCCAGCCGCCAAGCCTAAAATTCGAAGTCGGTTTATTTTTATTGAACGGAGGATCGATATTTATTGCCACTGATCCCTTCCGGTGCGAATTATATTGACCCCTTTTGTGCCGATTAGGTAGTGTCTCGTGAAAAAAAGGCGTTGTTGCTTGGTGTAACCCTTCGGATTGTGACGTGTTTTTAAGGGGATCGTCGTTGGCGATCAAAAGCAGAGCAGCGTTTATCAATACTTTTTTATTTTCAAGGGGGCGAGCTTTTGAAAGTTAACGGGCAGCTATATCGATCAATCTGGCTGGCAGCGGATGGGGTGGGGGTCGAAATCATTGATCAGACCCAGTTGCCTTTTCGTTTTGTGGTGGTTCGTCTCGAGACTTTGGAGGCGGCGATGGACGCGATCAGTCGAATGCTGGTCCGTGGGGCACCACTCATCGGGGCCACGGCAGCTTACGGGATCTGTCTGGGGCTGCGAGGTCGGGGATCGTCAGTGTCCCTCGAGGAAATAGCGACACGCTTGATTGCCTGTCGACCAACAGCGATCAATCTGCGTTGGGCAGTGGAACGGATGCTGCGGGTACTGTTGTCTCTACCGGAGGAGCTTCGCTTGGCTGCTGCCTACCGGGAGGCCAGTCAAATTTGCGAAGAGGATATTCAGACCAATAAGGCCATCGGTCGACACGGCGCGACCCTGATCGCCGATATCTGGCACACGAAGGGTGAGAAAGATCCGGTGAATATCCTTACCCATTGCAACGCCGGTTGGTTGGCCACCGTAGACTGGGGCACGGCCTTGGCGCCGGTCTACAAGGCGGTGGCCGCCGGGATTCCAGTTCATGTCTGGGTGGACGAAACCCGTCCCCGTAATCAGGGCGCCTCACTGACCGCCTGGGAGCTGGTGGCTGCGGGTATTCCTCATCATCTGATTGTCGATAATGCCGGCGGGCATCTCATGCAGCATGGCCGGGTTGATCTCTGCATTGTCGGCACCGACCGTACCTCGGCCGGCGGCGATGTCTGCAACAAGATCGGGACCTACCTCAAAGCCCTGGCTGCCAACGACAATGGGGTGCCTTTTTATGTAGCCCTGCCGGGTTCCACCGTTGACTGGAGGGTCTCCGACGGTCTTGCCGAAATTCCCATTGAAGAGCGGGGCGCGGAAGAGGTTCTGCAAATCCGGGGACAGGATGGGGATGGTGCGGTGCGGTCGATAGCGATTGCCCCGGCTGCTACCCCTGCGGTCAATCCGGCCTTTGATGTCACGCCCGCCAGGCTGGTCACCGGCCTGATCACCGAGAAGGGGGTCTGTGCGGCGAGCCGGTCGGGTCTGCTCGGGCTCTATCCGGAGCAGGGCTGATGGACGATATCGTCCTGCGGCAACACCTGCTGGCCACGGCCCGGGCCATGAACAGCGGGGGGCTTAATCAAGGGACCTCCGGTAATGTCAGCGTCCGCAGCGGCGAAGGGTTTTTAATCACGCCCTCAGCCCTTCCCTACGAGCAATGTACGCCTGCGGATTTGGTCTGGGTGGATGGTTCCGGCCTGCCGCAGGGAAATCGGAAGCCCTCCTCGGAATGGCGGATACATTACGATCTCTATGGTCAATATCCCCGGGCGGGTTGTGTCCTCCATGCCCATAGCCTGTATTGCACCACCTTGGCCTGCCTGGAACGATCGATCCCGGCCTTTCACTACATGGTTGCCATGGCGGGCGGTGACTCCATCCGTTGTGCGCCCTACGCTACTTTTGGTACCCAGGCCCTGTCGGATGCGGTGATCGAGGCCCTGCGTGATCGGTGTGCCGCTCTCCTTGCGCACCACGGCATGGTCTGCTTTGCCGGGGATCTTGACGCGGTGCTGGCCCTGGCTGTTGAGGTCGAAACCCTGGCACGCATCTACCTGCAGGCCCTGCAGGTGGCCGAACCGCCGGTGTTACCGGATGAGGAAATGGTCGAGGTGCTCCGTCGGTTCAAGACGTACAAGGCTTGAGCGGTGCACGGGCAAGGCGCTTCTTTAGTAGGGCCTGTCAGCAAAGATCTTGAACCTCTTGCATCTTACCCTCGGGCCATCTCTGGCTGCGGATCAATCGCAAAATCCTCGACGCAGTCCTGCTACGGCCTGCGGTTTTGCGCTGGTTACCACAACCAAATCTGACCCAAAGCTGAGCGCAATTTAGTCCAGGTTATTTGGGATCAGGCCCTTAGAGGTAGAGCAGGACGCCGATCTGGTAGACTGCCACTGCCATGCTGAAGGCGAACAGGGTGTTGAAGACCACGGAGAAAGCCGCCCATTTCCACGACCCTGCCTCCTTGGCGATGCAGACCACAGTGACAAAGCAGGGGGCATAGAACATAATAAATACCAGCACCGCCAGGGCCACTACCGGATTCCAGCCAGCATCCTTGGCAAGTCGTTCACTCAGCGATGCCGGGTTTTCGGAATCGACATCTCCCAAGGAGTAGGCGGTGCCCAGAGTCGAAATGATCACCTCTTTTGCAGCAAATCCACCGATCAGGGCGATGTTGGTGCGCCAGTCGATCCCCGCGTAGCGGCTGATGCTTTCGCAGGCAAGACCAATGCGGCCACCGAAGGAATTTTTGAGTCGCTCCATGGCCTCCTGGGCCCTGATCTGCTGCAGTGCCTTGTCTTTTGTCCGGGTGTCGGCCGCAGCTGTGGCCTCCGTCTGGTTCGCGTTCTGTTCTGTTACCTGGGCATAGGTTGCCATAACCTGCTGCTGTTGCTGCTGGTACTGGTTGACCCGCTCCTCCGGCAGTCCGGGATAGGTCATCAGTGCCCAGAGGAGGATGGAGATGCCCAGGATGACGGTGCCCGCCTTTTTTATATACTGCCAGGTCCGCTCCCAGGTGTGGATCAGTAACCCCTTGAGGGTGGGGAAGCGGTAAGGGGGCAGTTCCATGACAAAGGGAGTTGACGCTCCTCGGAGCACCGTCATGCGCAGGAATTTGGCAGCGCACAGGGCGACAATCCAGGCCGCCAGGGTGGCGAGAAACATGTATCTGGCCTGGTGGTCGGAAAAAAAGGTGCCGATCAGCAGGGTGAGGACCGGGAGTTTGGCCCCGCAGTTCATGAAAGGCACGGTCAGGAGGGTGGCGAGCCGTTCTTTGGGGGAACGCAGGGTGCGGGTGGCCATGACACCTGGGACGGCGCAACCGCCAGCAATGCCGCCCGAGACGATAAAGGGCATGACCGAAGAGCCGTGCAGGCCGAAAAAATGAAAGATCCGGTCCATCATGAAAGCGACCCGGGCGAGGTATCCGGAGTCCTCGAGCACGGCGATCCCAAAAAACATGAACATGATGATCGGTACAAAACCGAGCACACCGCCGACCCCATCGACGACACCCGAAGTGATCATCGACTTCACCGGACCATCGGGCAAGAGGGCGCCAATACCCTGATTAAGAAGGCTGAAAAATTTTGTGATCCCATCGACCAGCACCGTGCTGTAGCTGAAAGTAAAGGTGTAGAGGCCGAACAGCACCCCGGCCATGATCAGCGGGCCGAGAAAGCGGTGGGTGACGATCTTGTCGATCTTGTCTGAGGCATAGAGCCGGTCAGCAACGAATTTTCTTGTGATGACACCTTGATGCAAAATCGATTTGATGTAGCCATAGCGATGATCGGCAATAACCGCCTCTGGATAGACATCAAGCGTATGCAGGAGATGGGTGACCACCTCCTCACAGCGAGCATTGAGTTTCTTGGCAGCCGCCGGATTGGTGGTGTTCGCTTTTTGGATAATCTGGGTGTCATTCTCCAGGATTTTAATTCCGATCCAGCGCTCCGGGTAGGTGGCGGTCAGTTCCTTGCATTCCCTGATAAACGGCATCATGTCGGAGAGGGTTTCGTCGACATCCGATCCGTAGCGGAGGAACACGGGCGGGGGGAGGGTTTCAGCGGCAGCAACTGTCAGCACGGCATCAAGGAGTTGGTTCACTCCTTTACCGGTTCGGGCGACGATCGGGATAATCGGCACTCCGAGCCGCTCGCTCAACTTTTCCGCATGGATGGTTATCCCCCGTTTTTCGGCGACATCAACCATGTTCAAGGCGATGACCAGCGGCACGCCAAGTTCGAGAAACTGACAGCTCAGGTAGAGGTTGCGCTCCAGGTTGGAGGCATCGACCACATCAACCACCACATCGGGTTTTTCATTGACCAGGAAATCGCGGGCCACCAGTTCTTCCACGGAATAGGCGGTCAAAGAATAGGTGCCCGGTAGATCAACCACGCGTAAGCCATGGCCCTGATGCAGGCAGCAGCCTTCTTTTTGTTCAACCGTGATGCCCGGATAGTTGCCCACATGCTGACGGGCTCCGGTGAGGTGATTGAACAGGGTGGTTTTGCCGGCATTAGGGTTGCCGGCCAGGGCGACGATGATGGCGTTATCCATGGGTTTTGTGTGGGTTGGGTGGTTGATATTGGTGGAATCGGCGAAGATGCTTGCTGCCTGTTGCCGTTAGAGGAGGAGGGCCCGGGGGGCATGATTAACAAGCCGTTTGTCCGTAGGCTCGTATAACGGCGAGGATGACTTGCGGTCGTGCAAAACAGACTTCCTTTTGAATTACTGTTTGTGCCGATAAATTGGTTTCTTGGGTGATGAACAGGTTGAAATGGAAGTGCAACCCGAACAACCGCAACCGCAGGTGGTGCTATGGGGGTGACGCAGCGCTTTCCATAACCGTAACCCTATGAAAATAACGGCCCCGGCAACTGCAATCAAAACAATACTATTCTGCATACACTGTCTCCGTATAAGGGCAAGAATATTCTTCTATCATGGAAGCGACCTGACAAAGGGTGCAGGACCCTTGGGGGATATTGAAGGGAATCCGGCCGGGCATACCGGTTCAGGCCGGGGTAACCAGGATATGGGCTGCGGTGGGCGCATCAAGGCTGAGGGTGCCTCCATTGATTTTGATCATGCACTGCTTCCCGCCGCCCTTGCAGAGGAGTTCAAGCTCAGAGCCCGGCAAGACCCCAAGGTTTGCCATTTTGGCACAGGTTTGCCGGTCGCCGTTGATGGCGCAAACCCGCATTCGGCCATTGCAGCAGGCCTCGGGCAGAGGCATCCCTGTTGGCACCGGTCGGTGACCACACCTCATCCTTCGCTGGCACTGGGTCGCTAGGTCGTTGAGTTGGATGCAAGAGTCATCGGGTTGATTCTTCGTCATGAGCAATAACTCTATCGTGAAGATTTTGGTCTTGCCAGAGTGCCTCGGTTGGTAAGCTCGGCAGAGGGAAAAGTTCTTCTCCTTGAGGATCTGTAACTAGAAGCACCTTCGATTGTTAGGTACTCCAAACAATTACCACTGTCAAGAGTTTTGCCAAGACGGATCTGTTGAAATGTATCCATTTCCCAGGCAAGAGAGGGGCACGCTCGCAAGCAATGATACCGATTTTGTCATAAAAAGAGTTGCGTGGTTCGGGAGTGGACACCGAAAATGAGAGGGCAGGGCGCCTGTCCTCTGCGGAGGTAATCAGGGGTTGATTTCCACTTCGATGTAATCCGCCTCGTTGTTGCGCAGGGTCAGGGTACCCCCCATGACCCGCAACGCAACCGGGTCATTAAGGGGCGCCCGTTGTTTCACCGTGATCTCGGTGCCGGGTACCAACCCCATTTCGCGGATACGGCGGCCGAGTTCACCGCTCACTCTGACAGCGACAATAGTGCCGCTTTGGTTTATTGCCATTTTCCGTAGATTGATGAGCGGCATAGATTTCTGTTATTCGCTTTCGTTGAGTTTTGCCCAGCTGTCGCGCAGGGTGACAATTCGGTTAAACACTGGCCTGTTAGGCGCACTTTCCACAGTATCGAGGCAGAAATACCCCTGCCGCTCGAACTGGAACCGATTCTCAGGTGTGGCCTTGATCAGTTCCGGTTCCAACATGCAGTCGGCCAGCACGGTGAGCGATGCCGGATTGAGAAATTCCTTGAAACTTTTTTCCTTGTCCATGTCCGGATATTCAGCGGTAAACAGCCGGTCGTAGAGACGAACCTCGGCCCGCAGGGCATGGGACGCGGAGACCCAGTGGATGGTTCCCTTGACCTTGCGGCCATCGGGGGCGGAGCCGCCCTTGGTCGCGGGATCATAGGTGCAACGTAGCTCCACGGGTCTGCCCTCCGTATCCTTGATCACCTCCTGGCAGGTGATGAGGTAGGCGTAACGCAACCGCACCTCCCGGCCGATACTCAGCCGGAAGAATTTTTTGGGAGCATTTTCCATGAAATCCGATTGTTCTATATAGATTTCTCGGGAAAAAGGCACGGTTCGTTCCCCAAGGTCCGGATTTTGGGGATGATTCTGGGCCGCCATCTCTTCGGTCTGATTTTCCGGATAATTGGTGATCACCACCTTGAGCGGATCGAGCACCCCGAAGACCCGGCGGGCGTTATGGTTAAGATCGTCACGGATGGCGTTTTCAAGGACACCCATGTCAATCCAGGATTCCCGCTTGCCGATACCGATGGTGGCGCAGAAACTGCGGAGCGAGGCCGGAGTGTAGCCCCGACGGCGGAGTCCGGAGATGGTCAGCATTCTTGGGTCATCCCAGCCGGAAACCATACCTTCGTCGACTAGTTGCAGCAGTTTGCGTTTGCTGGTCACTGTGTAGTTGATGTTGAGCCGGGCAAATTCAATCTGACGCGGATGATTGGGCGTTGCAAGGGTATCAAGCACCCAGTCGTACAGGGCGCGGTTGTTTTCGAACTCCAGGGTGCAGAGGCTATGGGTGATCTGTTCCAGCATGTCGGAGAGGCAGTGGGTGAAATCATACATTGGGTAGATGCACCATTTGTCGCCGGTGCGGTGATGGCCGGTCTTCATGATGCGGTAGATGACCGGATCACGCAGGATGATGTTGGGCGAGGCCATGTCGATCTTGGCGCGGAGCACGCAGGTGCCCTCGGCAAGTTCGCCGTTTTTCATTTGGGCAAAGAGGGCGAGGTTTTCCTCGATGGACCGGTTGCGGTAGGGGCTTTCCTTGCCGGGCTCGGTTAGGGTGCCGCGATGCTCCCGGATCTCGTCGCCGTTGAGGTGACAGACGTAGGCTTTGCCCAATTCGATCATCTTGACCGCGAAATCATGCAATTGATCGAAATAATCGGAGGCATAGTAGAGGTGCTGTCCCCAGTCAAACCCGAGCCAGCGTACATCCCGTTTGATTGATTCGACATAGAC
>JBBRBT010000044.1:0-33207 GCA_038205495.1 Desulfobulbales bacterium
TCTCCTGTTGTATTGTCTTGTAAACAAATACTACCAGGAAAAACATATGAAGCTCAATCATTTCATGATGTTAATCAATTTAATCAGGCCGATTGCAGAACGCTCCGGGGCAAACCCCGCTGAGACTTTTGCAAGAGGCTCCAGCAGGCTGCAAAGGGGGAAAAGAGTTGACGACTCTTTCAGTTGGGCTTAGATATTTATAAAACTAAATATATGAATAATGCGAATCGGCAAGATATGAAATCATTTTTACGTGTAATGAAGGCTTTATCAGATCCCAATCGGGTTCGAGTGCTGAAGCTCCTTGAAAATAAGGCCCTCTGTGTTTGTGAAATCACCGAGGTTTTGGGGCTCGCCCAGCCGACGGTTTCCAGTCACATGAAAATTCTTGAAGATGCGGGGCTGGTGAAAAAGGACCGCCAGGGCACCTGGATGATATACAGCCAATCAGATGGCAGTGAATCGGTTTATGCGGGCGCCATGCTGGTCACCCTGAAAGATTGGCTTGATGAGGACGACGAGTTGCAGAGGATGCGCAAAGCGTTGCCTGGTGCCGCCTGCCGACGTGTGGCAAACGTGAAGAAGTAAAGGTGCTTAGAATGGAACCGATTAAATCTTCCGCTGGTTGCTGTATTCAGCCGGAACCCGGCCAAGCGGCTGCAGCAAAGACTGTCCCTTGGGGCAAGATCAGTATGAGTAGCATTCTCCTCCTCGGAGTTTGTTTTTTTGTCTACAATACGCCCAAGGTCATGATGCTGCTCACCTTGATCGTGTGTATCATTGGCCAGAATGTAGTATCTGGGCGCGGTTATTTGAATTTTTTCCAATCAGGTATAATGAGGGGTATACGTTTATGATCATCAATCCCGCAGTCTTGAAAAATATTATCAACGTGGAGGGGCAGACCTGTTTCGGTTGCGGTGAAAACAACTCGATTGGCCTGCGAATGCAATTTCAAACAGATGGGCAACGTGTCTATTCCTTCGTCACGGTCCCTTCTGCAATGGCCGGGTGGGACCAAACCGTGCACGGCGGCATCATTTCAATGATTTTGGACGAGATCATGGGCTGGTCAGTGATTTACCTCCTTAAGAAAATCGGGGTGACAAAATCCATGACCGTTGATTTTCTCAAACCCTTACATGTGGGGAAGAGGCTTACTGTTGTGGGCTCCATCCAGGAAAAACACTCCGAGCGGCAGGTGTTGGTGACGGGTGAAATTTACTCCGAAGAGAATGCCTTATGCGCAAAGGCGCAGGGAACCTTTGCCGCTATGTCCGCCCTGACAGCGGTACGACTCGGGATAATGAGCTCCGGATATATGGAACGGTTCCTACCCATCCTGAATCAAAATGAAGGGGCCTGATCGAACAAGGAGGGACCTCCGGTGTCGGCAAAGCCCTCGGCAGAGACAAATTGCCGAGATCATGAGCGCTGAGTGAACAGTATCCAAGGGTACACGTGGAGAGGTCGGGGCACCTTTTCCAAAATTCCGCAGGTGAAAATGCGAAAAATATTTTTGATATTTGTAATGTGGTTGTCGTTGTTTTTCGCAGGAACTGCGATGGCTGCCAATCGGCATGCTGCCATGTACCGAGGCTTGGAACCTGAAATTTCGACATTAAACGATACAATACTGATATTGGGAAAACCCGCTTCTAAAATCATTAATAGTAAATTTACTATTTGCAAATATCAGTTTGTGGAGGTGGCGGTGCGGAAGAGAACAGGAAAGGTGAGTGCTATTATTATCTATGACCCAACGTTCAAAGATGTGAATGGGTTTATGCTCAACGATCCGTATGGAAAAATCAGCAGGGACTTAAATGTTCCAGGAACAGGAAATACCATCCACGATAAGAATAAAAAAATACTCTATATTTTCAACCAGGACACGAATCTTGAAAAAATAGTGTATGGGGATTTGTCCCCCTAACTATAGAACACCTCATTATCACAAGGCCGTGATGCGAACCGAAACAATCAACCACCACCTTCGAGTTATTCTCGATCCGGGCGAATATTATGCGTCAAATGTGCCGGTGACCATCTCCACCTTACTGGGCTCCTGTGTATCGGCGTGTCTTTTCGATCCGGTCAACAGGGTGATGGGCATGAACCATTTCATGTTGAGCCACCAGCGCTATGCCAAAAATATACCGATGACGCAGACGGAGGCGGGCAGATATGGCGTCCATTCCATGGAATTGCTCATTAACGAAATGCTCAGACTCGGCGCGGAAAAGCGCTGGTGTCAAGCAAAGGTATTTGGTGGAAGTTCGATTATCGACCGGGTTAACGACACCAGCAATTTCCTGCACGTGGGGGCGGTGAACAGCAGGTTTATCCGTGAGTTCCTCGCCGTTGAGAAGATACCCCTGTTGGTGGAGAATCTGGGCGGGAGAGAAGGAAGGGTGATTCATTTTTCTTCTGGTGATTTCGCCGTCTATATGCGCAGGATCAAAAACGCCGACCGAAGCCGATGTTTAGCCCAGCGTGATCGGGAGTGCTGGTTGCATGCGATTGCAGAGCAGCAGAAACACGAGGGTGATATGGAAAACGTCGAAGTATGGGGTTGATATTGCAGCAATCCTGGCCGCAGCTTCCGGGTGTCCTCACCGGATACGGGGGAACCCTTTGCTGCTCAAAGGGGAGGGATGCCATTCGCCTCAGTTTCGGCGCATCAAACTGCGATCCACCCTCTGACAGGGTGAAATTTGTTGAATCATACGCCGGGCGTTGCGGAGTGAACCGCAACCGTACAATTTTTTTCCCCTGCTATAACGTCGCCGATTCAGTCAGTTGCTGGTAATGGCTCGTGTGTAATCCCATGAAATTAAAAAAAAATTTAATCTTTTGAAATTTGTCGCCGATAACATACCATGAGGAAAGAACACAGAGTTCTTACCGGAAAATCCAAAAGGGGTGCCTTCTCAGCTAGGGAGGGTGCCGAAATTAAAAACTGGAGGAAGTCTATGAAGAAAACATGGAAAAGCAGCGCGCTTCTTATCGGAATGGCAATGCTTGGGGCAGTAGCCCTCTCAGGGACGAAGGCTGAAGCAGTTGACTTGTCAATGCCGCTTGAGGCAACAATTCTCAGCACACTCAATCAAACAATGACCCGCGGTCTGAATTTTGGTACTATTGACCTAGCACCCGGCGGGGATAAATTTACAATCGCCGCCGAGGATCCTCTTCTCATTACCGCAGATACTGGGAAGTCGGTAACTGCCCTTAAAGGTGACACAAACCTCTCACCGGTAACTGAATTCACCTCTACCAGTGGATTGATAACCATTGAATCGTCCTTTGCTCTAAGTAATGTGGCGATAACATTTCCCCTTGCCCCAGTGGTGCTAACAGGGCCAGTTGTCGGAAAAACGGTTAATGTGAGTGGATTAGCCACCAATTCCACCCAAAGCGCTGATGCAGACAAGGTGGGCAACGCCAAATTGTATGTTCATGTCGGCGGCGTTCTCAATGTTCCTGCCGCGACACCTAATGGTGTTTATACTGGCAATGTACTCGTCGGTATCAATTACTAATGCATTACGGGTACGGGCACATGCCAATTCGTGCCTCTTACTCTTGCCTGCTTTTCGGCCTGATGTTGTCTGCCCTGCTGGTCACCGCTTCCGCCTCCACGGCGGGGGTGGTGGCCCAGGTTCTTTCCCCGTATTTCGGTGAGATTGATCTGCATCCGGGAGGCGACACGATAGTTATTGCCGCCCAAAACGGTCCGACCGTTCCCTCGGCGGGACGTTCGGCGGTTACCGGCGGCAGTAGCGGTCGAATTACCCTCACCTCCACCGTGGCGGAACACGTGGAGGTGCTCTACCCAGATTCAGTTACGCTAAACTATAAGGGCCATTCCCTCACCATCAGGGGCATTCCCGCACTCTCCCAGAAGTCCGCCGACTTGCCCGGAGCTGGTGTGCGACGCGATCTTAGTGTAGGCGGCAGCCTCAGCCTAAGGGGCGATGAAAACCGGGGCAACTATAGCGGCTCCATGGCCATTCAACTTAATTTTTTTTAACCCGGAATTTTCTTATGCTCTCTCATAATTATTCCTCGCGGAAGAGGTCACCTTTTCCGTTTTTTTTGTCGATAACGTTCAGCGTTCTTGTGGTGTTCGCCCTGGCCGATGCCTGTCTGGCGGCAACCAAAACCTTGCTGCTGACGCCGATCCGGGCCATTTTCACCGATCGGCAGCGTTCGGTCGATATCCATGTCAACAATACCGGCAAGGAATCGGTCTCTTATGTAATCTCGTTGGTCACCATGCGCAAGGATAAGGACGGTCAACTGCGGGAAGTGCAGACAGCGACCGAGGCGGAACAACTGGTGAAAAGCATGGTCCGGTTTTCTCCGCGCCGGGCGACCATCGAACCGGGCAAACGTCAGATTGTTAAATTGATGGTGCGTAAACCGCAAGACCTCCCCCCGGGAGAGTACCAAACTCGCCTGAGCCTCAGTCCGCAGCCGGACAACTCGCCGAAGCAGGCTTCCCAGGTTGGTGTCTCCTCCTCAGATGGTAAATCTGCCTTCAATATCGATATCCTGGTGACCTCCACTATCCCGGTGGTCATTCAGAACGGGGATATCGCTCCGCAGGTGACTCCGCTCGCATTTTCGTTGCAGAAAAGTGCCAAGGGCTCCACGGAACTGATGGCTGAGGTGAAATTCGATCGGAGCGGCCTGGGGAGCGCCTTCGGCAATGTCAACCTGGAGTATCTTCCCGCCAATAACCCGAAGGCCGCACGGCAAATCGGCTACACAGAAGGGCTGACTATTTATATTCCAGACACCGAAGGAACCGTTACCGTTCCCCTGACCGGTGTCTCCCGCCAGGAACTGTCGTCCGGTTCGGTTCGCGTTAGCTTCCTGCCCAATACCGGCAGCGGTGACAAGCCGGCTAAGGGAACACCGGGAAACACCAAGGAATTCCCCCTGCACTGAGCGTGCGCCTTCTTTAATGCAAAACGGGGAGGAGGCAGTAGCTGTCTCTTCCCCGTTTTTTTTTTTGATTTTGATCGGCGCGATTTCTAGATTGATCCCTTCTGTCCCCTTTTCCCACCAAGACCTTGTTCTTATCTTCGTTGCTGCATGGCTGCATATTTTGCGGCAATGGCAGCAGGATCAGGTCCCATCTGCATGCGTCGGCCCGGCAGGCTTGCGATCGGTTTATTGTCTGCTTGCACGGTCTTGACCTGGATGCTTCTCGCATATTCGGTTTGCGGTTGCATGCGAGTGGCCAACCGGTCGGCATCCTTCCTTTGCGTGAACTGCCCGCAGGTGACTCTGTAAAAGATACCCTTCTCCTTCCCCAAATCCACTTCGCTGATGGTAAAGTCTGCCGTTGAGACAATTCCGGTCAACTGCTTGGCAAGGATTTTGATTCCAGCCTGCGCGGATCTTATCGATTTGTAGGAGGCCAGATGGACGCCAAAGGCCTTTTCTTGGACTTTTTTTGCAGGTGCCATAAGCGGGGCATCTGCTTCGGTCCTGGATTGGTTTCCATGGGTGGCAACATGGGGTGGGATACTCGGGTGTGATTCGGGGGTGCTTCCTGTCAATCCGCTCCCCTTCCCCAAAGATTCTTCCCTTTTGGGTTCAGCCAAGAATTGATCTGCAGTTTGCATCAAGGTCAACGGTGCAATGGAAAGAGAGGTGACGGGTCGGGAGGCTTCGGTTGGTTCATGTTGCGCAGAGATTGGAGTGACCGCAGCGAGCATTTTCGCAGGTTTGCCGGCGGGCGGGGATGCGGGTGTCTTTTGCTCCACCTCCTTGACACTTTTTACCGGTTTTGGAGAGAGCGCGGCTAGGGATGGGGGCGCTGTTTTATCCGGAGCGGTGACGGTGTTGCTTGGTTCCTTCTTGTTCTCTGCTATCTCAGGTGCGGAAGACGGTGTGGCGGCGTTTGTCTTGTTGCGACCCTTGGCCTCAGGTGCTCGGAGAATGAGATTGTTTCCCCGGGCGATGGTCCCGTCGTTGCCAATAACAATCTCTTTTTGCAAGCTAGCGGCGGCTTCCTTTAATTTTGCATCCTCGCTGAGCACACGCAGGGTGTAGGTGCCGGGAAATACCTTTTCAAACAAATAGAAGCCGTCATTTTCGGTGGTGGTGGTCTGAACCTTCTTCGCCTTGTCGTCTCGAATTTCGAGTTGGACATTCGACAGGGGTTCCTTTACCCCGTTACTATTTTCAGCGTAAATGGTCCCATCTACCTCGCCAGTGGTTACCACCGGAAACTCAAGAGCTTGGACACTACCCGATCGCGGTGTAATTGCAACCCCGGGAGTCGAGGGTTGCCAGTACGGATCTTCCAGGCTTTTGGCCTCGATTTCCACATCGGTGGGAGCAGAAGCGGAGAGGTTAGTAAGTTGAGCCACTCCTTTGTCATTGGTTTGGGCAGTTTGCCGAGACTGCCGGGCCACTACTTTCACCTCCGGCAAGGGGGTGTCGCCCTGATCAAAGATGCTGTTGTTGTTGGCATCATGATAGACCAAAGCGGTTGTCGACCCCGTACCGGTTCTTTTTTTGGATTGCATGGTCATATCCTTGCTGACAGGATCTTGCCCCAAAGAAAAAGATACGGTGAGAAAGCCACCGTAATTGCCCTCGCTGTCAAAGGTCACTTTAGGGCTAAGGGTCACCTTGCCGAGATCAAGAGCAAGGTTTAATTCGGCAGCTGTTCCTTTGATGTCTGTGGTTTCATGAAGTAGACTGGCACCAACACTAATATCCTGTGCCAGCGGCCAGAATCCGGAAAGCTTATATTGGGATATTTCGTCTTTCCCGCCAAGATCATACTTCAATCCCGCAGTGACACGTCCCCGGCCGACCGACCCCGAGGCCTGAAAATCTCCGTCTACCAGGGCGCCGGAGAGCGAGGTTGCCGCAGAATCGTTCCAGTTAATGACGTTTGAGAGGTGCACCCGGTTGACTTGTCCCGCCAGTCGAAAACTGGTCAGCGCGGTTTCCGAATCAGTGTACTTGGTTTCTTGCCGGGACAGAGTCGAGGAGAGGCGTGGCACAAAAAGAAATTCGGGGGTGGCACCGTTGATCCCGAATGAGGTCCGCGATTGTAGAAATTTATCTGGCTGGTCCTCTTCGATGAAATCGGAAAAAATTTCATGCTTGGTACTGAGGTTGACCGGACCCAGAGCTGTTTGTCCCTGCATGGAATAACCGCTGCCGCCCTGGCTGTCTTGAATCGCATCCACCTCGCCGTAGAGGGTGGAAAGGGTACCGTTCAGCCCTGCCTGCATGTAGTTATGGATGCTCTTGTCGTCAAATTCGACACTCGAGACCCCGGCGGTTGCCGACAGATGATCGGTCAGCCCATGGGTGTAATTGCCTGTTACCCGAGAGCCGCCACCCTTGCCGCCTATTTCATCGTTGATACCGAAGGTCGTTTTTTTTCGCTGGGTCGCAGAGAGGTTATATTCGGAAACTCCCGCCTTGAGCATCCCCGAGCCCACATTGATGTTTTTGGTTTCGGCTATTCGCCGTTGGCCTTGAGGGCCATGGGCGAGAACCTGGAAGGCGTTAGGCCCAAAGAAGACAGGGATATTCTCGAATTGATAGCGGCCATCCGCCCCAACCCGAACCGACTCAACCAGGTTGCCATTTTGGTACAGTTCCACATCCCAGCCGGGCTGCATATTGCCTTCGAATCGGGTGGTGTCGAAATCCCGACTGCGATGTATATCGCCATTGGAGACCAATACACCGCGTTCCGTTTGGCCACTGGCCAGGATGGGCAGGGAAACCGGAGCGACATCGCCCACCGCGACCTGGCTGGCATGCATCGGCCCCAGGAGTTTGGCGTCCTGGTCCAGTTTTTCCAGGGTGAAGCGGGCATGATTGAGCGGGGATTCGTCGGTGCCCGAAGCAAAAAGCTTGGCGCCCATGTGGGCAAGGTCGCCTTCAGCCAGGATAGAGTGGCCCAGTTGAATATCCGTTTCGTTATTGGTTGTCTTGACACCGCTGGAGAGGGAAACATCCATCACCGGGAAGGAATACAGTTCATAGGGAGATTGGATGGGGTCGTACTTAAGACTCGTATCCTCTTTTTTCCCCAGACCCTGGCGTTGTTTCTCCCGTTCATATTGGGTCTGCAGAGGCAACTCTTCCCGTGGTGCCACGGTGACGGTCATTTCTCCGCTCGAGACTGCGAAGTCGATCGGGAACCATTCACTTAAGGTCTTGCTGTCAACAAAGATTTCATCTTCTCCGACCGCGATGGTGTCGTCATTCCAGGGGTAGGTTTTGCCGTCTATCTTAATGGTCCGCTTACCCGCATCCAGGGTAACCGTGCGGTCTTCGGCGATGAACCAGCCGGTTGCGGTCTTTTTTTGTGCATCCACGGTCAGGTCGAAGTCGAGGGCGCGGGCGACTTCCCCCAGGGGCAGCAGGGTTGTTTCCCCGTCGCCATAGCCGACCACTTCCTGTTTAAGGCCGACGGCAGGGCAAACCACGCTGAGAACGAGCTGGTTTTCTTCAACGAGCAGGGTGTTGGCCGGGGTGGGTGACGTTTTTTCGACGCCGGAAGGGCTTTGCGGGGGAGGGGAGAGCGATGCCGGGGAACCTTTTGCGTTGGCCTGTATTTCCAGGGAGATGGGCAGTGTGAGCCCGGCCTGGTATAACTGTGCGGTCAGTTGATCAAATTTTTGCCAATTAATTGACTTGCCACTGGACCTGTCTTGGAGGAGAACACTGCGGGCGAGGATCAATTCAGCCAGGCGCTTGGCCTCGGGGTCGTTATTTTGACGTATGCGCTGCCATTGGGCGTATTGATCCGTTTGGCGCATGAGAACATCCGCCTGTTCGGTATCCAGAGAGGCGTCAAAGGTGGCTGACGATCCACTACTCGATCGCCCGGCCCGCAATGGCTCGGTCTCTGTTTTATTAGATTGGGCAACAGGTGCAGTCAAATTAACCCGAATGGTGCGCCACGGTTGAGGAAAACCACCAATTTATTTTAGTATGGGAATGACTGACTGAAATGCAATTTTCGCGCCCGTGCAATATTGTGAGGCGTAAAAAAAACGTGGCAAGGCCTGGGCATGCCAGTCGGCCAAGGCACCCTGTGCGCAGGCCGTATTGATGCAACCGATTACCGGTAGGCTTGGAGTCGGTGCAAGCGGCTGTAACGGGTCGACAACGCACCTTCTGAGGTGCAACCATCGACCCGCACAGCGGTCCGACATCTGTCAGGTCGGTCGGGTTACTTGCCGCCGCCCCCCAGCACCTTGTACAAGGTGACCTGATTGACCAGCCGCGTCAAACGGGTAGCGATCAACCCTTGTTGAGCGCTGTAGAGCGAACGTTGGGCATCGAGCACGTTGAGGTAGCTGTCAATGCCCTTTTCATAGCGTGCCTGGGCGAGGAGGTAACGGGTGCCGGTGGCCTTGACCAGCGCCTGCTGTGCTGCCAGCTGCTCGTCAATGGTGCCGCGTTGGGCCAGGGCGTCGGCCACCTCGCGGAAGCCGGTCTGGATCGTCTGCTCATACTGGGCAACGGCGATGTCCCGATCGACCTCGGCCACCTTCAGCTGCGCCGCGCGTGCCCCGGCGTCAAAGATCGGGAGGACTATTTGCGGGGAAAAGGTCCAGACATCAGACCCGGATTTGAACAGCCCGGACAACTCGTCGCTGCGCACCCCGACCGTGCTGATCAGGGTGATGCGAGGAAAAAAGGCCGCCCGCGCCGCGCCAATGTTGGCATTGAAGCCCTTGAGTTGGTTTTCGGCCTGGAGGATGTCGGGACGTCGCAGCAGCACGGTGGAGGGCAGGCCAGGGCCAATATCCTGGACCTCGGTCAGGTTTTCCGAGAGCGTCCGGGGGAGCAGGTCGGCCGGAACCTTGCCGCCGACCACCAGATTGAGGTTGTTCTCATCCTGTGCCACCAGGGTGGTGGCGCGGGCGACATCCACCCGTGCCGACTCCACCTGGGTTTGCGCCTGGCGCAGATCGAGTTCGGAGGAGGCGCCGACATCAAAGCGACGTTGGATCAGCGTAAAGGATGACTGCTGTGTTTTCAGGGTTTCCTGGGCCAGTCGCAGCCGTTCGCGGTCGCTTGCCAGGTTGAGGGCGGTCGCAGCCACCTCGGCCACCAGGCTGATGCGGACCGTGCGTCTTGCCTGCTCGGTGGCCAGATACTGCTCCAGGGCCTGGTCTTTCAGGCTTTGCACCCGGCCGAACAAATCGAGTTCGTAGGCGCTGACCCCGAGCGCCACCGTGTATTTCTGGCCGCTGCCGGCCTGATTGTTGACGATAGACACAGCATCGATCTTGGGTACGAGGTCGGCTCGTTTGATCTGGTACTGCGCCTGGGACCGCTCGATATTGAGGGCCGCGATGCGCAGGTTGCGGTTCTGCTCCAGGGCCAACTTGATCAGGCCCTGCAACTGCGGATCAGTAAAGAAGGTCTGCCAGGGGATGTCGGCCACCTCCTGCTCGGCTTGGGCGGTCGCCTGATTTTGGTAAGCCGGGCCACTGGGCCAGGTCTCTGGAATCGGCGCCTTTGGTCGGGTATAGGTGGGGGCCATGGTGCAACCGGCCAGACCGATACAGGTGCCGAGCAAGAGGCAAAGCGCAGTCTTTATTGTTTTGGATGGTGTCATGTCAGTTGCCCTCCAACACAGGTTTGGCCGCTGGGAGTGGCGCGCCCGGTTTTTTCGTCTTCTTGCTGAATAGCCGTGAGATCAGGACGAAGAAAAACGGAATAAAGATCAGATCGATGAAGGTAGCGGAGAGCAGCCCGCCGGTGACGGCGGTGCCGATGGCGTTCTGGGCGGCGGCTCCGGCTCCCTTGGTCAACGCTAGGGGCAGAGTGCCGAAGAAAAAGGCCAGCGAGGTCATGATCACCGGACGGAGCCTGATTTTTACCGCCGACAGGGTGGCTTCAACCAATTCATGCCCCTGACGCATTTGCTCCTTGATGAACTGGATGATCAGAATGGCATTCTTGGTGGAAAGTCCCACCGTGGTGAGCAGGCCGATCTGGAGATAGACATCGTTGGGCAGCACCCGCAGGGTTATCGCCGTAACCGCACCCACCAGACCCAAGGGCAGCATCAGCAGGTTGACGAAAGGAATGGTCCAGCTTTCATACAATGCCGCCACGCTGAGAAACACCACCAGGAGCGAGATGGCATAGAGGGCCGGGGCCTGCTTGCCCGACTGTATTTCTTCATAGGAGAGGCCGGTCCATTCGTAACCGACCCCGGGTGGCAGTTGGGCAGCCATCTTCTCCATTTCGGCCATCGCTTCGCCGGTGCTCACGCCAGGGGCCGCCTGTCCCATGATCTCCGCAGACGGGATGCCGTTATAACGCTCCAGGCGGGGTGAGCCGTACTGCCAATGGGCGGTGGCAAAGGCGGAAAACGGCACCATCGCACCGGCTTTGTTGCTCACATGCCATCTGTTGATATCCTCCGGCTGCATCCGGTATTGGGCGTCGGCCTGGAGATAGACCTTTTTGACCCGGCCGTTCTGGATAAAGTCGTTGACGTAGGAGCTGCCCCAGGCAGTCGACAGGACATTGTTGATGTCAGACGGGGCAATCCCCAGGGCTCCGGCCCGCACATCATCAATATCCAGCTTGAATTGGGGCGAATCATCCTGACCGTTGGGGCGGACCGCGATCAGCTTGGGGTTTTTCATGGCCATCCCCAACAACTGGTTGCGCGCCTCCATCAGCTTTTCATGTCCCTGGCCGCCACGATCCTGCAGCATGAAGTCAAAGCCGTTTGCCTGTCCCAGCTCCACAACCGCTGGCGGTGAAAAGGCAAAGACCATGCCGTCGCGAATTTGCGTGAATGCCTTCATGGCCCGGCCGGCAACTGCCGGTGCTTTCAGGTCAGGTGTTGGCCGCAGTTTCCAGTCCTTGAGCCTGACAAAGGCAAGCCCCATATTCTGGCCCCGACCGGCGAAACTAAAGCCAGCAACGGTGATAATCGTTTCTACGGTTTTGCTCTCCTGTTCCAGGAAATGTTTTTCAAGCTGCTCAATCACCTTTAGGGTGCGTCCCTGAGTGGCCCCGGCCGGTAACTGCACCTGGCAGATGATGAACCCCTGATCCTCATCCGGCAGGAAGGCCGTGGGGAGCCGCAGGAAAAAGAAGACCATGGCCGCAACAATGGCACCATATACCACCAGGTAGCGCACCGGTTTGCCAAAGGAGCGGCCGACGAGTCCTTCATACTTGGTTCTGTTCCAGTCAAAAAATCGGTTAAACCGCTGGAAGAATTTGCAGAACAGGCCGCATTCACCCGGCGCATGCCCCTTTTCGATCGGATTGAGCAGAGTGGAGCAGAGTGCCGGAGTCAGGATCATCGCCACCAATACCGAGAGGATCATGGCCGAGATGATGGTGACGGAGAACTGCCGGTAGATCACGCCGGTGGAGCCGCCGAAGAAGGCCATGGGCAGGAAGACCGCGGTCAGGACGGTGGCAATGCCCCACAGGGCGCTGGTGATCTGATCCATGGATTTGATGGTGGCGTCATGGGGCGACAGCCCTTCCTCGCTCATGATCCGTTCCACGTTTTCCACGACCACGATGGCGTCGTCCACCAGGAGGCCGATAACAATGACCAGGGCAAACATGGTCAGGGTATTGATGGAAAATCCGGCCACTGACAGCACGCCCATGGTGCCCAGGAGCACCACCGGAACGGCGATGGTGGGGATCAAGGTAGCGCGGAAGTTCTGCAAGAAGAGGAACATGACGAAGAAGACCAGGCAGACCGCCTCAATCAGGGTCTGGACTACCTCCTCGATGGATACTTTGACAAAAGGGGTGGTGTCGTAGGGATAGACCACTTTCATGCCCGGGGGGAAATATTTCGATAATTCCTCCATCTTGGCCTTGACCCGATCGGCGGTGTCCAGGGCGTTGGCGCCGGCTGCGAGCCGGAGGGCCATGCCGCCCATCGGTTTTCCCTTATAGCGTGCCTCGACGTCGTAATTCTCGGTGCCGATTTTACATTCGGCCACATCCTTGAGCCTGACCGTGGAACCGTCGCTGTTGGTGCGCAGGACGATGGCATCGAACTGTTCGGTTGTTTGCAGCAGCGTGCGGGCGGTAACGGTGGCGTTCAACTGCTGTCCTTGGGCGGCAGGGAGGCCACCGAACTGACCGGCGGATATCTGGGCGTTCTGGGCCTGCAGCGCTGCAATCACCTCGTTGGTGGTCAGGTGGTAGTTGTTGAGCTTGCTCGGGTTCAGCCAGATCCGCATGGCATTCTGGGAACCGAAGACCGTTACCTCGCCGACTCCTTCCGCCCGGCTGATGATGTCCTGGATATTGGCCACCATGTAGTCAGTCAGGGCCGGGCGGTCCATGGCACCATCTTCTGAGACGAGTCCAATAATGAGCAGGAAATTCTTTGTGGACTTGACCACCTGAATCCCCTGCCGTTGAACAAGTTGGGGGAGGAGCGGCGTGGCAAGCTGCAGTTTGTTCTGCACCTGCACCTGGGCGATGTTCGGATCAGTGCCTGCCTTGAAGGTCAGGTTGATGGCCACGGCACCGGCCGAGTCACTGGTGGACGACATATAGATCAGGTTGTCGATGCCGTTGAGTTTCTGTTCGATCACCTGGGTGACCGTATCCTGCACGGTCTGGGCAGAGGCGCCGGGATACATGGCATTGATGGTGATCTGGGGGGGCGCGATCGGCGGGTACTGGGAGACCGGCAGGGTCTTGATCGCCAGCAGGCCAGCCAGCATGACCATGATGGCGATGACCCAGGCAAAGATCGGACGATTGATAAAAAAACGGGGCATGGTCGGCTCCTTAAGATTTTTTCGCTGCAGGCTGGTTGCCGGTTGCAGCCGCCTTGGCGTCAAAGGGAACCACTTTCACCGTAGCCCCCGGGCGGACCCGCTGGAGCCCTTCCACGATCACCCGCTCTCCGACTTTTAAACCATCGGTGACCAGCCAGGCATCGCCTACCACCCGTTCCGTCTTGAGAATCCGCCGCTCCACCACATCGTTTTCACCGACCACCAAGGCAATGGCAAGGCCAGCAGGGTCACGGGTGACGCCGCGCTGGGGCACCAGCATTACCTGCTCCCGCACTCCTTCCTGAACCAGACCGCGGACAAACATGCCGGGCAGCAGCAACTGGTTCGGATTGGGGAATTGGGCGCGCAGGGTAATGGAACCGGTGCTTTGGTCCACCGTCACCTCACTGAATTTAAGGGTCCCCTCCAACGGATAGGCGCTGCCGTCTTCCAGGAGCAGATGAACCTTGGCTTGGCCGGGATCATTGCCCTTGAGCTCGCCGCTGGCCAGATTGCGTTTGAGGCGGAGCAGGTCGGCGCTGGACTGGGTTACATCCACATAGACGGGATCGAGTTGCTGAATCGTGGCTAGGGCCGTCGCCTGGTTGGTCGTGACCAGCGCGCCGGGGGTGACGGTGGAGCGGCCGATTCTTCCTGCAATCGGGGCGGTGATCCGAGTGTAGGCCAGATTGATCCGAGCCGTATCCATGGCGGCCTTGGTGGCTTCAATGTCAGCCTCGGCCTGTTTGAGTGCGGCTGTGGCGTCATCGTACTCCTGCCGACTGACTGCATTGATGGCAACCAGTTGTTTGTATCGGTCGCTCCGCTGGCGGATGGTGAACACATTGGCCTCCGACTTGGTCAGCGCAGCCTTGGCACTGGCATAAGCGGCCTGGTAGGTTGCCGGGTCAATTTGGTACAGGGCCTCGCCTGCTTTGACCTCACCGCCTTCGGTGAACAGCCGTTTTTGAATGATGCCCCCCACCTGGGGGCGCACCTCGGCAACCATCTGGGGCGAAATCCGGCCTGACAATTCCATGGTCAGGGTGACGGGCTCCAAGCTCACGAGTACCACTCCGACCTCGGGAGTGCTTTTGGCCGTGGTTGGGCCGCCGGGTGCGGTTGGTTGCTTGCAGCCGGTCATTACGAGCATACTGGCCAGGGCCCCCGCCAGGGCGAACCGTTTGATCTTGTCAGTGGTTTCCATCACGATATTCCTTATAAGAGTTGAGCACGTGTCGCTTTAATCGCTCCCGCCTCAAGGGGCAGGACGTTGCCGAGAGGGTCAATAGTTTGCATTTTCCTCCCCCGCTTGGGGAGGAGTTTTTATACTGCTGAAGCAGGTTGTGCAACTGGTGTGCCGCCACACTCGGTGTCTCCGTTGAGTGCAATACTCACCCAACAAGCCTCCACAATTTGCACGAGCAATCGATCATCCAGGATCACAAGACCAAGGATGTGGTCCCGGGCCACTGCCAAGAGCGGTCCGAAAGTCAGGGCAAAAAGGACAACCAAGGGGACGTCGCGCACAGCTTTCTGGGCGACCCCCTCTTGAAAGAGTTGGTGATACGGAGCACGCGTCCCCCCCTCTCCCAGAATCAGGTTTCGGCGAAAGGCTACCCCGTACGGTGAATTGTGGTACTGCTCCAGGTAGCGGAATTCCTGGGGATTGCGGATAAAGTAGCGAAGCAGGGTGGTGCTGAGGTGGAAAAAACGATCCCGCAGGGGCTGCTCGACTGTATATCCGGCGAGGAGGTCCCTGTGAATTTTCTCATGGAGTTCCTTGAACAGCGCGGTGATGAGGATATCCTTGGTGGCAAAGTAGCGATAGATGGTCCCTGCGCCCACACCGGCCCGTTGGGCAATGGCGGCAATAGGGGCGCCATGAAAGCCATGTTCGGTGATGAGCTCAAGCGCGGCTTTGAGTATTTCTTGACGTTTTGGGGAAGGTGCCATATAGAATTTTCTCCAGGGGAATGAATATTCACTCCCTAGTTACGATACTCTTGCGCACTTGTCAAATTGTACTTCATGGGCGACAGCGAAGGCGCTTTCCAGAAGGGCAATCAGGGGCATGAATTCTTTCCCGGAGCAGGCAGAGAGACCGGATGCTTCGGGTGCCGCTTGCTGGTGGCCGGTGGTTATGTTAGATTAAAAGAATCGGCAGGAATTTGATGGTACGGGAACCAAATATCAGGCGGAAGTCATTTGCGTGAGCGCAAGAAACGGCAGGTTACGAATGCCGAGGAGTGACTCTCGGTTGGGTACGCACTTTATTCAGCTCTCAGAAAAGGGGATTAAAAAATGAGGAGATCTTTCTTTGTATCTTCACTGTATTCGGCCGCCGTCATCTTTGCTTTGTTGACGAATGCAGAAGCGCAGGAGCAACGGCGAATTGTTCTCAACGATACGCAATTCAAGGAATCATTTCTTGAAAAAGTAACGGTTTCAGGTGGTATTCGTGCTGGTTTCATGCACCAGAGTCCCCTTGAGCATGTCGATATTAATGAACTCTATGTTCATCTTCAGCATGATGTCGAGGAACAGGATGCCATGCTGTGCGTGAATATGGTAAGTCGTGATGGTCGTTACTCAGCATCTTGGGAGTATGCTCTTGGCAAACAGTCTGCTGGTTCTATCGCTGTCAATATGCCGTCTAAATATAAAGACGAGATCTCAGGTTACTCGACCGACGCATTAGTGGTTCTTGCTGCCATTACGAAAAAGGATTGTACCTCCAGTGAAATGAAATATGTCCCGACAAGTTGGGGCGAAGCTAATAAATCTGATTACGTACTTTATGTAAACTCAGGGAATATAGATACCATTATTGGCATACCTGGACATGCGGAACGTATTCAGTGTTCAAGGATTATAGCTGACAGTACTATTGCTTATGACACACGTTGTGTAGTCGGAAAGGATATTCTTAATGAACCCAAAAGCATATTTTTGGTGAGGAATAACTTTGGCAACCGGTTACCTAATGTAGAGTTTCCGGTGAGATAACCCGTGAAGATTTCGAAGGCATCAAAAACATGTTTTGCAGTAATAAGAGATGTTTTTTTTGCAGCAGTCGTCGCTGATCCTGAGAAAAATCATTTTCGGAACATCTCCAATCAATATCCGCGTTTCTTGCATTTTATCGTCATCCTGTTTTGTATTTACGTTACTCTTCTCATATTGTTAATTGCAAAGGTCATTGTTAATTCCTCAACCAGTGGATCCTTTATTGTTACGGCAAGAACCGAACGCATTGAATATCAACCTGAAAGTATCGATCCTCCAAGAATAGCTTTTCATAATGCAACGTTTTATTGGGATGAATTGAGTGAGGAAAAGTTTGACCCTCTGGCCTCCATATCCTCTAAATCAAAATCATTACCTCCAGAACGTAGCGGTTCAATCCAGATCCAGGGAAAATCCAATATTATTTTCTCAAGAATAGGAACGGGACCACTGCATATTAAAATCAAAAGTTCTCAACCGATTCTTGTTTTTGATGAGAATGATCAGAAAATATTTTATTTACCGCCTTCTGTTGATTTAGTATTGAATGATCCTGCTCGGTTAATAAGTCAAGGAATAGCATGGAAATACAATATTGACGGTCCGTTAATAATAGGTCGTGTTCCTACCTTTGGAGTGCAGCAACTCAATGGTTTGTTACTTGAAGGTGAAATTCAGATGGTGGCTAAACAATTATTGTCTGGAAATCATTATAAAGTAGAGCCTTATAAGCTGCAATTAGGTGATGAAATTCAATTTCTACCTGTAGAGCCGAAAACAAGTGGTTTGTTGACATTCGACGCGGGCCGTGGGATTCAAATTGTCGCTATTGTCGAAGCTGATTCTGCTACACTTAAAAAATTTAGGGAAACTAATTTTAAAATTCGAAACAATCTTTGGTCTAAACTCGGTAAAGATGAAGAATTTGTTATAACTTGGGCCTTGATGCTCACGGTTCCAGGAATATTAGTATTTTTTACTCGTATATTGTATTTTCATCTTCAGATGAATGCTAACAAATAATCAATATCTCATAAAAAATAAAAATTTAAAAAATGAAGAATAGTGGTGACCCTAATTCGTCTCTCGCGATAATACGAGAACTCGTAACTGTGAAGACAAGGAGATATTTCCTGCAACCATATATTAAGTATGGAACAGTTTTGTTTCTGCTCTTTGTTAATGTGTTTTTAGTACCTACTGCCTTTGCCTCAAATGTATATATAAAAGTCGATGATAACGAAGTGGGGCAAGGGGTTCTACGGCAACGGGGCTCTGAATGTCTGATTGTCACCCCAGCTCATATTATAGAAAATGCTTTTAAGATCGATTTGACGGTCGCAGATAGATCAAAATATTCAGCAGAGATTTTGGAATTATTTCCTGGCGATATTGGCGTACTTCGACTTATTGGTGATTATGCGTCTGTGTGTCGCCAGGCAAGTTGGTCAGATGCTATCAATTTAGATTCTCTTTTGGAGATGGAAAAACAAGGTGAGTTGCGCACCATGCTTGCTGATGGCAGCATCCGGATAACTCCTGTTGATATTGTTGCCTATGATAAGTACCGAAACATCAATGTTCGACCCAAAAATAAGGAGGACGCCATTGCAAAAGGAGAGAGTGGTAGTTCGCTTTATATCTCCGGTCAACTGGCCGGGATGCTGCTAACTATCAAAGGAGATATCGGCAATGTTATTCGTCAGGACACATTGGCGAATATTATTTCCTTGTTTTTCAGAGATGAGCGTAAATCCATCAAGCAGGGTGTAGTTCAACAAAGTAGAGTTAAAATAGCCAGTGAAACTGCTCAAGAAAAATCGTCTGATAATGGACAGGAATTTTCCGGAGTCATTGCCCAAAGTGCTGTAGCCGAATACCGGGTTAAACTGGAAGGAAATAGCCCGGTACGTCTGGTTCTCTCCGCAACCGGAGACCGTGAAAAATTCACGATTGAAATCCTTGATTCCGCGAGAAGGGTCGTCTATCAAAGTCTCCAAAAACGATTTAGTGGCACGGAAAGTGTAAATATCCCGTTTACTCCGCCGAGAAGCGATACCTATTCTCTCCATATAATTGGGGTCGAAGGTGAGGGAAAATATGCTGTCAAGATACTCCCGATCGCATTTGATGCTCAATTGCGCGCTGTGGCCAATGTGCTGCAGGTGGGTGGTCCTCCTGCCGAAGGCATGCTGGCCAAAGGTGCTATTGCAGAGTACCGGATCAAGTTGGAGGAGAATAGCCCGATTCGTTTGAATTTTTTGGCAACCGGGGACGAAGGCCAATACACTGTTGAAATTTTGGATTCCACTGGAAAGATGGTCTATCGCGAACCAACTTTACGATATAGCGAGGCTGAAACCATACATTTCCCGTTCACCCCACCAAAAAATGACGTCTATTTTCTCCACATTGTCGGGGCAGAAGGTGAGGGGAGATATGCTGTCAAGATACTCTCGATTGCATTTGATGCTCAATTGCGCAGCGAGGCAAATGTTCTCCAGTCTGGTGGTCCTGCTGCTGAGGGTAGAGTTGCCAAAGGTACCATTGCCGAATACCGGTTTAAGCTGGAGGCCAATAGTCCGATGCGGTTGAATTTCTTGGCAACAGGCGGAGATGGAAGGTACCGCGTTGAAATCTTAGATTCAACCGGGAAAATAATATTTAGAGACCCCTATAAGTTTTTTAGCGGAGCAGAAACTGCCAATATCCCCTTCACCGCATCAAGGAGCGACATCTATTCCTTGCACATTATAGGAACTGAAGGCGAGGTTCAATATACGGTTAGAATTTTATAAAGGGAAGGAGCGGCGACCATCTGGTATACGGAACTAGGAAAAACGATAGACTTTGAGTTCAAAAAAGGTAAAATATTCTGCGTTCCTGAGAAGGTTATTTCGGGTGGATATTTTGGAGTGAGCTACGTGCTGGCTTCTAGAAAAACACTCGTCGTGAAATAGGTCTCTGGTTGCATTTCGTATGTCGACTAAAATCCGGCGAAGCCATCTGACTGAAGATCTGATGGCACTACCTAAGGAAGAGGTGTGAACAGGTCATTTTTGGCGGAGTCGGTAAATACCAGCATACAGTATGCATGTTGGTGACGGATATTTCGTGGATTTAGTCCAAACACCCATTATAGGAGAAATTGCTATGAACAAGTTGTGCGTATCTTTGCTCTATGCGGCTCTTGCTGTAACCTTGACCGGTTGCGGTGCGGCCACGATCAACCCCAACTACACTTCCGCCAATCCCGAACTGATGCGTATCGGTGGAGATGCGCCGGGGGATAAAGAACCGGAGATCATTAATCTGGGATCCTATTGCCTGCGAGTCAGTGATAAATGGAAAGCCGACGGAAAGACTCCGGATGGTCAGATGATCTGGTCCAAAGACAGTTTTCGTAAGGTAATCCCCTGTCGGTAAGAGGTGCGGTGGCATGTATATAATGAACAGCCCCTTACGTACGTTCGTCTAGCTATTTTTAAAGATCTTTTAATATCAAGCGCTTAATTCCCATTGAATTAAGCGCTTTTTTATTTGGTGCAAACTCAGCGCTCTCTCTAGAAAAAAACACCCTGGCCAGGCGTAGCTCAACCAGAGTGTTTTCTTGTATATTTGCGATCCATCCCTTTTTATAACTGGAACAGCGCAACATTGAGTTGTTCTTGAAATTGCTGAGTCCCCAAAAAAAGACCCCGCTCGAACACTTAATCTCGGGCCGGTGAAGTTTCTACCCGGCTATCGATTATTCCGAAAGCCGCTTGGAGAGGCGTTTGTAGGTCTCTTTCAGCTCTTCGCCAACAATTTTAGCCTTTGCGATATATTCCTCTGAAGTGTCTACGGCTCCATCAGCTATTTTCGAAGCTTTTTCCTTTACCTTGTCCCATTTTTTTTCTGCCTCTACAAACTCTTCCTTGGCATCCATCGAGGCAAGGTGCACTTTGAGATTTATTGTATCTCGCTCTATCTTCAGTTTTTCCACCAGCTTGTCAAATTCTTCTTTGATTTCCATAAGCAACCTCATTGATGGTTAGTTGTGCATACAGTCGTCCTAAGGCAACTGCATCGCGGGAAGCGAAAAGGCGAGCCCATTAATTTGTGGCAACAACTGCGGCAAGACGTATGCATGCCGGGGCGAGTTCAGCGCGAATTGCCTCGGGTTGGTTGCGTATTCCACGGTATCCGGGCAGTGATTCCATGCGAAGCCGGGCACGCATTCTATTATGTGATCCCGGCCAGGTGGTCGAAGCGTAGCGACGCGGTTCGTTGTTTGTTACCTCGTTTTTTGGTTTCAAGTCAAGTTGGCTTTCTTTTTTTTCATCGATTCTTCATTGAGTTGGATTGTAGGGCGGCTGTACACCAGTCGATCCTTGGTTGTTGCTCTGTGGGATGAAGACCTGTTGCTCACAACAACATAACTTATGGTGGCAAGGGGCAAGGTCTCTTCTTTACTGCTGACAGCCCTTATGTCAGATCGAGCCACAGGGCTACCGCCGCCATGGAGGAACACGGCAAGGACTTGTTTACCCCGGCGCGCTTGAGCACCGGGTTCGTGGTTTGGTTACGGTGACTTACGGGAGTTCTACTGCCCAAGTATCCAGCGGCGGCACCTTGGTGACAATTTTCTCTTTTTGGAGGAAGGCGGCAAACCGATTGTAACGGTTTTTGTCCAGGGCACCGGGCCGCAGGGCAAAGCGGGGTAGGGTATCCTTCCAGGCCCGGCGGTTGAGTTCATCGTCCAGATTCTCTCGACCATGGCTGACGAACAGCCGCCAGCTCTCGTCCGGATGATTGATCAGGTACTGCACTCCTTCCTCGACCGCATCAACGAATTTACGCAGCTTCGGATCGGTTACCGCCTTGCTTTGGGCCACCAGAATCAGTTCATCATAGGCTGGCACGCCGTACTCCTCGACAAAAAAGGCCCGGCCCGGCCGTTTTTCGATGGCCATCTGGTTGAGCTCGAAATTGCGGAAGGCACCTATCACCGCATCCACCTGGCCGGTGAACAAGGAAGGTGACAGGGAAAAGTTGACATTGACCAGTTTAACGTCGTCCAGTTTTAATCCTTCCTTTTCCAGCATTACCTTCAACAGCGCGGTTTCAAAGCCCCCCACCGAATAGCCGATGGTCTTGCCCTTGAGATCGGCGATGGTCTTGATCTTGCCATCATCCAGCGCCACCAGTGAATTGAGCGGAGTGGCAATCAGGGTGGCGATGCGCACCAGCGGCAGACCCTGGTCGACCTGCATCTGATGCTGGTGCTGGTAGGAGACCGCGATATCGGCTTTACCCGCAGCCACCAGTTTGGGGGGATCGTTGGGATTGGAGGGCGCGATCAGCTCTACCTCAAGTCCTCGGGCAGCAAAGAAGCCTTTTTCCAGGGCAATATAGAGTGGTGCGTGGTCCGGATTGATGAACCAGTCGAGGAGCACCGTCATTTTTTCCGCCGCCGCTGCCGATCGAACCGGAGCGACAGGCAGCAGGAGGGCGGCAAGGATAAGGAGAAAAGCCATTTTTTTCATAGAGTTGTTCCTTGTTGGGGTTGCCAGTAGATGACACGATCGAGCAGACGGTCAACGAAAAAGTAGAGCAGCAGGGAGACGGTAGCCAGGACCGTCAGGGCAGCGAACATCACATCAATCTGCATGCGGGCGTTAGCGTGGAGCATGTAGAAACCGAGGCCCGCGCTAGAGCCGACCCATTCCCCCACCACCGCTCCAATGGGTGCCACCGCCGTGGCCACCCGCACCCCTGCGGCAAAGGCGGGCAGGGCCGAGGGAATGACGATGGTGCGGAGCACGGCCAGGGGCTTGGCCCCCATGATCCGGGCCAGTTCCAACAGGTCGGGATCGGTGCGCTGCATGCCCGAGTAGAACGAGGAGGTTACCGGAAAGAAGATGATCAGCACTGCCATGGCGATCTTGGAGGCCATACCGTAACCGAACCACAACACCAGCACCGGGGCCAGGGCAAACACCGGGATGGCTTGGCTGATCACCAGTACCGGCAGCATCCACCGCTTCAACAGGGGCGAGGCGATCATGGCAACGGCACTGGAGGTTCCCAGCACGGTGCCGAGCAGCAGGCCGACGAGAATCTCGGTCAAGGTGGTGCCGAGGTGTTTGATCAGGATCGGCCAGTGGGTAATCAGGGCTTGGGCCACCGGCAGCGGGCCGGGGAGGATATAGGGCGGTGCGCCGGTGAGCAGGACCAGGGATTGCCACAGGCTCAGCAGGCCTGCGGCAAGGACCAGGAGACGTAAGATTTTCATGCGGTTTCCCCGTTCATCAGCAGGGCCAGCAGTCCAGGGTATTGGCCGGTGACCCTGGGGTCTCCCGGATCCCGGGGCGGTACGCCGTCGAGATCAATGATTTCCGCCACCTGCACCGGTGATCCGGCCAGGACGATGATCCGGTCGGCTAGGCGCAGGGCCTCAAGCGGATCGTGGGTGACCAGGACCACAGTGGCCCCTCGGGTGAGCCGAGCAGACAGATTCTGCAGTCGTACCCGGGTGAGGGCATCCAGGGCGGAGAAGGGTTCATCCATCAGCAAAACCTGCCGCTCTTCCATCAGGGTGCGCAACAGAGCCCCGCGCTGGCGCATGCCGCCGGACAGCGCCTTGGGCAAGGCCTGCTCATAGCCGGTCAGCCCGGCCTCGGTGATCATGGCCAGGGCCTTGTCCCGCCGGGCCTCGGTGACTTGATGCCGCAGTCGGGCTCCGAGGAGGACATTATCCAGCAGTGACAGCCAGGGAAGCAACAGGTCGTTCTGTCCCATCCAGGCGACCTGCTGGCCACCGGGCGCTTGGGTATCGAGACTGAGGCTGCCGGTGAAGGGCAGGGCAGTGGAACCGGCAATCAGTTTGAGGAGGGTTGATTTGCCACAGCCGCTGGGACCGAGGATGCAGGTGCATCGGCCGCCCTCAAGCTGCAGGGAGAGATCTTGGAACAGCGGTTTACCGGCAAATTCTAGGCAGACCCGTTCAAAAGTAATAGCCGGGGCGGTCAGCAACAATTCGGCAACCATCCCCGGCGGGTTAAGGGCTTCAAGGGCTGCCTTCAGAAAAACCGGTAAAAATGGTGTACCGGTCCGTGTCCGTGGCCAATGCGATAATCGGCCCCGGCCTGGATGGCACCGCTGATGTACTCCTTGGCATGGCCCACGGCGGTGGTCATGTTTTCGCCCTTGGCAATGAACGAGGCAATGGCCGAACTCAGGGTGCAGCCGGTACCGTGGTTGTTGCGGGTCGGAATGCGCAGCCCTGGAAAGGTGACGATCTGTTGCTCCGGGCCGAGGAAGAGGCAGTCGTCGCTGTCACCCGATTCCAGATGCCCGCCCTTGATCAGCACGTTGGTGCAGCCCAACCCGGCCAGCTCGATGGCCGCCGCTTCGATGGCCGAGGCCGTAGCAATCTCGCGACCGAGCAGCACCGAGGCCTCCGGCAGGTTGGGGGTGATGAGCTCAGCCAGGGGGATAAGGAAGTGTTTGAGGGCGTCAATGGCCTCATCCTGGAGGAGTTTGTCGCCGCTCTGGGCGATCATCACCGGATCAAGGATAATATGGGTGACCGCAAATTTTTGTAAATATTCGGCCACGGTGCGGATCAGCTCCGGTGAGAAGAGCATACCGATTTTAACCGCATCCACGCCGATATCAGAGAGCACCGCCTCCAGTTGGGCGGCGACAAAATCCACCGGCACTGCATGGATGCCGGAGACGCCGAGGGTGTTCTGGGCGGTCAGGGCAGTGATGACGCTCATGCCGTAACAGCCGTTGGCCGAGATGGTTTTCAGGTCCGCCTGAATCCCGGCGCCGCCGCCGCTGTCAGAACCGGCGATAGTCAGCACCCGGTGATATGTTTTACTCTTTTGCTCCATGGCACTGTCTTCCTTTTACCTGGCTGATTGAATCTGTTGTTTGAGGGCTGAGGCTGCCTTGCGCGGGCAGGCTGCGGAAACGATCGCTGAAACCACCGCTACCCCATCGACCCCGGCGCGGATGACCTCGATCACGTTTTCCTGGTTGATACCGCCGATGCCGACCAGGGGCAGGGAGACTGCGGCCCGTATTTGCCGGATACCTTCCAGGCCAAGCGGCGGGGCAATATCGTTCTTGGTCGAAGTGGTAAAGACCGGGCTGATGCCGATGTAGTCGGCCCCCTCTGCTTCGGCGCGGAGGGCATCCTCTACCGATTCCGCTGAAATGCCAATGAGCAGGGAACTGCCGACCAGCCGCCGGGCATCGGCGAGGTGCATGTCGGTTTGGCCGAGGTGGACGCCGTCCGCGCCGATGGCAAGCGCCACATCGATGCGGTCGTTGATGATCAGCGGAATCTTAGTTGCCAAGGTGTCCAGCAGTTGTCGTATAATGCGGGCTTCTTCGATAAACTCCCTGGTGGCACAATGCTTTTCCCGCAGTTGCACGCAGGTCACCCCGCCGGTAATGGCGGCCCGGACGATGTTGACGGTCTCCCGGCCCAGGGACAGGTCCCGGTCGGTCACCAGATAGAGCGAAAGATCAACCATGGAAGATCTGTTCAGCTCTCGCTGATCCGGCATCGCAGTTCCACTTCTTCCGGGGTGAGGGAGTAGAGGGCGTCCAACAGGTGGATCATGAAGGTGCCGGGCCCCATGGCCTTTGCCCCGGCTATTTCTCCGGCAATGCCGAAAAAAGCCAGGCCAGTGGCTGCAGCGGACACGGAATCCGGATCGACTGCGTGGAAGGCGCCGATGATGGCCGTGGCCGAACAGCCAGTGCCGGTGACAAAGGGCATGAGGTGATGGCCGCCTGAGATGGTGACAATGCGCCTGCCATCGGTCACCAGATCGATGGGGCCGGTGATGGCTAAGGTGGTGCCTAGTTCCCGGGCCAGGTGTCCGGCGATAATTGCGGCATCGTCCACCGAGTGGAGGCTATCAACGCCTTTGGTGGTTGAATTCTGACCTGCGAGCGACAGAATTTCCGAGGCATTGCCGCGCACCACACTCACTTTGGTTTCGGCCAGGATCTGCTGAGCAGCCTTGGTGCGCAGGGCGGTGGCCCCGGACCCCACCGGGTCAAGGATGATTGGGGTGCCTAATTGGGTGGCCTTGCGTCCGGCCTTGAGCATGGCGGCGACCCAGGTGTCGGTGAGGGTGCCGATGTTGAGTACCAGTGCCCCGGCAAAGGCCACCATCTCTTCAACCTCGTTTTCAGCATGGGCCATGACCGGGGAAGCACCGCTGGCCAGTAATACATTAGCCGTGTAGTTCATCACTACAAAATTAGTGATATTATGGATCAACGGCTTGTTCTTCCTGATTTTCATCAGGTTTTCAGCGGTTTTTCCGGCGAGCGGAGACATAGGAAACCTCTGTAATAAAAAAAGGATTGCGGCTTTTTTGAGCAAAGGGGGAGAGACGGCGGGAAAATCCCGAGAGATATTTCTGCAATTCCCTTCGCTGGAATGATCCAGATCAGGTTCAATGGGTCTCATCTCAGGCTCTACGCCACCCCTGCAAAAAAAACTGAATGTGCCCTGTCTATAGAAAAATAACATCTCGGTGTCAAGGCGAACCTCGTATGGGGAGGCGCTGTAAAGAGATGGGGAGCGGTCAGAAATCCAGGTTGACGCGGCTGGCGGTCTGCACTCCTGCCGGAAAAAGCGAGTCCTGACCCTCCGGGGTGATGCCGAGAAACTGCAGACCGGTCTCGCTTGCGGCCCGGTAATCGGCCAAGGCATCGCCGATGAACAGACACTGGTCGGGGTGATAGTGCAGGCGAGCAAGGATCTCGCCGACAATTTCTGTTTTTGTTCGTGGCGAGCCATGGACCTCGGTGAAGTAGGGTTGCAACCCTTTGCGCTCGACAATGCGCCGCATCTCGTCGTGGGGAGTGCCGGAAACGACAAAAGCCGGGACACCGGTTTCCTGGAGCTGTTGCAGTGTTGAAAGCGCACCGGCGATCAAGGGTGCGGCCACCACCTCTTCCAGCACCAGGCCGGCAAAGGTTTGCCCCATCTGCGCCAGTTCTTGATCATCGATGGGTCTGGCGGCAATGACCTCATAACAGTGGCGGAGTTTCACCTGCCTCGGCATGCCGCCGTTGTCGCGATGATAGCGGATCACTGCCTCCTGCACAGCAGGTCCATAGGGCGCAAACAGGGTGGCAAAGGCCCGGACCTTGACCTCGATGGAAGCAGCGATGACACCGTCAAAATCGAAAAAGACCGCATGCCATCGGGGTTTATTGGTGTGCATTGCAAGGCTCCGGCGGAAGGAAGGGTGTTGAGTCAGTGCGACTGTAGACTTTTAGGTTGAAAACGGTCAAGGGAAAGAGTTCGGCTTGATCGCCATACCCTTCCGTTGCACCGTTCACAGGCTCAATACCTCCAGACTGACTCTCTACGAACTACACGAGAGCATGGAACAACCGGGCCGGTTGCGGGCCCACTCGGGTCGTTTTTCGGCAAACCGTTCCTTGTTCGGCTGGTCGTCATAGGGATGGCGCAGAACCTCCAGCAGTTCTTCAACCAGGAAAAAATCACCCTGCGCGGCCTTATCAATGGCCAATTGCGCCAGATAATTGCGCAGCACGTATTTCGGATTGACCGCGTCCATCCGCTGTCTTCGCTGCTCGTCGGGCAGCTTATCTTTGCCCAGCCGTTCCTGGTAGGTGTCGAGCCAGCCGCCGAGACGATCCAGATAGGCCGGAGTAAGCTGCTCCGACCGGTAGAAGACCGGCAGCATGGGAGCGATTCGTTTCTCGCGAGAAGTTGCAGCTGCAACCGGGTTGGCTGAAATCAGAGCCAAGGCCCGGAAAAAGAGGGTCATGTCGGTTTCGACCTCCGGCAGGAGGCGCACCAATTCCTGGATCAACTCTCGATCAAGGGCCGGTTCATAGGCAACCAGGCCCAGTTTTGCCGCCATCATGGCCTGCCAACCCTGATCGAACTGGCGGGTAGAGTCGCGCAAGGCCTGCTCCAGCGGTTGTGCCTCGTTAATGAGCGGGTAGATGGCATTGGCCAACTGCGCCAGGTTCCAGTGGGCAATCTGGGCCTGGCGACCATAGCAGTAGCGGCGGCCCGCCCTATCGGTGGTATTGGGGGTCCAGGTGGGATCGTAATCCTCAAGCCAGCCGTACGGACCGTAATCAATGGTGAGACCGTGGATCGACATATTATCAGTATTCATCACCCCATGGACAAAGCCCACCCGCAGCCAGTGCACCATCAAGGCGGCTGTTGTCCGGCAGACCTCCCGAAACCATTGGAGGTAGACCTCGGGCGAGGGGGCGCCCAGATGGGGAAAGCCGGTGCGGATGGTGTAATCGGCCAGGAGCTGCAGATTTGTCAGGTCATTGCGCGAGGTGAAAATCTCGAAATTGCCGAAGCGGATGAAAGAAGGAGCCAGTCGGCAGACGATGGCCCCTGGTTCTTCCTCGGGGTGGCCGTCATACAACATATCGCGTTCGACCGGTTCGCCGGTGAGGATGAGGCTCAGGGCTCGGGTGGTGGGTACACCCAGGTGAAACATGGCCTCGCTGCAGAGAAATTCTCGCAACGAGGAGCGCAACACCGCCAACCCGTCCGCAGTCCGGGAATAAGGGGTCGGGCCCGCGCCTTTGAGTTGCAGGGTCCAGTGCTCGCCCTGGTGGTTGACGATCTCACCCAGGTTGATGGCCCGGCCGTCACCCAACTGACCGGCCCAGTTGCCGAACTGATGGCCGCCGTAACAAGCAGCATGAGGATCCATGCCCGGCAGCAGGAGATTGCCGGAAAACACTTGGGTGAAGGCTTCGGAGCGGCAGGTTGCTTCGGAGAGATCAAGCAGGGCCGCTGCCTCCCGCGAGTAGGCGACTAACCGGGGAGCTGCGACCGGAGTAGGGCGGACTCGGGAGTAACAGGCCTCGTGCACCTGGCGTCTCCCCTTCTCGGTCAGGGGATCGGCGGGCAGGTGGCGAGTGAAGCGGTTGTCGAAGCGGAGCAAAGCAAGTGGGTTGGTATTTTCCAGGGGAGCGTTCATGAAAGAGGGGCCTCGTGTTGTAGAGTGTTATGCTGGCACTGCAATACTCGCGTCCGAGAGGTTTTCAGCGTGAAGAAGTTGCCGGACCGGAGAATGTGGAGTATCTCTTTTTGCCCATGAAAACAATCAAACCGTATCTGGCTGGCCTGGCTGTGGTGTTTATCTGGTCGGGTTGGATTACCCTTTCTCGTCATGGGGTGCATTCCCTGCTGCAGCCGGCTGACATTACCCTGCTGCGCTACTGGACCGCCTTTCTGGTAGTTTCACCGCTGGTCCTCCGATATCCTTGGCGGCAGTTCCGACTGTATCAGTACTTGGTGATCGGACTCGGGGTCGGGTTTCCCTACACCATGCTCTCTTTTTATGGGCTCAAGGTTCTGAGGGCCGCCCATGCCGGGGTTCTGGTGAACGGTATGTTGCCGGTTCTGGGTGCTCTTGTTGCTTGGTTATTTTTTCGACAACGGATCGCCGGGCACCGCTATGGAGCCATTGTCCTCATTTTTCTTGCCAATTGTTTCATAACCGGTGGCTCGGTGTTTTCCATCGGTCAAAGCACTGGGATCGTATTGCTGTTGACCGCGGCGGTCTGCTACACCTTTCACATGACCGGAATCCGCTTGTGGCGAATGGGCTGGCAGGATGTGGTCGTCATTGTGCCGGTAGTCAACGTGGTGCTCTTTACCCCGTTGTGGTACTTTTTTCCGTCGAGTATTACCCAGGCTTCCCTACACGATATTGCTGTTCAGTCCATTTATCAAGGCGTCATCGTCAATGTCATTGCCCTGATCTGCGTGGCCTATGCCATTCGTCATCTCGGCACCATCACGGTGGCCCTGTTCATGTCTTTTGTGCCGGTGACCACGGCTCTACTCGCCTGGATTGTGCTCAACGAGGCCCTCGGGAGGTGGGAGACTGCGGGGATTGTCGGCTGTTCGGTGGGACTGCTGCTCTATGCCTGGGAACCCAAGGGAGGGCAGGCGATACATCCAGCTGTGGCTGCAGGGGAAAATCGAGAAGAGCGGATGAAATGAAGGTACGAGAACTGTAGGCAGTGGCCGACAAAAGGATTGCTTTGAATGCGATGCAACGCGATGGTGCATCGTCAAATTGACCGGTCCCTAAGCGCAATACAATTCTTTGCCTGCAGTGGAACAGGCCGATGATGCCGTGCTGGCGGATTTTCTGCTGCGCGCCTGGATTGCCTCGATCCGCTGTGATTGTCTTTAAACCGCGAAAGGTGGCTAGGTGTAAGATAAGGAGGGGAGGGGACAAAGAAGGGAAAATATGTGCGGGACAAAACTCAAGCGGTCACCCCATTGAGCATTGAGGATTTACAGTACACGCATTTTCAGATTACCGACACCCTGTCGGGCCAGTGATAAACGCTTGGCCAAGCCGTAACTAAGATCAACGTCACGACCCTGTGTGTACGGCCCGCGGTCGGTGACCACGGCCTTGGCCTTCTCACCGGTCGTAGGGTTTTCGAGCTCGACTGTTGTGCCGATAGGGATATTGCGATGGGCGATGGTGGACCCATACATGTTAAAGCGTGCGCCATTGGCCATGATCCGTCCTTGATGAGATTTCCCGTACCAGCTGGCAACAATGTCTTCTGTGGAATGGGTGGCTGTGGTCTCTGCCTCTCCGGTTGGAATACGAATTTCCTGTCCGATTTGCAAGTTATTGGGATCGCTGATTTTATTGAGACGTAAAATCTCTGCCGGGTTGACCTTGTATTTATCCCTGGCTAAGTCCCAGATGGTCTCCCCTTTTTGTAGGACATGGATAGTTTCACCTGCAGAGCCAGTCGATTGCTGTTTGGTGTCCCTTGTTGGGGATGGGGCAGAAGTGGTTTGTCCCGAGGAGTGCCCGGTGGGCTTGTCGGCTGTTTGTTGCTTCAGGATTTCTTGAAAACTGGAGGATACCGAGACGGTCTTTCCAGCTTTAACGATCCAGTTGCCTGTTTTTGTCGATTTTCCAACCGCTGCCGGATTGGTATTTTTCAGTGTTTTCCAATCAGTACCGAGTCGTTGGGTGACACTGGTAATGGTATCCCCTGGCTGAATCTTGTATTCCATTCTTGTTGTCCCTTCCTGATTTGAATAAGCAATCCTTGCCTTGTTAAAGTATCGACCGGTAGTGTTAAACAATTTAGGCTTGGATGCAAAGAAAGGGGAAAAAAGGATCGTTACTCAACATCTTTTAGATATTTTTTTCTTTTTTCAATTCCCTTTTCTTTTTCCTAATCCTCGCAGCATGGACCTACCGATAGGGATACGAACAGGAGCATTTTCAGGCGAGCCGTTATGATATGACTGCGTATTGAGAATGGACTGTCCCAAATGGAAGATCTTTGATTGCAATAATCTTTGCATTTGCAAACACACGAAAAGCGTGAAGATCAAGCTTTCCTGGAACAGAAATAAAGGCAAATCAACCCGTAATCAAAGGATTTTTTCAGCATATAGGTCGAAATCAGAAAAAAGGGCAGGGACACTTTCGACCCTGCCCCCTGAAGGCGAATAAAGCATTCTACTGGCGAGATATTACGGCTGGTTTATACCCATCCGATAAAGTTTTCAGGAAGGCGACGATTGCGGCCTCCTCTGAGGGATTCAAGCCCAAGTTGCCTAATTCTACCGTATTTACGTTTTGCTCGACTTCCGGTTCCGGCCAGCAGTCTGCAGCCAATGCCTGCGCCTCAGTGTAATCGCCCGGACACAAAGATTTTACATCCCTTGTGTTGTAAAAGTGCACGATGCCTTCGAGGCTCTTGAAGTAGCCGTTGTGACCATATGCTTTTGTAAAATCGGAAGATGGTCTCAGCTCGACGTTACGGAGTGTTGGGACCTTATGTTTGCCCATGTTCGCTGTTGCGTATGATGCGTAGTCAGGCCGCGAGGCAAGGAATTCTCCCAGACCTCGGTCGACAAAATCGGGGTGGAGAACGTAGAAAGGGTTCTCTGGGTTTTTAGGGATGCCAAGATTTTCATAGCTGAAATCGGTAAAGAGGGGGGAACGGCCATCGCTTGCATGGCACTTGATGCATTTTCCCTTGCCTTGGAAAAGGGCCAGGCCCCGGCGCTCCTCTTGGTTCAATTTTGACTTTCCTGGTAATGAGTAGTCATATTTTGAGGTAAAGGCATTTACTTCCGGCGAGGCCTCGTAGGCTGTGATGGAATAGGCAATCTTGTCATAGGCAAGATTCACATCATTGCTACAAGCGTCATTACCCCAAACTTCCTTGAAGAGCCACGAGTATTCGGAAGCGCAGACTCGTGATACCACGTCAGATGGCGTGCCAAGAGCCTGTTCCATCGGATTAAGGAAAGGTCCCTGGGCCTGTTCGGCGGCGGGGATGCCCAATCTTTCGCCAGTGGCTCTGCCATCCCAGAAGTTACCGCCGGTGAATTGTCCTTTTTTATCGACATGGAGAATAGGGCTTTGAGTCGCATAGGCAGAGCTTGGTGGTTTCCGGTTCCCAAATGCGGCGGGGATAGAACCCTCATAGACGGCCCCATGGGTATTAATGTCTTCATGCGGTCCAGTCCAACCAACTTGGGGGGCATGGCAAGTGGCACAGGACTGATTGTTGTTAACGGAGAGGTTCGCGTCAAAGAATATCTTCTTTCCCAATAATTCCTTAGAAGAAATCTCTTGTGATATAGCAACTCCCAATCCGACAGACAGAACTAAAATCACTGTGTAAAATAGAAATTTTTTGCTCATTGTTGCTCCTCCTTTAAACTGACTTAATTAACCTGCTGCATCCTTTTTTACTGAGTTAACCGCCATGAAATTACAGGGTCACCCTTACGTTTACCTTCATTTCCACTGGCGCTTACGCACAGCCGAAGAGAAACAGTCTCCTCATCTGGTTATGGAAATCATCGCTCGCATTAGCGGTGCAAAGGTAGACTGGTGACTTGGCAACACAGGAGGGTTCAGTTATGTTTTCCAGCCAAACATAGGTTCATGGCAAAATAAAACTACATAACTACGAGTAGAGATACAATAAATAGAAAGTGCAGAAGGAATGAATAGTTCTTCTATGTAGAGATGGGCTTTATAGCTTTATTCATTGAATATTCTGTCACCATCCTTTTTGATGCGCTGATATTTCAGCCAAGCGTGATGACTGCTGGCGAGAGAGAAATCTCGATTGCCTAAATGTTTTTGCTGCTCGTCAAATCGATGGATACAATCTGATCAATCAGCCCATTGATATGGTCAAGGAAAAGTGGGCAAGACACCAGCCATTCCCGCTATATCCGAAACCTCAGCAGTCACGTGGTTTCAAGAACAATATTTCGCAAACTTTGCCGACCGCAACTGGCGGTCAATAAATACAATATGTTGATTTTACACACATAATTTTAAACGAGAAAATG
>JBBRBT010000045.1:0-32807 GCA_038205495.1 Desulfobulbales bacterium
ATACTCGGTGGATTCCTTATCCGGGTTGGTATCGTCGAAGCGCAGGTGGCAGGTGGCCTTGTTCTCCACCGCAATTCCGAAGTTAAGACAGATCGATTTGGCGTGGCCTATATGAAGGAATCCGTTGGGCTCAGGGGGGAAGCGGGTGACAATGGCTTGGTGTTTTCCGGAAGCCAGATCCTCGGCAATGATCTGGCGGATGAAATCAAGGGGTTTGCCTGCGGGCTCTTTTTCTAGGGTCATGGGGTCGATATTCCGTTGGGAAAAATTAAGCAGTGGCGAAAAGGTGATCGATACGCTTCAAGCGGGCCAGCACCTTTTCCCGGCCCAGGGTAACGACGATGTCAAACATCGAGGGTCCAGCCAGTTGCCCGGTGAGCACTGTCCGCATCCCGTTGATCAACACTCCGGGTTTGACTGCCAGTTCATCGGCCAGTTCACGGGCTACCCGTTCGGTCTCTTCGGTGCTGAATTCCGTGAGCGCGGCCAATCTTTCGGCCAGTTTGGGGAGCCAAGTACAGAGTTCCGGGAATTTGAGTACGTTTTTCGCCAGGGGTTTGGGATCTATGTCATACTCATCGGAAAAATAGGCTCGACCTGCGGTGGTGAAGTCCTTGAGGGTGTGGAAGCGGTCGCGGATCAGGTTCAGGGTGGCGAGGTACCAGTCGTGCCTGGCCCCTTGATAGGCCGGATCCCAGAGATTTTTCTCCTCCAGTTCCCGGCGGACCAAGGCGCCGAGGGGGGCAAGGTCCATGGTGCGGAGGTAGTGTTCATTGATGGCAATCAGCTTGGGGTCGGTGAAGAACTTGGGGTCGCCTGGTTTAAAGTTGAATACCGAATTGACCCGGCTGATCCGGGACAGGGAAAAGGCCTCAATCAGTTCTTCGCGGGAAAAGAACTCCTGGTCAGTGCCGGGGTTCCAGCCGAGCAAGCAGAGAAAGTTGCACAGAGCCCAAGGGATAAAGCCGTTGTCGCGGTAAAACTGGACCGCGACCACCTCGCCATGGCTCCGTTTGGAGATTTTTCGTTTCTGTAGGTCCAGGGTCAGGGGCATGTGGGCAAAGACAGGGAGTTTTGCCTGCAAAGCCTCGTAGAGCAGGACCTGGCGGGTAGTGTTGCTCATATGATCCTGGCCGCGGAGCACATGGGTGATGCGGTCCCGAATATCGTCAACCACATTGCACAGTAGGTAGAGCGGTTTGCCGTTGGAGCGGACAATGACAAAATCTTCGATATCGCTGTAGGCGCGTTCGATACATCCGAGCACCTCATCGTCGTAAGCCAGTGTTCCTTGGCGGGTGGGAACTCTAAAGCGGATGACCGAGGGGATTCCCTGCTCCTCTTTTTGCTGCACCTCCGCAGCCGTGAGGTGGCGGCAGGTGCCGTCATAACCGAATTCCCGTTTGGCGGCCTGTGCGGCTTCGCGTTTTTGTTCCAACACTTCTTTGGTACAGAAGCATTTGTAGGCTGTCCCTTCGGCGAGCAGCCTGTTGGCAGCTGCAATATGGTCGGAGGCAAACTCTGTCTGGAAATAAGGCCCCTCATCCCAGTCAAGCCCGAGCCACTGCAGGCCCTCAAGGATACCGTCGATCGAGGCCTGGGTGGAACGTTCCTCGTCGGTGTCTTCAATCCGTAATATTAACTTGCCGTTGTGTTTCTTTGCAAACAGCCAGTTGAACAGCGCCGTCCTGGCGCCGCCGATATGGAGGTAGCCGGTAGGGCTGGGGGGGAATCGAACGCGAACTTCTTCCATGCAAAACTCCTGTTATTGTGGCCGTACTCGCTCATGCTCGCCAGTTTGGGGCGGAAAATTCACATTATATAGCGCCAACATGATTTATCTTCAAGGGGAAGCTGAACCCGTACGCATGAATACGGCCGGGTAGGTTGATTGCTCAGATCAGGAAACCCAGTATATACTTTAACATTGTGGGTATCCAGGAATATCGGTATATTTCTCATCGTTTGTATTCAATGGAGCGAATCCAGATATCAGGGCCAGGGAATAAAATTGACTTTTGTGCTGCACGAGTTGCCGGGATTCATTGATCCTTGCCCGGATCGAGCTGGAAGTGTGCGCCCGCCGAAGGAAGCGGGGTGCAAGGAATCGTTTTTTTAAGTGGACAATTATGAGTGATAATCTTTCAAGCTGCGGCGAATGCCCCGATGGCCGAGTGAAGGATGCCTCTGGCAGATGTGTTATGCCGGCGGTGACCTTCGCTTCCTTTGTACTGTCTCTCAACACCTCAGCGCTCTATCATATGGGGGATTTACCGCATCCTGAAACAGGGCAGCGGTTGGTGGATCGCGAGTTGGCTAAACATACCATTGATACCTTGGTCGTGCTTGCCGATAAAACCAAGGGAAACCTCGATGCCGATGAAAATGAACTGCTCACCCGTATTTTGTATGAATTAAAGATGCGGTTTGTGAAATTGTCGTAGGCCTGCATCTACCGTTTTTTCAAGATGCAACCCGACAGAATCACGCTCAGGGCTCCCGCGAAAATTAATCTGTATCTCAAGGTTACCGGACGCCGAGTTGACGGCTATCATACCCTCGAGACCCTGATGCAGAAAATAAGCCTATATGATGAGCTTGAGCTCAGGCTGGGTGAACGGGGTATTCGTCTTTTTTGTCCTGGCTGCACGCTCCCGGAGAATCACGATAATCTCGTGTACCGGGCGGCCGAGCTTTTTTTGCAAAAGGTTGAGCGGCACAGGACAGATTCGGTAACAGGGGTGGACATTACCCTTAAAAAAAATATTCCGATAGCTGCAGGATTGGGTGGCGGCAGCAGTGATGCGGCGGCCACGCTGAAGGGGTTGGATGCACTCTTCGGCTTTGGCTGCACTGGCGAGGAACTTGCCGCGATAGGGATACGGCTGGGAGCAGATGTTCCCTTTTTTCTTGCTGACACCTCAGCGGCGCTCGCCACGGGCATTGGTGAAATATTGACACCCATCCCTCCATTGACCGGCTATAGTATTCTTCTGGTTAATCCGGGATTTCCCGTATCTACGCAATGGGTTTACCAGACTTTTGCATTGACAAATAAAGAGAATGCAAGTATGTTAGCCGATTTCCTGAAAGAAGATGTTGAAATCGGTTTGCCGTGCGGGCCTGCATGCTATGGGGCACAGTTGGCGGAACTGCGGAACGATCTCGAAACAGTGACCATTCTGAAATATCCAGAGATCGAGCAGATTAAAAGCCAGCTGGTCGCACAGGGTGCTGCTGTTGCTTTGATGTCGGGTTCCGGGCCTACCGTTTTCGGTCTTTTTGCTGACAGGGAGAGCGCCAAAACGTGCCATGCTATTTTTAAGCAGCGGTTCGAGTTCACCTATCTGGTTTCTCCTTTGACGGGAGAATAATATTTTTACTGCCCATTCAGTGTGCCTAGCATTGGGCTGGGGCGTCGTCAAGCGGTAAGACACAAGGTTTTGATCCTTGCATTCGGGGGTTCGAATCCTCCCGCCCCAGCCATTTTCATGAGAGTTGTGCGCCATGCCAAATAAAATGAAGATTTTTACCGGCAATGCCAATCCTGCCATTGCCAAAGAAATCTGTGAATATCTGGACGTGCCTCTCGGTGCAGCTGAGGTGAAGCAGTTTTCGGATGGCGAGATTTCTGTTGAAATCGGCGAGAATGTGCGCGGAGCGGATGTGTTTATTATCCAGCCGACCTGTACGCCGGTCAATGATCATCTGATGGAGCTGTTGATCATGATCGATGCGGTCCGTCGGGCTTCGGCAAGAAGGATTACTGCTGTAATACCGTATTATGGCTATGCCCGCCAGGATCGCAAAGTGCGGCCTCGGGTGCCGATAACCGCCAAGGCGGTTGCGGAAATGCTCACTGTGGTCGGTACCCGCAGGGTACTTTGTATGGATTTGCATGCCGGTCAGATACAGGGTTTTTTTAATATCCCGGTCGATCATCTCTATGCAGCTCCCATTATACTGAAATATATTAGGGAAAGATTCACTGATGTGGTCATGGTGTCTCCTGATGCCGGAGGGGTTGAGCGTACCCGTGCCTTTGCGAAACGATTGAATGCGGGTTTGGCGATTATTGATAAACGTCGCGAGCGGGCTAACGAATGTGAGGCCGTTCATGTGATTGGCGATGTGGCAGGGAAAACTGCTATTTTGCTCGATGATATGGTTGATACCGCTGGAACCCTGTGTGGTGGTGCTGAAATTCTAAAAGAGGTCGGTGCTAAAGAGGTCCATGCCTGTTGTTCCCACGGCGTTTTATCTGGGCCGGCTATTGAACGTATCAATAGGTCCTGTCTCAAGTCGCTCTTGGTGACCAACTCCATCCCGCTCAAGGATGAGGCCAAGCAATGCGAGAAAATAACGGTACTGTCGGTGGGCGAACTGCTAGGGGAAGCCATCAGCAGAATTCATAATGAAGATTCCGTCAGTTATCTGTTTGTTTAATCTTAATGAGTTTTAACGAATTGTCATAGATCCCAGAGTAAGGGGGGGAGGTTTTTTATGTTACAGGTGAATATGGAGTCGAAGGTGCGCACGGTCTTTGGTAAAGGACCGATGCGGCAATTACGGATGCGGGACATTACCCCTGCTAACCTTTACAGTGGTGGAGCTGAATCTGTTTCGCTCCAGTTAGATACAGCGAAACTCTTTAAAAATTTACTGTTCATTCAAAGACGTAACGCCGTAGTGACTTTGCAGATCGAAGGCGACAGTAAAGAGAAGCGGCATGTGCTTGTCCAGGAAATTCAGAAAGAGCCTGTGTCCGGTAGCCTCCTGCATGTCGACTTTCTTGAAATTGACCTGAAGGAAGCCGCCAAGTTTACGGTTCCGATTGAATATGTCGGTACGGCTAAGGGGGTTGATCTGGGCGGAGAGCTGCATGTGTTTAAGGAAACCATGCAATTACGTGGTTGTCCCTTGGATATTCCTGATGTCATCAAGGTCGATATTACCCCGTTGGAGCAAGGCGGCGCTGGTCTGAATTTTGGCGATCTCGCTCTACCTGATAATGTCGAAATGCTGGAGAAACCAGATACCACCTGCGTAGTTGTGTATTAATCGCCCCTGCCGATGGAAAGCAGTTCTTCTGCTTTCTTAAGAGTTGTTACCCCCGAGCCGAATTTTATTTCGGCTCGTTCTGTTTGTCGCACCTGTTTTTTTCATGGCGGATTCCAAATTTTTGTTCGTGGGCCTGGGTAATCCAGGCCGAGACTATCATCTCACCCGGCATAATATCGGTTTTTTCTTTATCGATCATCTCGCCGGTGTCAATGGCTTGCGGGCTGATATCCTGAAATTTCAGGGGTTGTTTTGTCAGGGCCGAGCCTATGGTGCTCAGCTTTTCTATGTTAAGCCGCAGACCTACATGAACCGTTCCGGTGAATGCGTTAGGAGCTTTGTCGAATACTTCAAAATACCTATGGAGCACATTCTGGTGCTGCATGATGATATTGATTTGAGTGCCGGCCGGATAAAGATCATAGGCAAGGGCGGGGCTGGTGGGCACAATGGGGTTCGCTCCATTGCCCAGCACCTCGGCGCTCAGAGCTTTGCCCGTATGAAGATCGGTATCGGTCGACCGATGGTTACTGAAGATGGCCAAGGGCAACCTGTGGATCAATTTGTTTTATCAAAAATGACTGAGGCCGAATTACAGCTATTTCGACAACGGGAAAGTCTGGTCGAAGAAGCGGTTGTTTTATTCGTCCAGGAGTGTATCGGCGTCTGTATGAATAAAATCAATGGGCGGTGAATTCTCTTTCCAAGGCCACTAGCGGAAATTTTCCTACGGTGGCGAAGGAGTCGGATAGCTCAGTGATATAATCCACTTGCCGTTGTTTTTTTTCTCTGTCTGTTTCCCATCCAATCTTTGCTAATATTCAAAAAATATGCTATAATAGCATTTTAAGAATATACGAGCACCCCCCTCGCTGGATTCGATCAGCGTAAGTCTACTATTTGTTTTCGGAGGCTCCTGTGTTTTCAGAAGGTGATATGGCTGTATATCCAGCCCATGGCGTAGGGCTTATTGAAGCCATAGAGAAGCAAACCATTGGCGGTGTTGATCAGAGTTTTTATGTAATGAAAATTCTCGACAACGACATGACTATCATGATTCCGACAGCAACCAGCTCCAATGTCGGTTTGAGGGCAATAATTTCCATCGATGAGGTCGCAAAAGTCATCGAGATTCTCAAAGAACGCGATATTAAAATTACGGCGCAGACATGGAATCGCCGATATCGTGAATATATGGAGAAAATTAAGACCGGTTCTGTTTTCGAGGTAGCCGTCGTTCTCCGTGATCTTTTCCTTCTGAAAGAGGATAAAGATCTCTCTTATGGGGAACGGAAGATGTTGGATACTGCTAAGAATCTTTTGGTCAAAGAATTGTCCCTGGCTAAGCAGATGGAAGAAGAAATGGTCGAGCAACAGATCCAGAATCTTTTTTGTTGAACGGCGAGTCGCCCATTAGTCAATGACAGGTTCAGGGGGGGAAAGCTGCTTGGAAGTGGAAACATCGGGACATGTCGAACAGCCGGTAGCATTTTCGGTACGACCTGAGGAAACCGGACTGCGCCTTGATCATTTTATTACCGGTAAATATCCTGAGCAGTCCCGTTCTTTCCTCCATAAACTAATAGGTTTGACCCATATTCTCGTTGACGGTCACCCCGTGAAGGCCGGTTACCGATTGCGGGTGAGCGAGACGGTCACCATTGCATTCCCACCGCCTCTACCTTCGGTACTCATTCCGGAACACGTGGATTTTGCAGTTCTTTTCGAAGACGAACACCTTTTGGTCATTAATAAACCGCCGGGGCTAGTCGTGCATCCGGCCAGCGGGCATCACAGCGGAACACTGGTGCATGGCCTCTTGTACCGATGTCAAAGTCTACCCGTAATTGAGGAGGGGCGTCCTGGTATTGTTCACCGTCTGGACAAAGAAACCTCCGGTATCATGTTGGTTGCCAAGACCGATCATGCCCTCCGTGCCCTGATGGCAGATTTTAAGGACAGAAGGATACGGAAAACATACCATGCCCTGTTGCTTCGTTGTCCGCGTGAAGGTGACGGACGTGTCATTGCGCCTATTGGCAGGCATCCGGTGGATCGGAAAAAAATGGCAATCCGGCCGATTCACGGCAAATATGCGGCCACCAACTGGCACGTTCTTGAGCGCTTCCCCAACGGCTGGTGTCTGGCTGAGATTGGCATAGAAACAGGAAGGACACATCAGATTCGTGTCCACATGGCATCGATGAAGGCACCCGTAGCCGGTGATGTCCTCTATGGTGGTGCTGTCGATCGGAATGCCGTTGTTAAACCTCTGCGTCAGATGCTGCATGCTAGCACGCTTTGTTTCAGCCATCCCTTTTCCTCGCAGGATCTTTGTTTTACCGCGCCGCTCTGGGGCGATATGCAGTCAGTGCTCGATAGGTTGCGAGAAGGACTCCATTGAAACCCTTTCTTCTTGGAATAACCGGTGGAATCGGATCAGGGAAAAGTAGCGTAAGCCGTCTGCTGGCGAGTTATTGTCGAACGCCGCTTATTGATGTCGATACCTGTTGCAGGCAACTCCTTGAGCTCAAACAACCCGGTTGGTTGGCCATACGTGCCGTTTTTGGTGATACTTTTTTCCTCCAGAATGGTGAGCTTGACAGGGCTGCTCTGCGCGAACGTATCTTCGGGAATGCTGATGTCCGCAGGCGGGTTGATGGCCTGCTGCATCCCCTGGCCCGCGAAGCGATGCGCCGGGAGGTGGCGTTCTCTGATTCGTCCCTTATGTTGGTTGAAATTCCCCTGTTGTACGAGGCGGGATGGCAAAAGGATGTTGATGCGGTTCTGGTGGTGTATGCTCGTCGTGGTGCGCAGTGTTGTCGTATTATGCGCCGGGATGGAGTTTCACGAAGAAGAGCAACGCTGGCAATCGCGGCGCAGATGAATTTGCAAGAAAAAGTAAAACTCGCCGATTTTGTCATCGATAACAGCGGGGCGTGGTCTGCAACTCGTGGACAGGTTATCGCTCTGGGAAATCAGCTCTCTGAACGATTTCTCGGATGATTCTGTCAAGAAAGTGCTTGACAGACGATCATGAAACAAATAATTAGCTCAGTAACATCTCGACAGATCGGTTTGTATCCATCGGTTTCATGTTCTGATTTTTCACACACACAATATATAATTTAGCTAGATTGTCTGGCGACACTCTGCCGGATTGGTTAAATTTACTGGATACCTGTTTATCAATAAGGCTCATCCCCGTCTTATCATCCAGTCCGTTCATTGCATATAATTACAGAAAACTCTTCAGTTTTGTCATTATTGTTACTCTAGCGCAATGAGCGCAGGTATGACAGCCGCGGACATTTCCGTCTGTCATATCTATCTAAAGAGCGACTCCCCTTTTTTAAAAAGCTGATACCGCTTTTTAGCGGTTTTATCGTACTGACCTCATGGAGGAATGACCGGTCAATGAATCCAACTGAGTTGAAAAATAAAAAAATTAAAGAACTCGTCAGTCTTGCTGCATCTTGTAATATCGAAGGATACAGCAATATGACCAAGCAGGAGTTGATCTTTGCTATTCTCAAAGATCAGGCAGATGAGGATGGTAAGTTGCGAGGCAGCGGTGTCCTTGAAATCCTGCAAGATGGATTCGGTTTTCTTCGGGCCCCGGATTACAACTATCTACCTGGGCCGGATGATATCTATGTCTCACCGTCGCAGATTCGCCGCTTGAATCTGCGGACCGGTGACAGTGTGGAGGGTGAGGTCCGTGCTCCCAAGGACAATGAACGGTATTTTGCCCTGCTCAAGGTCGATACCATTAATTACGAATTGCCTGAGGCTGCCAAGAATAAGACCGCTTTTATCAACCTAACCCCGCTGCATCCGGAAGAGCTGATCAATCTGGAAACCACCTCGGATAATATGTCCATGCGGGTGCTCAATATCGCTTCTCCGCTTGGCAAAGGGCAGCGCGGGTTGATCGTCGCTCCACCGCGAACGGGTAAGACGGTGATGATGCAGCAAATAGCCAATTCGATCGTCGCTAATCATAAGGAAATCATCTTGATTGTCCTGCTGATTGATGAACGCCCCGAAGAGGTTACCGATATGCGACGCAGTGTCGATGCCGAGGTTGTTTGTTCGACCTTCGATGAACCCCCTCAGCGGCACATCCAGGTTGCGGAGATGGTCATTCAGAAGGCGCAGCGTTTGGTTGAACACAGAAAGGATGTCGTCATTCTGCTCGATTCGATCACTCGTCTGGCCCGGGCCTATAATACGGTCACGCCGGCATCCGGGAAAATACTCTCCGGTGGTGTTGAGGCCAACGCCCTGCACCGACCGAAACGTTTTTTTGGTGCCGCCCGAAATGTTGAGGAAGGCGGGAGTCTCACCATCCTGGCCACTGCCTTGATTGATACCGGCAGCAGAATGGATGAGGTCATCTTTGAGGAGTTCAAAGGTACCGGCAACATGGAAATCGTCCTAGATCGCAAGATGGCTAATCGTCGGATCTATCCCGCCATCGACCTGCAAAAATCAGGGACAAGAAAGGAAGATCTGCTGCTGCCACCCGATGACCTCAATCGCATTTGGATTTTGCGCAAGCTGCTGTCCTCCATGAATCCAGCCGATGCCATGGAATTTCTGCTCGATCGAATGCGGCAGACGAAAAATAATCAGGAGTTTTTCGCGTCAATGAACCGGTGATCTTCGTTTTTTCTTTCAAGAAACTACGAATAACGATATATAGTCATCATTTTAAATAAATTTTCTTGTGGACATATTTTTTAGAAGGAGCGAAACCCATGAAACCAGATACCCATCCAGAATATCATCACATCAAAGCACTTTGTGCCTGCGGCAATGAAATCGAACTCGGCTCAGTGAAGACCGAGATCAAAATCGAAATTTGTTCTGCCTGTCATCCATTTTTTACCGGCAAACAGAAATTGATTGATACAGCTGGGCGTATTGAGAAATTTAAGAAAAAATACGCAGGCTTTCAAGGCAGCAAAAAATAATATCTGTTCCTCCCCATCTTTTATTTTTTTGCCCTCCTGACCCCAGGAGTCGACCTATACCGGAACCCTTTCTGACCACTTTGGTGTGGTTGGACAAGTTCTCGTATCCGATTTGGCTGGTGTCATGGGGGCTTTTTCTTTTCTGAATACTACATCCGGGTATGTTCGAGAATCTGCGTGATATTGATGAAAAACTGAGTGCACTGGAGAGACAACTTTCCGACCCTCAGCTGGTAAGCGATCAACAGCGGTATCGGGAGGTTGTCTGTGAGCATGCCCTTGTGGTCAAAATGGCTGAGCTGTATGCCGCCTACACCTCGGTCTGTGATGCCATCAAGGAAAACCAGGAGTTCATCCGTACTGAACAAGAAGACCCCGACCTGGTGGAACTGGCCAAAGAGGAACTTGACGACCTTGCCGTGAAACAAGGTGAACTCGAGCAGGCTATACAGCTTCGTCTCCTTCCGAAGGATCCCAACGACGAGAAAAATATTTTTCTTGAGATCAGGGCGGGAACAGGTGGTGATGAAGCCGCTCTTTTTGTGGCCGACCTTTTCCGTATGTACAGTCGATACGCCGAGACCCTGGGATGGAAAGTGGAAGTGATGAGTTCCAACCCCATCGGTATCGGCGGTTTTAAAGAAATAATCGCCCTGGTGAGCGGGCATCAGGTCTATTCCCGCTTGAAATATGAATCCGGGGTACACCGGGTGCAACGTGTGCCCGATACCGAGACCCAGGGGCGCATCCATACCTCGGCGGTGACGGTCGCCATCATTCCCGAGGTGGATGAGGTGGATTTGCACATCGAACCCCATGAACTCAAATTTGATATTTACCGTTCCTCCGGTCCCGGCGGGCAATCGGTCAACACCACAGATTCCGCCGTCAGGGTGACCCACCTGCCAACCGGTTTGGTGGTTACTTGTCAGGATGAGAGGTCCCAGCATAAGAACAAGGCCAAGGCCCTGCAGGTATTGCGGGCCCGGTTGCTCGACAAGATGGAACAGGAACGACACGACCGGATTTCTGAGGATCGAAAAAGTCAGGTTGGCTCCGGGGACAGAAGTGAGCGCATCCGCACCTACAACTACCCACAAGGGAGAGTGACCGATCACCGGATCAATCTGACGATTTATCGACTGGATCAGGTCATTGCCGGCATGATGGACGACGTAATTCTGCCGATCATCACCCATTACCAGACGGAAGCACTCAAGTCTGCCCATTAGCCTGCGCAACTCATCTCGTCTTCGATGAATATCGATAATCTCCTGGCGGCTGCCGCCTTGCAGCTGGCTAAGGCTGGCATTGAAGACGCCAACCTTGATGCCCGGTTGCTGTTCCAACATCTGGCAAAAATAACGAGGAGCCAACTCGTCCTTCAGGGCCAGCAAGCCGTGGATGACCGGATGCTGGAGCAGTACCAACATCTCGTCCGGCTACGGAGTCAGCGCATTCCCTTGCAATATCTGACCGGTTCGCAAGAATTCTGGTCCCTTGACTTTACCGTTTCTCCCTCAGTCCTGATTCCTCGTCCCGAAACTGAATTCCTCTTGGAACAGGTACTGGCAACCTGTTCCCCGGATGGCAAAATTTCTACCGTCCTTGATATGTGCACCGGGAGTGGCGTGATTGCAGTTATCCTTGCCCGGGAACTTGGTTGCTCGGTAACCGCAGTCGATATTTCAGAGGCTGCCTTGGCGGTAGCCGCGACAAATTTGAACAGGCATCAGGTCTCAGAACGCGTTGTAGTAGTCTGTAGTGATTTGTTTGCCGCACTCAATGAGAAGCGGAAGTTTGATCTTATTGTGAGCAACCCTCCTTATATAGCCGATGACCAGATCCTTACATTGGAGCCGGAGGTAGGCGTGGCGGAACCCTACCTGGCTCTATCGGGTGGGCCTACGGGGCTGCGCATTATTGAGCAGATCGCAACCGGGGCGGAAAGATTCCTACACCCGGGCGGCTGGATTTTTCTCGAGATCGGTGCGGATCAGAAAAAGGCGGTGGAGATCCTTTTCAGGGTTCGGCGGTATGATGAGGTCAGGGTGATCGACGACTGGGCCGGTCGGCCACGGGTTCTTCAGGCACGGTATACTTGCGGCAATTGATAGCATCTCTCTGTTAACTGTTCTTTTCATTACTCTTTAATTTTCCTTCTCTATCGAATCATTATGGATAAACTTATCATTGAAGGCGGCTTGCCGCTGCATGGAACGGTCAGTATCAGCGGCGCCAAAAATGCTGCACTGCCCTTGATGGCCGCAACTCTCCTGGCCCCTGGCTGGCATATTCTGCATAATGTACCTGACCTGCGCGATACCCGAACCATGCTCAAGCTGCTCGAGATCCTGGGTGCCCAGTGGGAACGTTCGGGGCAAACGATTCGGATCAATACCGATCAGTTGACCGGGGTAGAGGCACCCTACGAGCTCGTAAAAACGATGCGTGCTTCTGTTCTGGTTCTGGGGCCGCTTCTGTCACGGTCGGGTTTTGCGCGCGTTTCTCTGCCTGGTGGGTGCGCCATCGGCGCCCGACCGATCAATTATCACTTGAAAGGGTTTGAAAAACTGGGTGTAGCCACCCGGCTTGAACAGGGCTATGTCGAGGGAAGCGTGACGGGCAAGATGCGCGGCGGGACCATCTATTTTGATACCCCTTCGGTTACCGGCACCGAAAATGTGCTGATGGCCTCGGTTGTTGCCCAGGGCGACACGATCATTAAAAACGCTGCCAAGGAACCCGAGGTCGGCAATCTGATCGATATGCTCATTGCTATGGGCGCGGACATTGAGGGGAGGGACTCCGACCGGCTAACCGTGCATGGGGTCGACCGATTGCAAGCAACGGAATCAACTATTATCCCCGATCGAATCGAAACCGGGACCTATATGATCGCGGTCGCTGCCACAGGCGGCTCGGTAACCCTCACTAACTGTAATCCGACGCATCTTCCCGCACTCTCGGAAAAATTAATGTTGTGCGGGGTCGATATCGAAGTAACGGAGCATACTTTGACGGTTTCCTGTCCTGAAGTCGACGGCAGGAGTCGGTGCGACCTGCGGAGCGTCGATATCACCACCTTGCCCTATCCCGGTTTTCCCACCGATCTTCAAGCCCAGTTTATGGCCTTGATGGTACAGGGAGACGGCACCTCTATTATCCATGAGACGATTTTTGAGAACAGATTCATGCATGTAGCGGAACTCAAGCGAATGGGGGCCGATATCGCCATCGAGGGCTCCCGCGCCGTGGTTCGAGGGATCGGCCGCGATAAACTCTGCGGCGCACCGGTCATGGCCACGGATCTGCGTGCCTCTGCTTCGCTGGTTATCGCCGGTCTTGCAGCCAGCGGCACCACCGAAGTTTTGCGGATCTATCATCTTGAGCGGGGTTACGAAAACATGGTTGAAAAGCTGCAGGGGTTGGGGGCGAAGATCCAAAAGGTCAGGGAGTAGAGCAGTCTGGGGGAGGAGAGGCAGCCGGACGCGCATGATGCAGCAGCCTGCAAAGAAGGCTTCCTGTTGAAGTCAGGATCAGTGATATTTAAGCACTTGGCCAGTAATGGTTAGGTGCTTTTTTTGTGGGCTAAATACCGGCAAAATAAGGTCGATGAAAAGTATCTCGTATCCGATATTACATATATATATGGACAAGTGAAGGCTGGTTATATTTGGCTATAGTACTCGATCTTTTTTCTCGGCAGATCGTCGGCTGATCGTTGAACAATCGGATGAGTCGAAGGCTCATCATGGATGCCTTGCAGATGGCAATCTGGCGGAGACGACCAGCGGCAGGCCTGCTTTTTCATTCGGACAGAGGCAGTCAGTATTGCAGTGCTGATTTCCAGAAGATGCTGAAACCGTATAAAATGATCAGCAGCATGAGCCGGAAAGGTAATTGCTGGGACAATTCCGTGGCGGAATGTTTTTGGGGCAGTTTAAAAACCGAACGAGTTTTCCTCTCAAGCTATACGACAAGAGACGAGGCCAGAAAGGATATCGTTGACTACATCGAAATATTTTACAACAGCAGAAGACGGTATTCATTCATACTGGGGCTCTATCAGCCCCAGGGTGTTTGAGAAACGGCAGCTTCTGAAAAAGCTGCTTAGCAGAGTGTCCACTTTTACTTGACCACCTCAGATCTGCGTGTCTCGGCTTCGCTGGTCATCGCCGACTTGGCCGCCAGCGACACCACCGAAGTCTTGCGGTTCGCTCATCTTGAGCGGGGTTACGAGAACATGGTGGGAAAACTGCAGGGGTTGGGTGCGAGGGTCTGCAAGGTCAGGGAGTAACCGTCTGGGGGAGAGGCAACCGAACGCGCATGATGCAATTGTAGGTGGCATTGCTGTCAATCTCAATCGTCCCGTGGTGGTTTTCTACGATTTGGCGAACGATGGATAAACCCAGGCCTGTGCCATCCGCCCTGCTGGAAAAAAAGGGTGCAAAGACCTTTTTCCTCAGTTCCACCGGTATCCCGGGTCCTGGGTCACGGATTTCCAAACAGAGGGTCCCTTGGCTGTTGCCGTTGATTTCATGACCGACTACAACAATTGCACCTTGCGTGGCCCCCATCGCCACACAGGCGTTTTCCAAGAGATGGGTCAGGATGGTTTGCATTTGTTGCCGGTCGGCCCAGCAGGCAAGATGCGCGGTGATCTCCTTGGTGATCCCTGCCGCAGCCACCGTATTGCTCCCTGATAACAGTTTTGTGATGACTTCATCGACCAGACGGTTCAGGTCAAACCACTCAGGCTGGATTGGGGCCGGCCGGGCAAACTGCAGGAAATCAGTAATGGTTTTGGCCATCCGGTTGGATTCGCGGAGGATAATGCCCAGCAGGGTTTTAAAGGTCGTTGGGTCAAGGGCTGCAATATTTGCCTGCTCCAGGGTCAGGATCTGGGCGGAACCAGAAATGGCAGCCAGGGGATTTCTGAAATCATGGGCAATGGAGGCACTCAGTTCGCCAATGGCGGCCATCTTCTCGGCCTCCCGCACTTGTTGTTCCATGCGTTCGATCTGGCTGATATCCTGCAAAGTGATAACCTTCCATCGGGTCTGCTGACCTTCCCGGCCTTCAGCCACCGGCATGTTGAGATAGGAAAAGGAATATCCAATCCTGATCAACGAGCCGTCATTCTTGAGAAAATCACAGACACAGCGACCCTGCCGTTCTTGCAAGATAATCGTGGGAAAGCTGCGGTTAAAGGGCTGGCCGAGGATTTTCTCGCGGGGATATTCGGTTATCCGTTCCGCCGCTTGATTATAGGAGGTTATGAAATCTCCTTGGTCGGTTGTGATGATCCCCGTGGAGATATCGTCAAAGATTTGTTTGTAAAGAATGGACAGCCGGTCATACTCAAGTGCTGTCTTGCTCAGTTTTTCCTCGGTGAAGCGCAACCGCCGTGCCAGCTGACCACTCAATAAAGCGGCCAAAAAAAAGATCAGTCCATAGATGGCGAAGAGATTGGTACCTTCAAAAATAGTGTCGAGTGGTTTATAGGAGGCGGGGAAAAAATATCTGGGCACCCAACCAAACAGTTCGCTGCCCAGGACGGCACCATAGAGCAAGGTAGCGGCAGCGGCGAGAATCAGGCCACCCATTCTGTAGAGAATTAGCCCCCCGGCGATGACCGGTAAGATAAGAATGGGGGCGAAAACGGATTGGCTGCAACCCGTGGCGTAGACCAGGAGAGCGGTAAATACCGTATCCGAGAACAGTTGGATTAAACCGAATCGGCGTGCTGACCAGAATTTCTTTTGCAGGAGCAGGACAGAGGCTATGGAAAATCCGTAGAGACCGCAGAGGAAGGTGGAGGTCACGGCCAACGGCGGGAGAATAACAGAATGGCCCTTCCCTCGAAAATACGTGGTAATGCCGATGATCAGGGTGAACAAAAAGACCCGGATCAGGATCCACCAGAGGATATGTCGCCGTGTTTCTTGTTCGCTGTCCGTAACCGGGGTCAATGCCCTGGCGATGCAATGAAACATGGGGGATGCCGGTACCTGTGTTGGAATATATAGGGCGAGGCCTCACCTGAGGCGCTCGTATCAGTCAAGGTTGTGCTTTTTAGTTTTATAACGCAGGCTGCGAAAACTGAGTTTCAACAGATCGGCGGCACGCATTTTCGAATTATCTGCCTTGGCCAGGGCGTGAAGGATCATCTCTTTCTCCACGCGTTGCAGGATCTCTTCCAGTCCCTGTTCGTAGAGTTCCTCTTCATCTTGGGCGGCGACAAAGAGCGGTGCATGGGTGCTTTCTGGATCAGGCTTGTTTTTTTCCTGACGGTGCAGGGAAAGAATTAGGCTTTCGGGCAGGATGATATTGGACGATTCCAGGGCGACACCCCGTTCAATGATATTCTCCAGTTCCCGGACATTACCGGGAAAATCATATTTCATCAGAACCTCCATGCCGTAGGAGGATATAGTCTGTACTTCCTTGCCGAGCAGGGCTGAATATTTCTTGAGAAAATACGCAACCAGGAGTGGTACGTCACCGATGCGTTCACGCAACGGCGGCACCCTGATAGGAACAACCGCGAGCCGGTAGTAGAGATCTTCACGGAACTTCCCCGAAATAATCTCCTGCTCGAGAATCCTGTTGGTGGCGGCGATGATGCGGACGTTCACCTGTCTGGTCTTGGTCGAGCCAACCGGCATGAATTCCCGCTCCTGCAGCACCCGTAAGAGCTTGGTCTGGATGATGGGGGTGAGTTCACCGATTTCATCGAGAAAGGCGGTGCCTTGATCGGCCTGCTGAAAAAGTCCGGCCTTGTCGGCGATTGCCCCGGTGAACGAGCCTTTGACATGGCCAAAAAGCTCGCTCTCCAGCAGGCTCTCGGGAATGGCGCTGCAGGTGATGGGGACAAAGGGATGGGCAGCGACCCGGGAGCGGTTGTGGATGGCCTTGGCTACCAATTCCTTGCCAGTTCCTGATTCTCCGTAGATGAGGACATTGGCCGGAGTCGGCGCAATTTTTGTGATCAGCTCGAAGATCTTCATCATCTCCGGGCTCCGACCAATGATTTCCGGGAAACCGTTGGTTGGGGTGGAATCGGTTTGCTGTTTTTTCCTCAGTACCGCCCGGATAACTGTTTTTATTTCTTCGACATTGAAGGGTTTGGTGATGTAATCAAACGCCCCGTGCTTCATCGCTGCCACGGCATCATCGGGTGAGGCAAAGGCGGTAATCAAAATAACACCGATCTCTGCTTGCTGCTGTTTGAGGCGAGCTAGTAGATCGAGGCCACTCATGCCGGGCATCCTGATATCGGAAATAACCAGGTCAAACGATTGTTTTTCGGCGAGATCAAGCGCGGTTTTTCCTTCGGCTGCCGTGACCACACGATACCCCTCTTTTTCCAGGAGAATCTTGAGAAACTCGCGCATGCTCAGTTCATCGTCAACAACGAGAATGGAGGCCATGGTAATCCTTATAAAAATCCTTCGATATCAGTCTATTAAGTATATGGGCCAGTGTATCCCCAAGTGGAAGACGAAGTCAAACATTATCCATAACCAGTTTACAATAGATCCGGGATCGGGTAAAAAGCAGTGTCGATCCTCTCCGTTATCTAAAGCTTGGGTGCAAACATCGTGGAAGCACAAGAACAATTCGATCAACAGACCCTGACCGAGCATCTGGCGGAGTTGCGTTCCTGTCTGTTGATTGCGCTCGCCGCCGTGGCCGTTGGTTTCACTGCGGCCTACAGCGTTATCCAACCTCTTGCCGATTGGTTTCTCCGGCCCTTGATCAAGGTGCTGCCACCAGGGAAATCCCTGATCTTTACTTCGTACCAGGAAGGGTTTTTTTTTATCTAAAGCTCGCTTTGGTATGTGGCTTCGTCCTCGCTAGCCCGGTCATCTTTTTCCAAATTTGGCGGTTTATCTCTCCTGGGCTATATCACCATGAAAAACGTGTACTGGTTCCTTTTACGATAATCTCCACCCTCTGTTTTGTCGGCGGGACCGCTTTTGGTTATTTTGTGGTTTTTCCGCCGGCGTTTCGCTTTTTTATTGGCTATTCCAGTGCCTTTCTCGAACCCATGCCTGCCGTGGACGATTATTTTTCATTGGCCCTTCGTCTGTTTTTGGCCTTTGGAGTGATTTTTGAACTTCCTGTTTTTATGGTTTTTTTGGGGAAAGTAGGGCTTGTGAACAAATCTTTTCTGGTCAAAAATAGAAAATACGCCGTGCTGATTGCTTTTGTATTGGCCGCAATCCTCACCCCGACGCCGGATGTGGTCAATCAGTTGTTGATGGCTGTACCACTGGTTCTGCTCTATGAAGTGAGCATTATTGCGGTGGCTGCTTTCGCCAAAAGACCGTTGTCCGGCTTCCCGGTAAAGATGGATACCGAGGCGCAGACGTCTGACCGTCCTGAATAAGAAATGCGGGATCAATGTTTGCCGCATGCAATCATCGATTGGAAGCGCGTGGAGAAGGTAACGTTTGTTGTTGCCGAGTCAGTAAAAAGTCGTTTATTTTGGAGTGTCCGCCCGCAGCAATTCGGTTCTATGCAAATGAGAGTGGCCATGCTGCCGGTCAATGGAATACATCGTCAACAGGAGGAAATGTATGACGTATATTGCTGATTTTGAGAAAGCCCTGGAAATTGGTCGCCCGCCGAATATCAGAACCCTGTTTCCCAACTCTCGAGCCCTGCTTGTCAGCGGCAAGGTGATTGATCGCGCCTTGCTCGCCAAGGGCGGGGCGATGACCATGGCCGCCAACGGGAGAAATCACCTGATCATCAGGGGGGCCTTGCAGGCAGCGCAGCGGGCGCACGCCGCCATGATTATTGAAATAGCCCGTTCCGAAGGCGGGGCGAATGCCTACTGTCCCACCAATTACTGGAATATAGCCCGGCAGGTGGATGCCCTCTGTAACGAACTCGCCATCACCGTTCCGGTCGCTCTTCACGCCGATCATTACGGCATCAAGAAGCCTGCGGATGTTCCTGGCGCTGCTGTTGAAATTCCGACGATTTTTGAGGCCGGTATTACCTCGATCGCTATTGATGCCTCGCACATGCCCGATGCCGACAACCTGTTGGCCAGTATCGAGTTGGCCCGATACGTGCCCTCCTGGGCTGGTCTGGAAACCGAGGTGGGAGAGATCAAAGGCAAGCTCGGCCTCTCCACCAAGGAAGAGGCCCTTTTTATTATCCAGGGGCTGAACGCCCACGATATTTTTCCCGACTGGATCGCACTCAATAACGGCACCACCCACGGCCTGGAGGCCTCGGCGCAAGGGATCCAGGTGGAATTGACTGCGGAAATTCATAAAGCCCTGGCGGGATACGCTGTTTCCGGCGCCCAGCACGGCACCTCGGGGAACAATTCTGATCGGTTGCGGGCAATTGCTGCCCAGACCTATTCCACCAAGGCCAATGTCGCCACCGCCCTGCAGATGGTGTCCTGGGGTCTGGCGGTCAATGATTACGGCAATGCCATGTTGGATGACAGCGGCGAGTTTATCAAAATCCCCGGAGAGGGGGTGACGGACGAACTCTGGCAGGAGATGCGCACCTATGCCGAGGGGAAGGGGTGGAAAAAGGGTGACTATAAAAGCCTCAACCTGCCCTTTGAGAATAAGATTATGGGGCAGCCTAAGGCAGTCCGCGACCGGATGGCGCGACGGGTGGAGAGTTTTATCTACACCTTATTGGTTGAGGTCTTCAATGCCGCCGATACCGCCCATTTCGGAGTTGAGGCAATCCTTGAGGCCGGTTGTTATGATATCGGCCCGAAAACTGGCCGTATCGAGTCACCCGAGTACTGGACCGAGGCGAAGATCAGGGGGCGGGCGGCCACACTGGCAACGGACAAAGGGCCGCAGGGGAATTTTGACGATTGAGCTGTGCCCAAGCGGCTTGTGCAATGTAGAAGAGAGAACGGAAGGGGGAGCGATGCCATGGGGCATCGCTCCCTTTGTTATTTGATCATGAGTTCAAGTACGTTGCGGACAATGCCGTCAGCATCTATACCCGCATTATTCCAGAGCGTGGCCTGCGGCCCGTGTTCGATGAAGGTGTCGCCATAGCCGAGGATCCGCACCGGCAGATGGAGGCCGCGCTCGTTGAGCAGTTGGAGCACGGCGCTGCCGAAGCCACCAAGGACGTTGTTGTCCTCAATAGTCACTACCCGGCCGGTTTGTGCTGCCCAGGTGGTGATGAGTTCGTTGTCCAGGGGTTTGAGAAAACGGGGATTGATCACGGCGGCCTTGATGCCCTGTTCCTCCAGGCGTGTAGCCGCGACCAGGGCCGGATAGACTCGGTTACCAACCGGCAAGAGGAGCACATCCGTTCCTTCCCGCAGTAATTCTCCCTTGCCGATGGCCAGGTTGTGGCAAGACAAATCCAGGGGCACACCCTCGCCGCTGCCCCTGGGGTAGCGGAGCACTACCGGGCCGTTTTGGTTGAGGGCGGTATACAGCATCTGCTGCAGCTCGTTCTCGTCCTTGGGGACCATCACCGTCAGGTTGGGGATAAAACGGAGAAAGGAGAGATCAAAAACACCGTGGTGGGTGGGGCCGTCGGCACCGACCACGCCGCTGCGATCCAAGGCAATGGTCACAGGCAGGTTGGGCAGGCAGACATCGTGGATTAATTGATCCAGCGCCCGCTGCATGAAAGAGGAGTAGACGGCGAAAAAGGGACGCATCCCTTCAAGCGCCAGCCCGGCGGCAAAGGTGACGGCATGCTGTTCAGCAATGCCGACATCGAAAAAGCGTTCGGGAAATTCAGCGGCAAAGGGCAGCAGCCCCGTTCCCCCGGGCATGGCAGCGGTAATCGCCACCAAGCGGGCATCCTGGCGGGCCAGCCGACAAAGGGTGTCGCCGAAAACTCGGGTATAGGAAACAATACCATTTCCGGTCTTCTTCGGCTTACCGGTGGCAATGTCAAACGGTCCGATGCCGTGGAAATCGCCGGGATGGGTCTCCGCCGGTTTATAGCCCTTGCCCTTGGTGGTGATCACATGGACCAGTACCGGCCCGTGATTGTGATCACGGACATTCTCGAGCGTTGCAATCAGATCTTCCAGTTCGTGTCCGGGAATCGGGCCGATATATTTGAATTTGAGAGCTTCAAACAGCATGCCCGGGGTAAAAAAGCCCTTGATGCTTTCCTCGCTCTTGCGCAGAACAGTGAGGATGTTTTCACCCACCGAGGATAGCGCCATCAGCCGTTCCTCGATATGATCCCGCAGGCGTCGGATGGTCCTGCCGGTCAGTTTTCTACTGAGAAAACTGGACAGCGCCCCGACGTTTTTCGAGATCGACATCTCGTTGTCGTTGAGGATGACCACCAGGTCCTTGCCCAGGTCGCCGGCATGATTGAGGCCCTCAAAGGCCATGCCCGCAGTCATGGACCCGTCGCCGATAATGGCGATGACCTTGCCGGTATCCGCCTGGATGGCTTTGGCCGCCGCCATCCCCAGGCCATAGGAGATGGAGGTGGAGCTGTGCCCGGCTTCTACGGTATCGTATTCACTTTCCGCCCGTTTTGGGAAGCCGCTCATCCCTTTGTACTGACGCAGGGTGGCGAACTGGTCTTTGCGGCCGGTGAGCAGTTTGTGGGCATAGGCCTGATGGCCGACATCCCAGACTAGACGGTCGTGCGGTGTATCAAAAACATAGTGCAGGGCCAGGGTCAGCTCGACCACGCCGAGGCTGGGCGCCAAATGGCCGCCGGTTTCCGCGACCGTGGCAATGAGGGTTTCCCGAATTTCCTGGGCGAGAGATTCCATTTCCAGCAGGCTGAGCCTGCGCAGGTCTTGGGGTGAGTCGATGGCGTCCAGCAGGTTGGACCGCTGGTCTGTCTGGGGGTCTGCAATGAGCATGATTATTTTTTACGTTCTACGATATAGTTGGCCAGGGCCCTGAGCGGGTCGGCCTTCTGGTCGAAAAGAGTGAGGGCGGCAATGGCCTCCTGCACCGCTTCTCTGGCCATGGTCCGCGAGGTTTCCCTGCCAAACAGCGAGGGGTAGGTGACCTTGTCGGATTTGATGTCGCTGCCTGCCGGTTTGCCGAGTTCTTCGGTGGTGGCCTCGACATCTAAGAGGTCATCAACGATCTGGAAGGCGAGCCCGATGTGGTCGCCATAGGCTTTCAGTGCGTCTTCCTGGTCTTCACTCGCCCCGGCAACCAAGGCGCCACTGACCACCGAAGCCGTGATCAAGGCACCGGTCTTGTTGCGGTGAATGCTGCGCAGAACCTCATAGCCGACCTCTTTGCCGGCATAGAGCATGTCCAGGGATTGGCCGCCGACCATGCCCAAGGGGCCGGCCGCACGAGCAATAGTCTGGATGATCCGGATTCGGGCCGGAGCGGGGATGTCTGCGGAATCCGGGCCGCTGAGCAGATCAAAGGCATAGGTGAGCAGGCCGTCGCCGGCGAGGATAGCAGCGGCTTCACCATACACCGTATGGTTGGTCGGTTTGCCCCGACGGAGATCGTCGTCGTCCATGGCCGGCAGGTCATCGTGGATGAGCGAGTAAGTGTGGATGCATTCCAGGGCGCAGGCAACCAGTAATGCATGTTGCTGGGTGGTTTCGCTGCTGTCCACCGCACCGGCTGCAGCCAGGCAAAGGGTGGGACGAATCCGTTTGCCGCCGACAAAGAGACTGTAGCGCATGGCTTCGATGTGTCGGCTGAAAGTGCCGGCGGGCTCCAGCATGAGGTCGGCAAGAGCTTCCTCAATCCGCTGCCTTTGTTCATTCAGATAGGTCGTGATCTCCACCGTCTTCCTCTGCAAAGGGCACTGCAACGAGATGGCCATCCTTTTTCAGCAGAAGATCGACCCGGCTTTTCGCCTCTTCGAGTCTGCTGTTACAGAATTGCACCAGTGCAATGCCTTCGTTAAATTTATCGAGACTTTTGTCCAGGCTCAGATCTCCGGCTTCGAGCTCGTCGGTGATCTGTTCCAGTCGGGCCAGCGCATTTTCGAAGTTCTTTTTTGCCATAAAACGATTTCGTCCGCTCCGTCCTGATGACGATTTTGTTTGCCGAAAAAAGAGAGCAAGGGTAATCGTCTATCTTAAACATTCTATCTGTTGGTTTCAACATCTGATTCGTGATGACCGCCCATATTGAACGATTCGTAGCCTGGCTCCAGTTTGAAAAGGGGTATTCACCGCATACGGTTGACAGTTATCAGCGGGATGTCCGTGAATTTCACCGTTTCTGCGGCGATTCTGCCCGTGCTGAATTGATAACCGCCGCCATGGTGCGGTCTTTTGTCGGTTCTCTGTACGCCGGCAACGCCAGCGCTTCGGTGGCTCGGAAGCTCTCGGCCCTTCGGACTTTTTTCCGCTATCTGCAGCGGGAGAAGGTCATCGAGATCAGTCCACTCGTCGGGGTTGTGAGCCCGAAACTGGGACATCCTATTCCCGCTTTCCTTACCGTGGACGAGGTGTTCAGTCTCCTGGAGGCACCGGTTGCCACGGATCGTTATTGCCGTCGGGATCGCGCCATGATGGAGATGATCTACTCAACCGGTATGCGGGTTTCCGAGCTGGTGGGGGGGGATATGGAACATTTTGATGTTGTCGCTGAAATGGTTCGGGTCCGGGGTAAGGGCAACAAGGAGCGGTTGATTCCCTTTGGTAGTGCCGCCAAAGAGGCCTTGCACCAGTATTTGCCCGAACGCGAGGCCCTGACCCTCGCCCGCATCAGCCGGGGGCTAGCCCCCGAGCGCCAGGCCTTGTTTCTCAACGGCCAGGGAACCCGGTTGACGGCACGAAGTGTGGAGCGATCCATCCAGATGTATGGGCTGCGAGCCGGGATCGGGGTGACGGTTACCCCACATGCCCTGCGGCATTCCTTTGCCACCCACCTGCTGGAGATGGGTGCGGATCTACGGACAGTTCAAGAGCTGCTGGGGCATGTCAGCCTGTCGACCACACAGAAATACACCCATATCAACATCGATCATCTCTCCAAGGTCTATGACCTGGCCCATCCCCAGGCCAAAGGGGGCGGCGGATGAAAACCAGACGAGCCGACCGCCTAAAAACGGGGTAGGGATTGACGCCTCCCCCGATATTGTTTACAAATTCACTCCATCTTTTCCTTCTTTGCAAACCCATGAATCTAAAATATGAAGACAAAAAAAATTCGATCCACCACTATTGTTGCTATCCGTCACAAGGGTGAAGTTGTTGTTGCTGGCGACGGTCAGGTGTCGCTTGGGGCGACCATCATCAAGCACCAGGCCAAAAAAGTCCGGCGGCTCTATCACGACCAGGTGATCACCGGCTTTGCCGGGTCCACCGCCGACGCCTTCACCCTCTACGACCGGCTGGAACAGAAACTGGAGCAGTATAACGGTAACTTGATGCGGGCTGCGGTCGAATTGGCCAAGGACTGGCGAATGGATAAGATGCTGCGGCGGCTCGAGGCCATGCTGATCGCCGTGGATGCCCAGTATTCCCTGCTGCTTTCCGGCACCGGTGATGTCATCGAGGGGGATGACGGTATCCTGGCCATCGGCAGCGGTGGACCCTATGCCCAGGCTGCTGCCAGAGCGCTGATTGCTCATTCCGACCTCGATGCCGCAGCCATCGCCAGGACCTCCTTGGAAATTGCCGGCTCCATCTGTGTCTACACCAATACCAATATTATTGTTGAAAAGATATGAAAGGACTCGATTCACTCACCCCCAGGGAAACCGTTGCCGAACTCGACCGCTACATCATCGGCCAGGCGGATGCCAAGCGCTCGGTGGCCATCGCCCTGCGCAACCGCTGGCGGCGGCAGCAGGTTGAACCGCCATTGCGCGAAGAAATCGCCCCTAAAAATATCATCATGATCGGTCCCACCGGCGTGGGTAAAACCGAGATAGCCCGCCGACTCGCCCATCTGGCCCAGAGCCCGTTCCTTAAGATTGAGGCCTCCAAATTCACCGAGGTCGGCTATGTGGGGCGTGATGTCGAATCGATGATCCGCGATCTCACCCAGCTGGCGGTGAATATGGTGGCCAAGGAAGAGGAACAAGGGGTGCGGGGCAAGGCCGAGGCCCAGGCCGAAGAGCGCCTCCTCGATCTCCTCCTGCCGCGAACGCCCAGCCATGGGGCCGGTTTTCCAGAACCGTCGAATGTCATTCCGCTCGGCTACGAAGGCGGGGAAAACAAAAAGGAAGAAAACCGCGGCCAGAGCACCAGGGAGCGCTTCCGCGAGATGTTGCGACGGGGTGAACTGGATGATCGGGTGGTTGAATTGGCGGTGGCTTCAACCGGCGGCACCCCGGTGGTCGAGGTCTTTTCCGCCTCCGGCATGGAGGATATGCAGAATTCCTTGCAGGATGCCTTCTCCAAATTCTTTCCCAAGAAGAAACAGCCCAAAAAAATGAAGGTGCCCGAGGCTCTCGAATTCCTAAAAAAGGAGGAGGCCGAGCGCCTGGTCGATACCGAGAGTGTCACCGAAAAGGCGATCCGCCGCACGGAACAGTCGGGGATCATCTTTCTTGACGAAATTGACAAAATCGCCTCACGCGGCGGCTCAAGTTCCGGTTCACCCGAGGTCTCGCGGGAGGGGGTGCAGCGCGATCTGCTGCCCATCGTTGAGGGGACCACGGTTACTACCAAGTACGGACCGGTGAAAACCGACCACATCCTCTTTATTGCCAGCGGTGCCTTCCATGTTTGCAAACCTTCCGATCTGGTGCCCGAACTCCAGGGGCGCTTTCCTATCCGGGTCAACTTGCATGCCCTGGGCGAAGAGGAATTTTTCCGCATCCTCACCGAACCGAAAAATGCCCTGATCAAACAGTACATCGCTCTGCTAGCCACCGAGGATATCCGGCTGGTTTTCGAAGATGGTGCGATCCGGGAGATGGCGCGGATTGCCATGCAGGTCAATCAAAAGACCGAGGATATTGGGGCGCGGAGACTGCATACCGTCATCGAACGGGTCCTGGACGAAGTCTCCTTTGATGCCCCTGACCGTGAGGACCTGGTGTTCACGGTCACCGCCGATTATGTGCGCGCGCAGTTGACCGATATCTCAGAGAATGAGGATCTAAGCCGTTATATTTTGTAACCACGTCCCCGTACGTTGTTTTTTATTCATTTAAACCCTTACCTGAACACGTTGCCCATGAATCTGCCCATAGAATCTGATTTGAAATACTGTCCCCAATGCGCCGACGAATACCGGGCGGAAATAGAAATCTGCGCTGCCTGTGGTCTTGAACTGTTGACAGGCGTGCAGATGCAGGCTGTGCTCGATGCCCGTGGTCAAGGAAAAGTACCCCGCTCCTTGGAAATTTTCCCCGACGAGGCGATGACTACCATCCGCAAGGGGCCGGTTCTGCAGATGAAGCAGCTCCAATCCTATCTTTTGCAGCAGGGCATTCCGTCGCTGGCGGTCAAGGAAAGTCCGGAAAATTGCAGCAAGGGGTGTCGTGGTGCCGAACTGCTCTTGCAGGTAAGGACGAGCGATCTGCGTGAAGTCGCCGCAGCCCTTGAGCAGGAACACCGGCAATCCACAGGGCTGTCCGACCATGACACCAGTCTCGCTGGAGCGATATATAATGTCGACGTCAAGGAAGCAACCTGCCCGGCCTGCGGTTTTCGTTTTTCCACGAGTTCGACGGCTTGTCCGGATTGCGGGCTTTGCTTTGCCTGAGAATGTTCTCGGCAGGGCATTCGCGGATGTCCCGATGAGCAATATCCAGATCTGTGCCGGCCCTGCTCCCATGCATCATGACTGTCCCGATGTAGTTCCCCTCTCCTGGCCTGGACCACTTGATGAGTTTGTGTGCAGTTTTGGTGGACTTCCTTGACGGTAAAAGGAAGTTTGCGATACAATGACAAAAAGCCAGTGGTGGCGTTCCTGCGTTATGGAAGAATATTCTATGAGCCGTTCGCCGCCACTGCAGACAATCAAACCCACGTTGGACCGGGTTTGAGTTTTCCTGGAACTGCAGGTGGAGCCTGTCTTTTCTATAATAGGTTGTGAATCCCTTCATAACGCTCGTCTATGGATATTGCCGCTGAGCAAGTCATCATGACCCTGACTACCGATTTCGGGTTGCAGGATTCTTACGCAGGTCAGTTGAAGGGCGCTTTGCTCAAGGGGTGTCCGTCCGCCACCATCATCGACATCACCCACGCCATCCCTGCCTGGGATGTGATCACCGCAGCCATCACCATCCGCACCAGTTACGCCTTTTTTCCGTTGGGATCCATTCATCTGATTGTGGTTGATCCCGGGGTTGGTGGGCAGCGCTCGATCCTGGCGGCAGCGGGTGACGGCCATTTTTTTATTGCGCCGGATAACGGTGTTCTGTCGCTGTTGGTTGCCGATCACAAGGTCGAGACTATTCATCGGGTGGAACAACGCGCTTTTTTCCCCGCCTCCGTCAGTCCGACCTTTCACGGTCGTGACATTATGGCGCCTGTGGCTGCAGCACTGGCCAGAGGCTGCGCTTTGCAGGATTTTGGCGCCGCTGTGCCCGTGCAGGCAATAACTCTGGCCATCATACCGTCGGCTGTTTTGGAACCGGGTTATCTCCATGGACAGGTCCAACGCATTGACCATTTTGGCAATATCCGGACGACCATCCGTGCTGGTCGTGGCTCTTGGGATCCTGCTGCCTTCGGTTTTCTTGAAATCAACGGCCAACGCGTTACCCAACTCGTCAGAACATATAACGAGGTACCGACCGGTGTTCTGCTCGCCCTGGTCGACAGTTCCGGCTACCTTGAAATTGCAGCAAACCAAGCGAGCGCAGCCAAAATACTCGGCTGTTCTCCAGGTGAGAGGGTTATCGTACATCTCGTACAAAAATAGTCAGCAACTCGTATTCTTTTTACAGGAGGGAATTATGAAGAAGTGTCTGTTGGGGATTGCTCTTGCCTTGTGTGTTCTACCGGCATGCAGCCAGGTGCAGATGGGCAGTCCGGATGCTAAAACCATGGCGACCGGCAGTGCCGGTGGTTCTAATGCAGCCAACGTCAACTCCGCCCTGGAGCGGTGCAGCTCGCCTTTTGGCACGCTAGCCGTCAACGAAGATCAAACTTCCAATTGGTACTCCTGGCTTGGACGGCACGGTTTGCAATCTACGGTTCCCGTCCTGCGTCTCCTCGCCCAGCAGAGTAACTGCTTTGTCGTAGTCGAGCGGGGGGCCGGCATGGATAGCCTCATGCGGGAGAGGGATTTGATGCAATCCGGAGAACTGCGGAAGAAAAGCAATTTTGGGAAAGGACAACTGGTAGCCGCCGATTATACAGTCACTCCCACGCTGGTTTTTCAAGATAATAACATGGGCGGAGTCGGTGGCGCTGTCGGCGGATTATTCGGATCCGTTGGTGCCGCAGTTGGCGGTTCGATGCAATCAAAGGGCGCTCAGAGCATGATGACCCTGGTTGACAACCGCTCCGGTGTGCAGGTAGCGGTGGCCGAGGGCAGCGGCAGTTCAATGGACATGGGAGGCGTTCTTGGCTTGATGGAAGGCAGTGGCGGCGGCGGTCTGGGGGCCTACAAGAGCACTCCGGAAGGTAAGGTCGTGGTGGCGGCAATGACCGATGCCTTCAATAATCTGGTCAGGGCAACCAAGCATTATCGACCCCAGGAAGCAGCTGGTCCACAGGGCCATGGCACTGGCGGCAAGCTCAAGGTGTATTAATTGCGGCACGAATCGGTCTGGTGTTCGTTGTCCAAAATAAGGGCACGGACAGCAGGCCTTTTCTCGTTGCCTTTTTTTTAGAAAAATCTTTTTAATGAGTAGGCATATTTTTTTGGATTCTTAATCCATGTGCACTTATAGTAAAGCTGTAACAGGATGTTCGCTGGTTGTTGTTCATGTACGTCAGATCAAACTTACATCAACACGAGGAGGAGCAACATGGCTGTCAAAGTACTGATCAAAAGGAAGGTAGGGAAAGAATTGGCTCCGGGATTGGATACCCTTCTTAGAAAATTGAGGGCACTGACCCTCAGTAGAAAGGGCTACATCTCAGGGGAAACCTTTCATCGGGTCGACCAAGAGGGCGTCAATCTGGTCATCAGCACCTGGCAATCCATTGATGACTGGCGGGAATGGACCTTGAGCAAAGAAAGGGTCGAGTTGCAGGAACAGATCGACAAGCTGCTCGGACAACCGACAGAGTACGAAGTGTTCGAAAATTAATCATCTCGGGTAGGGTTGCAGCTGGTATCTTTGGCTGCACCGTACCACTGGTACTGAAAAAAGCGGTCCATCGTCTAAGATGGACCGCTTTTTTTTTATCCCTTACCTCTTAATGACCATTGCGGCCGTTGCCATTGCCGTAACCATTGCGCTTTTGCACCTCCGGCCTTCGCATCTGCACAGCAAGGGAATGTGCACCGCAGAGCCGGGTGATTTTGTGAAAGAGGTCCGTACTCGGGCGGATGCTCATATCCTTCAAAACCTGGACATCGACTTCGCCCCGATTGTCGAAATGAAGAGTAAGCAATACGGGGGTGGTGCCGTGGTGCTGATAGAACAGTTCCTTCAACTCCATCATATGTTGGCGTGAGGTGGTCGCCGCCCGCAGAGTGATGACCGCCCTTTCGGCGTACTGTTCCAGGGCCTCGGTCAATCCTTTGACCTCTTGGGCCACCACCTTGGCGCCGCGTTCTCCCAGCTGTACCGTGCCCACCACGATGAGCGGCTGATCGCTGCCCAGCAGATGCGAACATTCCGCAAAGGTGGAGGGAAAGACAATCACTTCGATGCTCGCACTCATGTCTTCCAGCACCGTGAAGGCCATGCGCTCGCCTTTTTTCGATTTGTGTTCCTTATAATTGTTGATCAGTCCGCCGAGTCGCACTACCTGGCCGTCCCGTAGTTTTGCTGTACCGGCAATGTCGACGTCGACCACCCGGCGGAGATCCTCCATGACCCCTTCCAACGGGTGACCGGTCAGGAAAAAGCCGACGGTCTCCTTCTCGTAGGCCAGTCGTTCCAGTTTGGGCCATTCTTTGACATCCGGGAGCTCAATTTCCACACTCTCCGTCTGTTTGGTTGCAGATTGGCCCAGCGAGAAAAGATTCATCTGGCCGCTCAGGCGATCGCGCTGCACGGCTTTGGCTCGTTCAAGGCACTGGTCAAGAATTGCCATATACTGCGCCCTTCGCCCCTTCATCGAGTCAAAGGCGCCTGCTTTGATCAGGCTTTCGATGACTTTGCGATTGACCTTGGAGCTATCAATCCGGCCGCATAAATCGCTGAGCGAAAGATACGGCCCGTTCGCCTTGCGCTCAGCAAGGATGGATTCAAGCGCTGCCTCGCCTACATTTTTCACCGCCGCTAGGCCAAAGCGGATGCGGTCGTTGATGACCGTGAAATCGCTAAAGGATTCGTTAATATCAGGCGGCAGGACCTCGATCTTCTCTTGGCGGCATTCATTGATGTACTTGACCACCTTGTCGGTGTTCTCGACGTCGCAGGAGAGCAGGGCTGCCAGGAACTGGGCCGGATAATGGGCCTTGAGGTAGGCGGTCTGGTAGGCGATGAGGGCATAAGCCGCTGAATGGGATTTGTTGAACCCGTATCCGGCGAATTTGGCCATGAGATCAAAGATGTACTTGGCCTTGTCCTCCGGAACATTGTTGACTTTAGCCCCGGCCATGAATTTACCGCGCTCCTTCTCCATGACCTCAGGAATCTTCTTGCCCATGGCGCGGCGGAGGATATCGGCATCACCCAGGCTGTAACCCGCCAGGATGTTGGAGATCTTCATGACCTGTTCCTGGTAGACGATTACCCCGTAGGTTTCCTGGAGCACAGATTTGATCTGCGGCAGCGGATAATCGGGCAGCTGGCGGCCATGCTTGGTTTCAACAAAGGTGTCGACCATGCCGGAATCAAGCGGGCCGGGACGGTAGAGGGCAACTAGGGCAATGAGATCGGAAAACTGTTCCGGCTGCATCTTGATCAGCAGCTCCCGCATGCCGTCGCTTTCCAGCTGAAAGACCCCCAGGCTGTCGCCGCGGCAGAGCAGGGCAAAGGTCTTGGGATCGGTCATCGGAATCTTGCGGAGATCGACGGTGGTGCCAAGGTCAAATTCAATGAGTTTCAAGGCCCGGTCGATAACCGTCAGGGTTTTGAGGCCGAGAAAGTCGAATTTGATCAATCCGGTCTTCTCGGTGTACTTCATGTCGTACTGGGTCAGGATCTCCTTGTTCGGGCCGACGCAGACCGGTAGGAATTCCACCATCGGCCGGGGCGAGATGACCACACCGGCCGCATGGGTTGATTTATGCCGCGCCAAGCCCTCCAGGGTCTGCGAGATGGTCAACAGTTCGCGGACGCCGTCTTCCTTCATGGCCTCGCGGAGTCGGGGCTCTTTCTCGATAGCCTTTTTGAGAGTTATTTTCAGCTCTTCCGGCACCAGCTTGGCGATCCGGTCAACCACAGGCAGGGGGATCTCCAGAACCCGACCGACATCGCGCAGCACTGCCCGCGCCTTCATCGAGCCGTAGGCCACAATCTGGGCCACATGCTCAGCGCCGCCGTAGCGTTGGCGGACATATTCCAACACCTCGTCGCGCCGTTCCTTGCAGAAATCGACGTCAAAGTCGGGCATGGACATGCGCTCGACATTAAGAAAACGTTCAAAGATCAGGCCGTACGGGATCGGATCGATGTCGGTGATCGAGAGGGAATAGGCGGCAAGACTGCCCGCGCCGGAGCCCCGCCCAGGGCCGACAGGTATCTTTTGTTTTTTGGCCCAGTTGATGAAGTCGGCCACAATGAGAAAGTAGCCGGAAAAGCCCATCTTCTGGATCACCTGGATCTCCATGGTCAGCCGGTCCCGGTAGATGGCTTCCTGTTCCGGAGTCACCTTCTCTATTTCGTGCAGCTCATCGAGCCGCATTTTCAGGCCCTCCCAGCAGGCCTTGGAAAAGACGGTATCCAGCGTCTCGTCTTTGTGTACCGGAAAAATCGGAAAATGATGGGCCCCAAATTTCAGCTCGAGGTTGCAGCGCTCAGCAACTTCCAGGGTGTTGGTGAGGGCCTGGGGGCAGTAGTCAAACTGGGCGGCCATCTCCGCTGCCGATTTAAAAAACAATTGGTCGGTGTTGAAGCGGAACCGGTTGGGGTCATTGATGGTCTTGCCGGTCTGAATGGAAAGCAGGACTTCGTGGGCGTAGGATTCCTCTTTGGTCAGATAGTGGCAGTCATTGGTGGCCACCAGTTTGACCCCCAGTTCATCGGCCAGCGTTATAATTCCCTTGTTGGCAATCGCTTGCTCGGGGATGCCGTTTTCCTGGATCTCCAGATAGAAGCGATCGCCAAATACCTGCTGCATTTCAAGGGCCTTGGCCCGTGCGCCGCCCGGATCGTTGTGGGTCAGCCGCCAGGCAATCTCGCCCTTGAGGCAGGCGGTGAGTACGATCAGCCCTTCTTGGTATTGGTAGAGGGTCGGCCAGTCAATTCGCGGTCGGTAATAAAAGCCTTTGGTCTGGGCTAGGGAGGCGAGTTTCATCAGGTTTGCATAGCCGGTGGCGTTCATGGCCAGGGCAACCAGATGAAAATTGTGGCCGGCGGTCCGATCGTGGAGCAACATGCCGTTTTCTGCAATATAGAACTCGCAACCAACCAGCGGCCTTATTCCAGCCTTTTTCGCTTTTTCATAAAATTCGAGCGCCCCGTACATGGCGCCGTGGTCAGTGACTGCCACAGCCTCCATCTCCAAATCTTTGGTGCGCTGAATGAGGTCTGAGACGCGGATGGCCCCGTCGAGCATGGAATACTGGGTGTGAACATGAAGATGAACAAAGG
>JBBRBT010000046.1:0-31581 GCA_038205495.1 Desulfobulbales bacterium
CATCATCGCTGAAGATGCAGTGCTTGCCATTGTTGATGCAGTCATGGGCTTTGCCGTTGATATGCTGCAAACAGGAAAGAGGCTGTCACGTATTAATAGCCAAACCACAGCATGTTAGGTCAACTCAGAAACTTGAGTTACATGTTTTCATTACCATGAATCATGGTTGCAAAAATGCGTTTTATATTAAAAATAGGTTCCTCCGTAGAATCTGTGGGTTGACCGGTAACGTGCTGCACCGCAACGTATTGTTTCAGTGTGTTTTACATAATCCAATCCGAGCAGGTGCATTGGGATCGGTCGTTGGCTCAACCCCATGCACCGTTTTTTAGTACGGTGCGGTCGGTAGCATGGAGCCCCGACTCTATCAAGGCCAAGCCCTGCGGGTGTGCGCTGTGCGCACAGCCTTGACAGAGCCGAGCCTCCACGCTCATCCTGAAAGTGGCAAGGGTGACGGGGCGGCAGGCACCCCACACCTTCACCTCCGGCGGGGTTCAGGTTCTGGGGCTAATTATCAAAGATTTAAGCCTGTTGCAGAACTATACTTGCACACGATTAATATACAACCAGTAGAGCATCTCGCAAAACAAACGTCTACATTTAGTTACCGACAGGTGCCTGTCGGAGGTTTTGCAACAGGCTCATTTACCCACAGATTCTGCGGACGAGGCAAATAAGCTTTAACGGACAGAGAGGTGAAATAATAGACCGATGAAAGTTAATATTCTAGATTTGATCGATTTTGAAAAAGTGGACACCCTGCTTGAGGGTTTCAACAAATCGACAGGATTTGTAACTGCCATTTTAGATCTTGAAGGAAATGTTTTGTCCAAATCGGGATGGAGACAAATTTGCACTGAATTTCACCGTGTAAATTCCGAAACTTCAAAAAAATGTACCATCAGCGATACTATATTGGCCGGAAAAATGGACGAAGGCGAACAATATCATTGTTATAAATGTTTAAATGGATTGGTTGATGTGGCGGTACCTATTGTCATCAACGGGGAACGTATTGCCAACCTGTTTTCTGGACAATTTTTTCACGAAGAGCCCGACCGGATGTTTTTTAAAAACCAAGCCAAGAAGTATGGGTTTGATGAAGAACAATACCTGGAAGCGCTCGACAAGGTTCCTGTTGTTTCTGACGAAAGTGTAAAAACTGCAATGGATTTCTTGCTAAACATGACCCAGCTTGTCAGTGAAATGACATTTCAGAAACTTGAGCAAATGGAGATGAATGATGCCCTCGTGAAAAGTGAAGAGCGTTTCAAAACCTTTATGGAGGAAACACCGGTCTATGCTTACATCAAAGACGGGTCGCTAAATCATGTCTTCAGCAATAAAAAGGTGTTGGAACTCACTCAATTAAATCAAACTGAGCAAACCGCTGATTCCGCAAAAACGATCTTCGATCCGGATATTGCCGATTACCTTGAGAGGGCCGACCAGGAAATATTATCCGGTCATTCCAATCGGATTGAATTGGAATATAAGGTGAAAATCGATGGTCAGGACAAATGGCTTAATGATATAAAATTTGCGTTGAAACTCAATGATGGCACAAAGGGCGTGGGAGGGCTTGCTTTTGACATCACTGATCGCAGAAAAGCGGAGATAGAAATTCGCCGCCTGAACTCCGAACTGGAACAGCGGGTGATCGAACGCACCGCCCAGCTCGAAGCATCCAACAAGGAATTGGAAGCTTTTTCCTACTCTGTTTCCCACGATTTGCGGGCACCGTTGCGATATATCAACGGCTACGTCGATTTACTGAACAATCGGTTCAGGGAGGCCCTACCGGATAAAGCCAGGCACTACTTGGATACGATTACCAATTCCTCAAAACAGATGGGGACGCTTATCGATGATCTCCTGCAGTTCTCAAGAATAGGTAGGCAGGATATGCTCCAAGTTGCCATAAATATGATGGTTTTGGTTAATGAGGTGTTTGAGATAATAAAACCGGATATAATAAACAGAAATATATCCTGGACCGTTGCGGAACTGCCTGAAGTGTTTGGCGATTATTCCCTACTTAAACAAGTCTGGATAAATTTGCTGGGTAACGCCGTTAAATTTACACGCAATAAAGATACAGCCGAAATAGAGGTCGGATTCACCCAAGAGGCTGACCATTGGGTATTTTTCGTTCGCGACAACGGCGTTGGCTTTGACATGAAGTATGCGCATAAGCTCTTCGGTGTGTTTCAGCGGCTGCACTCTCCCGCGAATTTTGAAGGCACCGGTATCGGGCTTGCCAATGTGCAGCGCATTGTTCACAAGCACGCCGGCCGCGTTTGGGTCGAAGCCCAGCCTGACATAGGAGCCACCTTCTATTTTACGATCCCCTGTGGACCCCATAGCTAAGGAGACCAATCATGATCAAGCTAAAAACCTTTTTGCTGGCCGAAGACAATCCCAATGATGTCGAGTTAACCATTGAGGCTCTGTCAGAGCATAACCTCGCAAACAGCGTTGTAGTAGTGAATGACGGCGTGGAAGCCTTGGAGTACCTGCGTTATGAAGGAAAATTCAAACAGCGCCCAAAAGGCATGCCCGCTGTGCTACTGCTGGATATTAAAATGCCCCGCATGGACGGCATCGAAGTCCTTGAGGCCATTCGCAGCGATGACCAGCTCAAGATGCTTCCAGTGGTTATGCTGACTTCATCGCGCGAGGAACCCGATCTGAAAAAGTGCTATGCGCTCGGTGTTAACGCCTATGTGGTAAAACCAGTCAACTTTAAGGATTTTCTCGATGCCGTTCAGCACATCGGTGTTTTCTGGGCCCTACTCAACGAACACCCACAGGATTAGGCTATGGAAACAGGTACAGGTGTCCAAGGTAATGGTCTTAAAGTCCTTGTCCTTGAAGACTCCGCACGGGACTTTGAGATCATTAGCGAGCTGTTGAGTGATGCCGGTTTCGCACTGAAAATATCCTGGGTTGAAACGGAAGATGCGTTTACATCTTCACTCCGTGAAAACCAATACGATATAATATTGTCTGACTTTATGCTTCCTGGCTTCGACGCCTTCAGTGCCCTGCGGATAAGCAATGAAACATGCCCGGAGGTTCCCTTTATTTGTGTCTCCGGCTACATCGGTGAAGAAACAGCTATTGAGCTATTAAAATTGGGAGCTGTCGATTATGTGCTGAAAGACAGGCCGGAACGGCTGCCGTTTGCCGTAAAACGGGCAATTGAAGAAGCAAGAAGGGAAAAGCTGCAAAAAAAAGCACAGGAAGAACTGTTGTTTAACTATGCTTTGCTCCGGATCGCAGGCAGTACCGCTAAATTAGGCGGCTGGAGTGTCGATTTGAATACGAATATCGCAACATGGTCGGAAGTGGTTGCCGATATCCATGAAGTGCCCCACGGTTATGCGCCGCCATTAACCGAAGGACTCCTTTTTTATACCCCCGAATGGCAAGACAGAATCACCCAGGTGTTTACCGACTGTGCCGAAAAAGGAATTCCCTACGATGAGGAAATGGAAATCATCACTCGAACCGGCAGGCGCGTATGGGTAAGAACGATCGGTGAAGCAGTAAAAAATGATGAGGGAAAAGTCATTAAAGTACAGGGTTCTTTTCAGGATATAACCGAACGCAAACGGGACCTCCACGACTTCCAGCAGGCAAATATTAAGCTCCAGGCGAGCCAGAAGGCAACGCTCAAAACCCTGGAGGATCTGAAGGCGGAGATTCAGACAAGAACGGCAAAAGAGGCTGAACTTCAGAAAGTGAACATGGCCATCGAACAGGCCGGCGAGGCAATCCTCGTCACCGATCCGGCCGGGAAAATTGAGTATGTCAATCCAGCCTTTGAAATCGTGAGCGGTTATACCCTCGAAGAAGTCGTTGGGAAGACATCGGCCTTCCTCAAGAGCGGTCGACAGGACGAGGCCTTTTACCAAAAGCTGTGGGAAACCATAACTGGCGGCCGGGTCTGGCATGGGCACCTGGTCAACAAACGTAAGGACGGAAGATTATATACAGAGGAGTGCTCGATTTCTCCAGTGTTCGATGTCGCGGGGAAGATCATCAACTACGTGGGCGTCAAGCGGGACATCACCGCAGAGTTGGATTTGGCGGTGCAGTTCCAACAGGCCCAGAAGATGGAATCCGTGGGACGTCTAGCCGGAGGCGTTGCCCACGATTACAACAATATGCTTAGTGTAATCCTGGGATATACGGAAATGGCTTTGGAAAAGGTGGCTCCGTCTGACCCGTTACATGATGACCTCCAGCAAGTTTTCAATGCCGCCAAGCGCTCCACCGACATCACCCGACAATTGCTGACCTTTGCCCGTAAACAGACGATTGCCCCTGTGATCTTGGACCTGAACGCGACCGTTGATGGCATGCTCAAGATGCTACGGCGTCTCATCGGAGAGGACGTCTCTCTGGCTTGGCTCCCGGCCTTCGATGTATGGCCGGTTAAGATCGATCCTTCTCAGTTAGACCAGATTCTTGCTAATATGTGCGTCAATGGTCGAGATGCTATCGATGGGGTGGGTAAGGTCACCATCGAAACGGCAAACATCATCCTTGATGATGCCTATTGCGCTATGAACGTCGGATTCATCCCTGGTGCGTATGTAATGCTAGCGATCAGCGACAACGGCTGCGGCATGGACCAGGAAACCATCGAGCAAATTTTTGAGCCCTTTTTTACCACCAAGGAAGTCGGCAAAGGCACCGGCCTCGGCCTGGCCACGGTGTACGGAATCGTGAAGCAGAACCGAGGGTTCGTAAACGTTTACAGCGAGTCGGGCAATGGGACAACGTTCAGAATATACCTTCCCCGTGACACATCTGGCCTTGCCGAAACAAAGGATTCAAGAGCTCCTAAATTTCTTTTAGGCCGCGGCGAAACCATATTGCTGGTGGAAGATGAATCCGCCCTTCTGGTCATGGCGAAGCGATTATTGGAAAGTATGGGTTACACCGTTCTCAGCGCGGCTAGCCCTATTGAAGCATTGCGCCTGACCGAGGATCACATCGGTGAGATTCATCTGCTCCTGACCGATGTGATCATGCCGGAGATGAATGGCCGCGATCTGGCAAATCAACTCACTGCCCTACGCCCGAGCATGAAACACCTTTTCATGTCCGGCTACACGGCCGATATAATTACCCACCAGGGCGTTTTGGCCAATGGCTTGAAATTCATCCAGAAGCCGATGTCACGAATTGATTTGGCTGCCAAGGTACGGAAAGTATTGGACAATGAATGATGTTATACAAAACTGAACCAATTTGCCCTATGGTGGACTTGATCTGTCTATTGTGAATTTCTGCTTTTCAAAGTCAAGCTTTCTTCTGTATATAATTACCACGTTCAGTCATGGACTGGTCACTCTAATGATCGCCAATTAAGCAAAAAGCCTTTCTTTTTTTCTAATCTTATCTGCAAAAGTTTCTATGTTTATGTGCCAGCTTACAGAGAGATAGTACTTGAAAATATAGACGGAATTCCACCTGGTCGGTGAAAAATAAGAGAATGAATTTAGAAAGATAACGAATCGAACGATCCGTTTGGCTCTTTGCGGACGCGGTTTTCCCGCGTCAAAATGAAGGGAAGTTCGCCTCCGCGATTAAACTTCTCGACGGGAAAAAACTGCGAAGCTTAAGTACCAGAAATTCAGGAACACGAAAACCGTGCTCAGCTAAACCCTGGAAAGGGATATCTCGCTGAAAACGAGTCGGAATAATGACTTCATTTGTAGGCGTTACGCGGGAAAACGCAAGCAGGCAATGAATTCGTCAGATCCACCCCAAGGCAGAACTGACGAATCCATTGTTAATTTTCGTGCCAAGATCAGAGATGCTTTTTTCTACCGAGCATCCCAACATATCTTATCTTTCAACGACCGCCGCTATCCCCATACCACCGCCGATGCACAGCGTTGCCAGGCCACTTTTAGCCTCTCGTTTTTCCATTTCATGAAGCAGGGAGACCAGGATACGAGCACCAGAGGCCCCAATCGGATGCCCCAGAGCAATGGCGCCGCCATTGACATTGACCTTCGTCATGTCAAAGCCCAAGTCCTTTGCAACCGCGATACTTTGCGAGGCAAAGGCCTCGTTTGCCTCGATCAATTCGATCTCGTCAAGGTTCTTGCCAGCCTTTGCCAAGGCCTTGGGAGTGGCTGCCGCCGGTCCGATCCCCATGATTTCCGGCTTAACCCCAGCGGAAGCATACCCTGTCAGCCTTGCCATCGGTTTGATGCCCAACGCCTTTGCCTTCTCTGCCGACATGACAATAATAATAGCAGCGCCATCATTAATGCCGGAAGCATTGGCAGCGGTGACCATGCCGCCAGCCTTAAAGGGTGATTTAAGCTTGCTGACTTTTTCAAAAGTTGAGTCCGGGGTAAAGTGCTCATCGGTATCAAAAATAAGCGGATCTTTTTTCCTTTGCGGGATTGATACCGGAACAATTTCTTTTTTAAACCGGCCGCTTTGAATGGCGACTTGCGCTTTTTTCTGCGACTCCACGGCAAAATGATCCAGCTCTTCCTTGGACAAGTTCCAGCACTCACAAATATTCTCAGCTGTTGTCCCCATGTGGCAGTTATTCATCGCACAATGGAGGCCGTCATGGACCATCATGTCGATCATGCCGTTACCGGGGACATTCATTCTGTAGCCGAATCGGGCTAAGGGAAGCGCATAGGCAGTGGCACTCATATTCTCGAATCCTCCAGCGACTATAATATCGGCGTCACCGCACTGTATCGCCTGCGCCGCCATGATTACGGATTTAAGACCGCTGCCGCAGACCTTGTTAACGGTGACGGCAGGAACTTCCAAAGGGATGCCTGCTTTCAGCATTGCCTGACGGGCTGGATTCTGTCCGAGGGCGCCTGTGAGCACGCAACCGAGAATGACCTCATCAACCAATTCCGGCTTGATGCACGCTCTTTCCAGGGCTTCCCTGATCACGATCGCGCCAAGTTCCACCGCTGGAATATCTTTCAGGGAACCACCGAATTTTCCGACAGCAGTGCGGCAGGCACCGACAAGGACTACTTCACGCATTGTTTTTCTCCTTAGGTTAAATCAGTTAGGTGACCGGTACGGTACAAACTCCGGCAAGCTTCATTCAAGTCGACAAAAGAGATTAAAGGCACTTGAGCCAGCCTATGCCCCACATGCAATGGCCGCAGGGAACGTGGCTGCCGTAACAGTCATTTGCCCCCAAAATATTGGCATTGACCAGATCTGTGCAAGGGGCAGAGGTGCAACTCCAGCAGGGTGCATAGTCGTTTAATCCCGCCTCTGCTCTGAAGTTGGCATACTCGGCTTGTTGCCAGATCACCTCAAGCGGTTGTTCGTCAAGAGCACCGAACACCAGTTCTTCGATGTGTATCTGCTCCTGATTGACCATGCCGGGACAGGTGTGCCATAAAAAATGACACGGCATCACCTTGCCGCTTTTGTTGATAAAGACTGCGTGTTCTTCAATAAACGGGCAAAAACGATATCCGTTTGCCTGGGCATAGAGCGGCGGCAGGGAAAGCTCAATCCCTCGGTCAGCCGCAAGCGCCCTGGCCCGGCGAAATTGCTCTTCGATTGCGCCCATATCACGAGTACTCTGCGCCACCAGATTCGGAAAGTTTAAGGTAATATCCTTTTCCCTGGCTTCTTTGTGCATCGCGGCGCCAATGTGCAGAACAAGGGTATCCGCCGCACTCTTGGAGAATTTACGCTGCGCGGAAGGGAGCGCCGCTAGATTGACCCCCTGGGCAACGGCTTCAGCGTTCCATTTGGCAAAGAGTTGGGTGGCCTCGTAACTATTGGGATTGAACAGGATCTGTGCAGTCATTGAGCCATCGTAAGAAAAAAGATGGCTGGTGATGATGTAATCGACATCATGCCTGTGTGCCCATTCAACAATCTCTGGCAATTGATGGAGCGTCTCTTTTTGCAGCACCACCTCAATGCCTATCCGCACCTCTCGATTCGCGGTTTTTCTCGCCTCCGAGAGGTTCGCAATCGCATTTTCGACCGAAAAGAGCTGATGTCCCTCTTGGCTCGGTTTATCGGCGTTTTGCGCATTCAAATTGTCCAGAGACAAACAGATGGTGTTGAGCCCGGCCGCAATCAATTGCAATGCGCGCTTCTGGTGCAAAAGAAGCCCGTTACTTTGAAAACCAATTTGTCCCTCGGGCGGCATGGCAGCACGCGCGATGGTGATGATCTCTTCCAGGTCTGGGTGCAATAATGGTTCGCCAATCCCGTTGAGGACCAAAAAACGGGTGTGAACCAGGGAAGGCGCCAGCTTATTAAACAGGGCAAGCGGCATGTCGCCTTCGTCAATGCAACTCCCCTTGGCGAATTTAAGACACATGGGACAACGCAGGTTGCATCGGGTTGTCAGTTCAACATAGACCTTGTCTGGATACTGAATTGCCATAATGGGAAAAAATTCAATGAGCAGTGAATCTGTTCATATTGCCTGGTCGTCGCACCAGAGGAAGCAATATGCCTTCATCTGATTGTTCAACTTGCGGGTTTGACAGCCTCAATGGTGGCTGAGACGATGAAATCAGCAACAGAGGCCTCCGGGGTCCAGGTACGGATGAGCGCTTTGCTCTCTTCCTTGGGTGAGATTTGGATGTGTTCAAAACCTGCGGCCTGCAACATGAACTCCAGCTCGGAGATTTGCGACGCCCCGGCAACGCACCCGGCATGAAGGGCGATGTCGCTCCTGATATGTTCGGGCAGTTCGGCAGTGGCGACAATATCGGAGATGGCGAGTCTGCCGCCAGGTTTCAGAACGCGAAATGCTTCAACAAAGACCCGTGATTTATCCGGCGATAAATTGATGACACAGTTGGACAGGATAACATCGACGGAATTATCGGCCACCGGCAGATTTTCAATTTCGCCCAGGCGGAATTCGACATTATGATAGCCGTTGTTTGCCGCGTTGCTCCGAGCCTTGGAAAGCATTTCCGGAGTCATGTCCACCCCGATGACTTGACCGTTCTCGCCAACCTGACGAGCTGCGAGAAAAGAATCGAATCCGGCCCCGCTGCCGAGATCGAGGACTATTTCACCAGTTTTCAGCGCAGCAATCGCCTGAGGATTGCCGCACCCCAGCCCTAAATTAGCACCATCCGGAACGGCGGCCAGCTCTTCGGCGGTGTACCCCATCTTGTGCGACAGATCTGGTGCCGGCCCACTGCAACAGCTCGAACCGCAACAGCCGGTCTCTGCCGCGCGGCCATACACCTCTCGCACCGCTTGTCGTATCCCCTCTTTTTTCAGTACACTCATACCTTCGTCCTTGATCGCCTTCCTCTCTCATGCCTTGTCATGAAGAATCAGCTGATCCAGTCTTCTACTTCATTCTGCTTCGGTACCCGGCCAACACACTTGACCTGACCGTCGACGACAACCGCAGGTGTCGAAAAAACGCCGAGTTGGGCGATTTCTTGAAAATCTTTTACCTTGATAACAGTGGCATCAACTCCCTTGGCTGCTATAGCCGCCTCAACGACCTTCTGGGTCTTTTCGCAGGAGGCACATCCAGGACCACACACCTTGATTTCCATATTCTTCTCCAGCCTTAAATTTAGACAATGATATTGAACAGATATCCGGTAAACACAATACCGCTGCCCACTACAAAAACAAAAACCGCAATCAGCTTGGGTTTAAGCACCTTGCGAAGAATAATCATCTCCGGAAGAGAGAGCGCAATGACGCTCATCATGAATGCCAAAACGGTCCCGAGGGCCGCGCCTTTGCCGAGCAAGGCCTCAACGACCGGCACGATACCGGCGGCATTGGAATACATGGGGATACCAACCACCACCGCTGCCGGGACCGACCACCAGGCATCTTTTCCCATGATCGATGCCATAAAAGCTTCAGGAACATAGCCATGAATGAAGGCTCCGACTGCAATACCGGCGACAACATACACCCAGACTTTGCCAACGATATCCCGGACGGCCTCCTTACCTTGGTCGATCCGATCAGGCCAGGTCAGTTTTCTTTCCAAGACAAGGGCTTCACCGGCACGCAATTCCTGCACCCAATCCTCTATCCAAGTTTCGAGCTTCAATCTGCCTATGATCCAACCGGAAACCATGGCGATAAGCAGGCCCGTGACGAGATATATGGCAGCCACCTTCCAACCGAGCAAACCATAAAGGAGAACCAGCGCAATCTCGTTGACCATCGGAGCAGCCACGAGAAAAGAAAAGGTTACACCCAACGGTACTCCGGCTTGTACAAAACCAATAAAAAGAGGGACAGCCGAACAGGAACAAAACGGGGTGACAATACCCAGCATGGCAGCCATCACGTTCCCGGCCGATTCACGCTTCCCTGCCAGGTATTGGCGGGTGCGCTCTTGGGTGAAAAAGGAACGGAGGATGCCAATGACAAACACGATCAAGGTCAACAGCATCATGACTTTCGGTGTGTCATAGAGGAAAAATTGGACCGCATCACCAAGCTGACTCCCTTTCTTGACTGCAAAGAGGCTATAGGTCAAATAGGACGAAAAGGGTTCCAAGTGGTTGTAAATGGCCAGCCAGAGGCCAAAACTCAGCAGGGTAAGAATCCCCACCTTGCCCCATTGCCCATTTTTTTTGATGACCGCCTGGCTAGCTGCGGGTTTTGTGCAGCCGCAGCCAGAAGATTGAAGTGGTTCCATTGTTTGCCTCATTTTTTTAAAGTATACACACGCTGACACGTGGTTTCCGGTAAAGCTTTCGTCATTCGTTGCAGATTGGCATCTTCATTCAGCCAAGCTTTCAGGGTGTGTAGCATTGTGCTCGCATACACCGACTCCTGTCCCTCAGCCTGGCGGTATATCATCCAGGTTCCCTGTCGTTCTTTGTCCACCAGCCCAGCGTCCTCAAGTATTTTCATGTGGCTGGAAACGGTCGGTTGGGCGATGCCCAAGACTTCTTGAATCTCACAGACACAGAGAGCGTTTTTTTCAAGAAGCTTCAGAATTCGGACCCGATTCGGATCCGACAGGGCTTTCATGACACGCAAGAATGTTTTCATTAAACCGTCCTGTTGAATATCTCTATATTTATATTTATTGATATGTAAAGCGAGCCGACGCGGTTGTCAACCCGTTTTCCGCGACGCAACCCAGGTGCGCACAACGTCGCCTCAAGGTTCAATCAGGGCATTGACAGGCAGGGCGGCAAAGCGGACAAAGAATCGCTCGATATTTCGTTGCTTCACTCCGACCTAAATGTCGAGCTACGATAGAGGTACATTGGGAATGAAATGTACTGGGAAAGCCCACAGGTTTTGCGTTCGCGCGATGTGGGCTGACCCCAGTAGGTAACAATTTTGATACGACGAAATGTTACAAAACTTCTTGGCCATCATGAGGGCCATTGTGAAATTTTACCCTGACAACGCTTTCTGGAGGTGCCTTCATTGGAATTCGAGCGGTAAACGATGACCTCACCCCACTGAGTTTAGGAATAATTTGAGGCGAACAATTGGTGACGACTTGTCGAAGAGTTTTGCCCTTCTCATCAAGCACATCAATATCGACATGCCCTTTCACAATGCCTCTTCCACCAATCTTTTTACGCTGTATTTTCCCATCCACGACCACATCCTCCCCCACTTGTCGGGCAGATGCTTGCACAATATGCACCTCAGATGCCGGCTGGATATCTACCGTCAGCGCACCTGGTGCTGGAGTCGGCAACTGTTTGTCGACAGCACACGCGGACAAGATAAACGTGCTGGTTACAAGCAAAGTGAACATGGGGATAATTTTTATGAGTTTCATTGAAATTTCCTTTAGATTTTGAATATGAATGGCTATTTTTCCGTGCCCTTTCCTCGAGTTACGGAAAGGCTACATGGCCGTTTTCCGTATTTTCAGCTTTCAGCTGCTTGCTTGGCACCGAACCGTTGTTCCAGCCAGCCATACCACACCGGAATGACGACCAAGGTCAGGATGGTGGAAGTGATAAGTCCGCCCATAACCACTACTGCCAACGGTTTTTGGATGTCTGCACCGGAGCCGGTAGCATAAAGCATCGGCAAGTGACCGATAAAGCTGGTCAGCGCCGTCATCAGGAGCGGCCGGAAACGCAGGCGGCAGCCTTCGCGAATGGTGTCGTCGATCGTATGGCCGTCGTCGCGTAATTGCCGGAAAAAGGTGATGAGCACCACGCCGTTTTGCACCGCGATCCCCAGCAGGCAGATAAAGGCAACGGCTGCCGATACTGAGAGTGGCATGCCCCAGGCCCAAATAGCAAGGATGCCGCCCACCAGGGCAAAAGGCAGGTTGAGGATAACCAGCAAAGAGTCCCGGATGTTGCCCAAGGCCATATAGAGCAGGCAAAGAATGAGAAACAACGCTATCGGTACGACAATGGAAAGCCGCTGCATGGCACGCTGCTGATTTTCGAACTGACCGCCGTATTCCAGGAAATATCCGGTCGGCAATTCCTGTTCGATGCCGTGCAGCTTCTTTTGCGCCTCAGCGACAAAGCCCCCCAAATCCCGGCCCCGGATGTTGACCTCAGCGGCCACCCGGCGCATCCCTTTCTCACGTCCGATCTGGGCAGGACCTTCCACCAAGGTGATTCGTGCCACCTGGCCAAGACGGAGGGGTTCACCGGCTGCTCCCCGAATAAGCAGTTGCTCCAGGGCATCAAGATCCACACGGTCCTTTGCGGCAAGGCGCACTATGGTGGCGGTGCGCAATGGGCCTTCAACAACCTTGGTCGCCTCGCGACCAGCCAAAGCGATCTCGATCACTTCATTGACATCGCCAGCATTCACCCCATAACGGGCGAGGGTCTTGCGGTCATAGGTGATCTCGATCTGCTCCATGCCCGAGACTTGTTCCACCTTGACGTCCCGAGCCCCCACCAGTCCGCTGAGAGTGGCGGCTATCCGGTCGGCATAGCCCTTTAATTTTTCCAAGTCTTCGCCATAGACCTTCACCGCCAGGTCGCTCTTGACTCCTGAAATCAGCTCATTGACCCGGAGCGCAATGGGTTGGGAAAAGGACAGGCGAATGCCGGGAATGGTGGATAGTTCCCGGTTCATGGCCTCAACCAGTTCTGATTTGCTGCGTCCCGAGGTCCATTCCTTTTTGGGTTTGAGCATGATGAAGAAGTCGGTCTGTTCCGGCCCCATGGGGTCTTCAGAGATCTCAGCCCGGCCGGTTTTACTGACCACGGTCAAGACCTCGGGAAAAGAGGCCAAGAGCCGTTTCTCGACAAAACTGCTGACCGCAACCGAACCTTCCAGCGAAGCATTGGGCAGACGGACAGCGTTGACCGCAATGGCTCCTTCGTCGAGGTGGGGCATGAACTCGGTGCCCACACCAGTGGCAGCCCAGCCTGCGGCGGCAAGAGCCAGAACCGCCAGGGTCATAGTTACGGCCGTGTGCCGCCGGGCACGGGTGAGCAGAGCCAGGTAGCCTCGGTTCAATGCACGCACGAACCCAAATTCTTTTTCAGGTGTCTGACTGAGCAATAAGGTGGAGAGGACCGGCACCGCCGTCAACGCCACCACCAGGGAAACCAGGATGGCGATGATCATGGTGGCGGCAAGCGGCAGGAACATTTTGCCCTCTATGCCCTGGAGGGAAAAGAGCGGCACCAAAACGATGGCGATAATCAGTACGGAGAACGATACCGGCCTTGCCACCTCGGCCACCGCCAGGGCGGCTATCCGGTGCTTCAAGGATGTGTCAGGATTTTCCGCGAAATGGCGCCGCATATTCTCGACAATGACAATGGCCGCGTCGACCACCATGCCCACAGAAAAAGCCAGTCCGCCCAAGCTCATCAGGTTTGAACTGATCCCGGCCCAGCCCATGATCAGAAAAGTGATCAGAAAAGTGATGGGCAGGGACAGCACGACGATCAAAGCGGATCTGAACTCGGCAAGGAAAAGGAAGAGCACCAGGATGACAAAGCCGCCGCCCTCAAGGAGCGCATCGACCACGGTCTTGATGCAGGCCTCGATCAGATCGGTGCGATCATAGAAGACATTGATGCGAGCCCCGTCAGGCAAACTCTCCTGGATACGGGGCAGGGCGTTTTTTACTCGGCTGACCACATCTTTGGAATTTTCTCCCCGAAGCATGATGACCATTCCGGCAACCGTCTCACCCTTGCCGTCGCGGGTCACTGCCCCTTGTCTGGATTGGGGTCCAAGAGTGACTTCCGCCACATCGTGGACGTGCACCGGGGTGCCATCGTTGGCCTTGAGCACCACCTCGCCGATATCCTCCGGGCCGGTGAGCTGTCCCAAGCCTCGAATATAGGTCTGCTCCCAATCCCGGACGATGAAGCCGCCAGCGGCGTTGGCGTTGTTCTTCGCCAGTACCTCCACAACCTCCCGTAGGTTGATCCCATACTTGAGCAGGGCCTCCTGGTTGACCAGGACTTGATACTGGCGAACAAAACCTCCGAAGCTGTTGACCTCGTTGACCCCGGGGATGGGGCGAAGTTGCGGGGTGACAACCGCATCCTGGAGGCGGCGGAGTTCCATGGCGGTCATGCCCTCACCTTCAAGGGTGTACTGGAAGATCTCCCCCAATCCGGTACTGATAGGGCCGAGTTCCGGTTCGGCAAAGGCGGGCAGGTGCTCGCGGGCAATCGTCAGCCGTTCAAAGATTTGCTGTCGGGCAAAATAAATATCAGTGCTGTCCTCAAAAACTACGATAACCTGCGACAGTCCCGCCTTGGACAGAGAGCGCACCTGGGTGACCTTGGGCACACCACCCATTTGCTGCTCGATTGGATACGTGATTTGTTGTTCGACATCGACCGAGGAGAGTCCAGGCGCCTCAGTCAGCACCATAACCTGGACATTGGTCACGTCCGGAAAGGCGTCGATGGGGAGCCGGGTCCAGGCGACCCAGCCAGTGGTGACCAACAGTGCCGTCACGATGAGGACCATCCAGCGTCGGGCTAAAAGGAGTTTAATGAATCGTTCCATGATAGTTGCTCCCTTAATCCGCGCAACCGGCGCCCATCTTGCTGCGCAGGACATCGCTTTTCAGCAGAAAAGAACCGTCGGTGATAATCCGTTGCTCGGCCGTGATGCCGGAGGCGATCTCCACCATGCCATCGAAACGTGCCCCGAGGGTGACCGGCCGCCGGATCCAGTAGTCTCCCTCTTTATGGGTGAAGACAAACGTCCGGCCAGCGTCGGCCAGGACCGCTACCTTGGGCACGACAAGGGTTTCGCCTTTTGCGGGCAACAAAAGACGTACCGAGACGAACATCCCAGGCTTGAGAAGACCCTCGGTATTATCAACGCTGAATCGGGCTTTGGCAGTGCGGGTCGTTTCGCTCATGCGGCCGGCCACCGTATCCAACCGGCCGTTGAAGCTGCGACCCATGGCGTCGATCTTGGCCTCCTTCCCTGAAGCATCGGTGACGACGGCAAGATCGGCCTCCTTCAAATCAGCCATGACCCACACGGTGTCCAAGTCGGAAAGAGTGAGCAGTTCTTTTCCGGCCTCCGCGTGTTCACCTGCAGCGGCGTTGCCTTCAATGACCGTTCCCGCCTTGGAGGCATGGATAACCACGACTCCGTTCAAAGCCGCACCATTTTTGGCCGAAATACGCTCGATGTCATCCTTCGTGAGTCCCAGGCGCAGGAGTCGACCGCGAGCAGTGGCAACCTCGGTCTCAGCCTCGGTCCGTTGAGCTTGCGCTTGCTGGACCTCGACCTCGGCCGCGATCTTTTGTGCAAACAGCCGGGCTTCACGTTCCGCCGATTTGGCGGCAAGACCAAGTCCGGCCACAGCTTTGAGATAGCTCCCCTTGGCCTCGGCCACCTCGGGGCTGTCGATCTCAAAAAGGGGCGCCCCGGCCTCGATTTTAACCCCTGGCGTTATGAACCTGCGGGTAATCAAGCCGGTTACGGGGCTGGCCACCCGCACGGTACGGGTGTCATCCAACTGGACTTCGCCGGGCAAGCTGCGTTCCTGATGCTGTTCGTGTCTTTTTTCCGGTAGACCAGTGCGCACCAGGCCGTTATCGCCTATGAGCGTGGAGTCGAGCTTGACCGTGCCGATCTCGTAGCGGCACTCGTCACATTGATGCTGGAGTATTCCGTGTTCGCAATTGGCTCCCCACATTTCGTCCACAGGCCGGTCCAGATCGGAAACTTCGGCTTCATGGTCGTGGCCTTTTTCTTCAAGGCCGGGGTCCTCATGTGCCGTTTCTTTTTGAGGAGTCTCGGGGGCTGCGTTGAGTTGCGCCGGGTCGGCCTGATGCAGACGTTCGGCGGCAAAAAAACCTCCTGCTCCTGCCAGGACGGCAATTACAACAATACTCATGACGAGGAAAGTCGTTTTCTTCTGGATCATGGGGTACTCCTGTTCGAGGAAGATGAAGAAAAATTCTTGGAAAGCGTAGGCGGTGCGGGCTTGCCCAGAAGACGATCGAGAGTGATGGCTGCACGATTCAACTCAAGGAGCGCGTCCAGATACCGGCCCTTCATGGTCACCAGCGATTGCGTTGCTTCCAGGACATCGCTGTAGCGAAATTTGCCGGCCCGAAATCCTTCCTGGACCGCCTCGGCGGCCTCGGCAGCCTTGCTCAGACCATCGGCGCGTAACATGCGGGCTTCCTGGTCAGCGGCAACTAGGGCTGAATGCGCCTTGATCAGTTCCGTTTGCAGGCGTCGGGAGGCTGCCGACTCATTCGCCCTCGCCTTGTGCGCCGTTGCTCCTGCTTCGGCCAGGGACGGCTGGTTGCGTTGAAACAGCGGGAGCGGTATGGAGACGCCGATGGCAAAAGCACGGGCCTCCTCGCTCGGAACGTCACGAACAGACAGAGAAAGGGTGGGGTCTGACCAGGCATTGGCCTGCTCCAGAGAGAGGCCTGTTTTGGCAAGCTGCGTCTCGCTCCGGCGAAGGGCAAGCAGGGGGGAATCCTTCATTTCAGCAAGCAGTGCTTGCTGGTCTGGAACAGGGACCTCGTGAGGAAGACTGCCTGCCGCAGTCACGGTGGCGCCGCCCGGATCCGCAAGGAGGACAGTGGCAAAATTCAGTTCGGCTTCAGTCAATAGCCGTTTTAGCTTCTGGGCTTCCGCCGTGGCCTCTGCTTTCCGGGCTTGGGCCCTGGTTTCTTCGGTACCAGCAATTTTTCCAGCCACGACTTGTTCATGGGTCATCGCAACCAAATCCGAGGCGATCTTCCCTGCATCTCGCTGCAGTTCCAGCCGTTCGCGGGCGTTGAGCACCTCCACGAAAGCTGTTCTGACCTCGACGGCAATATCGAGCCAGGTCATCGCCTGTTCGCGCTGCAATCGAAGAATTTCGGCCTGACCTTTGTTCCTTCGTGCCGATGGTTTGCCGCCGATCTCCAGGGCCTGGCGCAAGGAAACGGTCGTCTCCCTGGTGTCGCCATTGGGCAAGTCATTTCCTAAGTTATTCCACTCCACGCCAATTTCGGGGTTTGGGGGGAGACCTGCATGCTGCAGCTTGAGCATGGCCGCTTCCAGGTCAGTCTGATAAGCGGTCAGTTCCTGTCGATTTCGCGACGCCTGGACAAGAGCTGCCTCAAGCGTCAAACCTTCAGGAGGAGGGGATTGGGTGCGAGTTGTTGCCTGGGCCGCAGCGAGAGCCGCGAAACAGAGCCCCGCAGAAAACACAAGCATGCACAAAGCGAATCGTTGGATGCGCATAGATATTCCTTCACAATCAAAAAAATCAGAGAATGCAGCCGCGTCGATCGATACGAACGGGCCCGTGATATCAAGAGATTTTTTTTGGGTGAGTTCCGGTGGTGATCACGGTTTGATCACCCTTGACGGCGCTCAGTGGGAAGGAATCAAATCAGAAGGATGACGCTTTGTCGGAGCGCAAGTTGAGGCAAGTGAACGGGTGGGGTGGGGTAAAAAGGCTGTTGGACAGGTAGGGTTGGAATGATTGACAACGCCAAAGGCATCAGGGCGGGGGAAGGTATTTGAACGGTATATTTGCTGGGCAGTTCTGCTTTGTCTCCCCCCAGAGCGATATCCAGACAATGAGCTTGGCACTTCACCCGATGATGGTCTAAGGTCACCGTAGCCTCAGGTGCCGGGCAATTTTTGACAAGTATACAAGGGGAATTTTGCTGCGCCACGTGCACGTCCCCATCAGGCGATAAACAAAGGTACACCTTTCCCCCTACTCCGAATGAAAGAGTGAAGAGAATCAAGATGACGATGTAATGCCGGATGCTATGCTGCATGATTTGATCGAGTACCTAGCAAAAATACAATTTAGGCAGTTAGGGTAAACATGAGCGGCAAAAAATACAACATGTAAAAATAAATTTCATGTTACCTTTTGATATTAAACAAAAAAAAGATCGGGCAGGTTCGTGAAAGCTTGGCTATCGTGGGTTCGACATTTCTCGTCACAATTTCGACGGGAATGTCGAAATCTGCGTGGTTCATCTGTTCATCGGTCAGGAATGGCAACCGGCAAAGAGGGGATAGTGTCGCAATCGGTAGTGACGGAGCAACCTTCCGCTTGATTCGCTCTCGGAGGAATCAGCGGGTTGTTTCCCTTCAAATCACTTGAATGATCGGCGGGCGAGTTTGCCGCTCCCCGTCCCGATAGGTCCAGGTCGGTGAGATAAGGTTAGGAGAACCACTCCGAACACAAAGGCCCCCGCTATCATTTGCTTGATTCCGGCCAGGAGATTGAGCAGGACAAGGAAGCCCAGCACGATCAGGCAAAAGGTGCAGAAGGCGCCGGCAACCGGTAAGGAAGAGGAACGTTATCCCAATGGGAAATTTCTTGACAAAGACGCATGGTTGATTTACCAAATAACCTATGAAAAGACAACCGCCGAATGCAAGAGAACTGGCCCTCATTGTGGCTAAGGCCAACATATTAAAGGCATTAGGCCATCCCACCCGTTTGTGGATGGCTGAGCAACTCGCTGATGGAGAAAAATGCGTTTGCGAGTTAGCTGAATTTATCGACGCTGATTTTTCAACCATCTCCAAGCACTTGTCCGTCCTCAAACAGGCCGGAGTCGTTGAAGATGAAAAACGGGGAAAACAGGTTTATTATCGGCTCAAAGTACCCTGCATCCTCAAATATCTCCCCTGTGTTGAAGCGGTCATCAAGGCAAATGTGCAGGAACAGATTGAGATGCTGGCGTAATCAGTCAGTTTTCTTTTGTCATTATATGGTTAATTTGCCAAACAAGCAATGGAGCAATCATGGAATGGAAAGCTGAGTGGAAATATCTTCTGCTGATCATTGGCGTTTTTCTCGTCTGTTTTTATCTGCCGGTGGGAACTGAACGATTTGACAACGCTATTCTGGAGGCCTTTCACCTCGTCAAGTGGTACGCCCAGGAACATGTACTCCTTTGCCTAGTTCCGGCCTTTTTCATTGCCGGGGCGATTGGGGTTTTTGTCAGTCAGACTTCGGTAATGAAATATCTGGGGCCAGCAGCCAACAAAGTGTTGGCTTATGGCGTTGCTGCTGTATCCGGCACTATCCTTGCGGTTTGCTCTTGCACCATCCTCCCTCTCTTCAGTGGGATCTACAGGATGGGCGCGGGCCTTGGCCCGGCCTGCGCTTTTCTCTACTCCGGACCGGCAATCAACGTACTGGCGATTGTGCTGACCGCCAGGGTTCTCGGCGTAGAAATGGGCATCGCCCGAGGAGTGGGGGCCGTTCTGTTTAGCGTGATTATTGGCGCCTTGATGGCGATTATTTTCCGCAAAGAGGAAAAAGAAAAGATTGCCATGCAGATGGCTATGCCGGAAGAGGAAGTGAAACACACGCTCTTACAAAACGGCCTGTATTTTGCTTCAATGGTTGGCATCCTGGTTTTTGCCAACTGGGGCAAGCCGCAGGAGGTCACGGGAGCCTGGGCCAGCATTTATGCGGCAAAATGGATTATCACGTCAGGATTTGCGGCAGCCTTGGGCGTAATGCTCATTTCCTGGTTCCAGATGCGCGCCTGGAAAATCGGCCTGATCGCCGTTGCCGTGGTGGGGTTGGCGCTGCTTTTTCCTGGCCAACCCGTTATTGCCTTTACGGCCGGGTTTGTCGGCCTTTCCGTCTTTACCAGCACGGACAAAGGGGAGTTGGGCGACTGGTTTTCCACTTCGTGGGATTTTGCCAAACAAATCCTGCCGCTGTTGCTTTTTGGCGTACTTGTTGCCGGTGCCTTGCTCGGTCGGGTTGGTCATGAAGGTTTGATTCCCTCGGAATGGGTTGCCAAGGCCGTGGGTGGAAATTCCTTGCAGGCCAATTTTTTCGCCTCTTTTGCCGGCGCGTTCATGTATTTCGCCACCCTGACCGAAGTGCCCATCCTGCAGGGGCTCATCGGCAGCGGCATGGGCAAGGGCCCAGCCCTGGCCTTGCTTCTTGCGGGGCCAGCGCTAAGCCTGCCCAATATGCTGGTCATCAACAGTGTGCTTGGAGTGAAAAAAACAGCCACCTTTGTCAGCTTGGTGATCGTGATGGCAACGTTCAGCGGTATGTTTTTTGGTACGGTTTTTTAAATTTTTCAGATGAGGAGAAGACAATGAAGATTCAAATTTTAGGACCCGGATGCGCTAAATGCACCAAACTCATGGACACGGCAGCGTCTGCCGCCAAAGAGTTGGGCATTGCCTGTGAGTTCGAAAAGATTTCTGACGTCAACCAGATCATGACCTTTGGCGTCATGATGACTCCCTCCTTGGTGGTCAATGGAGAAGTGAAGAGTGTCGGTAAGGTGCCGTCGCTGGAAGATATGAAGAAAATGTTACAATAGGTAAAAAGGAGAACACCAATGAGTGCAATGCAAAGCGGATGCGGCTGTTCATGTGGAGGTAATGCCGGACCTAAAATCATTTTCGCTTGTTCGGGGTGTGCTGATGTAGGCGAGTTGGCCGATCAAGCCGCACGCAAATTAACCCGAGACGGAGCTGGCAAGATGGCTTGCCTGGCCGGAATCAGCGGCCGGGTCAGCGGTATCGTCAAGTCAACCGAAGCGGCCCCGTCGATTCTGGCCATCGATGGCTGCTCTCTCGATTGCACCCGAAAAACGCTGGATATTGCCGGTATTACCAAAGTCAACCATCTGCGGTTGAGCGATCTTGGCTTTGAGAAAGGAAAGACAGAGGTCTCGGCGTCATCCATCGCCTCGGTCATCAGCAAAGCAATGATCTATCTTTAAACAAAGGAGTTGTGAGTGAACAAAACTATTTTTAGGGGCTTGATTGTGGCCCTCGTCTTTTTGGCTACCACAGCATTCTTCCAAACGGGAAGCTCCCCGGCCCAGGCAGGGCAAATCCCTCAGGTTCCGGTCCCCGGTATGGTGACCATGGTCGATCTGGGGGCAAAGAAATGCATCCCCTGCAAAATGATGGCCCCTATCATCGAGGAACTGACCAAGGAATACCAGGGTCGCGCCGGAATCGTCTTTGTTGACGTCTGGGATAATCCTGATGCGGGGCAACAATTCGGCATCCGGGCTATCCCCACCCAGATTTTCTACGATGCTCAAGGAAAGGAGATTTCCCGGCATGAAGGATTTCTCGATAAGGAGTCGATTGTCGCTGTGTTCAAGCAACAGGGGGTTAAGTAACCCGTGGATCAAATTTATCTCACCATTAATTCTTGGATGAGCCAGGGTCTCCTCCTCGGGGGCCTTGGTTGTTTCCTCTGGGGCATGGTCAGCGTACTGTTCAGCCCCTGCCACTTGGCTTCCATCCCGCTCATTGTTAGCTATGTAGCAGGGCAGAATCAGATCGTGGCAGGAAGAAAAGCCGTGCTCTATGCTGTGTTATTCACGATCGGCCTCTTTATCACTATTGCCGCAATCGGCGTCATTTGCACCCTGCTTGGCCGTATGCTCGGTGATGTCGGACCTTATATGAGCATCTTCGTGGGCGCTATTTTGGTCTGGGTGTCACTCGATATTCTGGGGGTAGCCAAATGTTCGATGTCCAATGGCCTTATGGCAAAAATTAAGGTGAAGGGGTTGTTCGGGGCGCTTATTTTGGGGCTGGCGTATGGCATCCTTTCCGGTTCCTGTACCTTTGGATTTATAGCGCCTATTCTCGCCATCATTACCGTCCAGCAAAAAATAATGACCGGACTCGTCTTCATCCTTCTCTTCGGTTTAGGGCATTGTATTCCCATTGCGGTGGCCGGGAGCTCCACTGCCCTGCTCAAGCGTTTTCTAGCAAATAGTACGTGGCAACAAGGGAGCGGGATATTTCGCAAGCTTGCAGGCGTTTGCATCGGAGCACTGGGCCTTTACTTCATCAGTCAACCAATTTTGGCAATCGTTCAAGCTTAAAGCGTCCCCTCATTCACTCGCAGCTACTATTTTTATTCGAGCACAAGGAATTGGCGGCGGATATCTTCAAGGCGACTGCGATTCTTGCCAAGATCCGAATAGCCCAGTCGGGAAGCGGAGCGGACATGAATGAGCTTTTTTGCCCGGTCCAGCAGAAATTCGCCATCATCGACAAACAGAATCGTACGCAGTTCAACCCGCAGATAATCGGGCGAATCATCCACGATGGTTGTATCGCTCCGGCCTGAAACAACCAGTTTCAGGCGAGCAAACGCTGCATTAGGGTCACCGCTGAATGCCAATGGCGCTATTCGGTGGCGTTCGTTCTCGGTCTGACTCGAAACGCAGTTGGGCGACCTGGGGCACGGGGCGAGAAGCCCAGCCTTGGCTCCCAGGTTGTTGGGACGCTCACCGGCACAACCGGCTAAACCAAGTAAACCGAGAGCCATAAGAACAATCCTCCCTGTTAAATTTTTCATCGTTGCCCTCCTCATTCATGCAGAGATAGATGCCAATGTCTTTTGGCAATGGAGTCGATGGCACTGCCACCCGACTACAAATGCTTGGACTGGAAGGTAAAAAGAAGTGTTATTTTGGCAAGGCGCAAAAAGGTTTGTAACGCTTGCATGGGGCTCCTCCTCAAAAAGTCTGAAAAGAGAGTCGTTTACAAAACTTATACGCCACCTGGTCGGCAGGATTTCGTCTGTCAGCGGCAAAGCAGCGCATCTGCACTACCACTGTGTTCACTATGAAGGCCTGTCATTCTCGTTTGGTCGAGTTGCCGACAATGGTCCGGGCAAGATCATGCAATGCAAAATGATGCAGTGGCATGACCAGGTACCAATACAACCTGCCCAGAATGCCCCGAGGCAGAAAATGGGCGGTCTGGACAAGTTGATCGGATTGCACGTCAAACTCAAGCCACCCCTCACCCGGCAATTTCATCTGGGCATAGAGCAGCAGCCTTTTTCCAGGTTTGATATCAACAACTTTCCAGAAATCAAGGGCGTCACCGACGCGAAGCTCCTGGTTTAAGCGCCTGCCGCGATTGAGCCCATAGCCGCCGACAAGTTTGTCGATAATTCCCCGAAGTTGCCAGAGAAGATCATACTTAAACCAACCATTGGTACCGCCTACGGTACAGGCCGATTGAAAGACGTCCTCCTGACGTTCTCCATTTTCAAAAGGAACCGTCCGAATGTCTCTTAAAATCGCCCCTGCAGGATTATCGAAATCCTTGATGTCGCACGCCTGTTGACCGGTGCTGTCACACCACCGACTGAGAACTTGATTGTGCTCAAGTTCCCGTAACGCACCCGCAACCGCTTGCTTGAACGACAGAGGATGTATTTCCGGATACAACTTGGCCGCGTTATCATTTTGCATGACGGTTTCACTCTTGAGCCCCTCAACGAGAGCGGCGGCGAGTTTATAGGGGATAGGGGTGAAAAGAATCAGCCAGTAGGATGATAAGCGAGGCGAGAGCACAGGAACGGGAAAAAGGTATCTTTTGAGCCCCATGACTTCTGCGGCCTGCTGCATCATTTCCTGAAAGCTGAGCTTTTCACTGCCTATATCGACGACGAGGTTCCCTTGGTGCGGGAGTTCTACAGACGCCTGCAGATAGGAAAGCACATCATCAACGCCAATGGGCTGCGTGTGGCTCCGTACCCAGCGAGGAGTGATCATCGCCGGCAGTTTCTGGCAGAGATTGCGAATAATTTCAAAACTGGAGCTTCCGGAACCGATAATCACGGCCGCTCGCAACCAGATCGTCTCAATACGGTCGGGTTTTGCTGAAAGAATTTCCCCTGTCTCAATGCGGCTCAAAAGATGCTTGCTGGCACTCTCTTTCACCCCAAGCCCACCGAGATAGATGATGCGCCGTACACCGGCTTCAATGCAGGCATCTCTGAAATTCTCGGCACTGACTCGGTCCAGGTTTTGATAATCCTCGGTGCCTCCCATGGAATGGATAAGGTAAAATGCCGTGTCGACCCCTGTCAGGGCGGCAGCAAGAGATGCTTTGTCGAAGGTTGATCCCTCTTGTATCTCAACCTGGTCAGCAATTGAAAGTTGGACTTTGTTTCTGTTCCGTACCAATAATCGCACTTGCAGCGCAGATGTCGCAAGCAAACGGTGGGTCAGTCGCCTGCCGATATAACCGGTTGCGCCGGTCACCAGTACGGTCTTGGTCTTGATTGTCTCAGCCATGATTGCGAAGTTTCAGCTCGGTTGGAGGAGGATTGAGAGATTTACACTGCTATATGCCTTCATTGTATTTACGAAGAGGATGATGCACAAGAGTAATGGAAACGATGAACAGGACATCCTGATGATGAAGAACATCTTTGTCCTAATATCTTCATTGTCGCCCTCCGTTACGCCGGGATTGAAAAGGTCGAGACGTCCGCGCAACTATCAATTTGCCAGCGATTTAAAAGCATTTGCCATCCTGGCAAAAGGGCAATACTGTTTTTCAAACTATTTCCTTCAAGTTGTGCATCTTCACCCAAGGAGACAACCCCGGGAACCAGGGGAAGAGAGATAGTTGGCGTAATATTGAAAAAATTCTGGCACGGCTCAATACAGCTTTTGCCGATGAATGGCTGGCCTAGTATCAAGACTGGCTTGGAGCCAAGGTTGCCAAGGTTGCCAAGGGGCCGATGAAAGAAGCGGTGACGGCCGAATTGCTGCAGCATGCCGCCGATAAATTACCATATGCCGCTCTGGTGACTACCCGGATGGTCCAACTAAGCAACAACACGATATCTCCGCTTAACCTTTTTGAAAAGTGTTGAACGGAGCTTTTTTCTGTGATTATGCCCTGAAACACATCCCTTCAGCACGTAACCATCGGCTTTACCGGTGGGTACTTATTTTCTTATTGAGTAATGAATCGAAAAAATATTGATATCATGCGAAGAGGTCGATGCCTTGCCCAAGGACAACACGGGCAAGGCCCGGTGGTGTACTGGATGTCCCGTGATCAGCGGGTTAACGACAATTGGGCCCTTTTATGGGCCCAGCAGGAAGCGCTTATTCATCAGAAAGGGCTGATGGTTGTCTTCTGCATGATTCCCGATTATCCCGGAGCCACCTTGCGCCATTACAGTTTCATGCGCAAGGGCCTGGTGGAATTGCAGGAGAAACTCAGTCAATGCAACATCGGCTTCAGGCTGCTCGAACAGAGTCCCGAAGCAATACTTCCCCAATTTCTGGAGACGATTGACGCCCATTTGCTTGTCAGCGATTTCGACCCGTTACGGATTAAACAGCAATGGAAAAAGATGCTGATCGCCACCCTGAAAATACCGTTGCATGAGGTGGATACCCACAACATTGTTCCTGCCTGGATCATCTCCGCCAAAAAGGAGTATGCCGCATACACGCTCCGTCCTAAGATCAAACGGGTCCTGGATGACTATTTAACTGATATTCCGGTGGTCCATCCCCATCCGTTCACCTGGAATAACGCACCTGTAGGGTTTCCTGAAACTTTTCGCGGCGAAAGCGTTACCAGCCCAACGCCGGAAGCGTATCCCTGGATACAGGCCGGAGAGGCGGCCGCCTCTCTGGCCGCATTACATTTTGTGCAGCAGAGGCTGGAAAATTATGTCAAGACCCGGAACAATCCGTGCCTGGACGGCCAGTCGGGACTGTCTCCCTATCTTCATTTCGGGCAGTTGTCCCCGCAGAGATTGGCCTGGATGGTCTCCCGTTCAGCCCTGCCGGCAGAGACCAAGGAAGCGTTTCTTGAAGAACTTGTTGTTCGCAGAGAGCTTGCCGATAATTTCTGTTATTATGAGCCGACTTATGACCGGGTTGCAGGTTTTCCGGACTGGGCACGCACAACACTGGACCAGCATCGGCACGACAAGAGAGCCTCTGTCTATTCCCTGGCCGAACTCGAAAATGGAACGACCCATGAAATGCTCTGGAACGCCTGTCAGCAGGATCTTGTCCAGAGCGGCAAGCTGCATGGCTTTTTGCGAATGTACTGGGCCAAGAAGATCCTCGAATGGACACCCGATCCTGAAACGGCCCTCGAGTATGCCATCACGCTGAATGACCGCTACTCACTGGATGGTCGGGACCCAAACGGCTATGCGGGAATTGCGTGGTCTATAGGAGGAGTGCACGACAGGGCTTGGCGTGAACGTTCCGTGTTTGGAAAAATTCGTTATATGAACGAGGCGGGCTGTCGCCGCAAATTCGATGTGGAACGTTATAGAGACACGGTTTTCAACAAGGGCTGAAATGAATACGGGTAGGCATCCGAAAGCCTGCCGGGGCCATGGACCTGCGGATTCCACGATTTGGGGCCAGACGCTAACAGCTGGCCTTGAAAGGCTGGTACTCTAAACAATAGACTTTTTTTCAGAAAGGATGCGATTGTGAATTTCTGTGCTCAGTGCGGTGCCAAAGTGACGCTGCAAGTGCCTGCGGGGGATGACCGACTGCGGTTTGTTTGCGATGGCTGCCATACCATCCATTACGAAAATCCTAAAATGGTTGTCGGCACCATCCCTGTGATGGGCAATGCAGTCCTGTTGTGCAGGCGGGCCATTGAACCTCGTCGAGGTCAATGGACGCTTCCGGCCGGATGGCTGGAAAATGGGGAAACGGTCTCAGCCTGCGCCCTGCGTGAAACGCAAGAAGAGGCTTGGGCAGAAGTTGATGATTTGCAGCCCTACGTCCTTGCCAACCTGCCCTTTATCAATCAGGTGTATTTCTTCCTGCGGGCCCGCCTTCTTAATTCTGATTTTCATGCCGGCATCGAAAGCCTTGAAGTGAAACTTTTTACTCCCGATGAAATTCCCTGGAACGACTTGGCTTTTTCTAGCGTTTATGAAACCCTGAGATTCTTCTGTGATGATGTAACGAAAGGGGAATTCCCCTTTCGTATTCTCGACATCAAGCCGCAGCAGAAGAGATCAAACGATATTGGCTGAAACAACTGCGTGCACGCGCACCGAGGTGTGATTCACCCACTGCCAAAGGGCATCAAAGGGACAGGATTACAAGACCTGCAAATGCCGCTGTCAGTTTTTGGCCATCCTGAGGGGTCAGTTGGATTCCAAATCAATATCTGATCCCGACTATTTATCACCGATGAGCGGAAGTTCCTTCTCAAGGGTGAAATAGACAAGAAAAGCAAGCGCCTCGTTATCATCGCTGAATGTACGCCTTTTTATTTTCTTGATTAATTCAGGGTTGTTTTCTTCACGGACTTTTTTTAAAAAAAGTCTCTTTCCGCTGTAGCCTGCTTTTTCTTCAATGAAAAGGAAGGTCGCGGAAGGATTTGATTGAAGGTTGTGGTGGGTCAAACGATCGCGCATGATAAAGGTCATCGTCCCTTCCTCAAGAAAATGCGGACGTGAATAAATTGCCGCATCCACTTTCCCTTTACTGTCAGCTGTAGCCAATACACCTACCCCTTTGGTACTTTCGAAGTATTCTTGTAACTTTTTCATATTTTTTCCTTTTGCGGCAAAGATTTATCTTCTTGGGTTCCTGATTGGAACCATAAACACGGCGCGTGTCTTATGCGACACAAAGACGAAGTCAATTTCATGCTTTCAATTAAAAACCATGATATAACTGTTTATTTTTAAAATAAAATTATGACTTACTGTGAGATTGAGTTGCATTGTGTCAAATATATTTTAAAATATTTTATTTGCTTGCCGTCTTCTCTCGTTCAGTAATAGTTCTCCTTTTGTGTTTTTGACCCATGCCATCCCGGTTTTTGCAGGCGCTCCTTGTTGATCTCCGTCTGCGCCAACACGTGCTTGCAAAAATGGATTGCTAAGCGGATTCAATGGGTTGCATGTGGGGATCGAATTCATAAGCGAAAGCAAACAAAGGGTACTCATGATGGAAACAAAACGCATAAAACTCTACAGCCTTTCAACTTGTGCCTACTGTCAGGCCATAAAGAAAATGCTCAGGGATCTTGATGTACCGCATGAATTCGTTGATGGCGACCTGCTGGCAAGTCAGGAGCAAGAGGCCTTGCTGGCTGAATTGCGCCTGCTCAATCCCAGTTGCTCCTTTCCCACCATTACTATCGACGGGCATATTATTACCGGTTTCAAAGTTCAGGAGATCAAGGAGGCCATTGGGGTGCGCACCAAGGTCGACGATCTCCATGACATGCTCAAAAAGGTGCAGGAGCCCAAAGGCTATTGCTTCAACCGGGATCGTGAGCGGACCTTTGATCTGCTCCGCGGCTTACTGACCAACAAGGACCGCTATGGCTACATGGCCTGCCCCTGCAGGCTGGCTTCGGGAAAGCGGGATAAGGATAAGGATATCATCTGCCCCTGTGTCTATCGAGGGCCGGATGTCGAAGAGTTCGGAACATGCTTTTGTCAGCTCTATGTGTCCCGCGAGTGGAACGAGGAGCGCATCCCTCATGTTCACGTGCCGGAGAGAAGGCCCACCGAACGGTATTAAACGAAAAAAACCACAGGGCCTGTCCGAGCGTATCGAAAACAGGCCCTGTCTATAGGCTAAAGAGTGTCGTGGATTACCAGCGTTCTGTGCCGACGATTTGACTGACATCGATACACTGCGCTTTTTCTTCCTCGGTCAGCTGCTCTTTGGTTTTAATGCCTTTGATGTCTTTCAGGTAGCAGGCGTATTCCTTACCATCCTTGTCCCGGACCCAGACCATAGATTCATAACCACCACCGGAGCTGTCCATTTTTTGATAGTCTTGATCAGCCATGTTCTTTCTCCTTAAAAAGGTTGAGGTTTATGTTGGAAAAACTGATATGTATGAAATAATGGCAAGGCAAGGGTACATGAGCTACATGATCGTTGTTTTTTCAAGCAACATCAGTGCGAAAGAAGAGGCATAAGCCCAAGGAGGCAACGGTATGGAAAAACGAAAAATTGGGGTTAGTGCCTGCCTGCGCGACCAGTACTATCTCCACCCGCACCCCCTCGACCTGCGCCTGCGCAGCCATTGCTGAAGAACCATGCAGCCACAGAAACCGCATTGTCCAAAGGACCGGGAACAGTTGGCGGCGCAACTGCGCGCTTTGTTCCAACAGCAGCTGCACATGGTGCTCGCCACCCACGACGGTACGGCGCCCTACACCAGCCTGATGGCCTTTGCCGCTGCCGCCGATCTCGCTCGCCTTTTCTTTGTCACCTCACGGGCAACCCATAAATACAACAACATGGCTGCCAACAATCAGGTCTCGGCGCTCATCGACAACCGGACCAACCGCAGTGCCGATTTCCAGTCGGCCCTTGCAGTCACCGCCCTTGGACAGGCAAAGGAGCTGCTGGGGAAGGACAGAAACGGCCCGCTCGCCCTCTTCCTTCATCGGCATCCTGAGCTGGAACCCTTTTGTCTGGCCCCATCTTCCGCCCTCATGGCCCTCACGGTCCGTCGATATATTCTGGTGAACCAGTTTGATGAGGTGCACCTGCTTGATATCGAGACCATTGCTTGAGAGCAGCACCAAAGGAGATCAGTCACAATTCGGCGACAACACTGTTGTTTTTTTTTGGTGAAGCATTACGGTACTCGTATCTTCTTCTTTGAATCTCCTGGCAACATGAAGTGAGTGTTAGGCGCCCTTTTACGGTTTATCGTTTTTATACCTTGGGGAGGCAGTCTCATGAATTTCTCGTTTTGGTTCAAGCTCTACCTGTTCACCATTCCGGTTTTTTTTGCCATCGACATGACCTGGCTGGGGTATGCAGCCAGAAATTTCTATAAGGAGCAGCTCCATTCGCTGCTCAGTCCCCAGGTCAACTGGACCGCGGCCCTCCTCTTCTATCTTATCTACATCGTCGGCATTCTCATCTTTGCCGTTCGCCCTGGCCTGGAAGCCGGTTCGCTCGCCAGGGCCTGCCTCCTTGGTGCCTTGTTCGGTTTTTTTACCTATGCCACCTATGATCTTACCAATCTGGCCACACTGCGCGACTGGCCGGTTCTGGTTACGGTGGTCGACATCGCCTGGGGCACGGTGCTCTGCACCCTGGTGAGCGGCGGCAGTTTTCTCATTGGTTCCTGGCTCCTCAAGGGATGAACCCCCTTGTCCCCAAACTGATTGCAGCGTGATGATCATGGCCACCGTTTTAGAAAGTGCGGCGCTCCTCCTCCTGGCCTACATGAGTTGCATGTTTGTCATCGGCCTGCTTGCCAAAGACAATAGCCTGATTGACATCGCCTACGGTCCGGCCTTTGTCGTCGCCTCTTGGGGCGCCTGGCTGTTCGGGGGCACTGCGGGATTCCGGCCATTGTTGCTGCTTGCTCTCGTCACTCTCTGGGGAGTGCGTCTTGGTTTACATATCGGCCTCCGCCATCGGGGCAAAGGGGAGGATTTCCGCTACCGGGCCTTCCGCGAAGCCTGGGGCAAGACCATAATCTGGCGGAGTTTTCTCCAGATCTATCTGCTCCAGGGCGCAGTGGTTTTTGTGGTGGCTCTGCCGATCCTGCTCACCATCGCCAGTCCCGGCAGCGGCCCGCGCTGGACCGATTTCGTAGGCATCCTGCTCTTTGGAGTCGGATTCTTCTTCGAGGCGGTCGGTGACTGGCAGTTGACCCGTTTCAAACAGAACCCGGCCCATCGCGGCCGGACCATCGAGGAGGGATTGTGGCGCTACACCCGTCATCCCAACTATTTTGGTGAAGCCATCCTCTGGTGGGGTATTTTTTTTATTGGGCTGGGATCACCGGCAGGCCTCTGGGGTCTGATCAGCCCGCTGACCATCTGTTTTCTCCTCCTCAAAGTGTCGGGTATTCCCATGCTTGAGGCTAAATACATTGGCAATCCGCAGTTCGAGGCCTACAAGGCCAGAACCAACGCCTTTTTCCCCTGGTTCCCCAAAAAGGGGCCTTGCACTCCTTCCTCAACCGGCAATCCGGAACATTCATGAACCAATCAGACCACGCACCCCGGAAACAAGTGGCGGTGATCGGCGGCGGTGTGGCCGGCATAGTAGCCGCCCACTTCCTCCAGAAAACCCATGATGTCACCCTGCTGGAGCAAGGCGACTACCTCGGCGGTCATACCCATACTATCCCTATCCCCGATGGGCCGGATGCCGGCACCCCGGTTGATACTGGCTTCATCGTTTTTAATGAGGCCACCTATCCCCATTTCATCCAATTCCTCGAGGAACTCAAAGTCCCCTCGAGGCGGACAGAGATGTCGTTCGGCTTCCAATGCCTTCAGACCGGCCCCACGACCGCCGCGCTGGCCGCGCACGGGGAACTGGCTGGTCTCGTGACGCTCAAAGTCGCCGGTGAGCCTGTGCC
>JBBRBT010000047.1:0-31295 GCA_038205495.1 Desulfobulbales bacterium
GGAACGGCACAGCAGCTTACGCTGCCAGTGCGTAGTTATAATCGTCTGCGATTATATTTATTTCCGTCATTTTTACGAGCTGACAGAAACTCGGCATGCAACATTAAGCTTCAATATCCCCGTCGAATCCGTTTCGCCCCCGTGTATATGCACTCAGGGTGTTGAGTTGTTCAAATTCTGCCCTGAAAATCAATCGTCGCGCCGCAGAGTACGTTCCATGTCGCGGTTGGAATCTTTTTCCTTGAGAGCAGCCCGTTTGTCATAGAGCTTTTTACCGCGGGCCAGGCCCAATTCCACCTTCGCCTTCCCGTTGGCTATAAAGTATATCTTGAGGGGGATAAGCGCAATGCCTTTCTCGTGCAGTTTACCAAGCAGCTTGCGGATCTCCCGCCGGTGCATGAGCAGTTTGCGGACACGGAGCGGCTCAATGTTAATCTGGGTGGCGAAGGAATAGGGTGAAATATGAACATTGTAGAGAAAGACCTCGCCGTCCTTGAGCAGGGCATAGCCATCGCGTAGATTGGCTTTGCCCGCCCGCAGCGACTTGACTTCCGGACCGCTGAGCACCATCCCGGCCTCGAAGATCTGGTCGATGTGGTAATCGTGAAAGGCCTTTTTATTTTTACTGACTATTTTCTGTCCTGGTACCTGTTTTCCGCTCATGTTTTCCGCTCATCCCACACTATTGGTTCTGTTCACAACAAATATCACACTACCACAGAAAAAGATCAATGCGCCTCCATGTCTCCGGTCACCCGAAGGGCCTCTTCCACCGTGGTCAAGCCCGCCTGCACCTTGCGCCAGGCATCTTCTCGTAAGGTAGTCATCCCTTCCCTGATGGCAACCTGCCGCAGCTCGGAATCATTGGCCTTGGCGGCAATCAGTTTCTTCAACTGCTCCGACATCGGGAAGAGCTCAAAGATGCCCAAACGTCCCAGGTAGCCGGTATTGCGGCACTGCAGACAGCCTTTGCCTCGTTTGAGCGTCACCGTCTCCCCGCCGGCCACCGGAAAGCCGAGTTTGCGCAAACCAGCCGCATCAACGGCATAAGGTTCGGCACAATGCGGGCAGATGCGTCGCACCAGCCGCTGCGCCAGGGCGCCGAGCAGGGTCGAGGCAATGAGAAAAGGCTCCAGGCCCAGATCCTGGAGGCGGATGATGGTCGAAACCGCGTCATTGGTGTGCAGGGTGGAAAAAACCAGGTGGCCGGTGAGAGCGGCCTGGACCGCATGGGTGGCGGTTTCAAGATCACGGATCTCGCCGATCATGATAACGTCGGGATCCTGGCGGAGGATATTGCGCAGGATGGTGGAAAAGGTGACATCGATCTGCGACTGGACCGCGATCTGGTTGAATTCCTCGTGCACCATTTCCACCGGATCTTCCACTGTGACGATGTTTTTTTCCGGTGAGGCGATCTGCTTGAGGGTGGAGTAGAGGGTGGTCGACTTACCGCTGCCGGTCGGCCCGGTCACCAGGACAATCCCATGGCCCGAGGTCATGAAACTGTTGTACACCACCCGGTCTCGCCGGGAAAAACCGAGATTATCAAGGCGCTGGAAGATCACGTCCGGATTGAGAATACGCATGACCGTCTTTTCGCCGAAGGCAACCGGTACGGTGGAAACACGGAGTTCCGCTTCCTTGCCCTCCTCCCGCCGACCGACCTTGATCCGGCCATCCTGCGGGCGCCGTTTTTCGGCGATATCCATGCGCGCCAGACTCTTGATCCGTGAAGTAATGGCCGAGTGAACCGCCTTGGGCAGTTTGTAGATAGTGTGGAGGATACCGTCGATGCGGAAACGGACCAGACAGATATCCCGTTTCGGCTCGATGTGAATATCGCTGGCCCGCTGCTCCAGGGCATAGCTGAACAGATGGTTCACCGCTGCCTTGATGTGCTGATTGGTGGAGTTTAACTCCTTGGTCGTGGCGAGCCGCACATACTGCTCAAGGTTACCGATATCGACGGTGACGGCCGTTCCGGTGGTGCCGAATTGGGTCTCCGCAGCGGTAATGGAGCGCTGGAACCCAAAGAATTCGGCGAGAATTTTCTTGATATCGGTCCGGGTCGATAGATACGGCCGCACCTTCACCTGGTTGGCCCGTTCAATATCCTCCAGCACCAGGTGATTATCAGGGTGATAGGTAACGACCTCAAGAACGCCGTCGTTCAACTCAAACGGTAGAATCAGGTGGTTAATGGCAAAGGACCGGGGAATCGTCTTGGTGACGATATTCATATCCAGGTCGAGCGGGTCAAGTTTTTTGAACGGAATCTTCAGGCCATGGCTGACGGCGCGCATGATGATCTCTTCGGTCAGCGGCACTTTTCTGGCGTCACCGGTCTCCAGGCCCAGGGAGACAATAATATCGACCAGATCGGGCGCTCCTTTATCCTGAGGCGACTCATCGTCCTGCCGACGGCTGCCGATCTGTTTGAGCAGTTTCTGACGCTGTTTGCCTTTCTGCAAAACGATCAACTGTCGCTGCTCACCGCTGAGCAGCTGCTCCTGGACGAGCAGATCAAGTAAGGCTTCGCTGTTGAGAAATGACATAGGACGTAACCGATGGGGGTTAAAACGGATAGTGAGTCATCTTTTCTCTCCGGCGATGGAGAAGCAAGGTTTTTTAAAATACCGGCGAAGCTTCAGGCAAAAAACTGTACAGTGAGCCGGAAAAAAAAGAGGAGAAGAAAGCAACGGTGCGAACCCTGGAAGGTCGCAGCGGGAGGATCCGGGGGTTTGTTTCAGTTCGGCCAGCCGTGGGCACCGATCAGGTCAACGAAACGAACCTGTTCGATAGTTTGAACGGTGATAACGCCGTCCCGTTTTTCCACCATCTGCAGGTCTTGGACGTCCTGACCACCCACCGGCATGACCAGGAGACCGGGATCGGCCAACTGGGCCAGGAGCGGCTCAGGAATGCGCGGCCCTCCCGCAGTCACCACGATACAGTCAAAGGGCGCCTCCGCAGGCCAACCGACCGTGCCGTCGTCAATACGGGAGACGATATTATGGTAGCGAAGCCGATCGAACACCTTCCGCGCCCGTCCCACCAAGCCATCGATCCGTTCCACGGTGAACACCTTCTGACAGAGACGGGAGAGGATCGCCGCATGGTATCCGGAGCCGGTGCCGATCTCCAGGATCTTTTCCGATCCCGTGAGGTGCAAAATCTGGGTCATAAGAGCAACAATGTAGGGCTGTGAAATGGTCTGGCCATTGCCGATCGGTAAAGGGAAGTCACTGTAAGCGTGGGCCTGCATCGCATCTTCGACAAACAGGTGCCTCGGTACCTGGCGCATGGCCTCCAAGACGTTCTGATCGTTGATTCCCCGGGCAACCAACTGCTCTTCAATCATCCGCTCCCGGTTAATGTCAAAGGTCGAAGGTGGACTCACTTGACCTCTTCCCAGGTGAAATCTTCCACCCACTTGCGATCAGATTCGTTGAAGTTGCGGAATTCGCAGTTTTTGACCACATCCTTGTCAATGGTGACAATAATCATCTCATACCCGGCCGGACCGATCATGGGTCCAAGGACCGGCATGTTGCCTAAGAAGCCGGGCCGGTCCTCATAGTAGACATATTCCGTCACCCCGGGAGAGATCTCCCGCCGTCCGTTGGGCTCTCCCAGATATTTCTGCACGTCTTTGGCCGTTGATTGCCCGGGTTTGATCAAAACAGCATCGGAGGCAAGATGCCTCACCTGCTTGGAATTACTACAGCCACTCAGCAAAAAAAGTGCCATGAAGAGCACCAACAGGGTTGAACGCATCGAATTCCCTCCAGGAACAATCCGAACAAATAAAAAAAAGGTTATGTTCCTATATCGTGAACACAACCTTTTTTCAAGGCAAGACTCTCTCGCCTTTGATAAATGCAACCAAAAACCGAGGTTTTACACCTTATGGGCCTTTCCTGGGACAACTGCCGCCGGATGGCGGCAGCTGGACCCCATGCAGGTTACTTGGCAACTGAAGGTTCGCCGGCAACCCGCTCGAGGATGCGGTAATTGCGCCGCACCATCTCCATCGGATCGACCAGCAGCCCGGCCTGGATCATGGCATTATCGTACAACTGCTCGACCACATCACCGGCAAAGGTTGCATCGCTTTCGCGTAACGACGCCAACTTCTTGATCAAAGGGCTGGCGGCATTGATCTCCATATCTTTTTTCATGCCCATACCAAAGGCCTCGTTCTGGCCCGACGCCTTGAGGACCCGCTCCATGGACGAGGTCATGTAGCCATCGACGTTGACGATCATGGCGGGGCTGTCGACCAGACGACTGGAGGCTTTGACCTCTTGGACCCGTTCACCGAGGATCTCTTTCATCCACTGGCAGAGTTGCTTGACCACTCCAGCCTCCAGCGGCTCCCCGGCCTCCTTGGATTCAGGCTCGGCCTTGCTCTCGGTCGATTCGGGCAGGTGCAGATCAGCCCGGTCCGCGGAAACCAGTTTCTTGCCGTCGTACTCGCCCAGGTGGTTGAGGACAAAGTCATCGATGGGCTCCAGCGTGTAAAAAATCTCCACGCCCCGTTTCTTGAACATCTCAACATACGGACCGTACTCGACGGCGATCCGGCTCGGGCCGTTGATGTAGTAAATCTTGTCTTGGCCTTCCTTCATCCGCCCGACATAGTCGTCCAGTGAGATCATTGTGCCGGGTTCGCTGGACGAGGATTCGAAACGAAGCAGTTTGCCCAGCTCGCCTCTGTGCTCAAAATCCGAGGTCACGCCCTCTTTGAGGAAAATGCCGAAGGTCTTCCAGAATTCAAGATACTTGCCCGCGTCACGCTCGGCCTCTTCACCCAGGAATTTGACAAACCGCTTGGTCAGCACCCGGCGCAGTTTGACCACCAGGGCGTTGTCCTGCAAGGACTGCCGGGAAATATTGAGCGGCAGGTCTTCGGAATCGACCACACCTTTGAGAAAACGAAGCCATTCGGGCAGGATGTTTTCACTGTGCTGGTCGATCAACACCTTCTGGCAGTAGAGATTGACGCCGGGCTGCATCCGCCCCATGCCCAGGACCTCGAAGTTCTCCTTGGGCACATAGACCAAGGCGTTGATGGCCAGCGGCGCATCCGCGGAAAAGTGGAGCCGAAACATCGGCTCATCGCTGGCATTGGCGATGAACTTATAGAATTCGGTGTATTCCTCTTCGGAGATCTCCGCCTTGGACCGGGACCAAATCGCCTGAACCGTATTCACCTTTTTGCCCTCGACCTTGACCGGGAACGGCACAAAGGTCGAATACTGCTGGACGATCCGCTCGATGGTGAACTTGGAGCTATAGGTCTGGGCATCTTCTTTAAGTTCGAGGATGATCTTCGTGCCGCGATGCAGACCCGGGCATGGACTGATGGTGTAGGTGCCGCCGCCGTCCGATGCCCACTCAAACCCTTCCTCGCCGTTCCAGGAACGGGTCTGTACCCGCACATTTTTAGCAGCCATGAAGGCTGAATAAAAACCGACGCCGAACTGGCCGATGAGATTGACGTCTTTTTGGGCGGCCTCGGCCAATTGCTCAAAAAAGTGCTGCGATCCCGAATGGGCGATGGTGCCAAGATTGGTTTCCAACTCCTCCTTGGTCATGCCGATACCGGTATCGGTGAGGGTGAGGGTGTGTGCTTTATCGTCGCAGTCAATGGTGATTTCCAGGGGTACGTGCGCGTCGAACTCAACTTTTTCGATCAGGCTCTGATGGCGAAATTTTTCCAAGGCGTCGGCGGCATTGGAGACGAGTTCGCGGACAAAAATATCGCGCTCGGTGTAGAGCGAATTGATGACGATATCCAGGACCTTTCTGGTCTCCGCCTGAAACTGCTTGGTTTCAACCTGTGCTTCTGCCATGGGTCTGTTCCTCTTTTTTTGTTCATATTGGTAGTGATATAGGACCGGAAAGCCGAGGCTTTCCGGACAATAGCGGGAGGGGGAAGCCTCTTTCATTTATCCGGGCAAAATGGTAAGCACGAATGTGAGAGTGTCAAGACAACCTAACACCGCCTGTTAGCGGCAAATACAGCAGCAACGGAACCCCATGCAGCCATCAAGCTATGACGTATGTATCGTCGGTGCCGGTATCTCCGGCCTGAGCACCGCCGTTTTTCTCCATTCGCAGCAGCCCCAACTGCAGGTGCTGGTTCTGGAAAAATCACCACAGCCGGGAGGGGCGATCGCAACCTTCAGTGAGTCCGGGTACCAGGCCGAATGGGGCCCCCACGGCTTTCTTGACAACTGCGAGGAAAGCAGAACCTTGATCCGTCTGTCCCGGTTGGAACAGGCGATCACCACCGCGCCGCTGGGCGAGTTTGTCCGTTACGTCTGCCTGGATGGCCAGCTGCGGTGCATTCCGCAAAAACCGTTGCAGATTCTGCGGCAGCCGCTGATTCCCTGGAGCGCCAAGCTGCGGGTGTTGGCCGATCTCTGGAAAAATCCCTTGCCAGGCGAACCCTCGGTGGCCGAATGGACTGCCCACCGGTTCGGCAAGGTCCTGCTCCCCTTTGCCGATGCCGTGTTCACCGGCACCTATGCCGGTGATATCAACCGATTGAAGATTGATGCGGTCATGCCGGGGGTTCGGGAACTGGAGAAACAGCACGGATCTGTGATCCGCGGGGTCATCGCCAAAATGCGTACCGCCGCCCGGCAAGGAAAGGGAAAAAAGAAAGGGCTGCCGGCCATGACCAGTTTCACCCGCGGCATGGCCGTGCTGCCGCAACGTCTGGCGGCAGATTGTGTCGACAGGGGCAGCCTCGTCTACGGGAATGGCGTCCGGGAAATAGTTCGGGAAAACGGAGGGTGGCGGGTGCTGGCCGAGCAGGGCGAGGTCTGCTGCCGTCATCTGGTGCTGGCCCTGCCGGTGAACCAAAGCCTGCCGCTGCTCACCCAAGCCCTGCCGACCATGCCGCCGCCGCTGCCAGCAATACCCGAGGCCCGCATCGCCACCGTGCTCCTTGGGTTCAATGACCGCGCCCGCATTCCCTTCGGCTTTGGCTACCTGGCTCCGGAGCAGGAACAGCGTTTCACCTTGGGCGCCCTGTTTTCCTCGCACATGTTTCCCGGTCGGGCACCCGCGGGTCACCAGCTGCTGGAAGCCCTAGTCGGTGGCCGCCGCCATCCGGAACGGCTTGAGCTTGCCGATGATCAGCTGATTGACTCGGTATACCGCGATCTCCGCCAACTGATCGAGCTGCCGGAGCCGCCTAGTTTCACCGCTGTTCTCCGCCCCCGAGCCGGAATTCCCCAGCTGGAAGAGGGCTACACCGGACTGCTGGCATGGCGACACGCCGTCCATGCCGCCTGCGAAAATCTGCACCTCTGCGGATTTGGTTGGAAAGGGATCGGTATTAACGACATGACCAAAGAGGCGCGGCAGGTTGCATGCAGGATCTGTACACAGGCAGCGGTGCGGGAGGAAAACGAAGTGAAGGGGGTGTACTTCTGAGATGCGGCGGGAGAGTCACTTTGCCTGTAGTCTGTTCGGTTAACAGACTACAGGCTGATTTCCTAGTTCTTCAGTTTGGAGCAGAGCAGGTCCACCTGCTCCCGGACCGAAATTTCCCGGGACATGTCCTTGGTGATCACCTTGATGGCATGGAGGACTGTGGAGTGGTCACGGTTATACATGTTGCCGATATCGGCCAGCGATTTTTTGGTGTATTTCCGGGTGAGGAACATGGCCATCTGCCGGGGAAAGGAGATCGAACGCTTCCGGGAGCGTGATCGCAGGTCGTCGATGCTGACTCGGAACTGGCTGCCAATGAGGTCGCGGATGGATTCTCCGGTGATCTCAAGGGAGGAGCTCCCGAGAAGTGCAAAGATCACCTCTTTGGCAATGCTCAGATCCGCTGGAGTGTTGTGCAGGCAGGATTTGGCTTTGATGCCGATAATCGCACTCTCCATCCGTCGGATATCACCTTGCAGTTTTTCCGCGATGAAGCTCACCAGATCGTCATCTGCAGCCAAGCCGTGCAACTGCAGTTTATGACGGATGATCCGGGCCCTGGTTGCATAATCCGGCGATTCAATCCCGGTTACCAGACCGGAGGTCATCCGGCTGCGGAAATCGTCATCAATCCCAACAATTTTGTTTGGGGCAACGGCTGAGGTCAGGATCACCCGCCGTCCCGATTTGATTAAATAATCGAGGATGGTATTGAGTTCTTCCTGGGTTTTGTTCTTGCCGGTCAGGGTATGGATGTCCTCCACCAGCAGCATGTCGCAATCATTGATGTATTTTTTGGAAAACTGTTCCATGGCATTGGAACGAATCCCTTTGACCATTTCCGCGGAAAATTGCTGGGCGGTCAGGTAATGCAGCCGAGTGGAGGGCGCGGAGCGCAGGACCTGATGGACCACTGCCTGGGTCAGGTGGCTTTTGCCCAACCCGGTGGAACTGTTCATAAAGAGACAGTTGCCAAAGGTAGAATCACCGGTGGCCAGCGCCTGGCAGGCGGAACGGGCGAGCAGGTTTGATTCGCCGACCATGAACTGCTCAAAGGTGAAGGCAGGATGAAGGGATCGCAACCGGGCACCACCGCTGGCGACGCCGGGAAGCCGGAGTTGTCCGCGCTGGCCGCTTTCAATCTGCGGCGGCCGGTGTTCAGCGACTTTCAGCTGCACCTTGGCCACCTCGCCCAATTCTGCGGCGGTACGGCGAATGAGGTCAAGATAACGATCTTCAACCCAGGCGCAGAAAAATCGATCAGGCCCGACCAGCTCAAGCACCTTGTTCTCCTGTCGCCGACATTCCAGCGGTTTAATCCACAGGCCGAATTCGCTTTCCGATAAGGCTCCGTGTAAAGATGTTTTGATCGCATTCCACAGCATAAATACTTTCCCTTTTAGTATTAAAAGTTCTTCCTAGCGACCATGCAGGAAGACGGCCGGATGACTGAAGTTTGATCTACTAAAAAAACTAGGCTCCGGTCAAAAGCGATATGAGCTGATTTCATGCTGCAAACAAGATGGTTATACACACTCTGACAGTGCCTGCTGTTAATAGAGTTTCCGGGGCAGTGGACTGCCAACTCCCGAGAACGACGTAAAAATTGGAAAAAAACAAATAATAATCAATGAAATTAATATATTAAGCTATAACTGCAAAAGTTATCAACATCTTGCCAACAAGATGTTATCTTCATATACCTCTCCATTGTTCAACAAATCTCGATAATGCTCCATTTTCATCTTAGAAGGCACCAGAAATCCGTAACCCCTTTTCACTCCATGTTTTCCCAAAAATCCAGAGGTGAAAAAATATTTTCAACGTTTTAATAAATATTTTATTAAATAAAATCAAGTATATATACCGAACTCCCCCAAAGCACTGCGCCTTAATCTTTCTCCTGCTGAAGAAATCGCGCCCCCGCCTCGTTTTTCTGCCTCTGTTCCCAGTGATGGGGACTTGGCCGGTGTTCTGCTGCTTGCGGCGTGATCACCGCAAAATCGAGCGAAGGCTTAAACCCAGAGTAAACGGGACTTGGATCACCGCGCTCGCCCTGAGGTTCATTGTCATCGGCTTGGGCCGATTGCATCGGCAGGGCACCGGCAAGGCCAACAAGGACAGCACACATAAGCGCTTTGGAAACAATCCGATAGCGATCTGATTTTGTCATAAATTTTCTCCTGGCAAGGGGACATGGCCCAGACATCAGGGGGAGGATGAAACCTTTTTCTTTAATTTTATCAATAATATCGTTGAGAAATATAGTTTTCAGCAGGGGAAAAATACAAATTCAGGGCATGCAATCACTTCCTTTTAGCAACTGTCGCCACCGACCCACGTCGCCCCCTGATCACAACGGCTGCTGGGGTCCCACGAAAAGCTGTTGACTGTTATCTGTTGATTATCTATTAGTCCTCATTTCATTCTGTTCCGGGTCAGCGTGCTCGCTGTGGGTGCAACCGGGAAAGAAGATGCGCAAGATTTCTTCTCGTGTAACTGCAGACAAGCTTTGGGGGGTACCGCAAATGCAGGGGTTTGTGCAGGTCTATACCGGTGACGGTAAGGGCAAGACCACTGCGGCCCTCGGCCTGGCCGTTCGTGCCGCCGGTGCCGGGCTCAAAGTCTATATCGGCCAGTTTATCAAGAATGCGGACTACAGTGAGATCAAGGCGTTACAGTGCCTGGCCGCCAACATTACCATTGAGCAGTTCGGCCGGGGCTGTTTCATCCTCACCGAACCCTGTCAAGCAGACGTCGATGCTGCCCGGCATGCCCTGGCAACGCTTGGTCGGCTCTTGGCATCAGGTGCCTATGATCTGGTCATCGCCGATGAGGCCAACGTGGCGGTTGCCTTGGGCCTGATTGGTGAAGACGATCTCCTCACCCTGATTGACCAGAGGCCGCCGCAGGTGGAGCTGGTGCTCACCGGCCGAGGTGCGCCCACATCGGTGCTGGAACGCGCTGATCTGGTCACCGAGATGCGTCTGGTCAAGCATTATTACGACCGGGGTATTCTTGCTCGTCTAGGAATTGAAGTATAAACGAACTCCTCAGCTGGAGAGACTGCAGGAGTTTTGAGTCTGTTAATGACTGCTGAAGAGCTGATGAGGTCGTCCTGGGCCGCTCATGACTATTTTTCAGGGCCCGACAGGCTATACAGTCCCGGAAATGCAACAACCTGATTCATTTCGTATAAACAACAATATGGAGCAAAGACGCCTCGGGCGCCGGCGCTGGAGGAGATATGTCAGAAAAAGCAGCGTGCCTGGCCGTGCTGGGGACAGGATCAGACGTGGGCAAGAGTATTGTTACCACCGCCCTGTGCCGGATCTTCGCCAACCAGGGCATCCGGGTGGCACCGTTCAAGGCCCAGAATATGTCGAACAATTCCGGGGTCACCGCCGAGGGAGCGGAGATGGGACGGGCCCAGATCGTCCAGGCCGAGGCAGCGCGGATTCCACCCCATGTTGATATGAACCCGGTGCTGCTCAAACCGGTCAGTGATCTGGGCTCCCAGGTGGTGCTTAACGGACGGGCCTGGATGGAGGCCTCGGCCCAGGCGTATTACACCAAAAAAGAATTCCTGTTCACCGAGAGTTGTGCCGCTCTGGATCGCCTCCGCCAGGATTGTAATCTGGTGGTCATGGAAGGGGCCGGGTCCTGTGCCGAGGTCAACCTGATGGAAAACGACATCGTCAACCTGCGCGCCGCCGCCTATGCGGACGCACCGGTGATTCTCGTGGCCGATATCGACCGGGGCGGAGTCTTTGCCCAGATCGTCGGTACCCTGGCCTGCCTGAGCCCGGAGCAGCAGGCGCAGATCAAGGGCTTTGTCATCAACCGCTTCCGCGGCGATATTGCCCTGTTTAAGAACGGCATCGACTGGATCGAGCAACGCACCGGCAAACCGGTCTTCGGCGTCCTCCCCTGGTACAAGCATTTCCATATCGAGGCTGAGGATGCGGTGGTGATTGAAAACGCCCGACCCTTCGACCCGACCGAGACCTCGGAACCGGCCATCGCCGTCATCCGCCTGCCCCATATCTCCAATTTCACCGATTTCGATCCCCTGGCAAAATTAGAGGGCTGCCGTCTGGTCTATCTGCAGCAGCCTCAGGATCTGGACGCGTTCGGCGCGGTCATCCTGCCGGGGTCCAAGAGCACCTGCGGCGACCTGGAGTGGCTGGCCACCACCGGCTGGCGGGATCAGCTGCTACGCTACGCCGCCGGTGGCGGGCATCTCCTCGGCATCTGCGGTGGCTACCAGATGCTGGGCACACGGGTTTGCGACCCCGACGGCATCGAGGGCACCCCTGGTGCCACCCCAGGCCTTGGCCTGCTGCCGGTGGAAACCGTGCTCAAGGCGCCCAAGACCACGACCCTCACTGCTTTTTCCTGGGGAGATATCCCCGGCACAGGTTACGAGATCCACATGGGCCAGACCCGGCCGCCGCAGGGCCGCACCCTGGTAACAGTGGAGAACCGCAATGGCGAGCCCTGCCGCGATACCGACGGCTGTATCAGTGAGGATGGCCGCGTGATCGGCACCTATATGCACGGCCTCTTCGACAGTCCGGACATCACCCAGCACTGGCTGGCGGGCATTGGTCTGGGTGCCATCAAGGTTGACCAGCGGCATGGTCCGGCGGCCCGCGACCAGGCCTATGAACAGCTGGCAGAACATGCGGCCCGGCATCTCGACCTCGCCGCAATTACCGGCCTGCTGCCGACCCGCCTGCGGGAGATCTGCCGATGATCCAGGGACATGGGGGCAACGTTTTCGCACTGGCCGAGCAGTTGGGCTGCCGTCCGGAAGAAATTATTGACATGAGCAGTAACATCAACCCGTTGGGAACCATGCCCGGATTGCTGTCGCATCTCCAAACCCGTCTCGACCGAATCCGCGTTCTGCCCGAAGTTGATGGCCGGGCGGCGGTGCAGGGTATTGCCGCCCTGCTTGGGGTTGCGGCAGAGCGGGTCCTGGCCGGAGGCGGTACCACCCAATTCATCTATTCCGCCTGTGCCGCCCTGCAAGCAAAAAGGGTGCTCATTGTCGGCCCCACCTATGCCGACTATACCGATGGCTGCCGGGTGCATGATATCGAACCCGAATTTTTCCTGGCAGAGCCGGCTATCGGCTTTGCCCCGAACCTGGAACGGTTGGCTGCCGCCCTCCCCGGGGTTGACACGGTTTTTCTCTGCAACCCCAACAATCCCACCGGTCAGCTGATCCCGCACGCCGCCCTGCTGGAGCTCTGCCGCAGCCACCCGGCAGTCCGTTTCATCATTGATGAATCCTACCTGCCGTTTGTACCGGCGGAGCAGGCTGCGAGCATGAACCATTGTGGTCTTGAGAACGTCATCGTCCTTTGGTCAGTCTCGAAAATCTTCGGTATGCCCGGTCTGCGGGCTGGATTCCTTGTCGCCCATCCCTCGGTGGTCGAGCGCTTCCGCCGCTACATGCAGCCCTGGTGCGTCAACAGTCTGGCCCAGGAGGCGGTCTGTTTTCTTGGCGACAACCGCCAGGCAACAGCCGCCTTCATCGAACAGACCCGTGCCTATCTCCTCCAGGAGGGCCGGTTATTCCGCGACCGTCTCCAGCCCGGGCGACTGACCCTGTACCCGAGCACCACCTCCTATTTCCTCATGGGCCTGCCGCACGACCGGAGCGCCGAAGCGGTCTGCCGGTCGCTGGCCGAGCACCGCTTTCTCATCCGCAATTGCGCCAATTTCAACGGACTGGACGAGCAATACATCCGGGTTGCCCTCAAGGACCCTGCCACCAATCAGGCGGTGGCCCGTCATCTGCTGACCGCTGTCGGCACAACCCCCGAGGTCTGATCCTGCCATGGCCCTAGCCTTTTTCGACATGCTCCCCTGGTTGACTCTGCCAACCGCTTTTGCCCTGGATGCGGCGGTGGGCGATCCCCGTTTGCTCCCCCATCCGGTCCGCTGGATGGGTCGGGCCATTGAGGTAGCCGAACCCTTTTTCCGCAGACGCTTTGCCAACGAAGTCCGCGCCGGTCTCCTCTTTGCGGTTGCCCTCATCGTGGGCTGCTGGGCCCTCTCGGCACTCACCATCGGCGTGGCCTATCGGCTGCACGGTCTCCTCGGCTTTACGGTTGAAACCCTGCTGCTCTTCTACTGCCTTTCGGCCCGATCACTTGCCCAGGCGGGCATGGAGATCCACACCTCCTTGGCAGCGGGCGAGGTCGACCGGGCACGTTCCCAGGTGGCCATGATTGTCGGTCGCGATGTGGAGCGCTATCAGGCCGACGATATTGCCCGGGCCACGGTGGAAACAGTGGCCGAAAACGTGGTCGATGGCGTCTTGTCACCGCTTTTTTTTGCCGCCCTCGGCGGGGCTCCCCTGGCCATGGCCTACAAGATGATCAACACCCTGGATTCAATGGTGGGCTACAAAAATCCACGCTACCTGCTGTTCGGCAGGGCTGCCGCCCGCATTGACGATGTCGCCAACTTCCTCCCGGCCCGCCTGGCCGTGCCGTTGATTGCCCTGGCCGCCCGGTTGCTCTCCGGCCTTGCCAGTCGGCGCGCCCTGGTCACCGCCTGGCATGAAGGTACGCACCACGCCAGCCCCAATGCCGGGTACCCGGAGGCCGCCTTTGCCGGAGCGCTAGGGGTGCGGTTGAACGGGCCCAACTTCTACGGCGGTGTCCTGGTGGAGAAACCCTACATTGGCGTGGGACTGGGGACGGTCACCCTGCATCATATCAAACAGGCCTGCCGCCTGATGACCACGACCGCAGCCCTGGGCTGCCTGTCGGCCTGGCTGCTGTCAGTCGCCTGCCATCTGTGGCGTTGACACCGCACCGTCCTCTACCGCTGGATATTCCCATTCTCTCTTTCGCAAGATTATATGCATTCAATACAAAAAATCGGTTCTGATCGTTCCTCTCTGACTCGCTTTGCCTGGCTTTCCATTGCCGCGGCGGTGGCGACGATTGCCCTGAAATTTATCGCCTATCTGCTGACCGATTCGGTCGGATTGCTTTCCGATGCTATTGAGTCGGTGGTCAATCTGGCGGGCGCGGTGATGGCCTTGAGCATGCTCACCGTTGCAGCACAACCCGCTGATGCCAAGCACACTTATGGTCACAGCAAAGCGGAATACTTTTCCAGCGTAGTCGAGGGTATGCTCATCCTGGTTGCCGCATCCGGGATCGCGTATACGGCCATTGAACGAATACTTCATCCCCGCCCGCTGGAACAGGTCGGGATCGGCGTGGTGGTCTGCGCCGTTGCCTCGGCTGTCAATTTTGTGGTGGCGCGGGTGCTGATGAAAGCCGCCAAGGCGCACAATTCCATCACCCTGGAGGCTGATTCGCAGCACCTCATGACCGATGTCTGGACTTCAGCCGGGGTCATCGCCGGAGTAGGGTTAATTGCGCTCACCGGCTGGACCTTGATTGACCCGATTGTCGCGCTGTTGGTGGCCGCCAATATTGTCTGGACCGGGGTCGTGCTCGTGCGCCGCTCTGTCGAGGGCTTGATGGATGTGGTTCTCCCGGTGGAAGAGCAACAGTCAATTGAACGGGTGATGGCCAAGTACCGGGAGAAACGAGTGGAATTCCATGCGCTGCGCACCCGCCAGGCAGCCTCGCACCGGTTTATTTCCGTGCACATGCTGGTCCCCGGCGACTGGACAGTGCACGATGCCCATCACCTCGCGGAAGATTTTGAAGGCGAAATCCGGGCGGCTCTGGGTGACGCGCTGATAACGACCCATCTGGAACCGGTCGATGACGACACCTCCTTCGATGATATCCATGAAAAATAAGGAGGAGCCCCACCCCAAACCTCGGAGTACGCCGCTCCTTCCTGCAGTGCTGGAAACGGTGCATCAAAAGGATTGACGCACCGCACCTATATCCCCTTTAATACAAAGGGGAATCGTCCGGTTACCAGGGGCATTCCGCACCAGGTACAGGTCCACCCGGAAAGACCGCTCATTCGTCATACCGGACGATCGTCAACGGCCCATAACTCCTGCATTATCCCGGACACTGCCGATGAAATTCTTCACCAGCCTCCAGAAAGCCCTGATCTTAAGCATGATTGCCCTGGCCGTGTTATCCGTCGGCCTGGTGGGCTCATTGTGGATGTACCAGGAATATACCAAGTTCAAAACCGAATCCCTCAATCTGAAGACTGAGTACCTTGCCGCTCAGAAGGCCCTGATCCAACACGAGGTAGATCGGGTGGTCGATTACATCCAATACCAGCGATCCACCACCGAACAGGCCCTTGAAAACGAGATCAAGGACCAAGTCTACCGTGCCCATGCCATTGCTGACCATCTCTACAATCAATACAAACAGAGCCGAAGCGAAGCGGAGATTAAGGGCATGATCCGGGAGGCCTTGCGCCCGATCCGTTTTTACGGCGGACGTGGCTATTTCTTTATTTACGACCTGCAGGGCAACAATGTGCTCCTGCCGTTTTCGCCGCAACTCGAGGGCAAAAATCTCTGGGACCTGCAGGACAGCCAAGGGGAATATACCATCCGCCGGTTCATAGAAATGGTCCAGGAAAATGGCGAAGGATTTCTCCACTGGTATTGGTACAAACCCGGCGAAACCGGGAATATGTCGGAAAAGATCGGATTCGGCAAATTGTTCAAGCCGCTTGACTGGTGGATTGGAACCGGCGAGTACCTTGGAGATATTGAACAAGAAATCCAGCAGCAGACCCTGGCTCGGATCAATACCATCCGCTTCGGCCAGGGCAACTATATTTTTGCCTACGATTTCAAGGCCAATACCCTGGCCCACTACAAACCGGAGAATCTGGGCGTTAATCAGTGGAATTTCCGTGACCCCAACGGGGTCCTGGTCTTGCAGGAACTGATCCAACGCTGTCAGCAGGAGGAGGGAGTTTTCCTCGAATATGTGGGGACAATCCGGCCGGACACCGGGCAGCCCGCCCCTAAAATAGCCTATGCCAAGGCAATCAAGGAGTGGAAATGGATGGTGGGCGCCGGTGTCTATGTCGATGAGATCAATGTGGTGCTGGCCCAGAAGGAGGCCGCCCTTGCACTGAAAATCAAACGCAACCTAGGCGTGATTGGAACGATCCTGCTGGTTTGTTTTGTGTTCATTGCCTTGGTTTCCCGCTATATCTCCGCAAGAATAAGTCGTAATATGTCAGGATTCAGCGCATTTTTTGAGCGAGCGGCCACCGGCTCGAGCACGCTTGATGACCGGGCTATCATTTTTTCCGAGTTCAAAGGACTGGCACGGGCTGCCAATCAGATGATCGGCGAGCGCCATAAGGCGGCCGAGGCCATCGAAAACCTGCAGCAGCAGCTGATCCGCAGCCGCAAAATGGAGGCCCTGGGAGTGCTTGCCGGTGGTGTGGCCCACGATCTCAACAATGTCCTTTCCGCCATTGTCGGCTACCCCGACCTTATCCTTGCCACCCTTGCCGCAGACAGCCCGCAGCGCCGCTATATCGAAGCCATCCGCGAATCGGGCCTGAAAGCCAGTGAGATCGTCCAGGATCTGCTGACGCTCGCCCGCCGGGGCGTGGTCCAGCCGATGGTACTGGATCTCAACAGGCTGATCGAACACTACCTGGCCTCACCGGAGTACATCAAGCTGCGCACCCATAACCCGGACATCAAGGTTGAAGTAGGGCTGGCTCCTGATCTGTTCCTGATTAAGGGCTCGCAGGTACACCTGCAGAAAACGATTATGAATCTGATCGTCAATGCCGCCGAGGCGCAGCTCCAGGGTGGGGTTATCCGCGTCGCCACGGAAAATCGCTATCTGGAACAACCCTTGCCCGGCTATGAGCAGGTCAAAGAAGGGGAGTATGCAGTCTTACGCGTGGCCGATGCAGGCACCGGGATTTCCGCAGCGGATCTGGAGCATATCTTCGAGCCGTTTTTTTCGAAAAAAACCCTGGGAAGGAGCGGTACCGGGCTGGGAATGACCGTGGTCTGGGGCACGGTGCAGGATCATAACGGCTATATCAATGTCTCCACCACCGAAGGGCAGGGAACGGTATTTGAACTGTATTTCCCGGCAACCCGCGAGGCGGCGACCCCGGAAGGCGCGACTGCTGGTCTGGCCGCGTATCAGGGCAGTGGCCAGACCCTGCTGGTGGTCGATGATATTCTTGAACAACGGCAACTGGCCAAGGCCATACTCGATCAACTCGGCTACCGGACCCGCACCGCGGCCAGCGGTGAAGAGGCTCTGGAGTATCTTGCCGGACAGCAGGTCGATCTCCTCCTGCTCGATATGATCATGACGCCGGGGATGGATGGTCTGACCACCTATCAACAGGCCCTGGCCCGTAACCCGCAGCAGAAGGCGATCATCGTCAGCGGTTATGCCGAGACCGACCGCGTCCAGGCGGCCATGGACCTGGGTGCCCGGCGATATGTCAAAAAACCCTACACCCTCATCGGATTGGCCGTGGCGGTGCAGGAAGCCTTGCAATCCCCTGAGAAGACCGAGGGTTAATCTTCTCCTGCTGCCACCGCCGGCAGGGTGAGGGTGAAGGTCGCCCCCTTACCGGCCACGCTTTCCACCTCCACCGTGCCATTATGGGCCTGGGCAATGTGTTTGACGATGGCCAGGCCAAGGCCGGTGCCACCCTGGTCGCGCCCCCTCGCCTTGTCGCAGCGGTAAAAGCGTTCAAACAGCCGAGGCAGGTGCTCCCTGGCAATGCCGGGACCGTTGTCGCTCACACTGAGATGGACCCATTCCTCGCCCCGCGGGTTCTTACTGCCCCAGCAGCGCAGGGTGACCAGCGAACCGGGCGGGCAGTAGGCAATGGCGTTGGTCAGCAGGTTGATGACCGCCTGCTCGAGGAGCGGCGGGTTGATCAGGGCCAGCAGTTCCTCATCGCCTTCGATCTGGACAATACTGTTTTTCTCATCAGCATGGACAGCACAGGTCTGGAGGGCACGCTCCAACACCTGGCCGACCTCCCCGACCTCCAAAACAATTTCTTCTTTGTCGTCCCGGTCTTCGATGCGGGAAAGCGTCAACAGGTCGTCGACGATCGCATCCAGCCGATTGGCCTGACGGACAACAATACCCAAGAAGCGCCGGGCATTGTCCTGGTCGTCCAGCGCCCCGTCCAACAGCGTCTCCACATAGCCCTTGATCGCCGTGATCGGTGTCTTCAGTTCGTGGGAAACATTGGCGACAAAATCCTGGCGGATGTTTTCCAGGCGGTTGAGCTTGGTCAGGTCATTCATCACCAGCAGCACGCCCATGCTTTTATTGTCCTCATCGCGCAGGGGGACGGCGTGGGTCTGGAGGAGGATGGGATCGGTGCCGTTAAACAGGGTGATCTTCTGCTCCTGCTGGCTGTTATGCGCCAGGGTGAAATCAATCATCTCCAGGAGATAGGCATTGCGGATGACGCCCTCCACCGCCTTACCCTTGACCACCTCCGAGGGCAGGGCAAACAGGTTGGTTGCCGCCTGATTCATGCGGATGATCTTTTTATCGGCATCGATGGCCACCACCGAATCGGCCATACTGGAAAAAACGGCCTCCAACTCGTTGCGCTGCTGGATGATAATCCGAATGCGCCGGTTGATCTGTTCCGCCATCTGGTTGATCGACCCGGCCAGACCGGCCATTTCCACAGACATGTGCTCGCTGCTGATCTTCACCAGCTGGTCGATGCGGCCCTTGGTCAGTTGTTCGGCGCCCCGCTTCATCTCCTCCAGGGGGCGGCTGATCCTGCGGGCGCTGTACAGGGAAAGGAGTGCCGCCAGCCCGATCACGGCCAAGGCAATTGCGCATATTTTCCACTGCAGGGAGGAGAGCATGGCCTCAATCGAGGTGGTGGCTAGGGCGAGCCGGAGGGCACCCCGGCGGCCGGTGGCTTTGAGTTCAATCGGGATCGCCGCATAGAGCATGGATTCGCTGAGGGTTCGACTCTGGCGCACCGAAAATCCGGTTTCTCCGGCCAGGGCTGGAACGATTTCAGGCCGCGTGCCATGATTATCCATCAGGGCGGGGTCCTCATTGGAATCGGCCAGGACTACACCGTCTGCGTCGATGACGGTGATCCGGGTGGTTGCCCGTCTGCCGGTCTGGCGAACGAAATCCTGTAAGGCTCGGGCCGGTCCCAGGCTCAACGTGGTGATGGTCGGCTCGATCAGCAAGGCCCGTTCCCTGATCTCCTCTTTGAGATGGTCGATGTAAAAACTGCGGCCGGTGGTGGTCGCCAACCAGGTGGCGAGCAACAGGGAAAAGATGGTGATACCGACGCAGGCGGGGAAAATCTGCCAGAAAAGACGAATGTTGCGCATGGCTGTCTCGGGAGCCCCGGCAAGGAGGGGCTGGTGAAAAAGAAAGAGAAAGGGGGGTGTCGTGGCCAGTGGGGGCGGCTATTCCCGGATGCGATAGCCGATGCCGCGCACTGTTTCGATACAGGCACCGGAGGGCCCCAGTTTTTTACGCAGACCGAAGATCTGCACATCCACGGCTCGGGGGGTGATGCTGTAATCGTAGCCCCGGACCTGATCGATGATCTGCTGCCGGGAAAACACCCAGCCCGGTCGCCCGGCGAGGAGCTCCAGGATGGCGAATTCCGAGGCCGTGAGCGGAATCTCTTCACCGCCCACCCGGACCTCATGCCGACCCGGATGGATCTCCATGCCGGAGCGGCTGATAACGCCCTTGGTTTCGTCGGGCTCATCGGTCTGCTCCGGGGTCCGGCGCAGGGCGGCCTCGATGCGGGCAATCAGCACCCTGGGGCTGAACGGTTTGGTGACATAGTCATCGGCCCCGCATTCCAGACCGGAAACAATATCATTCTCCTCGCTTTTAGCCGTCAACATGATAATCGGCAGCGCCCTGGTGGCCTCCTGGTTGCGCACCGCCCGGCAGACCTCATTGCCGTCTTTGCCGGGCAGCATCAGATCGAGCACCATGGCATCGATGGGCTCCCGGCTGAGCAGCTGCAGCGCTTCCTCGCCGCTGTCGGCACAGGTAACATTGAAGCCCGATTTAATCAGGTTATAACTGACCAGCTGTTGGATGTCGGCGTCATCCTCGACAACCAGAATGCTTGGTTTTTTCACATGTTTCTCCCGCTGAATTTAAGACTTGAACTCTGGCTGCTATTGTTATGCAGCGCCCTCGCGGTTGCAATAAAAAAGAAAAAAGCTAATGGTATCCTAATCTATTTTTAACGGACCGATAATCAATGCCCGGTATTGTGTACGATAGTGCAGTGGTTGTGCAGCAAACAAACCTTCGGAGGAAACCTGTGAGCAGACATATGTATTTTCATCGAGAAATCGATCAGCTGAAGAAGATGATCCTCCAACTGGGCACCCTGATGGAGGACCGTTTACGGCGGGCCTGCACCATCCTGGAGACCAGGGATGAGGCCCAGGCCCAGGCGATCATGATCTCGGATTGGGAGATCGACGACATGGAGATCCGGGTGGAGGAGGAGTGCCTGAAAATTCTCGCCCTGCACCAGCCGGTAGCCCGCGATCTGCGGCTGATCGTCTCCATCATCAAGATCAACAGCGAGCTGGAACGGATCGCCGACATCGCGGTCAATATCGCCAAACGGATCCTCACCATCAACAAGTGCAAGACCCCGGATTTCGTCCTGGCTATCGACTATAAGCCCATGGCTACCCAGGTCATGGAAATGGTAAAAACGAGCCTGGACGCCTTGGTCACCGAAGATGCGGGCCTGGCCCGCACCGTCTTTCTCATGGACGACGAGGTCAACAGGATGCGCGATGCGGCCTATAAAACCGTTGTCCAAGAAATCGCCCTCCACGGCGATAATGCCGCCTGCCTAGTCAACACCTACCTGATCGCCCGCCATCTTGAGCGCATCGGCGACCGGGCTAAAAATATCGCCGAAGAGACCATCTACCTGGTGGAAGGCGAGATCGTCCGCAGCAGCGAGGATCCGCACTGAACACCGGGGAGAGAGCCTGCCGGCTGCTACTCTGCGGGGTTGTGGCAAGAGCAAAGAGGGTCGTCTGACTTTTTGCCTTCAGTGTTTCTTTTTCTGACAGACTACTCCAGGTTGATCGCCCTACACATCTGCATGGTTGCCCAAACAGGTCCCGGTTTCCAGGGCCGCCCGGATCCAGGGATGATCCAGGGGCACGACCTTGCGCTTACCGACCACCTCGGCCAGTTCCACTAACTCCGTGGACTCGCCCTTGACCGCCACCATGGAGCCGAAGCGCTTGTCATCGATCGCGGCCACACAGGCCGTGCCGAGCCGGGTGGCCAGGATGCGGTCAGCGGCAGTGGGCGTCCCGCCCCGCTGCACATGGCCAAGAATAGTCACTCGGCTTTCCAGTCCGGTAAGCGCCTCCAGTTGCGCGGAGAGACGCAGGGTGCTGGTGGTGTGATTGGCCATGAAGGCATCAAGGGCGTTGAGTATTTTCTTCTGCTTTTTCTCTTCTTTGACCGTTTGTTTCTTCTCCTGCAATTGGGCCAGCTGCCTGGCATCCTCCTGGGACAGCGCCCCTTCGGATACCGCAACGATACTGAAATTTTTACCCCGGTGCCGCCGTCTGCGGATGGCCTCGGCCACCTGTTTGACATCGTAGGGGATTTCAGGGATGAGAATAACGTCGGCCCCGCCAGCCAGGCCCGCACCAAGACCGAGCCAGCCGGTGTTGTGGCCCATAATTTCGACCACAATGATGCGATGGTGGCTGTGGGCGGTGGAGTGGAGGCGGTCGATGGCATCGGTGGCAATCGACAGAGCGGTGTCAAACCCGAAGGTGATGTCGGTCATGGCGACATCGTTGTCAATGGTCTTGGGCAGGGTGAGGATGTTCATACCGGCCTGCGCCAGGCGAAGGGCATTTTTTTGGGTGCCGCCGCCGCCGATGCAGATCAGGGCCTCCAGATGGTGGCGATGGTAATTGTCGATCATCACCTCGGTCATGTCCTGCACCTTGGACCCCACCGGCATCTTATGCGGTTTGTCGCGGCTCGTGCCGAGGATGGTCCCTCCCAGGGTAAGGATGCCGGAGAGGACCTCGCCCTCCAGGTGGACCGTGCGGTTTTCCATGAGACCGCGAAAGCCATCGCGGAAACCGATTACCCGCATGTTGTAGGCGTTCAGGGCGCTTTTGCTGATGGCGCGGATGGCTGCATTGAGGCCGGGACTGTCACCGCCCGCAGTCAGGATGCCGATACATTTCCCCATGTTGTCTCCTTTGAAGGTTGAACCGCTTTCTTCCTGCTCCTCGCAGTCAAACGCTTAAACGCATTGTAACCATGTTGCTCCCGGCCGCGCAACAATCCTAATCAAATCCTAATAGACGCCGAACCCGCCTTTAATATTCCGGCGCTACTTTCCTTATTGTTTCAGGCGAGATCGCCTCGCCCCTTCATCAAAGGATCCAATCATGCCGCCGATGCTGCTTATAACCCTTGTCCTTGCCCTGTCCACAGTTGCCTACTGGCAAGGACGGCGGCGGGCCTTTGCCCTTTCAATCCAGCCTGCACTGGGCAAGATGCATTCCAGGCCGGGTTACTACGGTATGCTGACCGCGCTGTGGTGCGCCCTTCCTTCGCTGCTGATCGTGGTGCTCTGGCACCTGGCTGCGGAACCCCTCCTCACTGGCTTTGCCATGAAGGGCGTGACCGCAGCCAAGGGCAGCCTCAGTCCGGACCAGATTAATCTTCTGATCAACGATATGCGCAACCTGGTGGCGGGCAATACGGTCGGACGCGAGGTCGATCCCCTGCTGCAGGCGGCCGCCGATCAATACACCGGCCTGTTGCGGATCAGCAATATCGCCCTGGCCGTGGTTGCCTTAACCACAACCCTGGTGGCCGCCTATCTCGTTCTTACCCGGATACGTCCGGCTTTGCGCGCAAGGAACCTGGTGGAGCGGGCGATTGAGGTTACCCTCACCCTCTGCTCCACCCTTGCCGTGTTCATCACCATCGGCATCGTCTTGTCGGTGCTGTTCGAATCGATCCGCTTTTTTCAGCAGGTTCCTTTTTTCGATTTTCTTTTTGGCCTGAAATGGAGTCCGCAGATGGCGATGCGTGCCGATCAGGCAGGAAGTTCAGGCAGTTTCGGGGCTATCCCGGTATTGGCCGGGACCTTTCTGATCTCCGGGATTGCCATGGCCATCGCGGTCCCCTTTGGCTTGATGTCAGCCATCTATCTTTCCGAATACGCAGCCCCGAAATTCCGGGCCACGGTCAAACCCCTGCTTGAGATCCTGGCCGGGGTCCCCACCGTGGTCTACGGCTTCTTTGCAGCCCTGGTGGTTGCCCCGTTTATCCGCGATGCCGGGACCCTGGTCGGCTTATCGGTCTCATCGGAAAGTGCGCTCGCCGCGGGCCTAGTCATGGGGATCATGATCATTCCCTTTGTCAGCTCGCTTTCCGACGATGTCATCAACGCCGTGCCTCAATCCATGCGTGATGGCTCCTACGGCTTGGGGGCCACCAAGAGCGAGACCATCAAATACGTCATTCTCCCCGCCGCCCTGCCGGGGATTGTCGGTTCGATCCTGCTGGCCGCGTCCCGGGCCATTGGCGAGACCATGATTGTGGTCATGGCCGCGGGACTGTCCGCCAATCTCACCCTTAACCCCCTGGAGACGGTGACCACGGTGACCGTACAGATCGTCACCCTGCTGGTCGGCGATCAGGAGTTCGACAGCCCCAAAACCCTGGCCGCCTTTGCCCTGGGCATGCTGCTCTTTGTGGTCACCCTGGTGCTCAATGTCATCGCCCTCTATGTGGTTCGCAAGTATCGGGAAGAATATGAATAAGACGCATAAAAGGTTGAAATCAGCTAGAGCAAGGAAGCGCCGATGAACGCAAAACATATTTCCACGATGGATCGGGTCAACGTCGGCCTGGCAAAGCGCTACGGAAAAGAACGGCGGTTCCGTCGGTTCGGCCTCGGTGCCATTATCATCAGCCTGCTGTTCCTGGTGCTCTTGCTCGTCTCGATCGGCGCCAAGGGCTGGACCGCTTTTCAACAGACGCAGATCCGCCTTGATGTTTATTTCGATCCGATTGAGCTCGATGTCGGCAATCTGGCCAACGCCAACTACGCCAACCTGGTCAAAGCGGCGGTTTGGGCTTTGTTCCCGCAGGTGGAAAGCCGTCAGGACAAGCGTGCCCTGCCCAAGCTGATCAGCAGTGGAGCGGCCTTCAAACTGCAAGAAATGGTCACGAGCAATCCGGAGCTGATCGGCACCACCAAGTCCCTCTGGGTCCTCGCCGATGACGAGGTGGATATGTTCGTCAAGGGACATATCCTCCGTAATGTCGCCGAGTCCGACCGGCGGATCAGCGACAAAATGATCGGCTGGATTGATCAGCTGACCGCTGCAGGCAGAGTTGAGAAAAAGTTCTCCACCACCTTTTTCCAGGCCGGAGACTCCAGAGAGCCGGAACTCGCGGGCATCCGTGGGGCGGCTATGGGTTCGCTGTTCACCCTGATCGTCACCCTGACCCTTTCCTTTCCCATCGGTGTGGCGGCAGCGGTCTATCTGGAGGAATTCGCGCCCACCAATCGCTGGACCGACCTGATCGAGGTCAATATCAATAATCTCGCCGCTATTCCCTCGATTGTATTTGGTCTCCTGGGCCTTGCGGTTTTTCTTAATTTCATGAATCTGCCCCGTTCGGCCTCCCTGGTCGGCGGCCTGGTACTGACCCTGATGACCCTGCCCACCATTATCATCGCCAGCCGGGCCTCACTTAAATCCGTACCGCCCTCCATCCGTGAAGCGGCCCTGGGGATCGGTGCCTCGAAAATGCAGACTATCAGTCATCATGTCCTGCCGCTGGCCTTACCGGGGATGATGACCGGCGCCATTATCGGTATGGCCCGTGCCCTGGGGGAGACCGCGCCGCTGCTGATGATCGGCATGGTGGCCTTTATTGTTGATGTTCCCCACAGCTTCAGCGACCCGGCGACTGTCCTGCCGGTGCAGATCTATCTCTGGGCCGATAGCCCGGAAAGGGCTTTTGTCGAACGGACCTCTGCGGCAATCATGGTCTTGCTCTTTGTGCTGCTGATGATGAACGCCGTCGCGATCTATCTGCGCAATAAGTTTGAACGGCGCTGGTAACGCAATCAGAATTATTCGCTAACCAAAACCAAACAGAGACGGGATATGGTCTATCCTGTTCACTTTCATATTACTTTTCCCAAGGAGATTCCCATGCAAAAATTCAGCTTGACCCTGGCCGCTGCCTCAATGATGATCGTAGCCGCCACCACTACGCAGGCCGCCGATGGCCGCGATTACATCTCCATTGTCGGCTCATCCACCGTCTACCCCTTCTCGACCACCGTTGCCGAGCAATTCGGCAAGACCACCAAATTCAAAACCCCAAAGATCGAGTCTACCGGCACTGGCGGCGGCATGAAACTGTTCTGTGCCGGTGCGGGGGTTGACACCCCGGATATCGCCAACGCCTCCCGCCGCATGAAAAAAACGGAGATGGAGGCCTGCCAGAAGAATGGGGTCACCGAGGTGGTTGAGGTCAAGGTCGGGTTTGACGGCATCGTCCTGGCCAACAGCAAAAAGGCTGAGCAGATGAAGCTGAGCCGCAAGGATGTGTTTCTGGCCCTGGCCAAACAAGTACCGGATCCCATGGGCAGCTCTTCTGTTCCCCCCTCAAATGCATTGGTCCCCAATCCCTACAAGACCTGGAAGGACGTCAATGCAAGCCTGCCGAACATCAAGATCGAAGTGCTTGGTCCGCCACCGACCTCCGGCACCCGCGATGCCTTTGTTGAATTGGTCATGGATGGCGGCTGCGAGGCCTTTGACTCCATCAAAGCACTCAAAAAGAGCGATGAAAAACAATTCAAAGCCGTGTGCCAGACTCTTCGTGAAGACGGTGCCTACATTGAGGCCGGCGAAAATGACAACCTGATCGTGCAGAAACTTGAGACCAACCCGAAGAGCCTCGGCATCTTCGGTTTCAGCTTCCTTGATCAGAACGCCGACAAAATCCAGGGCTCCCTGGTTGACGGCCAAGCCCCGACCTTCGAGAACATCGCCTCGGGTAAGTATGTGGTCTCCCGGCCGCTCTTTATCTATGTGAAAAAGGCGCATGTCGGCGTTATCCCCGGCCTCAGCGAGTATCTGGGCGAGTTCACCAACGAACGTGCCTGGGGTGAGACTGGGTATCTTGCCGAAAAGGGTCTTATCCCTTCACCCAAGGACGAGCGGCAATCCATTGCAGCCCAGACCAAGGCCCTGAAAACGGTCGTAATCGAATAACCAGAAAATATAGCCTGAGCAGGCTGCAAAGCAATCTAAGGGATCAAATATCCGCCGGGAGCCCGTCTAAGGGGTTCCGGCGGATGGAGTACAATGATGACAACAGCAACAGACACGGTTTTTGACATGCGGGATGCTCTCTTGGCAAAGGATACTTCGGAAACAGCCGTTACGACCAAGGTGCGTAAGGTCGACCGCGACCAGCGCCAGACCGTGGGCATCCCCTTTGTCGAAGAGCCGCGGATGATCTGTCGGGAGGTCAACGTCTATTATGGTGACAAGCACGCCATCAAAAACGTGACCATTGACGTGGGCAAGAACGAGGTGCTGGCAATGATCGGCCCCTCCGGCTGCGGTAAGTCGACCTTTCTCCGCTGTCTCAATCGGATGAACGATACGGTTGCCAGCTGCAGGGTGACCGGTGAGATCCTGCTCGATGACCTCAACATCTACGATAAAAGAGTGGATGTCGTGCCCCTGCGGGCCCAGGTGGGCATGGTCTTCCAGAAACCCAATCCCTTTCCCAAATCCATTTTCGACAACGTGGCCTACGGCCCTAAGATTCACGGCCTGGTCAACAATAAGTCTGAATTGGCCGATATCGTCGAGGATTCCATCAAGAAAGCCGGGTTGTGGAGCGAGGTGAGCGATCGTCTCGATCAACCAGGAACCGGGCTCTCCGGCGGCCAGCAACAGCGTCTCTGCATTGCCCGGGCCATTGCGGTGCGGCCGGAGGTGATTCTCATGGATGAACCCTGTTCCGCCCTGGATCCCATTGCCACAGCCACCATAGAAGATTTGATCACCGAACTCAAAGAGCAGTACACCATCGTCATCGTCACCCATAACATGCAGCAGGCGGCCCGGGTTTCGCAGCGGACCGCCTATTTTCATCTGGGCGATCTGGTTGAGGTCGGGCCGACGGATCGGATCTTCACCAATCCCCGTCACCAGTTGACCGAGGATTATATCACCGGCCGCTTCGGCTGAGCCTCTCTCTTCCCTTTGCGATTTTCCCCCTCTTTCCCCCCCCTCCTCGGTACAGCCGGGTCAAGTACAGACCCGGCAGATCGAATACCATTACCATTCGCTTGCAGCCTTTCGCTGGCCAATTCGGTGCTGCACCCGGTCATTGAGCTTCAGGGCAGGATTTTTCCTGTTTGCCCTCGCCAGACGGGATAAAATTGGAGCCGAATTGACCAATGATACATGTGGATGCTGTTCTGGGTGAAAAATAGACCCTCTTTGTCGATTGTCCTTTCTAAAAAAAAAAGCCATGAAATAACTGGGTGCTATGTCCCCAATTATCCATGGCTCTATACAAATCCTATGTAAAATGGTCTTCTCTCTATGCGCACTGGTCCTTTATGAAATGGTTACCAGCGGCGATAATTTTCAAGCTGGTAACCCATGCAGCGTTCAAAGCGATGGCCGCCAATTCGATAGCGGCTAGCGCAGTGGTCATAGACGCGCCTATAGCGGTGGTGGTGATTTCTATGGTCATTATAGTAGCCATCACCGCCAGCTGAAGCGTTTGAAAATAATCCAGCACCACTTATGGTAAGTAATGCAAGGCCCACTATGCAAACAACTCGGACAAATCGTTTCATGACTGACCACCGAAAAGAAGAGTTTTTCTGACAATATCGCTTCCTTGACATGAGCAGACCTTATCTTCTTTCATGATATCCCCTGTCGCTATACTGATCATGTCTATTATGCCCACCACGGCCATACCCATCGTGGTAATAGCCTGGCCAACAACACCCTCCAAGCGATACAAGCATTGTCACCAAGACTACTCCCCTTATAATTATCTTCTTCATTTCGCTCACTTTTGATTGTTTGTTGAAAGTCCATTTCGTCAGATGGGGAAATCGTGTTTGGAGCAGGCGGTGTCATGGCAGTTTTTTTTCAATGTGAGATGAGGAGGGAGAACCACTTGAGCAATCTAATTGAATTGCAGGATACAACCATTAGAAAGCATATGGTGTGCCATTTGTACTGATTAAATTGTTGGAAAATATATACTATGTAATCGATATGTTATCGTAACTCACGATACACTCTTCAGGTTAATAGCGGGGTATAGTGGATAATTATTTCTCGCGACCATCTTGTGTGTATAATTTTTACACATATGGCATCAAACAAGTTTTCCTAATCGCCTATTTTGTTCGATAATGGTGGGTGCTTAATTAAGGTGGTGAGCTTTGGGCAGGTGCCGAGATAGAGTATCCTCAACCCTGGTACTGTCTTTTTCGTTGGTGTGGATTGTGGAGCGTAGGAAGTCCCTCTTGATTGCCGGATTGAATCTCAGGCGAAGAGGCAGATTTTGCGGAAATTTTGGTCGTGCTCATGTTTTTCCCCTCTCGATAAATTACTATTAAAACGGAAAAAGCCACGAAATAACTGGGCACAATAAGGTGGTCGGGACAGAGTGGCCAGAGATGTAACTACCTTGAAGCACAACTGATTTTAAACATGATTCCGAAAAAATGGAACTTAGCTATAGATAATTCCGGAAACATGAACGAAAATTGTAAGAGGGGTGGCGTCACCTATTTTTGGCAACAGGCTGTTTTTTTTGAATTTTTTCAATATTCAAGCCAAAATGATTTTTATTTTAATTGTACTATTTCAATAGTTTGAATAAATTACGCAAGCGCAATCCTTATGGGCCTTGTCTTCCGATAAAGCGGAATTTGTAACGGGCATCAACAATAGGCCAATTCTGACATTATTTAAAAATTCTTTATTTCTAGAGGGTTGCGTCTATTCTTACCGTTAATTTGAGATGGTGCCTTTATTGCATTATACAGGCCAAATGAATATATCGAGTCCCACCGTGGGAACCAAAAGATATGTATAAACAATATAAAAGGGATGGGACATGAAGAAAATATTATGGGCAGGATTGGCAACGGGGTTGATGGTAGCGGGTGCATTGGGGACTGCCAGCGCCACATTATTGACGACTGAAATCAATATGGACAATGGGTATGAAATTTTTATTTCAACGTCTGATTCAGTTCAGGGAACTTCATTCGGCTCGCTCAACAACTGGTACGCAACAAGTAACAAGAGCACAACATTATCGGCTGGAACTGACTATTACCTTCATGTCTATGGGTACGATCAAGGGGTAATAGCGGGATTTCTCGGAGAGTTCTCCCTTAGCGGAACGGACCATATATTTTCAAACAGCACAACAAGCCTGCTCACGAATTTAACGGATTGGAAAGGAAACAACACAGGATGGGGCAATGCCTATCTATCGTCCTTGACAGATCTGGGAGAGAACGGGGCGTCGCCTTGGGGTTTGGGCTATACAAGCGCTATTCCTACCGCTGCTCATTGGGTATGGGCTGGAGGAGCCGTTCCAGGCATTGGGGACTACAAGCAATACGCTTATTTCTCAACCAAAATTTCAGCCACAAGCCCGATACCCGAGCCAGCCACTATGCTTCTCTTTGGAACCGGCATTGCGGGCCTCGCGTCATTGGCAAGAAGACGGAAAAATAATTAAGTTTATTTCGTTTAATCGGAATCTTAAGGCAGAGCTTAACGGCTCTGCCTTTTTTATTGTGCGCCATCCATCAGCGGTGGTTTTAAAAGCCGACCCCCTGTACAAGGCGGTACGTTCCGGCAAAGTGGGCCTACCACCAAAAAAAGGCTCCTCGTCATTTGGTGTGTTTGATATATTAAGGTATCAAATCCACACCAAATGACGAGGAGCCGTTAAAATGGGGCTAACCGGACACTTCTGGGTTTCTAGGACGATGGATAGATTCGCAACGGTATAACTCTTGGCTAATGGATTGTCTGATTCTTTATGTTCTCGTTTTGAATCAATTTTACAAATCAAACCATGGACGGTAATTGATGAGCTTAAAGGTAAAGGCTGATATTTTCGAGAATAGATTGTACTTCAAGCTTTCCGGAACGGCTGCAAACGATGACTTGGATAAACTCTATACAGATGTCAGATTCCTTGTTGCTGACCTGGCACCTGGTTTTGATGTAATATCAGATTTTTCTGAATGCGATATTGGTCAGATAAGCGGTCAAACTTTTAGAAAAATATCGAATTATCTTGTCACCAATGGGCTTGGCGAGGTCGTTCGAGTGATACATGGGAATAGTTTACTGTATGATCAAGCCAAAAATCTATCGTCTGTAACCTCTGGTTTCAGGCCTATTTATGCAAAAACACATGAAGAGGCCAAAGAAAGGTTAGAAACATCTATCAAACGGAATGGTATTCGTTTTTATGTTAACAATCTCCAAGTAGAATATACGTCACGCGATACACAGGGAGAATGTCATCTCGTTAACATATCAACGGGGGGGTGTTCGGTAGAGTCAGCTACCATGCAGCTTGCTGTTGATGAAAATATTTTAATGACCATTTCATTTTCAAATCATGACACTTCAGAAGTGGTGCCGGGAATTAAGACAAGCTGTTAAGTGGAAACTCTGCTACCGATAAGGCCCAATATAGGCCTAACCAAGGAGCAGGAAATGGCAAAAGGAACGAGACGGAAACATGCAGCGGGGTTCAAGGCTAAAGTGG
>JBBRBT010000048.1:0-31036 GCA_038205495.1 Desulfobulbales bacterium
ACCGTCATGCACCATGAACGTTGATGGCACCGCCTACACCGGTCCCGAAGCAGCGTTGTACGCCATGGACATTGAACTCTGCCTGGGAGAGGGGCATGATCAGGCCATGATCCATTGCAGCCATCTCTCGCCTTTACGGGACGCCCAGCCTGATGCCGCTTGCGCCATCTCTCTTGGCTATAAGGATGCGGAGGTGGATGTCTTCAGCGGCATCATCAACAGGGTGGAGCAGCAGTTGACAGGCGTGAGCCTTGAAGTGCTGGCTGGCACGTTCCCCCTTTCAAATGCCTATGGAGCACAGGCCTACCAGGACCAGACCGTTGCCGACATCATCAGTGATTTGGTTGGTCAGACAGAGGTGGCGACCGGGGCTCTTGATGCCTCAACGGCTGTCAAGATCTGGCATGTTACGGAGCAGCGTTCCGCCTGGTGGCACATTCATCGTCTGGCGCGCATGGGGGACTATGAAGTGCTCTGTGACGAAAACGGAGCGCTCACGGTCCGACCGGTCGGCAGCGGCGGCCTCAGCCACAGTCTGCGCTTCGGTGCTGAGATCATTTCTTTACAAACCGGGCAGCAGCGCGACCCGGGCGTCAGCTATCCCTACGCTCCTGCAGGGGCGGGCAGTGAGCTGGGCAGCGATAAAGGGCACATCAGCCTGCGGGACCCTGTGGGCGAGGCCCCTGAAGGACCGGCCACCATTGACGGCGCGCTCAGGGACCGCGACACCGCCGAAAAGATGACCGATGCCGCAGCGGCGCGGCGGGCACGATCGATGTTCAGCGGCAAAGCCCTGCTCATGGGCAATTGCGCCATCCGCCCCGGGGACACGGTTGACCTGACGGATATTCCGGATCAGGGCTCGGTCAGTGCCAGGGTACTGAGTGTCCATCACCGTTTTGACGGGAGCAGGGGATTCACCACGACCCTCAAGCTGGGAGGCCTGCGATGAGCTCAATCATCCCGGCATTGCAGACCATCATCCGTGACCAGATCAGGCAGAAACAGGAGGTTCAGCTGGGCATTGTCACCCAGGTGTTCACCAACGAGGGTGGGGCAGGGGATGACAATATCGCCGTCAACCTCCGCCTCCAGGGCAGTGCCTGCGAACTGCAGAAAATACCCGTGATGATCAGTCGGCTCGGTCTTTCCCATGCCCCTCGGGTCGATGACCTCGCCGTGCTCGCCTTTATCAGCGGCGATGTCAATCGTGCCGTTGTCCTGGGCTTTCTCTATGACGAACAGAATCGTGCTCCGGATGCCGGGCCCGCAGAGATCGTCTATCAGGTGCCGGACGACGCCGATGACGCCATTCGTCGCTTTCACCTTGCTCTGCCCAGCGGTAACAGCCTGACCTTATTGGACGGCAAGCTGGAGGTGGCCATGGGCTCGACCACCATCACCGTGGAAGCCGATGGGGCCATCGCCATCAAGGCCGGAGGAGATATCTCGCTGAATGCCTCCGGCGCCCTCAACCTTGAGGCCGGTGGCGATGTCAACATCAAAGGTAAAAACGTCAACATCGAAGGGCAGGCAGGGGCAACTGTGAAAGGCCCCACCCTGAAACTGGCCGGGATGACGGATTTCAGCCCGGCGTAAGGGACTTGGATGGTGTTGTTCATTCACCCGATTAATAAAGAAAAAGAAGAACACTATCGGCCTTTGCTGGCCCCAAAAACCATCTGCCCATGAGAAAAGGAACACCATGCCTGGAAATCCCGTCACCATAGGTTGCGCCGTCACCCTGACACCCGGGGCTGCGGGTCCCCCTGATTCCGGAGTGATCACCACGATCCTCCAGAGTCATGTGACCGCCGGTTCCATGCCCCTGGCCACTGCCGGTTCCCTCTGCCAGATGATCAATAGCCTTTCCGGTGTGCCCTATGTCTTGCCCATCGGTAATGTCGGCATGTCCTCAGCCGTGACTGTGGGCAACCAGGGGCTGGTGCGGATGGGGGATAAGATTCCGTCCGGGCCTGGCATCATGATGATTCTCGGACCGCCGGCAGCACCCTATGTCAATGATGGAGGAGCGCCATGAGCAACGGAGCAGCCCTTGACCGGCGCATGCAGCGCATGGGCACTGATCTCAAGCTCAGCTACAGCGGCCCTTCCGGCTGGTGGGAGGATGCGGATCAGGAGATAAACCGGCAGGTGCGTCGCGGCGATGATCTGGCTGTTGCCGGAGGCATCGCAGCCATTGACCAGATGATGATCAACCGCCTCAAAACCCAGAAAGGAGAACTTACCGCCCTGGGGCATCCCGACTACGGCAGCCGTCACCATGAATTGATCGGCGAACCCAATGTGGAGCGGACCCGAAACCTGATTAAACTCTATATCCTTGAAGCCCTGTCCCATGAACCGCGCATAGAGAGAGTGCTTGCCTGCACGGTAACGCGGGACCCCTCGGAGCGATCGACGGTCCGGGTCGTCATCATGGCGAAAATTATTGATGTTGATGAACCGCGCAACCTGGTTGTGCCTTTTAGCCTGGAGTTATAAGCAATGAGCTTTGCTGCAGAACCCTACGGTGTCTTTGTCGATGATCTGGTTACGGCCCTGACCGGCGGAACCATCCGGGAAGAATTTGTTTATCCCGCCACCACGGAGAAGCCGCGCTTGTCGGCAGGCGATCAGTACCTGCTGGAGACGGTCCGGCTGCATGGTGTGGCTGAGGGCGCGTTCCGGAGGTTTATCCTGGATAAGGATTACAGCGTCGACAGCGACGGCATTATCAGCTGGATGGAGGCAGCGGCCTCAGGAAGTTCCGTGCCGGTGTTCCCTGATCCGGGCAGCCGTTTTTATCTCAGTTATGAGACCAAACCGGGATACAAGCGGCAGGCACAGCTGACGGACCGCAATCCGGGCAGCATCCTGCGGACCCTGGCCGAGAGCTTTGCCAGGGAATACACAGTGGTCTCCAAACAGTTGGAGAAGGTCTATCAGGCCGCCTTTCTCGAAACCGCTGAAAATAGGGATCTTGATCAGGTTGCCGCCCTGGTCGGCATAACCCGGCGGGATCAGAAATATGCGGCCGGGGATATTGTCTTCTCGCGCTCCACGCCTGCTCCGGCTGATATCGTCATTCCGGAGGGAAGCCTGCTGTCAACCGCCGATGTGCCGCCGATCACCGCTGAAACCTTGGAGCAGGCCACACTGCGCGCCAGCACCCTTTCCGTTTCCGTCCGGGTCCGCAGCACCATGGCGGGAAGCGAGGGGAAAGCCAAGGCCGGATCGCTCACTGTTATTCACCGTCCCGTGCTGGGCATTGAGTCGGCTATCAATCCCCAGGCCCTTGATTTCCGGGGCGGCAAGGAAGAAGATGCTGTTTTGCGCCGCCGGGCCTCCCGAGCCCTGGAAACCACGGGCCGGGCCTCGATCCGTTCCCTTGTCGGAGCGCTGATGACCCTTGAGGGCGTGCGGGAAGAAGACATCAGCGTCCAAGAGGATCATCTCAAACATCCCGGTGTGGTCCGCATCACTATTGCCGCCGAACTGACGGACCAGAAAGCCACCCGGGCCGTGGAGCTCATCAATGAATATAAGCCCGCAGGCATCCGTATTCAGCACAACCTCAAGGTTTCACCGCCAGCGGAACTGCAGATCGATGGAGAAGACAACGATGCGGGCGTGGCCAGTGCCCCGGCGGGGTCCGGTGCGACAGCAACCGACAGCATCTGGAACCCGGTGGCGGTTTCGCTTGCGCTCATGCCTGTTGATGCTGCTCTGACCAGCACCCAAAAGGCGCAGATCCAAGACAAGGTGAAAAAAGCAGTGCTTGATCATATCGAGAGCCTGGGCATTAACGAGCCGGTTATCCACAATCGCCTGCTGAGCAAGGTTATGGGGGTTGAAGGGGTTTTTGATGTTGCCCTGGAGATCTTTGATTTGGCTGCGGCAACCCAGCCGCGAAGGAAAAATCTGCAGCCCAAGCCTGAGAGCAGAGCGCAGCTCGAAGAACAAAATCTGATCCTGACCATGCGCGGCAGCCTGGTTGCCCTGGACCTTGAGGTCACGGTCACGCGGCTTGCCCTGCGCACCCTTGAAGAGGCTTCGATCGAGTTGGCCCGAGTACGCGACGAAATCATCACCCTGATCAATACCGCCCTTGCCAGTGGCACTCGGCCCATGGAAATCACCGCCGATAGACTCACCACCGCCTTGAAAGGCTCGGGAAATTTCACTGTGGCGTCTCTGTCGTTTAAAGCGGAATTGATTGAAGAAGGGCTGCGCCTGAAACAAAGCGATGTCGGCATCACGGTTGACAAGGATCAGCAGCCATGGGTACGCGCTGTAACCGTGGCCGATGCTCCGGCACAGGGGACCGCATGATACTCCTGGAAAAACTGATCAGTAAACGGGCAACCACCATTCTCGAAAGGTTCCCGCGCCACCTTGACCTGACCAGGGAAGACAAGGTGTTTGCCCAGGTCGTCAACAGCCTGGCCCGGGAACTCGACATCAAGACCCTGCAGATCGGTCGGGTGCGCAAGTCCCATCGACTCGGTCAGGCCGATGAGATCCGCGACCTGCTGCTGCTGGCCGGATTGCATAACCTGCGGCCCATCAGATTTGATCTCGTCCACCTGCGCCACGATGCCCTCATCGCGGTAGCAAATATTTTGGGTGATACCGGCGCTGATGCAGCGTCCAAGGAGGCTGCGGTCAAGGATCTGCGCCCACTCCTTGCCCTTGCCGACCTGGGCACCTATGCGGCCGATCTTTCTTCCCTGGTTCCGGCGCTGCTTGAGCTGACCGGTTATGCGTCGTGCCTGGGTATTCTTCGTCACCAGATCCAGGAACTTATCCGCATCCACCGGGCCGGGAACGGCAGCGTCCGTAGCCTGCTGGAAGCCAGTGCAGCCTATCTCCACCTGCGGGTCGATCATATAGCCCATGTCGGGGAAGACTACTGGCATATTGCCCACTGCAAGGACCTGATGACGCTGCCGCCCAAAGAGGCTACAGACCCGGCCCCGGCCACCACCGACGATTGGCTGGCCCTGGAGGAAAATCCTTTCAAGAAAACAACCCTTGCCCCTGAAGACTTTGCCCACAGAGACAATCGCAATATTCTTCGCAATGGTTTTGATCCTGTGCCGGTCACGATTACGATCACCGGCATTGAAGATCGCACCTGCTATCCCATGATCGTTGACACCCACAAAGGCCATGGTCTGTATTATGCGGGCAGTGTCGACGACGGCCAGCAACTTGTTTTCACAGCGGATGGACGCGTGCTGCTGAACGGAGTCGCGGCCGATACCCGTGCCTTTGCCTTCACCGGCGCCGTCTTTGCTGAAGACAACGGCTTGAGCACGGCCCTGCCCACGGATTTTGCCTTTTGCAATGAACACGGCACCAGCCCCCATGGCCAGTGCGGCACCTTTGTGACAACGGAACCGGTGACAGCAGGGTTCTCCGCCGACCTGCCGCACACCGGAGGCGTGTCTCCGGCCATCACCTTAGCAGTGGGAGCGACCAACCTGCAATTTTTTGTCCGTATCGCCCATTTCGGCAGCAGAACAACCCAGCCGCAGGCAGAGCGGGCAGCGGTGGAAAGCTACAGTGCCGGACACTACGACGCCTCTCTTTTTGCCCTTGACGCCACCGGGGCGGGATCGACGGAAGCAGCGGCAAGCATCGGCTTTGAGTGGCAGGAACGTGAAGCCTTCAAGGTCAGAGTCTGGCTGCCTTCACGGTTTGCACGCTATGATCGGGATGACGAAGCGGAAGAACCGCTCCTTGCCGCACGTCTTGGCACCTTGCTGGACAGGCACAGGGCTGCGGGCATCAGCCTGGAGGTGCAATATGCCTCTGATTTATGGCAGCTGCCCTACGGATATATTACCGATACTGATTCACCCCAATCCTACAAATCAATAACTGCAGGCAGTCGCCTGTGGAATACCGGTTCCCCTCAACCGACTAGCTGACAAGGATAACTAAAATGACTGTTGAACTCCCAGCACTCGCACAAGTTGAACCAGGAAGGCCTATCACCGCCGCTGCGTGGAACGAGATTCTGAATTCTCTGGGCGTGCTGCGCGATGCCCTCAATGCCATCGGCAGCGGAGAAGTGCAGGTGACGGTCCATTTGACCGGCCAACCCAATCAAAAAATTCCCGGGGCTGAAGTCGTCGCCGTCAACAAGGACACGGGCTGGGCCATCCGCGCCGCCCAGCCCTTTCCGGGCCGTGAAGCCCATACCATCTGCGGCATCGGAGAGGGCAACTGGGTGCTCCATGTCAAGGCCCCGGACTATCAGCCGGGCAGCCAGGAAATTGCCTACCCCGCCAACACTGCGGTTGCGGTGGGTCTGACCCTGGATGGCAAGGCGGTCCCTGATCTGTTCGGTAAAAAATTGAGCGAGGCAAAAACTTCCTTGACCGCTCTGGGGATGACCATAGCCAAGATCGTCGACTCTGCCGGAAAAGACCACGCCATCGACAACGCCCCGGCCAACATGGTGGTTCTCTATCAACTGCCTGCCCAAGGGACGGTCATTCATCCGGCTGTGGACCGCCTCCGTCTGGTCATTGCCGCAGAAGTTGAAATTACCGGCATGGTTCAGGTGCCGGATGTCACCGGCATGACCCCCACGGCAGCAGCGGCTAAACTTGCTGAATACGGCCTGGTCATGGAACAGCAGACTCGCAAGGCCTGAGTCTCACCCAACAAACCTTACACGAACTTTAGCCCCGGGAGACCCACCATGGCTTCATACATAGAAAAAAACAATGCCCTTAGCCTTGGCGAATCACTGTATAGCGTGAGATACACCCTTGCCAAATCAGTCCCTATTAAAGATACCGTCAAGGATGATTTTGTTTACAAGCCGACCAGGCTCAAAGCCGTAGACCAGAAGCCAGCGGCAGGCACTCTGCTCACGGTCGGCTCAAAGGTAATTGTCTATTTTGAAGATACCGATGGTATGTCCATCGACATCTATGAAGGGGCGCATGTCGGTTACGCAGGAAGGAAAGCCAGCGAGGTCATTGAAAAGGTCAAAAGCAATGAGGCGGTGAAGAAAATCATCGAAACCAAGGAGAAGAGTGAGGATCTGACCCCGGAAGAAGAAGTGGTTATGGGCACCTTCTTTACCGAATCCCTCGGGTTGGAGATAGATGCAAGCAATCCGAGCAAAAACCAGAAAGCAGCCTATGACGTCATTGTGGCCTCATACGCTTTGATGCAATAGGACAAGGTCCCTTGTATGAAGGCCGAACAAATAAGCATAGGCAAGGTTGAGGAAACATTGCTCTCCTCAGGCATACAACTTGACGAGGGACCTCCCTGTGCTGCCAAGGTGGAGCAGATCTTTGCCATTTCCGCCCATGCCCTGCTGTCCAAGGTTGTGGTCAGTATTCTGGCCATGCCTGCCGGGGAATGTCTGTTGAGCGAAGCAGGGGAAACGCGGCTCAGTCAGGAGGACAAGAAGAAAGTTGTTATCGATCTGAAAAGAATGCGTTCGGTCGCCGGCCTGAAAGCTCCTCAGACTATAGAAAAAATTGATATATGGACAGGAGCGAGTTTTAGCGACAACAACACAACTCTTAATAAAAAAAATGTATTTTTCTCTGAAATTGCCACGGAACGTCTGTTGGTGACCTTTGCCAGCGAAGCAAAAATGGCAGACTTGGTGGGCACGGGCACCCTGTTTTTGCCCGATGCCCCTGCTGATCTCGTCCTTTCGGTCAACGATAAAACCGCCTGGACCCATCTCGGACCGGTGCAGCTTGCCCCCACGGACTTTCAACCATCAAAGGGCACCGTTGTCCTGGATGCAAAGGCAAAAGAAAAACTCCTTAAAGCCCTGTCCGATGCATTAAACGACATCCTGGACGGGGGCCATTCGGAAAAGGAATTTTTTAACATACTGGAAGACTATGGCATAATACTTTCCGCTGCAGCAAAAACCGCTCTCAAGGCTGCTTTGAAAAAAGGCTCGAAATCTACCTTGGGGCGCACGGAACAGGCTCTGGAAGAATGGCTTGTAGCCCAGGGCGTCACCTGGGAAGGTCAAAACACGGTTACCACTGCTGCGTTCACCGAAACCATTGATATCACCCAGTTGCTGCAGGATGAAATTAACGCCGGGGCCTCTGCGCTCAAAATAGTTCTGCGCGCAGCCCTGGCCTGCAGATTACAACTGACCCTTCCCCCTCCCGAGTATCTCCTCAGCCATGAGGTCGTCTTTCCCGCCCAGGCCCTGGCCCTTGAGATACCCGAGGAATGCAGGACAACGCTTTCTCTGCCCCTTCCTCCTGCAAGCAATTCCTGGCTGATCAGTACCATCTTTTTCACCCTGGAAGGCAACGCAGGGCGATCACGCTATTTCCCCGCAGTCGGGCCCGAGGCCTCACTCCTCGGGGAACTTGCCCTTGATGGCGATCATGCCCTGGCCGCTTTGCTCACCCAAGAATTCTTAGCCCGCTTCAAAAATATCGAAGGCCTGCGCCTGCCCCTCCTGGTTGACGAAGGCGGCGCAGAGGTCACAGCGTTTCTTCGCCTCGACGAAGGCGGCAAAGTGGGTGCGTATCTTGAGGAGACCGCTTTTAGGTCGCAAACCCTTGAGCCGTCGCAAGAAGAACAGTGGGTCCTGCTGGAACTCGGTAAGGCGGTGGATGTGCAGCCGGGCGCGAGCCTTTGGGTGGAACTCAATGTCATCCGCGGCAAATGCTGGTGGCCGTTGGGCGGCGATGGTGCCGCCGATGGGGTCGTCACTCTCCAACGGGGCCTCCCGGGTGGTTCGTTCGCTGTTTTTGCAGTGACCCTGAACAGGCAAAGCCGGGATCTGCAAGGCCGCCTGCGCCTTAAAGGCCAACCGGTTACCGATGGCGCCATACCGGCCATCAGGCCGCTGGACCCGCAATCAGAGGAAGAACTGCAGGGCATCACCACCGGGAGTGCCCCCCTTGCTGTGGAGTTGGCGTTTGAAAATGCAGTACGACCCGGGGCAGGGAAGTTGGATGTGCCGATGATTTTTCACGCTCCGGGCACCTACACGGTCACCAAGGCTCGGGTGATTTATGAAGAATAACGAGGAATAACCATGGCCAGTGATGCTAAATCATACTTTGTCGATGGGTTACGGGTAACCCCTGAACATCTCAACCATATGCAGGAGGTCTTGGCCCAGGGGCTGCGTGATCTCCGCTGCGCACTGGGGTGTGATCGGATTGCCTGGGGCCTCCGACTGCTTGTCGGTGCAGACAACAAAACCGTGACCTTAAGCAAAGGCCTTGCCCTTTCCAGCCTCGGCCTGCGCCTTGTTGTCAACGAGGACGCTGACCTGCAAATCAATACGGAGGGTGCCTCAGGAGAGGCCTCGACGCAGCAATTCAAGATTGTGCTCCGTGCCGCTAACCATGACCAGCCCCTTGCCCGTATCGGCGAGGTGCAGACGGTTATTTTTTCCGACACCAAGGTTCTGGTTCTTCCCGCCGATGAGACCTTAGCAGCTGATGATTTTGTTGTCGGTACCCTCACCCTTGGAGCCGATGACACCTGCACGGTACAACAGGAAGATGCGATCTTTTTGAGTCCTTCCTTCCATGGCCACAGTGGTGTTCATTTTCAAGATAGCCAAGGACTGTGGCGTTTTGATGGGACGGCCATCGAGGCTGCCACCCTTCCAGGGCCAGCGGGACCCGCCGGTGCGCCAGGCGAACCGGGAGACAAGGGGGATCCGGGCGAACCAGGACCCCAAGGAGAACCCGGCGTCCCAGGGGCAAAAGGAGACCCGGGCATACCCGGCCCCAAAGGTGATCCCGGAGAGCCCGGCAGCATGGGCGTTCCCGGCCTGACGGGCCAACAGGGACCGCAGGGCCCGCCTGGCCCGAAGGGGGACAGTGGAGAGCCTGGCATCCAGGGTGCTCAGGGATTGCCGGGTCCAGCGGGACCAGCCGGAACGCAAGGAGAACGGGGGGAGCAAGGGCCCAGAGGAGATCAGGGCGTTCCGGGAGACAAAGGTGATCCGGGAGAGCCTGGCAGTATGGGCTTACCCGGCCAACCCGGCCAACCCGGCGAACAGGGACCGCAGGGTCCCCAGGGGCCCCAGGGACCGTCGGGCATCCCGGAGAAAGTGGTGGTCGTTACAAAACTCTCCTGGGACCTCTTGGCAACGGTTACTCCCCAGTTTGTAGCCGAAGCGCTACCGAGTAAGGGGTTGAGCTTTACCTTCAGTGCGGCCCTGGATGGCGCCTTGATTGAAAGAACAGGGGCCTATTGTCTTCGCGTCCGTCTCCATGGGCTCAATAACATCCTCCACCTGCTGCCGGGAAAGATTTCCTTTTCATCGCAAAGACCTAATGTCCTCATTTGGATCTGCACTCTTTCGGCAGCTGTTCTCACTAAATATTTTGATCTGGAGCAGGAAACATCGCTGCAGATTGATCTTTTGGCTGATTATCTGCGTGGCAATGACGGCCTGCCTGTCTCCGGCAGTAGCGGCCCGATAATGGGATTGCCCGGTCCCTACATGCCGGGGGGAATCCTGGCCTGCTGGATGAAAATCGCCCGTTAGGAGAAACACGATGACCACCGGAAATCGCCCCAGGAGGACAGCATGAGCCCTAAACCTTATACCCCTGATGATGAGATTGTTTATGTCAACGATGCCGGGATTCGTAAAAAAAAGGGGAAGAGCGGCAATTCACAAAAACGGAGCGACTATTTTCTCCAGCAGCGTTTCCCTTTTTTAGCGGCTCTTGGCGAAGAGGACAGCGGGGAGACGAAAAGAAAAGGAATAAAGAGAAAGCGTACCGCTGAAGAACAGCAGGCTGTGGCTGCCCCTCTGGCCCGAGTCAGGGCCGGTATGATGCAGGAATATAAGCGTCGTTTGCTTGCCCAACAGCAGGAGCTTGAACGAGCAGCGACCCAAAAGGTCCGGACGGCTGCTGGGCAAGAGTAACCGATCGATCAGGAGGAATGCATGTGAGCTGGGTATCCATTGGTCCTTCATCTGCCAGGCGCGGTCAGGCCGCAACCTTCCCGGCCATAAGCGGGAGAGTATCGGGAATAGCTCTGTCCCGTCAGGGGCAGCGCATCTACATTTCTACCGCCAATGGCGGCGTCTGGCGGTCCGATGACCGGGGGGTGACCTGGCGTCCCTTGATGGATCGTTTTGACCGTAATCCTGCCGTGGCAACCAGTGCAGCCACAGGCGTCGACACGCTGTCCTGCGGGGCCATCGCCATCCACCCGGACCATCCGGATACACTCTTTGTCGGCACTGGCGAAGGGGCTACCTTTGAGTATTTCGGCGTGGGCATCATCGTCTCCACTGATGCCGGATTGACCTGGACCCTTGAAGAGGAAACCACCGCCCAGGACGGGCAACCCAGCTCAGACCTGCAGGGTGCGGGCTGTTATGCCCTGGCCGTGCATCCCACCGATCCCCATATCGTTGTGGCCGCCACCACCAGAGGGGTTTATCAACGTCAGCTTGTTGGCGGACAGTACCTCTGGTCACAGCGACGAATACGCCCCGATACCAGCGGTCGGGATGGTTCTCTTGTTGATGTCACCTCTGTAGTGGTGGCCAGCGCCGGCGCTAATCCCCCGGTTTTTTATGCGGTGACGCGGGGATGGAACACGCAGGTCGGCCAGGTCTACCGTTCCGTTGATAACGGGACCACCTGGGCCCAACTGGGGGCCTTCCCTGCCTATAATCCAGCTCCGGCCCATCAGCGAGAAAGCCTCAACGGCCGTTCCACACTTGCTGTTAAGCATGACGACCCCAACTTTCTCTATGTCAGGACGGCCAATGGGGCTATCTTCCGCTGGAACGGCACCGGTGCCAACCAATGGGATCGCATCACTCGCCCCACCGTTGCCCAGACCGATGAGCTCCTCACGGAACTTGCCAGTCAGGGACACTACAATCTTGCAATGTCGGTTGACCCGATTGATGGAGAACGTATTTTTGTCGGCAGTGCCACCAGCCTTATCACCCGTGCAGATGGTGAAAGGATCTGGTCGGCTACTTTTTACCGCCTCACCCTGAGCCTGCTTGCCGGGCCTCCGCCTTCGATCAGCTGTTCCGCACTCACCATGCTGGGCAGCTCCATGCATGCCGATATTCACGCCATTGTTTTTAAGCCGGGAGACCCCAATGAACTCTGGGTCGGCGGTGACGGTGGCCTCTTTTTCACCACCACTCCCCAGGGCGCAGGTGATATTTTTACCCAGCGCAATGCAGGTATTGCTTCCCTGCTGACCCACAAACTGGCCAGCCATCCCCACCATGAGTCGGTGCTCTATGCCGGCAGTCAGGATAATGGCTGTATGCGTTACACCGGAGAGGAAACCTGGTTTTGTGCGGTGCATAGTGACGCCGGCTGTATTGTCCTCAACAAACGGCATCCGGAAAGGTTGGTGATCGGCTATGTTGAAAACAGTCTGTTTGGTTTGGCGGATGGCGGCTTAAGTAATCGCACCGGATCGAGCACCTTTGTTGCGCATACTCTGGACACAAACATTCTTTTTTACCCCCCCATTGTCGGTCCTCCTGCGCCCGCTACCGATGCCGAGGCGGACAGAGTGGCCTGGGGCGCGGAAAGGGTGTGGCTGTCTGAAGATTTCGGCGCAAATTTCAACCCGCTTCCCACACCTGCCGGGAGAAGTATTCTCAGCAGTCTCCCTTTTAACAGCGGAGTCAATGACAGCCGCCTCAGATCCCTTTGTTTTGCTGACCAGACCCACCTTTTTGCCGGTTTGATGAACGGCGAAGTCTATTATTACACTGAAAACCCCGGTGCGGCCACCCCCTGGCCTGCCCCGCAACGTCTCGACAGCCAGCCCGGCCTGCTCCATACCGGCAATCCGATCCAGCAGCCGGTAACCGATATCGCGGCTGATCCCCGTACTCCCGGCGCCTGTTTCATCACCTTCGGTGGTTTTGGCGATCACCCCCGGGTCTGGTATTATGATGGCGCTGCCTGGCACAATCGCAGCGGTGCCAATGCAGATGTCAACCAGAATCTGATGACTGTGCAGGTCAACTGTATCGTCATTGATGCCCCGGCGGATCCCGCTCAGCCCCTGCGCCTGTATATCGGGGTTGATATCGGTGTCTGGCGTTCCCTTGATGCCGGCCTGATTTGGGAACTCTGGGCCAACGGACTGCCTGATTCGGCGGTACTTGATCTCGATATTTTCACACCGTCCCGCCTCATCAGGGCAGCAACCTACGGCAGGGGTGTTTTTGAAAGACATCTTGAGGAGGCGACCCGCACGGTCCATCTCTTTGCCCGCGACCACCAGATGGATACCGGCCGGATTGCAAGCACCCTGGCCGCCGCAGACATTGATAATCCCACCGGTCCCACAACCCTGGCTGCAATCGAAACAGCAACCATCACTGCCGCCCAAAATGCCTACAACGCGGCCATAGGCGGCGGACAGACGGAAAACCAAGCCCGGCAGGCAGAAATAACAGCCGCGCAAAATACCTACACCGCCCAACTGGCGGCCGCACCGGACAACCATGTCACGGTTCATTCCAGTCCGGATATCAAGATCGATGCCCCTGATGCCAGTTTGCAGTATCAGTTTGCCAGTGATGAATGCCTGGAATTTCTCCGTTTTGTCGATATTTTTACCGATGAATCCCAGGCCCTTGCCTTCACAGATACTCACGTCAATGTCCTTAATCGCGTCTATGTCCAGGTCCATAACCGTGGCAGCGTCTGGGCCCATCGCGTCCAGGTCATGCTGCTGATCGCGGTTGAAAACGCCGGTGCTGTTCCTGATCTGCCCGAGGATTTTGAGTATTCCGTCCGCCGGGGAACGCCGATCAACCGGGAGGGCTGGCGCACGGTGGGTTTACGCAGCATGTCTGATCTGCACTCCGGCCATCCGCAGGTAACCCGCTTTGAACTCCCTTCCGATCTGCTCAAGGAAATGGCGGCAGCGGCCACTCCTGATCTTTTCCAGTTACTGGTTCTGCTCCATCATAAGGATGATCCCTTTGTCGGCTCAACCCGTGTCTTTGCTGATCTGGTTGCCAACGATCGCCTGGTTGCCTCTAAAAGGGTGCGGGCAACCCTGCTGACCGGCGTTGCCGTTCCTCCCCCCACGGTTTTGATTGCCAATTCATGGAAGCCAATCGGTCCTTCCGGGATACTTCGCGGCCAATGCGGCTCTCAGGCGACCATGAGCGGCCGGGTGTCGGGCATTGCTGTGGGCGGAGACGGTAAAAGGATCTATGCAGCCACGGCCAGCGGCGGTGTCTGGCGCAGTGATGATCAGGGGCGACGCTGGCACTCCTTGATGGATTCCATCAATTTCGACCCGCTCTATCAAAGCGCCGGTGAACAAATGCTGGGGGTCACCACGCTCAGTTGCGGTGCCATTGCCCTTGATCCCCGAAATGCGGATACAATGTATGTGGGCACCGGTGAGGCGCCGGGCCTCACCTATCTGGGCGATGGGGTCCTGGTTTCCGAGAACGGCGGCATCAGTTGGACTCGGGAGCAGCATGGCGGTCCTGCAGGGGACTCCCTCGGTGGAGCGGGCTTTTACATGCTGGCTGTTGATCCGGATCCGGCGCAGGCCGGTTTTGTCTTCGGGGCTACCAATATCGGGCTCTATAAACGCCAGGCAAAAATCGGCACGGCAGGATTTGAATGGCTCCGTATAGCCGTCTCGACTCTGCCTGCACACAGTCGCTGCACCAGTGTCCTGGTCGCCCGACGCGGCGGTTCAAGCCATTTCTTTGTTGCCCTGCCCAATGTAGGGGCGGGTGGCCAGTTTTTTGAAACCTGGGATCAGGGCGCGCACTGGCAGCAGGTGGGCACAGGCTATCCCACAGGGAAAAGGCGTATTGCCCTGGCGGTCTTTCTTGATCAGGGAACCGCCGCAGCTGAGGATGTTTTGTACGCCATTAACGATGACGGCGAAGTACATCGGGCGGCGAGGACCTCAGGTGTCCAGGGGGCCTGGAGTGCCTGGAGCCAGGTATCCGGCACCCCGGACAATATTGAAAAACAGGGGGATTACAATCGCGGCTTTGCCATTGCGCCGGATAATAAAAATCGCCTCTATATCGGTGGTGCCTGGGTCTGGTCCAACAGTGAGTATTCGGGTTTTCTCTACCGCTGCGACATCAGCGGCAGCGGCACCTCCTGGTCCATGGCAACCACCTTTCTCGGCAACTCCATTCATCCCGACCTGCATACCCTGGTCTTTGCCCAGAATGATCCGCATCAGCTCTGGGTGGGCTGTGACGGCGGTGTCTTTTATACCAACAATGCGCTGGCCACCGACAATCTCGACACCCTGTTCAGGTCCTGCAACGACGGCCTGCAGGCCGTGCAGTTTACCAGCATCGGTCAACATCCGGGTCAGGAGGCGGTTGTCATCGGCGGTACGCAGGATAACGGCGCGCTGCGCTATACCGGTGACGAGGCCTGGATTTTATCGGCAGGCGGAGACGGCGGCGCGGCCTGTATCAACCGTACCGACCCGGCTCGATTTTTCAGCGCCTATATCCTCAACGAATACCGTATCAGTACCAGCGGCGGTGGGCGGTACAGTTACACCAATAAAAGTATTGATACAGGGTATGCTGAGAATGACCGTGTCAACCATATGCTGTTTTATCCTCCCTATGCCTTTACACCGGCGGCAACCGGTGCCGCAGGGGCGGACCTGGTAGCGTTCGGCGAAAAGAAGGTATGGCTCAATACCCAGTTTGGAGAGGGCGACTGGCAGGCCATCACCGGTGATTTGGGGGAACGGATCTCCGCCCTGGAGTTTGCCACTCTTGATCTCCTTTATGCCGGGACAACAAACGGTTTGGTGTATAAAATCGAAAAATCAGGCGGCACCTGGCAGGCTCCGGTGCCCCTCCATGCCACGCCCACCGATTTCTCCTCCATCACCTCCATTGCGGTGCATCCTGCCCACACGGATCGTTTCTATATCACCCTTGGCGGGAGCGGCGGGACCGATGGAGGTCTCAGCCGTCTTCACTATTATGACGGCAGCAACTGGCACAATCAATCAGGGACCGGCGGCACAGCGCTCCTTGATACGCAGATCAATAAACTGGTCATTGACCCGGACACCCCGGATCATCTCTATGTTGCCGCAGATATCGGCCTCTGGCGCTCCACCAATGGCGGGACGGACTGGCAGGTGTTTAACAACGGCATTCCGGAAACCGCGATCATCAGTCTTGCCGTCTTCAAGGCGGCCGGACATAAAAAACTGCTGCGTGCCGTCACTCATGGACGCGGCATGTATGAATACACGCTGGATGATGCCGACGCCCTGGCAATCGAACTCTACCTGCGCGACCACCAATTGGACAGGGGGTGGCAGGGCAGCACGACCATCTATGGCAATCCTGACCCCACCGATCTTGCCATAAACACAGCGTTGGGAACCTCCCCGGACATCAAGATCGATGCGCCGGACAGTGACGGCAACTATCAGTTTGCCGACCGGGAAGAATTGGGTTTTGTCGATTTTATCGGCCATTTAACAGACAACTCAGCAGCGGTACCGGTGCACCGTGTGCCCATCAGCAGCCATGTCTATGTGCTGGTCCACAACCGGGGCCGCGAGGAAGCCGATGGCGTCACCGTGGTGGTGCTGGTTTCCAATGCTTTTAGCGGAGATACCCCGCCCCAGCTGCCTGAAAATTTCCGGCTGAGCCTGCTGGCCCATGGCAAGGCGGAAAATGAGGACTGGAAAACCCTGGGCAGCGTGATGCTTGATGACCTGCGCTGCGCCCATCCGCGCGCTGCCCGCTTCAATCTGCCCTCTGACCTGCTGGCAGCCGGTGACAACCTCGAAGATGACAAAAAACACGCCCTGGTCGCCTTTGTGTTCCATGAAAACGACCGGCTGGTCAGCGACGAGAGGACCCTTACCACCCTGACCAACACGGATCGTCATGTTGCGGTGCGTTTTCTGACCACCAGCCGATTTTCCGGCACGCTGCCCGGCGTCGAATATGGCTTGGAACGCAATAGCCCCTTCATGCTGGCCGTGGGTGTTTCCATGCTGGCCTGTGAAAAAATAAAGGATCTGGCCGATAAGCTGCAGAAAAAACAAGGGACCGGGGGCAGTACGGTCTTTCGCGACACCGACCGGCGACTGCTTGCCCTGGCCCTGCAGAGCACAAGCTGTATCAGTGAGAGCGAAGATATCACGGCGCAGAGCTCGCTGCCCTTAAAGGGCAGGTTTTCGCGCTTTGTGATGATGGGCTGCATGGGCTGGAATTTGCCGGATTATGTCGACTGGCTCTCCCCGGAGCAAGGCTGGATCGGCACTGTACTCAAACGCGGATCCGTTGATCCTGACCTCAGCCATCGTGCCGTTCCTTCTGCTGAGTTTGTCATCCGTATGGCGGAAATTGCGCTTGCCGCCGCCCCGGATGCTGACAAGAAAAAGATCAGGGCCTTTACTCTGGGCATGCTGCACGCCCTGGCAGCCCAGGTGGTGTTGAATCCGGCGCTGCGAGGACTGCAGGCCGACTACGGTCCCCAGGATTGGGACCATGATGCCCTGACCGCCGATGAGGTCGCCTGCACCTCTTTTGTCAGCCGCCAATTGCTTGATGCCTTGCCGGAACGGGAGGAATGGATCAACTGGTGGCCGGAAAGCGAAGAGGTGCCGGACAGTCTTTTTCAGGGATTCCAGCAGGCCATGGTGGAAAAATACGATCCGGCCTCAGCGCGCGCCAGGAAATTCGGCGATCATCCCGAGGCGATCGAAACCGAGGTTCCCAGCGCGGAAGAGCTGCGCGATGGCTACGATCTGTTCCGCCGGACCCTGAGCCCCAATCTGCACTGGGCCTGGTGGCTGCTGCTGTTAAGCCCGATTTTTCTCATGCCGCCGCTGGCCCTGCTGATCGCCCGATTTGGCCTGAGCCGGGGCAAGAAATTGTTCACCGAGGCAGACGGTGACCCTGATGAACAATCCTATTACGAGGTGCTGAGCCTGACCGGTTTCATGTCCAGTGTCGCGCCTTTTGCCTACTCCATGTATCTCTGGAGCCTCTTCCCGCGCCAGAATGGCCATTTTACCCAGGCGCTCATTGCCGGTATCACCCGGATGCTGGCCGGAGCCTTTTATACGGTGTCCTACGCGGTCTCCACACCCTTGCCCGCCGCGGCGCGCTGGCCGGTGTTCGGTCTTTCCACAGCCTTTGATATCTGGTTTTTGATCAGGGGTATTGTCCATGCAGCCGAGGACGAGCCGGGATATGCCCGTCTTAATTTTCTCCAGACCGTGCCGGCCCTGAGCATGATTGCCAATCTGTTGTTCTGCGGTCTCATGCAGATCAAACGCAATGATATCGCCTTCTGGATTCTTTGGGCCCTGTGGACGGCGGGCGCCATCACGGGCTGCGTCTTTTCGGCCCTGGCTTTTGCCCGATCCGACAACCTGGTCTCTCTGCTGCGCAACCGCAAACAGCAATACATCGGCATGGACCGCCTGGGACGCGACACCGCCTATCGGCCGGGAAAAACCTTTGCCCGGGTCTTTGCCGAAAACACGCTCTGGCATGAGGGCGATCCCAACCGGGAAAATCAAAGATATCCCTCCGGCCCCCGTGCTCTGGTGACCGTGGTGGCGCCTGCAGACAGCAACTGGACCTTTCACTGCGATGGTCATCATCTCAGCTTCAAAGACAGCGGCGGCACCACCCATGGACCCCTCGAGCTCACCACCGCCTCCACGGCCGCAGACCTTGCCGCGCAAATCACGGCATTGGTGGCCGCGCTGACCGTTACAACCATGGACAGCGGTGACCTGCTCTATCCCCTGCCTTTTCCCGATGCCTTCAGTGATCCGGGTGATACCTGCTCGACCCAGAGGGAACACGATGCGCATCAAGGCGATTTTCTGCCCATCAGCGAGGATGCGGACACGCCGACGCCGATTTGTCATGTGCCCCGCAGCGTCATTGCCACTGCCCAGGGTATTCCCGGCAGCCGCTGTAGCTCCGATGAACGGTTGCGGATGCTGCCGGCCGCGCCGGGCAATGATTTTGCCGGTACCCTCATTGATAAAGCCGCAGAGCTGGGCGCTCTTCTTTCCCTTGCCGCAGCTCCGGTGTTAAACGGCGGCACGGTCCCAGCTCCGGGCGTGACCGGCGATGCCCCCGTCACTGCGGTCAGTCAGGTTTTCCGGCGCTGGAATCTCAGTGAGCGGCATCTGGCTGAATGGCAGACACTCTTTGGTTCCGGGGCAGCTGCGGAAACCCTTGCAGGTGTCCCGGTTCCACCTCCTGCACCCGCCGCCGACGGTCAGCCGGTGCGTCCTGGAGGTGTTGAAATGGCCACGGGATTGGGTTGGATTTCTGCCTTTGTTGCCTGGAAGACCATGGCCATTGACCCTGCCCAGGACAGTGAGGCCGCAGATTCCATGGCCGATAATCCCGTCCTGCGCCAGGACGCAGAACCGCCCCTGCATCCCACCAACAGGGATTTAAGTAATGCCATGAACTATCTGTTTGATTTGGAAGGGGCGGGGTGAAGCTGCCTGTGAGGCTGAACCGCTAACGTATAGAATCCTAGGGAAGGAGAATCCCATGCATACATTCATCAAGTCCATGACCCTCCGCGAGTTTTTTGTCGAGCAGGTACCGGCGCTGACGCTTTCCATCCTCATTGCCGAGTTGTTCTACAAATTTCACAGTTTCACCTTGGAATGCCTGGCTTTCCTTGCAACCTGGTATGTGCTCGATCTGTTTATGAGTGTCATCTTCAAACTCTTTGCGCGCACCCAAACAGGCGTGGACCAGGCTCCGAAATAACAGGGAAGGGGAGCCGCAACCCTCTGCTCCACATCCAATCCGTTGAATCCCGCTGCATCCCGCCCCTACCAGCGGGCAAGCGGATTAACGAACTGAACAAACAAAACAACAGCATTCAGACAGTAAGGTCTTGGAATGATTGTATACCTTCGGGTGGTGGTTAATGAAGGGGTTCCCTCAGAATTCTACAGTTACCCAAGAGAAGTTAATGCTTCATTTTCATTCCATCGATTATCAACCGGATGATCGGTGTTGACAAGACTGGACTAGCAAAAGATGAAAAACTGATACCATTGGGTTTATTCCCAGTCGGGACTTTGGCAAATATTTTATTGGTCAAAAGATCAATAACACTCACATCGTTTCCATATATATTGGTGACATACGCATATTGACCCGACGGATCAATAACAAGGCCATGAGATCCTTTGCCCGTTTCCACAGTGGAGATAACCGAAAAGTTCCCGGTGTCAATGATCGAAACTGTCGTGCTCGGCTTTTGTTCTGTCCCTTGATTAGCCACTAATACATGTTTGCTGTCCGGCGTGAAAAAAATTTGGAAAGGACCTATCCCAACCTGCACTTTTCCGATAACACTCTTTTTCTCGACATCAATTTTAACTACAGCATCCTCACCATTAAGCGAGACGTATGCGATTTTGCTATCCGATGAAAAGGCAACCTGCGCCGGCTTCTCGCCTACTGGTATATCAGCTATTTTAGTATTCTTTATTGCGTCGATCACACTCACACTATTGCCTTTAATGGTGGCAACATAGACATACTTCCCGTCAGGACTCGGCCTCAATCCGTGAGGATATTTCCCAACCGGTATTTTCGTCACAGTTTTCATTGAACGAACGTCAATAACACTGACGGTGTTATCTCCGGCATTAGTGACATACACTCGTTTTCCATCTGAAGAAACGACAATGTGTGCCGGATGCTTTCCTGTTTGGACTGCACCATGCACTTTATATGTTGCCGTATCGATCATTACCGCTTTAGAATCATGACCACTGACAACCCATACTGTCTTGCTGTCCGGAGAGACTTGCAGGTTGTGCGGTCCATTAATTCCAGTCAATGTCGCGGCAACGTTATTTTGGCCAGCGTTGATTACAGTAATGCTATTTCCTTCTTCATTCGCAACCCAAATGCTTCCCTGGACCAGCCCTTGAGTTGGTGAAGCTGCGGCAAGAAGCTAATTACTGCAACTGACAAATAGCAATACCCATGACATAATAAAAAGAGCCTTCTTCATAACATCCTCCTTTTCTTTTTGTTTAGGGGTTTTCATCTGAATTGTCCGACACTGAAATCGAAATATTCTATGCATGCTGACACATACAGAATCCCGAATCCCGGTGTTTTCAACTTTGAGCACAGTGCGCCATCGACGTACGTTACTGGTCCGATGCTTCACTGATGCATCTGCTATTTATCAGCCTGAATGTCCGTTACAGTAAGTCTTCCTTTATCTTTGACGGCTTTGAATCTGATTTTTTCACCTACCCGGATGTTATCCAGCATGTTATTCTCTTTAACCCTGAAAATCATGGTCATTCCAGGCATGTCGAGATTTTCTATTCTTTCGTGCTTCAAGGTGAGTTTGCCCGTTTCCTTATCTATCTTGCGGACCTCTCCATGCGTCATATCCGCTGCTTTGCCAGCCGTCGTCTCGGCTGGCACACTGTCTTTCGTTGTGGTCTGTGCCAAAACACCAGTAGACACTACGAATGCAAAACCAAAAATTGCAAGGATCGAGACAATTTTGAATGTTTTCATAGAGTTTCTCCTTCCGAAACAAGTATTGATAGATAAAGGTGTCAAAATAGCAATGAAAGCCAGAATTCCTATCAACCATCTCAGCCCATTGCAATGTCCTGCAAACCCCATCGGTGGAACACCTTCCGATTAAATGGTCGTGGTGAACTCGACGGTCGCCCTTGAATCATTTCCTGGCATTTTACGGTAACACTTTAATTTTACCCTTCATGCCATCATCAAAATGCCCTGGTATTAGGCATGCAAAGTTGACTTTACCCTTCTTGGTAAAATGCCAGGTGATCTCACCAATTTTTCCTGGCCCAACAGTGATCATATTGGGGTCGTCATGTTCCATTTCGGGGAATCTTTCCATCAGTTCATTGTGTTTTTTCAGTTCCTGCTCAGTTCCTAGGACAAACTCATGGTCCATTTTTCCTGAATTTTTCAATTTAAATCGAATAGTTTCGCCCTGTTTGACGGTGATATTGGCTGGATTGAATTGCATTTTATCGTTCATGTCAATGTTCACGGTCCGGTTAACCTGAAAAGCGATACCCGGCACGCCAATTGTTTCATCGTCGTGGCCACGCCCAGTGGAATGGATGCTGTTGGCAAGCACCACTTCGGCCATTAAAACCAGGCTGCAGAAAATAAGATTTAAAATAGATTTTGAGATCATAATGGCGTACCGCCCAACCGGGGGTTAATGGTTTGAATGTTGAGTAGGCTTACGAACATGCACCTCGACATTTACATCGGGTTTCTGTACACGCGGCATGGAATGTCCCCCTCCCGATCGGGAACGGGGCGGTTCCTTCAATTTATGCTTGTACTCAAAAGCCCTAGTGTCTTTGGGCTGCTTAAACCATCCATGATTGCCATAATCATTTGGTTCCTGGTCTCGACGGATCTTGACGACGCTGAACATCCCTCCCATCTCGACCGAACCAAAAGGACCTTCTCCCGTCATCATTGGAGTAGTGTTATCCGGGATCGGCATTTCCATTTCGGTCATGTCGGCCATGCCACGCTCTCCCATCACCATGTAATCCGGTATGAGCTCAGTGATTTTTTTAGCCAACCCTCTATGATCAATACCGATCATGGTCGGCACGTTGTGTCCCATGGCGTTCATGGTGTGATGACTCTTGTGACAGTGAAACGCCCAGTCACCCTCCTCATCAGCAATAAACTCGATCTGCCGCATCTGTCCCACCGCGACATCTGTGGTTACTTCGGGCCAGCGCGCTGACAGCGGTATTGGCCCACCATCTGTACCTGTCACCTGGAACTCGTGCCCATGCAGGTGCATCGGATGATTGGTCATCGTTAAGTTGCCGATACGAATGCGCACTTTGTCATTGAGACGGACATTCAGTGAGTCAATCCCCGGAAAGATGCGGCTGTTCCAACTCCAAAGGTTGAAGTCGAGCATGGTCATAATTTTTGGGGTAAAACTTCCTGGTTCAATGTCATAGGCATTAAGCAGAAACACAAAATCACGATCCACTTCCTCGATGAGAGGGTGCTTCTCCTTTGGATGGGTAATCCATGATCCCATCATACCCATAGCCATTTGGGTCATTTCATCGGCGTGGGGATGATACATGAAGGTACCGGGCCGGCGGGCAATAAATTCATAAACAAACGTCTTCCCCGGCTGGATAGCAGGTTGCGTCAGGCCCGAAACTCCATCCATGCCGTTAGGGAGCCGCTGGCCATGCCAATGAATACTGGTGTGTTCCGGAAGTCGGTTGGTGACGAAGATGCGAACGCGGTCACCTTCTACAACCTCAATGGTTGGGCCGGGACTCTGACCGTTGTACCCCCAGAGATGCGCCTTAAATCCCGGGGCCATTTCACGCACAACCGGTTCGGCCACCAAATGAAATTCTTTGATCCCGTTATTCATACGCCACGGCAAAGTCCAACCATTAAGCGTTACAACAGGGTTGTATGGGTGTCCGGTCTCCGGAAAGAGCGGTGGCATGGTATCAGGTTGAGTCTGGAGCACAGGTTCAGGCAAGGCGGCTAATGCTGAACGATTCATCATCGCCACGGCTACTGCTCCACCAGCCAAACCTGCAGCTTTTAAAAACTCCCTTCTTGTTGTCATCAGATACCCTCAGCTCGATACCTATTTTTGCAGTCTAAAGCGCTGCCTAGTTCCTTGATTAATGGGGTGATCCAGTGCTTCCGCTTACTTTTATCGCTTGTTTGCCGACCTCAAAGGTCGCAGGATTACCCATCAATGCCGTCTGTAATGCCGCATTAGCCAACCAAAAATCCTGCTGCGCATTTATAGCGGCGACAACAGTATTCACTTGATCACGAGTATCGGCCAGCAGTTCAAAAACCCCAATCAACATGCCATTGTATTGCAGGACGTTTTCTTCGGAAATCACCTTGCGCAATGGCAAAACCTCGTCACGGTAATGCCTGGATACGTCATAAGCAGTGCGGTAGGCAGCGTAGGTTTCACGCAAGCTCGAGCCAGCTGCACGAACCGTAGCTTCCAGTCGATTAGCCGCCGCTAGAGTCTGCGCATTCATGGCATCACGTTGCATGTCTCCCCAGTCGAAGATAGGCAGACGAGCACTAATCTCATAGCCATCGCGATTGTTATGGGTACCAGCGGCATCATCAAACACGGTATCGTGCCGGAGACCGAACTCTATATCAGTCAGACTGGTGATCGAAGTTAATCCTTGAGCCTTGGCAGCAGTGTTGTAGGTGGCCTGTGCAAGTTGAATGTCAAGTCTTCCCGTTTGAGCAGCTTTACTTATTTCCTCGGGACTCCTTGGTGCTTCAGGTAAATCCGGCAATCGATCCGGCAGTTTGAGATTTTTTTCCTGGGCACTGGAGAGACCTAGTAAGCGGACTAATTCTTCGCGAGTCGAAATGGAGGTTTGTTGTGCCACAGCCCATTGGGTCGCAGCATCGGCATAAAATGCCTGCTGGCGTGCCCGTTGAAGCCTGCTGAAGTTTCCGACCTTCTGCATGCGTCGCGCGAGTTCCGCGCTGACCTCTCCGACATCATTAACCTGTTTCGCATAATTCAAGTTTTGCTGAGCGGCAACGGCTTTCACCCATGCCTGTCGCACCTTGGTGATTTGATCTACCACCTCTATAGTGAGGCGTATTTGAGACTGCTCAATACGGCGTTGTGCAGCAGTATAACGCAGAGGCAGAGTTAATATATCGAGCAGGCCAAACGCTATCAATCGTTCGAACTCAACTTCATCGGCAAGGCTCTTTCGTTCAAAAACAAAGATCGGATTGGCAATACGCCCGGTTTGTGCCGCATTGGCTGCCTCCGACCAATTCTGTGCAAGCATGGCTTGCAGAGCTGGACTATTGATAAGAGCGAGATGAACCGCGTTTTTTAGATTCAAGGGTTGAGCGAGCAAGTCTTCTGCTGTCTTTGCCATTAGAGCTCGTTGCTCATCCGTTTGGGCCAAGGATAGATGCCCCTCGGTGAATGCAGACGCTGTTTGATTGGTTTTGGCGAGGGAATCCTCAAAATTAACCTTGGCGCAACCAGACAATAAAACCGTTAAGAGCAGGCTGGCGGATAAAATTTTGTTAGCAAATAGGTTCCTAGAATTCATGGTTTTCTCCCATGGCCCGTGTGTTTGTCCGAGTCGTCAATAAGGGGAGAGGTCAGGGACTGCTCCTGGATAACCGCTTGCTGCCCAGATGGTTCCGGTTGTGATGCTTCTTCTGCGTAGAACCGCCACCCGCCAATTCGGCCAACGTTTGCGTTGGCTTCTGGCCAAGAGGTTACTACCTCCTCCTGATACCTTTGGTATTTATCAAACACCGAGAAATAGTAAAAATCAGGAGGAGCAAATTCGGCTGAGTCCCGAGCCGTTTTAACTGAATCCTGAAGGGGTTCCGCGTAGGCGATTGACAGGGGCGCTAGCACTGTAGCAAGAAGAAACACTGGGAAAACAAATAAAACCTTGATCCACCTTGTAACTAGATAATATTTCATGAAATCCTCGGGAGAAGATTGATTTCGTATTCCCCATTTCAAGAATGGATCTTGTTCAGACTGTGTTGTATTTTCTTTTTTTCCAACATGGCAGAAAGGCCGGCACGTCCTTCGCATATTCGTCATACGCGCTGCCGAATTCCTTGCGAATCAGCTTTTCCTCCTGTCTGGCCAAGGCCAGAAAAGCCAAGCGATGACCTGAAACAATCCTCAGGGAATTCGATAAAAACTCCTTGCTTGCCATGGTCGTGCCTCTCGGTAAAGGTTCCACTGACCGCCTCATTCGCCATCAGAAATACTAATAGTCACCTCCATTCCTTGACGGTGAAAAGAACTCATTTTTTGTTTTCTGCAGATTGTGCAACCAGCATAAAAAAACGCCCCTAGCCAGAAATTGGCCCCGTCCTTCTGACCAGGGACGGATGCGCAGCCGTGGTAATGAAATTATTTCGTTTTCATTTCCTGTTGCATCATCATGCCGTTCATCATCTCCTGCATCATCTTCATTTTTTTCTCCATCATGCCCATTCTATCATCCGTAGACATGCCTTTTTCACCCATCATAGCCTGTTCACCGCCCATCATGCCTTTCCCGCCCATCATGCCCTGACCGCCCATCATTTTCATGCAATCCTTCATCATCTGCATCTGCTCTTGCATGAGTGCTTTTCGAGCCACCGGGTCTTTCTCCATCTCAATCTTTGTTCGCATCTCTTCCATTTTTTTTGTCTGGGCGTCCATCTGGCCCATTTCCATTTGGTCCGTCTTCATCTGGGCCGCAGTTGACGCATCCTTCTTTTCAGGGTGATGCTCATCCACAGCCAAAGCAGACCCGGCAAAGAACAGCATCGACATCAGGGAAGCGGTCAAAATCATTTTTTTCATTTTCGTTCTCCTTGTGCACTGGTTGTTGAAAGAAGGGGATTGTCCCCCCTGGCCAAACGATGTTTCGCATCAGGTAATCTTGATTCGCCGCAACCTCAAGGCATTGCTGACCACGGAAACCGAGGAGAGGCTCATAGCCCCTGCCGCAATCATGGGTGACAGCAGGATGCCGAGGAATGGGTACAGCACCCCGGCTGCCACCGGTATGCCCAGCGAGTTGTAAGCAAAGGCGAAAAAGAGATTTTGCTTGATGTTTGCCATGGTGGCACGGGAGAGTTTCCTCGCCCGGACGATGCCGTTCAGGTCACCCTTAACCAAGGTAACACAAGCCGATTCCATGGCGACGTCGGTTCCGGTACCCATGGCGATGCCGACCTGAGCCTGGGCCAAAGCAGGCGCGTCGTTGATGCCATCACCGGCCATGGCAACGATGCATCCTTCATCCTGAAATCTTTTTATGACAGCCGCCTTTTCATCGGGCAGGACTTCGGCCACAACCTGATCAATTCCCAGTTTGGCTGCCACCGCATCGGCGGTTACCCGATTATCGCCGGTCAGCATCACCACCCGCAGCCCTTCATCATGTAATGCCCGAATGGCCTGCGGTGTGGTTTCCTTGATCGGATCGGATACTGCCAGTAGCCCGAGGAATTGGCCGTCGGCGCTGACGAACATAACCGTCTGCCCCTCCTTGCGCATAGCTTCGGCCCGTTCTGTAAGTTCCTCGGTAACAACGCCGAAATCCTGCATCAGTTTGAGGTTGCCGAGCGACACTTTGCTCCCCTCGACCGTGCCGGAAACACCCTTGCCGGTATGGGACACAAAATCTGTGACTTCAGCGAGCCTGACACCTCGTTCTTTGCTGCCATCCACGATGGCCGTTGCCAATGGATGTTCACTCACCTTTTCAAGGCTGGCTGCAAGCTGCAGAAGTTTTCCCTCGCTCACATTGCCCATGACTACCAGATCGGTCAGTTTCGGCTTGCCCAGGGTCAAGGTGCCTGTCTTATCCACCACCAGCGTATCAATCTTGCGCATGGTCTCGATGGCTTCCGCATTTTTAAATAAGACTCCCATGGTCGCCCCCTTACCGGTGGCCACCATAATGGACATGGGGGTGGCCAATCCCAAGGCACAAGGGCAGGCGATGATCAAAACCGAAACTGCGACGATGACAGCATGGGCCAAGGGTGGGTCAGGACCGAAGTAATACCAGATGCCAAAAGCAATGAGGGCAATGGCGATGACGATCGGCACGAAATATCCGGCAACGAGATCGGCCAGCTTCTGGATCGGTGCCCGGGAACGCTGAGCCAGAGCGACCATTTCGACGATCTGGGCGAGCTGGGTCTCGCGGCCTACTTTTTCGGCCCGCATGGTGATTGTACCGGTGGTGTTGACCGTGGCGCCAATCACTTTGTCGCCCTGCTGTTTTTGAACAGGAATCGGCTCTCCCGAGATCATTGACTCGTCAATCGAGCTTGCACCGTCAATCACCAGGCCATCTACCGGTACCTTCTCTCCCGGCCGAATTCGGAACATATCGCCGACCTCGACGTGTTCCAGAGGTATATCAACCTCGCTGCCGTCTTCATTGATTTTCCGAGCTGTCTTGGGAGCCAGCCCCAGGAGTGCCTTGATTGCGGCACCGGTTTGGTTGCGAGCTTTAAGCTCCATAACCTGACCCAGCAAAATCAAAGTGACAATAACTGCGGCAGCTTCGAAATATAGACCAACTGAGCCGTCATGTCCGCGCATGGTGCCAGGAAAGATATTGGGGAAAAGAACAGCAGTGATGCTGTAAAAATAGGCGACGGAGACTCCCAGTCCTATCAGGGTAAACATGTTGAGGCTTTTATTGATCGCCGATTGCAAGGCGCGGACATAAAAGACCCAGCCGGCCCACAGCACCACCGGTGTTGCCAGAAACAATTCGAGCCAGCCAAGGGTCTTGGCAGAAGCCAATGTATCGATGACATGGCCGCCGGGCAGCATTTCGCGCATAGCAATAATTACCAGCGGTATGGTGAGTACAGCAGCAAAAATGAACCGCTTGCGCATGAAATCGTACTCGAGGTTCGTTTCCTCCTCATCGAGATTGATGACTCGCGGCTCAAGGGCCATGCCGCATTTCGGACAGGAATCTGGGGCATCTTGGGTGACTTCCGGATGCATCGGGCAGGTGTATTCGGTACGAGTGGGGGAAATCGTCGGGGCCATTGATTCAAGCGCCATGCCGCATTTGGGGCAAGCGCCGGGACCGTCCTGGACAACTTCCGGATGCATTGGGCAAGTGTATTTTTTGCCGGCAATCGGTTTATCCTCCTTAACCTGAACTGAAGGCTCCGGCTTTACCGCAAGAAATTTTTCGGGACTTTTTTTGAATGTTTCAAGGCAATGTTTGCTGCAGAAATAATATTTTCCCTCCTCAAGGGAGTAGGAGAGAAAGGCATTCGGGTCTTCGGTGCTCATACCGCAGACTGGATCGGTAAATATTGGGGCTTGGCCCTGATGATGGAGATGCTCTTCGTGTTGGCATTGATGTTTGGTGCCTGTCATCTGATTTGCCTCCCCTTGAAAAAAAATAATACTGTCCGTGAGGTTATTACGGACAACAATTGGGATGAAGGTCAAATAGCTATTTTCACCGAGTGGAACTGAATAATCTTTTTTTCGTGGTTATATTATGCCCTTGTTGTTTAGGTTTGCCTCTCTATCACAAAAAATCATCTTGGTCGTGATGACAATGAATGCAACATTATGATTTTTATTAAATAATCATTATTTACACCTTGGCTATGGAACGGAGGAAAAGTTATTAGTTTTTCTTGATTCATTGAGCCTGGCGAATCACTTAAACAAGAAAATACAGGAAACGAATAATTGTGTTTGAAAGTGATCATTCACCTTTCAAGATTGCTCGAATGCGTTGGTATTCTTCTTCACTGATTGCTCCTTTTGCCAACCGTTGTTCCAGGATGAGAAGAGTAACCCCGGAAAGGGACAACGGGGTCATCCAGGAATCTCAAGACATCAACCTTAAAATTCTGTAACCGTTCCAGCAGATTTCTCGATTTTCATCGGGCAATCTGCCCCCGTTTTCCTTCCGGTGGTTTTTTCAAGGGCTTGACGATCGTTATATTCCTTTTTGTTCTCTGTTCGCCAAAATTGTTTATTGGTCCTTCGTATTTGTCGGCAGCAGTCCTTCGTGTCCGCCTAGATCCCATCCTCTTCTTTGTTACAACATGTTGTTTTTATAGAAATTATAAAATGAAATCAATGTGGCCCGCTTGTTGCTTTTGGTAGAGTAGGTTTAATAATCAGGTGAAAAAAGAGGGAAGGCCGGGTTGCTTATTACTCGGTTGTCATCAGGTGACTCTCTGGATTTCGAGAAGGAAAAGATACTCATATTACTGTGTAGTTACTGCGAGCGCACCCCTGTGCGTTATTTTTTCACTTATCGTTATTCTGAATATGAATAGCGAGCATAAGGAGAAACGGTTATGAAAAAAGCATGCATGGTTCCCCCTGATTGCTGTGTCATTATTGAGATGGAACAAGGGGCAAGGCTGGGGTTCAGGAAAGCGGTTCTGCTTAACGAAATTCAGGCCTTAGGCTCGCTGACCAAAGCAGCCAAGGTGTCGAAAATGGATCGCAGACATGCCTGCGAACTCATTGTTGAGATGAACAGCTCCTTTTCACAGCCCCTGGTCTTCTTTCGAGGAAATCCAAAGTACTCTGATCAGGTTCAATTAACTCAAAAAGGCGAGCTTACCGTCAAGTCGTACTGGCAAAAGTTTGAGCCCGTCTGGCTCTCGATTATCGAAGAACGATCCCGACACTATTGAAAGGTCAAAAAAAGAAAGGGTACGAAGGGGGCTTGGGGTTCCTCCCCTCTTTGTTCATGATGATCAAGAACAAAGAGGGCAGGGGGAGCTAATCCCTATGAGGCCGGTAGGGTTGCTCCTGTCGGGGTGTCAAAAAGCATTGAACGTATACCCCCTCTGGACCTGTCATTGGCTTCGCATAGGCACAGTGCTGTTTGATCCCTCACTTGTAACTTTTACCGGATTATCTGGCCCGGTGGCCGCCTGAACTGAGCCCTCTGCAGCCCATTGCCTTTCAGCCGCAGAGAAAGGTTGCAAGGGGTCAGATTTTTCGATCTTGAGTTTACTTATGCGGGCGCGCAAGGTGCTGCGGTCAAGACCGAGGATTTCAGCCGCACTGCCTTGGCCGCTGATTTTCCATTGAGTCTGCTCAAGCACCTCCAGGATATAGTCGCGTTCCATCGCGGCCAGGGTTTTGGTGTTGAAATCCTTGGAGGGCTGCTTGAGTTCATCGGCCAGGCACAACTTGGGACCCGACGAGTTGATCACCGCCCGCTCCAGGACGTTTTCCAGCTCCCGAACATTTCCCGGCCAATGATACTGCTGCAGGGCATCCATAACCCGCACCGGAATGATTTCGATGCTCTTGCCCATTCGCTTGGCAATCTTTTTGACGTAAAAATCGACCAGCAACGGGATGTCGTCCCGGCGATCCCGGAGCGGCGGCGAGGAGATGGGGAACACATTGAGCCGGTACCAGAGATCCTCGCGGAA
>JBBRBT010000049.1:0-29455 GCA_038205495.1 Desulfobulbales bacterium
CTTGGGAACTTTCCGCCATTCTCCAGTACACCATCAGCAAGGGTACCGATGTCTATTTTTCTGCAGGGTACCTGAAGCCTGAATTCGAGAATTCCGCTCTCGCAAATGATGGGGCGTTCGGAGCATTGACCCGTCTTGAAATTAAGTTCTAAGCAGCTTTAGTTCACTACAGCTCGTAAAAAAAAGAGCGGGTTCTTTTGAACCCGCTCTTTTTCTATTTTCGCCCTCCGCTGCTCCCTTCTTGCCAAGCCCCTCCTCTTGCATTCACACTAGCCTGGGTAGGACAACCGTCGCCTCCACCCCACACTTGCCGCTACTCTGCAGGGTCAGGCTACCGCCATGATCTTCGATGATCCGTTTGACCAAGGTTAAACCCATTCCGGTGCCGATCATTTTGGTGGTGAAAAAAGGATCGGTCGCATGGCCGAGACTTGCTTCTCCCATACCTGCCCCCGTATCCCGGATACTGATTCGTACCAAGGTCTCTTCCAATTGCACCTCAATCGACAATTGTCCACCTTTGGGCATAGCCTCAACACTGTTACGAATCAGATGCACCAAGGCCTGTTGAATAAGCTGGGGATCAACGTCGACCATGGGATCGATGGCGGGAAAGAGTAAGATCTGCTTGATTCCCTGCTCCTGCAGGGAACTGAAATGAAGGAGGAGTGACTTGCGGATCAAGGGAAAGAGGTGTGTTTTTTCACAGACCGGCTGCACCTGTTCGACAAAGGCAAAGAGATCCTCCAAAGTCTTCTCGATCTTCTCGGCTTCACTGGCCATCATGCCGAGGAACTGCAGCCATTCCTTGTTGTCAATTTTCCGGGCGAGCAATCGCGCAGTACCGCCGATGGCGGTAATCGGATTTCTGATGTTGTGGGCCAGCTGGGCCGCCATGTGGCCAAGCGCCGAATAACGCTCTGCCTCCACGAGCAGATTCTTGTTCTTTTTCAGCTCGCCGGTGACGTCTTCCAGTTCCTTGATTTTTCGTTGCATGTCGACATACAATCGGCAATGCTCGATGGCCAGGCTGGCCTGACTGGCAAAGCTTTCCAGGGCGTGAATGCGTTCTGCGTCAATGGGGCTGCGGTTGACAAAATGATCGGCGATCAAAACGCCCAGGGCCCGGCTGGGCGAATACAGGGGCACAACCACAAAGGTGTCCTCCTGGAGCAGTCCGACCAGATCCAGCGGCACCGGATAGTTGCACCGACCGCCCTCGACGTAGATCGATTGCCGGGTGCGCACCGCCCGAATCAGCAAGTGTTCCGCATCGGCGGCGTCAACCCGCAGAGCGCGCACTATCCGGTTGACCTCGGCGTCTATCCCGGTTTCATTGCGATGACTGCGGGCAAAAAGATCGTTCAGGCCCAGGTCCTGCTGCTCAATATCGTGCCAAATGCGGCCGCCGTCCTCCTGGTTTCCTGGTCCGATGGCCAGGCGGCCCTCCAGCATCTCGCCTGCCTCGTCAAACAGGGCAAGAAACGCCCTGTTGAACCGCAACCCTTCCTCGGCGGTGATGCCCACCAAAATGGCGTGTAGAATCTCATCGAGTTCCACCATGCTCAGATAGGCGGTGTTCATCTTCATGGCCAGTTCATGGGCCAGATAGATGCGAAAGTTGGCCTGCTCGATCTGCCGCTGGTACTGCCGGTTGCGGATGGTCAAGCGACGCTTTTCGAGAACCCGGCGCAGGGTAGTCAAGAGATCGGTGAAATGAACGGGTTTGGCAAGATAATCATCGGCACCATAACGGAGACAGACCAAGGCTGTCTGCAGATCGGTGACTGCGGTGAGCATGATCACGGCCAAATCAGGGCAATTTTGCTTGAGCTCTGGGAGCAATTTCATACCGTCTGCATCGGGGAGGCCAATGTCGAGGAGGACCAGGGCCACCGTGTTTGTGGTCAGCTGATCTCGTAATTCCGAAGCCGACCCGGCGGTGACCACGGGAAATCCCTGCTGTGTAAGAAATTCCTGGAGCAAGCCGACGATATCGGCAAAATCGTCGACAATGACGATCACTTCATCGCCCTCGAGCAATTCGTTATCAACAATGGAGGAGGCAGGTGGGGGAAATCGTTGTTCAATCATACGCGGTACGCCTGGAATCGTGGAGTGGGCATGGTACAACGTGGGTATATCGGATTTGTTCTACCCCTGAAAAAAATATGTGTCAAGCAACAGGGAAGATCTATTCTCAGATTGCCTCAACGGTTTGACCATGGTATGGACCCTCATACCTTCAACCATTTATGTTCTATGCCGAATCGACATAACACCACCACAACCCCATTACCCGAAGGGGTAAGCGATGCCGAACTCTTGCAGGTCATTGCCGACTTTCTGGCAATGGGCCATGTGGACAACATTATCGCCATGTTTCGTCAGGAGCCGCGCTTCTATTCCTGGACGGGGCTTCTGCTGACCGATGACCGATTTGCGGTACGACTCGGAGTGTCCGTACTTTTTGAGCACCTTGCAGTGCTTTGCCCGGAGCATCTTCCTTTAGCCGTCCCTTCCCTTCTCGACCAACTGGATAACCCCATCGACTGGGTTCGGGGAGAAGCTGCCAGCGTACTCGGGATCATCGGCACCGAAGAGGCGCTGGTCCGGCTCCACCCGCTGCTGCACGATACTTCCCCGCAGGTCGTCGAAATTGTCCAAGATATCCTGGGAATCCCCCTGCATGGATGAAGTCTTTGGCCCGGACGGTATCCTGGCTACCCACCTGTGCGGCTATGAATCCCGTTCCGGTCAGCTTGAAATGGCCACGGCGGTCGAGCAGTTGCTTGCCCGCAGCGATGAGGATGCACAGCCCGATCAGGCTTCTTTCCTAGCTGTCGAGGCGGAAACGGGGCTTGGCAAGACACTCGCCTACCTGATCCCCGCCGTCCTCAGCGGCAACCGCGTGGTGGTGTCCACCAACACCCGCAATTTGCAGGATCAGATCCTGCAGCGGGAAATCCCCCTGATCCAACAATCCATCGACCCTGAACTTAAGGCTCTCTGTGTCAAAGGCCGGCAGAACTATCTCTGCCTATATCGCTGGCGGCAACTGCAAGCCAGTCAACAGACCGATCTGTTCGATGAGGATGCGGGAAAAACTATCGGCCAGTGGGTCGGGAAGACGATTCATGGCGACCGCTCCGAGCTCACCTGGCTGGCCGCGTCTTCACCCCTCTGGCAGAAGATCTGCTGCCTTTCGCATTTCTGCCTCGGCACCACCTGCCCCGAGGCCACGGGCTGTTTCCTCAACCGGCTACGCCGGGATGCCGCTGCCAGCCGATTGCTGATTGTCAATCACCATCTCCTCTTTTCCGATCTGGCTGTTCGCAAAACCGGGTACGGCGAGGTCCTGCCGCGATACGAGACCGTCATTTTTGACGAAGCCCATCATGTCGAAAATGTGGCCACCACCTTCTTTGGTTTCACCTTTTCAAAATACCAGATCATCGACCTCACCAGTGATGTGGAGCGCAGCGCCGGTATTGACCTTACTGGAAAGCAGCAGCAGTTGGTTATCAAGGCTGCGACCCGGCTCGTGAGCGCCACGGACCGCTTCACCGCTGCCTTCCCCGGAGCGAAAGGAAGGTTTCTCCTGCAGCAACTCACGCAAAAAGAGCCGGAGCCCCTGACCTGCCGCGACCATCTCCTGGCTTCCCTCGAGCATCTGGAAAAAACGCTGGACAGCATCTCTGCAACGGAAGGCTCATGGCAACAGTATGCTGACCGCGCTCTAGATCTCATCGCCCGTTTGACGCTGATCATGGCGGAGCATGCTGATGAGCTGGCAGAAGACAATGTTCGCTACACCTACTGGTACGAGCGGACCGAACGCAACCTGACCCTTTTTGCCACTCCAGTAGACGTGGCCGCAGAGTTACAATCAACGCTTTTTTCCATGGCGAGGCATTGTGTGTTCACCTCGGCAACCCTGACAGCAGGAGGCAATTTCAAATATTTCCTTGAACGCCTGGGGCTTCCTGCGGAGACTCCGACCCTTAGCCTGACCTCGCCTTTTGACTATCAGCAACAAACACTCGTCTACATCCCCGATGCAGCGTTTCCTGAACCCATGGGCACCGGCTATCAACAGGCCCTGCATGCCTGTATGGAAACACTCATCACCCACGCCAAAGGTCGGACCCTGGCACTCTTTACCTCGCTGGCGGCAATGGATCAGGCCTATCACTACCTGCGCGGCCGTATATCCTATCCTCTGCTGGTGCAGGGCGAGGCCCCCCGGCGCACGCTGCTGCAACAATTCAGTGAGGACACCGAGTCCATCCTCTTTGCCGTCGCCAGTTTCTGGGAGGGGGTCGACATCCCCGGCGAATCGTTGAGCCTGGTCATTATTGACAAATTACCGTTTGAAGTCCCGAGCGACCCGGTTATTATGGCGCGCATCAACCGGATAAAACTCCAGGGAGGCAACCCCTTTTCCAATTTCCAGGTACCAAGGGCCATCCTCACCCTGCGTCAAGGGGTGGGACGGCTGATGCGAACCGCCAGCGACCGCGGGGTCATCGCCATCCTGGACACCCGCCTCTTTACCAAGGGATATGGCCGCCAATTTCTCAAAAGCCTTCCCGCAAGCCCCGTTACCAGGAAACTGGACGAAGTGGCGGCTTTCTTCAGCACAGCGTAACGGCTCAGGTTGTTAAGGTCGTTAGACGGTTGTAGGCAAGTAACGGTCACAATGGGTCGACTCAAGCGGGCCTTGCCCGGTCCTTTTCGATTACGAACCCACACAACGCCTACAAACTCTCCACCCGAATCAAGACAAAAAAGCAAGGGATACAATGGACAGAGAAGAGCCCCAAACATTACGCAGTGTCGCCGCAACGGTCGCCGCCCGGGTTGAAACCGTTATGCACAGCGATCTTGAAACTGCGCTCACTGGCTGCGACCCGCTCCTCATTGAAGTGCTGCAGTACACCCTTTTCAACGGCGGCAAGAGAATCCGACCCTTGCTCACCGTTCTCTGCTCGCGATGCTGCGGCAGGGACGACAACAGTCTTTATTTGCTGGCCACAGCCTTTGAGTACCTGCATGTGGCCACGCTAGTGCACGATGATGTTATTGACCGCGCGGAACAACGACGCGGCCAGGCTTCGGTAGCCGCACGTTACGGCACGGAGGCCGCCATTCTCGTCGGCGACTGGCTGCATGCCCGAAGCATGCACCTGATCGGCAGCCTGGTCGGCACCGAGGGCCTGGAGATTTTCTGCCAGGCCACGGCCTCCATGGTCAATGGAGAATTCGAGCAGTTACGCTTCATCGGCGACATCACCCTCGAGCAACAGCAGTACTTTGCTGTCATCCGCCAGAAGACCGGCAACCTCATTGCTTCCACCTGCGCCATCGGGGCCCTGTTTGCCGGGGCCGAAACCGCGCAACGAAAGGCCCTGGCCGCCTATGGCAACAACATCGGCGCAGCCTTCCAGGTGGTTGACGATCTTTTGGATTTCCTGGGTGACACCAAGAGCACCGGCAAAAAAACAGGAAATGATTTCATCGAGGGAAAAATAACCTTACCCCTGTTGCATGCACTTACGAGGGCAAATGACAGCGACAGGCAGACCATTGAGGCGCTGATGCACGGCGATCGCACCCTGCCCGGTGCGTACGACCACCTCTATGCGCTAATCGAACGACTTGACGGGTTCAACACCGCAGCCGACACGGCCCGACAATTGATCGACGCGGCCATCGAGGCCCTCTTCCCCATCTCTTCTTCCGAGCAAGCGCGGGAGAACATCGCCCTGCTCAACGAATTGGCCTGGTATATCCTTGCCAGAAAAAAATAGTCGCGTCCGCCCAGTGCCCCGCTCCACTGCCTGTCCATTCGCCGCGGCCACAGCCCTGTTGGTTCTCCTGACAACGCTGTTCATGTTCGACTGTCGTTCATTGACCCCCCCGACAAAAGAAAAAGCCGCCGGCCTGGAGACCACGCAAACAACGCCGACTCCGCTGCCCGCCTCTCCATCTGAATCACTCACTATTGCACCCTTGACCGTGTCCGCAAAGCCCAGCCCGTCGACTCCCGAGACGACAATGCAGACACAGGAGTTGCTGCCAAAAAATGATGAGCGTCAAGCCACCTGCAAAAAAAATCGTCCGCGCGTCGCCATCATCATCGACGACATGGGCAACCACCAGCAATTGGGCCGCCAGTTCTTACAACTCGATCTCAACTTGACTTTTTCCTTTCTTCCTGAGGCGCCCTATACCACAGCGCTGCAAGAAACGGCCTTTCAACTCGGCCGGGATATCCTGGTCCACCTTCCCATGGAACCAAAAAATGCCGCATGGAATCCCGAAATGGAGGGGTTGTCTGTGCAGGATAAGCCCTCGAGAATAAGACAGAAGATGGCCAGGATGTTGGACGCGGTTCCCCATGCTATCGGGGCCAGCAATCACATGGGATCATGCTTCACTGAGGATGCGGGGACGATGCGAGTGGTGATCGAGAGCTTACGAGACAGATCTTTGTTCTTTATCGATTCGTACACCACCGCAGCCTCTCGAGGAGTGGCCACCGCTCGTCAACTGGGCGTTCCGGTTGCACAGCGCCATGTGTTTCTTGACAATGACCGGGAACCGCAAAAGATTTGTCGGCAAATTGACCAGCTGATTACACTGGCAAAACGACAGGGCTCAGCTATAGGTATCGGTCACCCGAACAGGGCCATGTTCACGGCTCTGACCCAGGGCAACAAGGAAGGATTGCGTGAGGTAGAAATTGTTGGCGTGCACCAGATGGTGCAATGACCAGCCAGAATAGAAATAGGGACCCGCAGACGTCGCGCAGGGGTAAATTCAAACCAGATCAAGGTGAATCGAGAGAGATCACACTTCCATATCCGGGACAAGAAAATTAATATGTTCCTCCTCTCCTTCCATTTCCTCAACCAATCCAGGGTCATAGCGCTGCAGCCAGGCAACAACCTCAACCACCAGGTGCTCCGGCGCCGAGGCCCCGGCGCTGACCCCTACCCGTTCCACCCCCTCGAACCACGACAGCTCAATCTCTCCGGCATGATCAATCAGATAGGCGGGAGTCCGCCGCTGCTCCGCCACCTCACGGAGTCGGTTTGAATTAGAACTGTTTTTTGATCCGACAATCAGGACCAGATCGACACTGTCCGCCAACCGCCGGACCGCTGTTTGCCGGTTGGTCGTTGCGTAGCAGATATCGGTCCTCTCCGGCTCAGTGATCTCCGGAAACCGCTGCCGAATCGCCCCGAGCATTTCCGCGGTATCGTCGACACTGAGGGTGGTCTGGGTGACATAGCCGACTCTGGCAGGATCCGTCACGCTGAGGGCGGCTACCTCGGAGGGATTAGAAACCACATGCACCGGGCCCACAGCCTGGCCGCAGGTCCCCTCAACCTCCGGATGCCCTTTGTGCCCGATCACCAGGACATCATACCCTAACGTATTGAGGCGGATCATCCGCCGATGCACCTTGGAAACCAACGGGCAGGTCGCATCAATGGTGCGCAATCTCAGTGCCCTTGCCTGATCTTCAACAGACCGTGATACCCCGTGGGCGCTGAAAATAGTGACCGAACCCTGTGGAATTTCTTCCAACTCCTCGACAAAAATCGCCCCTCGATTCCGCAATTCCTCAAGGACATGGGTATTATGCACAATCTCATGGAGCACATAGACGGGCAATTCGTAGCGCTCCAGCGCCTGATTGACAATGGCAATGGCCCGGTTGACCCCGGCGCAGAAACCGCGCGGCCGGGCGAGAAGAACATCCATAGTGTGTACCGTAGTTCTGAATTCAATAAAAAAACAAAAAGACGAGTCCGGCAATAGCGCCCCCCGAAACAAGGCATCGGCAGCAGGCCGGTCCTTTCTCAGTTCTCGGTCTTTTTCAAGGCATCGCTCATTGAAAGCGGATAGGGATGATGTTTGCGGAGAGCAACCGGCATGTTGTTGCGTGATTCCCGGGCAGCATCCATGCTGTCGAAGATCCCATAGAAGACAAACAGGGTCGGCGGGTTGGTCTTTTTACGGAGGATGTACAGCTGATCGCGGAGCTGGTAATAATCATCCTGGACCAACGTACTGGTTATACTTGCCTGGGCCTGATCTGAAACCAGCACCATCAGTTGAATGGTATATCCACCACGAATTGCCCCGGCCAGCCAACTGGAGCTGGCACCGAGTCGTTCACGGTACAGTTTTTCACCATCCCGCCGCTCTTCTGTTGAGGCCCGAGTCGGTTGTGCCGGCACAGTTTCCCCAAACTGAACCGCAATACTTTTCTGCTGATCAGTCGGAATTGCAGACGTCACACCCTTTGCCGGTGGCATCGACGTGGCTGGCTCGGGGCTCTTGGCAACCGCAGGAGGCTGCGACTCGATCTGTGGCTGCGGTAAGACCTTGATCGCTTTTTCGGATGTCGCTTGGGGTTGCGACTCTTTGTCGTTGTTGCCGCTGAGTAAAAATCCGATCAGGAGCACCAAAACAACAGCACCAACGAGTGCCGCAGTCACCCAGCGGTTGTCACGAAGCAATTCGTAGATTTCGAGAATCTTGTTTGCTGTTTGATCACCGTCCTCTGCTTCGAGATCAACATGATCCAGAAGCACCATGAATGATTTTTCCGAACAGGACACCTGCAGCGATTCCTCGGCCAGAATATTGATCATCCGCAGATTACCCTGGGCTGAGTCAAAAATTTTGGCCACAGCTCCATCGGTAAAAATATCCCCATGCTTTTCGCGGCTCAGGCCGGCGGCATTAAGACGAAACCGGAGATATTGTCTGGTTTCGTTTTCAATCAAGGCTTCCAGGTAATAGCCAGCATGGATATCGACATTAGCGCAGAATACGGAAAGCTGTTCCAGGTTGGCATCCAGCCCCGGACGCCCTGAGAGAAGGATGGTCAGGCCAAGATCTTCCTGGTTGTCATTGACATGCCGTACCAGGCGCTCCAGGGTGGCGAGAAAGAGTTTTTCCGCCCCATCGATGATCAGGACAGTTTTTTGGTTTTCAGCCCGCTGCAATTCAAGCAGACGTCGCAACTCGTGCAAAAAGTTAATCGAATCGTGTGTACCGGTGAGGTTCATCCCGAGGTCGATGCAGGTGATCCGCAACAGATCATCAAAGGCACCGACAGGGTTGTCGATATAGACAACCTTGTATTGGGCAGGCAGCCGATCGATGATCACCCGGCACATCAGGGTTTTCCCCGACCCTTCCCGGCCGATTAGCTTAAGCAACGGTTTACCGGCAAGGATATCCAGGAGCAGCGACTGGCAGATTTCTTCCCGCTTCGCTCCCGGGAAAAAAATCTCTGGGTCAGGCTCTTCCTGAAAGGGCGATTGGGTGAGATGAAAATGTTCTAGGTACATTATGGCTACAGTAGAGTTAGCAAAATCTTTTGATAGTGGGGGCTGTTGCAAAAGTTTAAAAGTTGTCATCCCGGCGTGCTGTAAGCCGTTCTCGAGATGACAGACACTTTACAAAAACCTCGTAGAAAACATAAAAACGGTCTGCTCTGCCCCTCAGCCTCACAAACACGCGCTCCCCAAGGTGCACCGCCGCTTTGCTCTGCCTAGACCGTTTGCCATGGCTTGACTCACGGGGCGTAAAAAACCCTATAAGTCAATTGATTATCAATTAGTTAGGGTTTCCTGTAAACCTCTTTTTGCCTGACAGGTTCTTTTTCTTGGGGAAATTTCAAGGGATACCAGAAAAAAAACAGACTCACAACTAGCCCTTTTCCGCATTTCCGAATAATCAGGTTTTTCTAGCTTCCACCCGCTCATCGATCATGGCGAAGACTGGCTCATAAGGGATCTTCGGGGCACAGGAATCGCTGTAGAGTTTATCCCCCTCACAACTTTTCCGCTTTTCTGGATAACAAGACAGCATAATTCCGGCACGCCTGTAAATTGCCCCCAAACATCACACTCCAAACAATCAATCCATTGATTTTATTATAAAAATAAAGTGGCCCATATTTTGCTAATTGACCTTGCAAAAGCAACGGAACAAAGGATCCTCCAGGAAGCAATACCGGCTGCACCAACAAACAGCAAACATTCAAGCTATTGTCGATGCGGAACAACACTCAAAGATAACCAACATATTGCAGAAAAATAATTGCCAAAAAGGAACAAACAACAATGAATAATTGGTATGCAGGGTTCATTCTCGCGGTTGCATTGATATGTGTAAGCAATAACGCCATGGCGGGTACTATCGATTACGGAAACGCTCCATATCCGTATGAAGAAGCTTCGAACGTGAAAGGCGTCTGGCAGCAACTAGGGAATGCCAACGGAACTGACGATGGTGTTACCTGGTCAGTTTTGACGGAGGACAGACTTGGGGCAATGGCGCGTTGATCATTGGGCAGACAGTTACCTTTAAATTCATGTTCTGGCAGTTAAATAACGGAGAGCATACCTACGATCAGTTGTTGGCGGTAATAGACTCGGATCAAGATAAAAAATTTAAGATGGAGAGTATAGTCCAAAAAAGCGACACAGAATACACAGGTCCTGAAATACTCACGTATCGGAAAATATTCACCCATAACGAACTCGACGCCACCATGACCCCCATTTATGTGGACTACTTTGTATCACCTGTTCTCTATGACGCTGATGACACCACCTGGTTGCGAGCACGGGTTACCTGCTGGCACACTCCCTGGCCGGAGGTCACCCCCTACGGCTTGTTAGGACAAGGTGAAACCGAAGACTACCTCTTAACATTTAAAAACCCCGTCCCGGAACCAGCCACCATGCTGTTGTTCGGTACCGGTTGTGTCGGCCTAGCGGGTATTGCTCGTCGTCGACAAGCAAACAGCTAATTATTCCAGACCATGGTTCTTCAAGGCAAGCCTTCGGGCTTGCCTTTTTTTGTTGTTGCGGTACGATTCCGGCCAAGAGCGTCCCTTTTCCCTTTTAACCGGAACCACAATGCCTGTTTTTCGCCTCACTGATGCCCTGATCTTCCCTGACCCCGACTTTGCGGAACCCGACGGCCTCCTGGCCATTGGCGGCGACCTGAGTCCAGCCCGATTGATCATGGCCTATAGTCAGGGCATCTTCCCCTGGTTTTCCGGGGGCGACCCGATCCTCTGGTGGTCGCCGGCCCCTCGCCTGATTCTCTTTCCCCGCGAATTCCATCTGCCGAAGCGACTCCGGCGTACCCTTGCCGCAAACATCTTCCTGGTGACCGCCGACACCGCCTTCGCCCAGGTCATCACCGCCTGTGCCAGTGCCTCCGGTCGCCTGGAGCGAGGTTCCTGGATCACTCCGGAGATGCAGCAGGCCTATTGCCGCTTGCATGAACTCGGCTTTGCCCACTCCATTGAATGCTGGCGGGAGGGCCAACTGGCCGGAGGGCTCTATGGCGTCTGCCTGGATGGGATTTTTTTTGGCGAATCGATGTTCACCAGGGTGACCGATGCCTCCAAGGTGGCTCTGGCCACCTTGGTTGAACAGGCACTCCACCTTAATCTGGCTATGATCGACTGCCAGATGACCACCGAGCACCTGCTGCGGTTCGGGACGCAAGAAGTATCAAGAGCGTTTTTTCAGGCCCAACTGGACGAACACATCAACCAGTGCCTGCCGCAGGGAAAATGGCAATTGAAGGAGGAGACAACGCGGTGAGAGATACCATACCAAGTGATTACAAAGGATTTTCTCGCCCACGGAGCGAGGCCTGCTGCCTGTTCGATCAGGAGGACCCAATCACATCGTCACAGATCCAGCTCAAATTCGTAGCGCAGTCCGGACCGCAAAAAATGACGGATAATTTTTTTAAGCCCATACAGGCTGATGACCTGAAAATTGACCTCCCAATCGCCCACCATCAAAGCACCTTTACCCAGATAGACGATATCCACCACCTTCATTTCTTCCGGGGCCACGGAAAGCAGCATGAGCAGGCGGTTTCGAGTTACCTGCATGACAATAATCTTCTGGATCTTTTCTATTTTCGTGCCCTGAAGTTTCCAACGAACCTCCACGGCATCCTCCCGCAAAAAATGGATTTTCTGCAACTGGGCACAGTCTTTGCGGTGCAGAGAGAGTCCACGTTCGCTGAGCAGACCGATAACTCCCTTGTCCAGGGGGCCGGGCTTGCAACAAGCCGATGATTTCATCACCACCGGATCCAGGGTCGCCAGATCCACGCGGTTAAAGACCCCAGTCGGCTGCATCAGGGTTGGCTTACCAACATAAAGGCCGTTCCTGATCTCATAAATCAGCTCCCGCAACCGCACCCGCCCCTCACCTACCTGCAGATACAGCTCTTCCAGAGAGTCAATGTCAAAATAGGTAAGGATATCGGCCATGCCCTCTTTTTCAAGAACCTCATAGGGCACACCATAGCGCCGCAGCTCCTGAGAGAGCACCGAGGCACCGATCTGCCGGGACACAGCCTCCCGCCGAAAACGGAAGGCCTTGGCCAATTCAGACCGGGCCTTCGCGGTCTGGCAAAGATCTTGTAATCCGGGATCAAAACTGACCGGCTCTTCCTGGCGAATGACCTTGATAACATTGCCGTCACGGAGCTGATGATCAAGCCCGACCTTCTGTTTACCGATCATACCGCCGATACTGGTATGCCCAATGGCGGTGTGCACTCGAAAAGCAAAATCAAGGAGGATCGAGTTCACCGGCAGACAGATGAGGTCGCCCTGGGGAGTGTAGGTATAGATCTCCTTACGGCCACTGGCGGCAATCATATCTCGATACGACACCGAGTCGTCGCTACCGAGGATATCGAACATCTCCTGGATTTCTTTAAAAAATCGATTATTTGCCTTACTGTCCCCGCCCCAGTCGCGAACCATGCCGCGCTGGGCGCGACGGGCCATCTCCTCGGTGCGGATTTTAAACAGATATTTGCGGCCATTGATATTGGGTCTGGCGTGCAACCCTTGATAGCCCGACGGTTTGGGACTGGCAATAAAATCCCGGATAGTCCGCGGCACCGGCGGATAGATCTCGTTGAGCACTCCCAAGGCCTGATAACAGCCACTCCTGGTTTTCACCAGGATCAGCATCTCCTGGGGGCTCTCGATTTCTTTGATCAGGATGCGGTTGCGAATATCATAATAGCCCCACAGCCCCTTGGTCCGCAGGGTCACATTGCCCTCAACGCCTTCTTTGGCAAGCGCCTGCTGAACAGTATCAATGATCTGCAACACCTCGGGATCGCTACGCAGGCTATTGATCTGCACCTGCAGCTTGCTGCCCTGGCGGGGAAATTTATAGGCCAAAGCCAGATTGTACAGCTCGCGCTTGATGGCAAAAAGGCCGAGGATAGTGGCCAATGGGGCGTAAATATCCAGGGTTTCATCGGCAATTTTCTGTCGTTTGTGCCTGGGCATGCTGGCAAGAGTGCGAAGATTGTGCAGCCTGTCTGCCAACTTGACGATCATCACCTCCAATTTTGCCGCTGCACCGCTGAAGATTTTCCGATGCACCAATTTCTTGAAGGTCTGGCGGTCACCGGTGTAATTGGTCACCTTGGTGCACCCTTCAACAATGGCCTCCACATTCGGGCCAAATTTCTTGCGAATCACCTCGCCGGTGACGGTTTCCACATCTTCAACCGTATCGTGGAGCAGAGCTGCCGCCAGGATTTCTGGGTTGCGGATATCGAGCTCTTCGGTGAGAATCCGGGCAACCGAACAGGGGTGCATGATATAGGCTTCCCCGGAGCGACGCCACTGGTCGCCGTGGGCCTCCAAGGCGAACTCCAGGGCCTTCCAGAAAACTTGCGCCTCCGGCCCGTCGCCAATAAAGGCATGCATGACCTGACGATAGATGCCGAGATCGAATTTAATATACTGCATCTGCTCTCTTGCCCATTCCCCTGCCTTTTCCTTCCTTTACCTGCAAAATAGTGTACAATTCTTAAGTCAAACGAAAAAGATAACGCGTATAGTAGCAGATAGTCCCCTTGGGACAAAGGGAAATTCACCGGCTGTCGGCATTCAACGCATTCATTTATCAGGTAACGGAAAAGAGATGACCAGAAAAACTCTCCGCAAAGGAAAACCCGTGGGAAAACCCCGGAAAAGGCGACAACAGGGAGTGCGCCCGAGCGTTACAACAGCGGAGTCTTCCTTACAAGCAACCATTCTTGCCCTGTTGGGCAAACAAACGGGGGCACTGACCCTTGCAGAGGTCATGCAATCCTTGCACCTCGTGCACGGCCAGCTGCCGCTTCTGCAGAAGACGATGTTTCAGTTGATTGAAACGCATCGAATCGAAAAAAAAGGTAAACGTTTTCTCTTGGCGGCTCCTCCGGAAACTCTGCGGGCAACCCTTGATCTCACCGCCAAAGGTTTTGGTTTTGCCGTCATTGAAGGGGAAGCCAAGGGGGGCAAGGATGTGTTCATCGCCCCACATCATCTCAACGGGGCAAGCCATGGCGACTCCATTCTGGTGACTGTCACCGGTACGGCACGAGGACGACGGGAAGGACGGGTGACCCAGGTTCTCAATCGCGCCGTCACACGGCTCTGCGGTATCTTTTCCTCCAGTGCCGCCGGTGGTTACGTGACCCCGGACGATGATCGCCTGCCCTATACCGTGCTGATCCGCCGAGGCGACGATCTTGCCGCCCGCAACGGGGTAGCGGTGGTGGCCGACATCCTCGATTATGGTTCGGAACGACAGGGACCGACCGGCAAGATCATCGAAATTCTCGGCGATGCCCGGACAGTAGCAGTACAGATACGCATGGCAATTATCCGCTCCGCCCTCCGCGAATCCTTCCCGCCCGAAGTGCTCGCAGCCGCGGACCATCTGGTGGCAGTGACCGAATGTACCGCTTACCGCAAAGACCTGCGTCATCTGCCCCATGTGACCATCGACGGCGAGACCGCCCGGGATTTTGATGACGCCATCTGCGTCGAACGAACAGCCGACGGCTTCACCCTGTATGTTTCCATAGCCGATGTCGGCCATTATGTTACCCCGGGTTCACCGATCGACCAGGAGGCCTACCTGCGGGGCACCAGCGTATATCTGCCGGACCGGGTTCTGCCCATGCTGCCCGAGCGCTTATCCAACGACCTCTGCAGCCTGGTCCCGGATCAGGATCGGCCGGCCATGACCGCGATCCTCACCTATGATTGCGAGGGCAAACGGAGCGGACAACGATATACCAAGAGCCTGATCAGGAGTCGGCAACGGTTTACCTATGCCACGGTGCATCAACTGGTCTATCTGCAAGATCCCCAAGTTCGCGCCGCCCATGCCGATCTGGCACCGATGCTGGACCTGGCAAAGGAGCTGACAGCTTTGCTCAAGAAACTGCGGGTGGCACGGGGCAGCCTTGAGTTCAATCTCCCCGAACCCTTAGTTACCCTCAATCAGGAACGAATCACCTCGATCGCTCTGGCCGAACGCAATCAGGCGCACCTGCTGATCGAGGACTGCATGCTGGCCGCCAACGAGGCCGTTGCCGAAACCCTAGCTACGGCGAGAAAGTCTGTTCTCTATCGTATTCACGAGTATCCGGACCTGACCAAACTTGAGACCTTTACCGATGCGGCCAAGGCTTTGGGCTTGCATCTGCCCCAATCCGAGGTCAACCCCGGCTGGTTTGCCCTGGTCATTACCCAGGCCAAGGGTAGCCCGGCCGAATACATCGTCAACAACCTGTTGTTGCGGACCATGCAGCAGGCCAGATATTCCCCTGAAAATACAGGACATTTTGGTCTAGCCGCCAGTTTTTACCTGCACTTCACCTCGCCGATCCGCCGTTATCCGGATCTGATTGCCCACCGGGTACTGCATAGCTTGCTCTTGGGGCAAGCCGCAGAAGGCCAGCCGCTGCCCTTCCCGGAAGAAGGAAAAAATTTAGGGGAAGCTGGCGTCCACTTGTCACAATGCGAACGCAAGGCCATTGATATCGAACGGAATATCCATGTCCGCTGCGCAGCGCTTTTCCTCTTGGACCGTGTCGGCGAAACCTTCGGGGCGATCATCTCCGGGGTCACCGCCTTCGGCCTTTTCATTGTCCTGGATGATTGCTATATCAACGGCAGCGTGCCACTCACCACCATGACCGACGATTATTATCTGCACGACAGCCGCCGCTATCAGCTGATCGGTGAGCGGAGCAACAAAATATATCAACTGGGGAATCGCATCACTGTGCGGCTGGAGGATGTCAATCTCTCAAACCGACGTCTGACCTTTTCCCTTGTCCCGGTCCTGCAAAAAGAACCACCAAAGGACAATGCTGCCTGACCGATCCAATCAAGGGGTGCCGACTCCTTGGTTTTCCTTGACGAATGTCGGCAATTCAAATAAAAATGACAGCTTTGGATTGACGAAACACCCTTAAATGCCTGGGACAGGACCTGTTCCATTCCGCATCATTTCTTACTTCTGAGGTAAAGTATCATGGAAGACACCAGCTGGATATCCAACATCCTTGCCAATCCCTTTCTGCGCGGCCTGACCATTGGTCTGCTGATTGCAGCTTTCCTGTGGGCACGAGGACTACTCAAAACCAGAGAGTTGAACGGCAATCTCAAGAAACTCCGCGAACACCTCCACACCAAACTTGAGATCGATTCCGCGGAAAACGAACGGCGCAAGGACGACCTGGAAAAAATCAAACAGGAACGAGATAATCTCCGCAACATGGTACAGGTGCTTAATCAAAAACCCGGTCGCCAGGAGTTGCGCCAGGTGCAGGTCTACCAGAAGGCGATCGAGATCATGTTCGAGAAATCACCGGGATTTGCCCCTGCCTGGCAGATCACGATCAAAGAAGCGGAAGAAGAGATGAAACGAGCGGAACGAGGCATCATCCCCTTCTTCAAACGCATGACCAGCAGTTCGTCTCCCGGATCCGAAAAATCCTCGAAAAAACAACTGGAACTGGAGCAGTCCACGGGTCACTGAGACCAGCGGGAATGTTATGAGCATGATGGATGAGCAAATACCTTCCGGCCGCCTCGGCCAAACCGGGATCATCTTGGTGCGGCCTAAATATCCCGAAAACATCGGCGCCTCGGCGCGGATTGCTTCAAACTTCGGGATATCTCAACTCACAGTGGTGACTGACGAAGAATTAGACCAGGAACGCATGTTGAAGATGGCGACCCATAAGGCTGCCCCTTTGATCCAGACCATGCGCGTCTGTCGGACGACAACAGAAGCGGCGGAACCCTTTCACTTTATTGTCGGTACCACCGCCCGGCAGGGAAGGCATCGACCCCAGGACCAGACCCCACGGGAGGTTATGGCAGAACTCGCGCCGCTCCTTGCCGGCAACCGGGTTGGCCTGATGTTCGGCCCGGAAAACGCCGGGCTCAGCAACGAGGATCTCGACCTCTGCCAGTTTGCCTCGACCATTCCCACCGCTGGCTTTGCCTCGCTCAACCTGGCCCAGGCGGTGGGGATTCACTGCTACGAACTCTATACCGCTGTCAATCTCGATCCCTTTGCCAGAATGCCCAAATCAGAGTTTGCCAACTCCCATGACCTGGAAGGCATGTACGAGCATGTCGAGGAGGCCCTGGCCGCGGTGAGCTTTATTCGTGACACCAACCGCATCTATTGGATGCGCAATATCCGCCAGTTCCTCGGCAGAATTCGGCTCAAAAAGAAAGAAGCCAGTTTGATCCGCGGTGTCTGTCGAAAGCTGCTCTGGCATAAGCGTCAAGCGCAGGGGGACGCACCTGGAAAAGAACGCACCGTCGAGGAAACCGCTCTGTAACTCTTCTCAAACCCAATGTTTATAGCCCCTGCAGCGGGCAGGCAGCGCAATCGGGATTCTTCTTCTTGCAATATCTATTGCCCACCCGTACCAGCAACGCATGGTACTCATTATACAACTGAGTATCGGCGGCCAGATTGTCCATGAACAAGTCCTGAATTTCGCCATAGCCGAAATCCTCATCGATCACCTGGTGCCGGGTAAGAATACGGTGGGTATAGGTATCCACGACAAAAATCGGCAGATTCGCGGCGTAGAGGAGGATGGAATCAGCAGTTTCAGGACCGATGCCTTTAATGGACAGCAACTGCTCCCTGAACAAGGCTAACGGTTGTCCAAGGAACGCCTGCAGGTCGCCACCGTGCTCCTCGTTGACAAAGGCCAGGAGATTATGCAATCTCCCGGCCTTGATATTATAATAACCGGCCGGCCTGATATACTCGGCAAGAAGTCCGGTGGGCAGTGCTGACAACCTGTCCAGGGAGAGCAAGTCAACCCCCTTGAGGTTATCGATCGCCTTTTCCACATTTTTCCAGCTGGTGTTCTGGGTAAGAATCGCCCCCACCATCACCTCGAAGGGCGTCTCTCCCGGCCACCAATGCTGGGGTCCTAACTGCTCATACATCCGGGTGTAGAGGGCCCGCAAACGCTCAGCAGTGGTCATGGCGATGATGATTGAATATTGAGAAAAATCAGTCGCCCAGACAGATGCCGATATCGCGGGCTGTCTGCACCTTATCACTTTCCAGATCTACCTTTTTACGACGGCGGATTGCATCAGCTATAGGCACCGAAGTCATGGTTGGGGGGACCCAGGCGACCATGTGATCAAAAACCCCGGCCTCAGCCAAGCGCACCGCAGCGGCACCAAAACGCAGGGCAAGCAGTCGGTCAAAGGTTGTGGGTGATCCCCCGCGCTGCAGATGACCGAGAACCAGAGATCGGGTATCCTTGCCGAGTCGCTGGCGAATCTGGCTAGCAACCCACTCGCCGACCCCACCCAATACGAGCTCGGACCTGCCGACTTCCCCCTGACCCTTGCTGATCACCTCGCCGTCCTCAGCCCGCGCCCCCTCAGCCACCACCACAATTGAGTAGTGCTTGTTGTGGAGTTCGTTGTCAGAGATTTTTTCGCAGATTGAATCGAGCTTGAAGGGAATTTCCGGAATCAGGATGACATCGGCACCGCCGGATATGCCTGAATAGAGCGCAATCCAGCCGGAATCCCGGCCCATGACCTCAACCACCATCACCCGGTCATGCGATTTGGCCGTTGAATGCAATTTGTCGATGGCATCGGTGGCAGTGGATACAGCGGTGTCAAAACCGAAGGTTCGATCCGTTGCCTCCAGGTCATTATCAATGGTTTTAGGAACACCAATGACCGGCATCCCCTTCAGTGCGAAACGATGGGCTATTTCCAGACTGCCGTCTCCCCCCACCGCAATGTGACAGAAAAAACCCATTCTATTGAAGTTAGCGAGAATTTTATCTGAAATATCGATAATCTGAGTTTCCCCGGCAAGATTTTCCACCGGCTTGGCAAACGGATTGCCCTTGTTGGTGGATCCCAGAATGGTGCCGCCCTGGGAAAGAATGCCCTCCACATCTTCCGGCGTCAAACGGATCAAGTCATCCCGATCAAGCAGACCACCATACCCAGACCTGCTACCATACACCTCCCATCCTTTCCTGGTGGCCGAGTTGACCACGGCAAAAATGACAGCATTCAAACCGGGCGCATCTCCACCACCTGTGGATATAAGTAATTTTTCTCGCATGATGAGACTCTCGTCTGTGAAGGTTTCTTTTGTTGCAACAATATCAATGAGTAAATAGTAGAAAACCGTTCTCTGTTTGACAATGTTTTTCAGTGATTCCTTGTTTTTTAAAAAAATACCTGCCCAATGTGAGCCAATCTCCTGCAAACCAAGCCCTGGGCTGTCATCCCTGGCTACTGTATCGTTTTTTCGTGAGAACACTTTCATCTTCGATTATTCCGTGGTAAAAAAGGCTCCTTTATGCAGGGCTACGACTTTTTATACCTGCTTCTCTGGTTGACTTGAGCTCCATCTTGCCTTAATTTTGAATTCATAACCCCAACCCTCTTTCCTTTACACGGAAGGAGCATTTTACCTTTGAGGAGGCCTGAATGTTTGAAGTAACAGATTTAGCAGTAAATAATCTGAAATCATATCTTGAGCAGAACAAGATCAGTTCTGCGGTTCGCATCGCCTTGATGCAGGGTGGCTGAAGCGGTCCCTCTCTTGGTTTGGCTCTGGATGAGCCAAAAGAAAGCGATAAGGTATTCGAAGAAGGTGGCCTGCAATTTTTAGTGGAAGAAAGTCTCCTGGAAAAATGCGGCGCTGTCAAAGTTGATTTCATGGAAGCGGGATATCGATCTGGATTCTCCATAACCTCCACCAATCCCCTTGGCGCAGGCGGTAGTTGCAGTACTGGTTCCTGTGGCGGATCCTGCGGTTGACATTTCTTTAACAATGAATGCATTCTTACCCCCCCTTGCCGGTCACCGGCAAGGGGGTTTTTGTTTTTAAGCCCAGCTGTTAAAAACCCTGCAACTTTGTGCCAAAATCTTGACACCCGTAGTTTCCTTCTTATTGTCTTTTGCTAACACACTAACCAACATCCTGTTTTTAAAAATAAACTAGACAGGTAAGGAGAGAAGATATGCAACTCGACAAGTTTACCATCAAATCCCAAGAGGCTATTCAAGCCGCACAACAACTCGCCCAAAACAACGGAAACCAGGAACTGCAACCGGAACATCTGCTCAAGGCCATCCTTGAACAGCCCGAGGGTGTAGTAGTTCCGGTTCTCCAAAAAATGGGCATCACCCCAAGCGTGGTCCTTGCAGAAACCAATCAACTCGTCAACAATCTCCCCAAGGTGACCGGGGCCGGGGCTAATCAAACTTATGCCTCGCAACAATTCAAACATCTGTTGGATCAGGCCTTCAAAACCGCCGCCAACATGCAGGATGATTATGTCAGCCAGGAGCACCTGTTTCTGACTCTTCTCGCCGATCGCTCACTGAAGGCAGCCGCCATGCTCAACCGCCAGGGGATAACCTCCGACGGGTTCCTCAAGGCCCTGATGGCGGTGCGCGGCAATCAACGCGTGACCGATCCCTACCCTGAGGATAAATATCAGGCCCTGGAAAAATATGCACGCAACCTCACCGATGTGGCTCGCCAGGGCAAGCTCGATCCGGTAGTCGGCCGGGATGAAGAGATCCGCCGGATCATTCAGGTACTGTCCCGCCGCACAAAAAACAATCCAGTACTCATCGGCGAGCCAGGTGTGGGCAAGACCGCCATTGTCGAAGGGTTAGCCCAACGCATCGTCAACGGCGACATTCCCTCGACCCTGCAGGGCAAACAGGTAATTTCGCTTGATCTCGGCTCGCTGATTGCGGGTGCCAAATACCGCGGCGAATTTGAAGACCGCCTCAAGGCGGTACTCAAGGAGGTCGAGAAGAAGGCGGGTGAGATCATTCTCTTTATCGATGAGATCCATACCCTGGTCGGAGCCGGAGCCGCCGAAGGTTCCATGGACGCCTCCAACATGCTCAAGCCGGCCCTGGCCCGGGGTGAACTGCACTGCGTCGGCGCCACCACCCTGGATGAATATCGCAAGTACATTGAAAAAGATGCCGCTCTCGAGCGCCGCTTCCAGCCGGTTCTGGTCCAGGAACCCAGTGAAGAGGATACCATCGCCATCCTCCGGGGCATCAAGGAAAAATACGAGGTTCATCACGGGGTCCGCATTCAGGATGCCGCCACCGTGGCTGCGGTCACACTTTCCAGCCGCTATATTACCGATCGCTTCCTGCCGGACAAAGCGATTGACCTGATTGACGAGGCCGCCTCCCGCCTGCGGATCGAGATTGACTCAATGCCCACTGAAATCGATCAACTGGAACGCAAAAAGATCAAAATGGAAATCGAACAGGAGGCTCTGAAAAAGGAAAAAGATCCGGCCTCCAGCGAACGGCTGGCAAAGGTCAAAGAAGATCAGGCCAACCTTGAGCAATCGCTCAATGCCATGAAAGGCCAATGGACCTTGGAAAAAGACACCATCCAATCCATCCGTGACATCAAGGCCAAGATCGATCAGGCCCACATGGAAGAACAACGGGCCGAACGCGCCGGTGAGTTGAGCAAGGTGGCGGAGATCCGCTACGGCCAAATCGTGCAATTAACCAAAGACCTCGAGGCGGCCAACACCCGCCTGGGCACGATCCAGGAAAAGCATCAGATGCTGAAGGAAGAAGTCTCCGCCGAGGATATCGCCGCGGTGGTCGCCAAATGGACAGGTATTCCAGTGGACCGGCTTCTCGAAGGCGAAAGAGAAAAACTGGTTCAGGCGGAAAAAGCCTTAGGCTCCCGGGTAATCGGCCAGAAAGAGGCGATTGTCGCAGTTGCCAATGCGGTCCGCCGGGCACGGGCCGGTTTACAGGATCCGGACCGCCCTCTGGGCAGTTTTATCTTTCTTGGCCCGACCGGTGTGGGCAAGACCGAACTGGCGCGGAGTCTCGCTGATTTTCTCTTTGATTCCGAGCAGGCCATGATTCGCGTTGACATGTCGGAATACATGGAAAAACACTCGGTGGCCCGCCTGATCGGCGCCCCTCCAGGCTACGTTGGTTACGATGAAGGTGGTATGCTGACCGAAGCGGTACGACGACGCCCCTATTCCGTCATCCTGCTTGATGAGATTGAAAAGGCCCACCCCGATGTGTTCAATGTGCTGTTGCAGGTTCTTGATGATGGTCGGATGACCGACGGCAAGGGTCGGACCGTGGACTTCAAAAACACGATCCTGATAATGACCTCCAACCTCGGCAGCCACATTATCATGGAAATGGCCCAATCAAATCCCGAGGGTATGCGCAAAGAGATCGACGAACTCCTCCATCGCCAGTTCAAGCCGGAGTTTCTCAATCGTGTTGATGAAATCATCACCTTCCACGGTCTCAGTCGGGAGGATCTGTTCCAAATTGTCGACATTCAAATCAAACGGATGGCAAAACGGTTGGCCGCACATAAGTACAAGGTTACCCTGACCAAAGAGGCGAAGCAATTCCTGGTCAATACCGGCTATGATCCGGCCTATGGAGCGCGGCCCTTGAAAAGGGCTATTCAGCGTTCCATCGAAGATCCCTTGGCTTTGGAAATCCTGGATGGTACCTTTACCGAAGGCGATCACATCCTCATTGACCACGGACAGGAAAATCGCCTGACCTTTACTAAACAATAACGCCTTACTTGCTCGTCGCCGCCCTTCCGCTCTCTGCGGAACGGCGGCGAGCAACACAACACCTGCCTCTTATCCGCCAAAAACAATTCTTTCAAAAAGGGGCATATCGTATTAACATCTTTCCGATACTCAATAAAATAATACTGGTTTCCAGAAATGAACCCCAACGATCCCGCAACTGTTTACCCCTGGGACCCCCGGCATGTTCATTCCCCCGTTGAAAAACTCCAGGACCTTGCCCCCTACAATGGCATCTCGTGTGACCGGTATCTGCAAGAATGAGCTGCATCCCTGTGTCTCACTGCTACTACGGCGCATTGTTATATGGTTGCATGTCCTTTGTCTGTTTCTCCCGGTGGATGGCGGCACCAGCTCTGTTCATGCCCAACCCACTGTCATTGTAAATATTTCCGGAGACCTCACCGAAAGCCAACGACACAATATCCGCAGCCATCTCTCCCTTGCTAGACTCCGGGAGAATGAGGCGCTTTCGGAAGCCATATTCAACCGTTTGTATATCAAGGTAGAAAATGAGACCGCTGCGGCCCTTGCACCTTTTGGTTATTACAACCCCCATATCGTTAAATCGCACCGCCAAGAAAACGGCAGCCGACAGATCGATCTGGTGGTTGCGACAGGTCCGCCCGTCACCATTCAACAGATAGAGATAACGCTCACGGGCCCTGGTAAAGAAGATGGCGCACTTCGCCAAGCCGTTCAAGATTTCCCGCTCCAACTCAACGACGTCCTTAACCATCAACTCTACGAAGACTCCAAAAAAAACCTGATCTCCATTGCGCTTGACAACGGCTATCTCAAAGCGGCCTTTCGCAAGAGCCGGGTGGAAATTCGCAAAAAGACACAGAGTGCCTCCATACATCTGCAGCTCGACACCGGTCCCCGATATGAATTTGGCCCCATTACCTTTGCTGCGGATTTCATCGACCATGCACTATTACGCAAAATTTCTCCAGTTAAGCAGGGCAATACGCTTTCTCCTAAAGCGTTAATCCGGCTGCGCCAATCCCTGTTCAACGCCGATTATTTCAACAGCGTAGAACTTGAATATGACATCGATCAGACACTCTCTACACAGGTGCCGGTCAAGGTCATCCTCACCTCCAACCTTGCCCATAAATACGGAGTGGGGATTGGGTATGGCACAGATACCGGTCCAAGAGGAACGTTTGAGTATACGAATCGTCACATTAACGAATTGGGACACCAGTTGGATATCAAGTTGCAGCCTTCGCAACAAAAAAGCAATTTCGGTGGTGTGTATACTATTCCCATCGGCGATCCCAAAAGAGACCGCCTTACCCTATCAAGTAAATACGGAATCGAAAATTATGACGGTACCGATTCGACAAACTGGACAGCAACCGTCAGTCACGACCATTTTCGGGAACGAGGTGAATATTCAACCTACCTGCAGTTTCTGAACGAGCAGTACACTACTGGATCGGATACCGGTCACGCAGCTCTGCTCCTCCCTGGTGTCAAAGGGAGTCTCTTTTGGGCCGATAACCGCATCGCCACCAACCGAGGTCTACGAATCACCACCTCCCTCATTGGCAGCAAGGAAGGGGTGATGGCTAACGCCTCATTTGCCCAGGCCGCCGTACGCACAAAAGGTATTTATTCATTCTTCGAGAAATGGCGTTGTATCGGTCGTGCCGATATCGGAACCACCCTGACTGATGACATTTACGAGTTGCCCCCCTCGCTGCGCTATTATGTAGGCGGTGACCAAAGTGTGCGGGGCTATGGCTACAAAAAAATTGGCCCCATGGATGCGGAGGGCAATGTTGTCGGTGGTGAGAATCTTCTCACGTACAGCTTGGAACTTGAACGTGTTCTTTTCGAAGAATGGAGTGGCGCCATTTTTTATGACAGCGGCACGGTCATGAACAGGTTCTCAAACCTGACGATGCATTCTGGTGCGGGCATTGGTGTTCGCTGGAATGCTCCCTTTGGCCAGATTCGTCTTGATGTAGCTCAACCTCTCGAGAACAGCAAGGATTCCTTAAGAATCCATTTTACCATTGGAGCTGATCTTTAATGACAAAATGGATCCGTTGGTTTGTGGCCCTCGCATTGCTGTCGACCCCGGCGACCCTATTTTTCCTTTCCAGTTCCGACACTGGATTGCTTTACCTCATTTCGTTCTGCAATCGCCTGAGTGCTGGCCGCTTGACCATGAACAAGGCCTCCGGCTCGCTCTTTGGTGCTTTACAGTTGCAGGGGCTCCGTTATTCAGACAGTACCGATACCATTACCATCGAAAGCTTGTCGGTTGCCTGGAACCCTTCCAGCCTATTGAATAAACGTTTCCAGTTAGACCATATTGACATCTCCGGAGTTCGGGTGATCCTAGGTCCAAGCACACAGGAAGCCATCGTTCTACCGTCCTTCTTTTCACCAATCGATCTTTTGATAAATAAAATTTCTGCAGAAAATATAGAGATTATCTCCGACGAGAAAGAGATAGTTTTTTTCCAGACAGGCACGATCAAACAACTTTTTTTGCAGGGACAGGATCTTGCCGTTGACGACATCTCTCTGTCGACCAAGGAAATCGAGCTGCAGGCAAAAGGTCAGCTCCAAACTATAACCGGATATCCGCTCCAGATAGCACTGGAGGCCTTATACCACCCAGTTGGATACGAGTCCTTTTCCGGCAAAGGTACCCTCAGCGGCCCACTCAATGCACTTGAACTCGAGGCGAACACCCTCGCTCCATTCCCGGTTCGCCTTCAAGGGCAGATCAAAAATGTGCTGGGTTACCTAACTTGGCAAGCCCGGCTGGAAGGAGAAAAAGTAGCCCTTCTCAAAATCAAAAAAGATTGGCCCGATCAGCTATTTTCCAATGTGGTCATCGACGGCCGAGGTACTACTGAGGAATACTCCCTCCATCTTGATTCCTCTGCCGAATTGCATCAGCTCAAACAAACAGGCAATATTTCTATGGATATTATAGGAAATATCGATGGATTACAGGTAGATGGCCTCCAGCTCGCCCATGGAAAAACAGCACTTGCAGTAAAAGGAACTTTGGAATGGAGCCCCGTTCTTTCCTGGAAGGCAGAGGTGATCGGCTCACATCTTGACCCTTCTCTTTTGTACCCCGACTGGCCTGGTGACGTCTCATGCACCGTAAACTCCACCGGGCAATTCATCGATAATGACCTTGAGGCATCATTTCACCTGCCACAGTTGCAAGGCACCTTGCGTAATTTACCCCTTACCGGAAAAGGTGAGGCACTTCTCAAGGGAAAACAACTGCAGATACCGCAACTCAGCGTGACAAGTGCCGGATCCACCCTTCGGATAAATGGCCAGTCGGCTGAGACTGTAGATTTATCCTTGCAAATCGATTCCAACAACTTGGCTGAATTGTGGCCGAAAGCCCGAGGAAAGCTGCACGCACAAGGACGTCTTACCGGGAGTCTGGCAGAGCCAAAGATAGACTTCAAACTCACAGGAACCAATGTGGGCCAAGGTCTCGATGGGGTAGGGAAACTCACCCTGGAAACCAAGGGGGCGCTGTCCAAGAATGGACAACTTGACGCCACCCTCAAAGCCGAGCAACTCCAATTTGGAACTACCTCGCTCGATCTGAGCCGATTGCATTTCCAAGGATCGATGAACGAGCATACCTTGACGGTCGAAAGCCAGGCCACAGATTTCTCGGCTGGTTTCCTGCTCCAGGGTAAAATCATCAACAAAAGCTGGCAGGGATTACTTCGCCAGATGCATTTTAATTCTCACCAATTCGGAGCATGGCAACAACGACAGCCAACCCCATTTTCCCTTTCGACAATTGCGGCAGAAATGAAACCGCTTTGCCTCTCCACACCATCTTCCGGCAGCATCTGCCTCAATGGTTCATGGTCAGACGCATCCAATAACTGGCAATTACAGGGAAAAGTTTCCGAGCTTCCTCTTGAATTTTTAAAAAACACTTTGAACAAGCCTTGGCCCATTGAGGGACAACTCGACGGAACCCTTGACCTCGCCGGTAAAAAATCGCAAATAGTGGACGGAAAACTGCGGGGTGACAGTACAGGAATGACCCTGCATGTCCCCCTTACAGACGGTGCAGAACAGGTTGTAAAATGGAAAAAAAATACTTTGCAAGTCGATTTCGCTAAGAATCATCTGCAGGTAACAATGGACAGTGAACTCACTGATAAGAGCACATTGCATATGGACCTTGGGATGACCAACCTACAGCTTCCAAAAGCAGATTTGTTGCATACCCCGCTGAAGGGTGCCGTTCAATTGCATATCGAGGATCTAAGCCATCTCGCTTCGTTCACCGAACAGATGGTGCAGCTTTCCGGTGCATTACAAGGACAATTCACGTTGAAAGGGACGCCCGCCGAGCCAATAATTAATGGACAACTGGAGCTCACAAAAGGTCAGGCTGAGATACCGTCACTGGGCATTACCCTGTCCCCACTCTCTGTGGCCCTAAAGGGTGATACCGACAGGCTGCAACTTCAGGCCACAGCACATTCCGGTTCGGGATATCTCCACGCTGAAAGTAGTCTCAACATAGCTCAATCGGATTTCAGTACAAATACGATAATACTCACCGGTGAGGCATTCCAAGCGGCTCACCTGCCAGGGCTTGACCTGGACCTTTCCCCCGAACTCAAGGTTATCGTAGGAAAGAAACAGATAGATATTCGCGGAACAGTTACAATCCCCAAAGCGCGAATAAAATCCATCGACTTCAATGATGCGATAGATACCTCAAGCGACATGATCGTTATCGATGATGAACAAGAAATGTCCTCCCCAACGGCAGGTTTACCTCTTTTCACGGATGTGACTATAATCGCCGGTGACGATGTGCAAATAGACGCCTACGGGCTAAAAGGTATTCTTTCCGGAAAGTTGCAGGTGAGAGGTCAACCTGACCGGGTGCAGGTCGGCAATGGCACACTTACTGTCCATAAAGGTACTTTTACTATGTACGGAAAACGCCTGAAGATTGATCTCGGCAGGCTTCTTTTTACGGGAGGACCACTCACCAATCCCGGCATCGAACTGCGCAGTGAAAGTAAAAGTGAGAAAGTGACCACTGGGGTCATTGTTGAGGGTTTTCTCAAGCATCCGGAGATTTCCTTTTACTCCAGCCCTCCTATGGAACAATCAGCAATCGTATTGAACCTGCTCGAAAATACTGCTATTGGAGGGGAAACTCGAGAAGACACTGGTTTTATAGGAAAATTTGCCACCATGGTAGGTTTAGGCGGATTGGTTCCATATTTTCAAGACATGAAGCAGCTTTCAATGATCGACGAAATCAAATTTGAGACAGGAAATAATTACGATTCAATGTCCCTGGTTTTTGGAAGTTGGCTCACACCATATTTCTATGTCAGTTATGGTAAAAACCTCATAGAGGAATCTGGAAATTTCAATACCCGGTACACTCTCGGCAAGGGGTTTTCGTTTATGACGGAAACAGGTGCATCACAAAGTGGTGGTGATTTAAAATATGAATTTGAACATTAAGTTATTCGGAGCCACCTCTGTTTTGTTACTGCCGCTCGATGAATACCAAGTTGATAGGCAATAGCATATATACTCTCAGCCCTTGGTTCCTTCATGATACAATGTCCACAAATACTCCCGTTGACATCTTGATGGCTACCTCTACCAGGAAGCCATCAAGGTTTTTCGAAAGATGGTACATTCCTCATGACCTTTTTGGGTACGTTATCAGATGACCATCGACAGAGCATATTAATAGCAGAATTTCCAATTACCGGTTAGACCAAATTTGAGATCGGTGTCCAGCCCCGGCGGGGAAGAGTTGTTCAATCGCTAAGGCAAAAAAAAGCCCCATCAATCGACAGATTGATGGGGCTTAAGTATAAAACCGGCGGCGACCTACTCTCCCACATAGTCTCCCATGCAGTACCATCGGCGCTGAAGAGCTTAACTTCCGTGTTCGGGATGGGAACGGGTGGGACCTCTTCGCTATGGCCACCGAAAAAAGCTATAGAACTAAAATTGACAATTGAAATAGCAGGGGTAAACTTCATTTAAAAAAGGATATGGTTAAGCCTCACGGCTAATTAGTATCGGTAAGCTCCATGCATTACTGCACTTCCACACCCGACCTATCAACGTTGTCATCTCCAACGAGCCTTGAGGTACCTAATGGTACGGGATATCTTATCTTGGAGTGGGTTTCCCGCTTAGATGCTTTCAGCGGTTATCCCTGCCGAACTTAGCTACCCAGCGATGCTCTTGGCAGAACAACTGGAACACCATAGGTTCGTCCATCCCGGTCCTCTCGTACTAGGGAAAGATCTCCTCAAATATCCTGCGCCCGCAACAGATAAGGACCAAACTGTCTCACGACGTTTTAAACCCAGCTCACGTACCACTTTAATCGGCGAACAGCCGAACCCTT
>JBBRBT010000050.1:0-29343 GCA_038205495.1 Desulfobulbales bacterium
CCTCAAGCCCCCGATTGACAATGCCGGCCTTTGCCTCGCCGAGATCAGCGGCGGGGCCGACAATTCTATGATCGGAAAAACTTACGGCCTGCTGCCGCACATCCCGGACAAGCACTTCCCCTTCCTGCTTATGACCGAAAATAGTTCTCTCCTGCTGGGTCATGGTCAGCAAGGCTAACACCTCGCCTGTCTGGCCTTTTTTACGAAGAGCATTCGTTTCGGGGCTGAGACGAAGCACCTCTTCCAGTTCATCGGGCGAGGCGAAAAGCGCCTTGACCAGCGGGTCATCATGATACCGGTCGCGGCTCAGGAGTACCGGCCCCGGAATCCCGTCGATCAGCGTTCGGCAGTATTCCATGGCACCCGCAATCGGGGCATGCAGAACTTTTCGATAGCCTCTGGCCTGTCGAATCACCGGATCGGCAATCTGGACAACATGATCCGTTGTCTGCCGGACGAAATGCTCCTTTTCCCCACTAGCCTGGTAACGTTGCCAGATATGCTCGATCCAGCCACCGAGCCGCGCGCCGCTGTTTTGCCAGTTCATAGCTCCTCCGTCTGTATGATGGTCTTCATCCGCCGGGTAGAACAACCGGATGCGTGTCAACGCTCAAAAGGATGATCGTGTTTGTTCAACTCGCTGATCGCCTCATCCTCTAAATCTAGGGCCCAGACAGAGTATCTGGTTATTTAACAAGGCTATCTGCCTCTTTGCTCGAATGCCTCAACGGCTGCAGACAAGGAGGCATATCGAGAGGCTTTGTTGTCTTGCATGTTATAGGCAACCCAACCTGAGTGAAAATGTTTCCACAGAGAATGTTTAACCCGGGCGTATTTGAGACTGATCCCGAGTTCTTCAAGTTCTTCGCGTAAATCCCTCAGCTTATGGAGAGCGGTAATATCGATATCGTTGACCGGGCTCGCATCGATCACTATCCATTCGACCGGGGTGGACGAATGGGCAATTTCGGCCATGATCCGTTCTTTGCAATAATCCACATTGAAAAACAGGATATTGCCGTCGAGCCGATACAGTAGAAGGCCGGGTATGGTGACCGCATCCGGGTAATCCGAGATGTCATGAAATCCGCCGAGACCGGGAACCTTGCCAAGCACCGAATCATGAGGTTTGGAGGCCGCCAGCAACAGCCAGAGGAGCGTCAGCGCGATGGCGATCAGCACGCCGGGGAGCACATCAAAATAGAGAACCCCCGCCGTTGTTACCAGCGAAAAGACGAGTTCTCGGCGGCTGGCTGTATACAGTTCCCGCAGAGAGATCAGATCAAAAAGCCCGATGCTGGCCACGGCGATAACGGCCGCCAGGGCTGCGTTGGGCAGAGAGGCAAGGGGCGCAGTAAAAAAAAGGAGAAAAAGCATCATGGTCCCGGCGGCAACAATCCCAACAAGCTGTGTTTTGCCGCCCATGGCGTTGTTGACCGCAGTTCGTGAGTCCGCACCGGTGACCGGAAAACCCTGGACGAGTCCGGAGACGATATTGCACGCGCCAAAAGCGATCAACTCTTGATTGGCATTCACATCATATCGGTTGCGGCGGGCAAAACTCTTGGCGGTCAATATGCCGCTGGTAAAACTGATCAAGGCTATACTCGCCGCATGTTCCACAAGAATTTTGAATCGAAGAGGATCGAAAGTGGGCAGATGCAACGAAGGGAAACCAGCGGGTACCGTTCCCAGGAGGGCGACACCGTATGAGTGCAGATGCAACACCTGTACCGCGATGATGGCCGAAGCGATGACGATCAAGGCGGCCGGCAATCGAGGCGCCCATCGCTGCAGGGTAAGCAGAAGGGCCAGGGCAGCCAGGCCAAGAATCAAGGTGGGCAGGTGGGTTCCGTCAACTTTTTGGACGAACTCAACCAGTTTTCCCCAAAAATGGATGGCTTCACCCTTATACCCAAAGAGTTTAGGGAGTTGCCCCGCCAGGATAATCAGGGCAATGCCGTTGAGGTAACCAACCAGAATGGGCTGGGAGAAAAAATTGGCAATAAACCCAAACCGGCAGAGGCCCAAGGCAATATGAAAAAGACCGGTGATCAAGGTGATCGAGACCATCAGTTCCATATATCGTTGCGGATTGCCCCCGGCAAGCGGGCCAAGGGCGGAGGCAACCATGATGCAGGTGGCCGCGTCCGGACCGGTGATCAACTGACGGGACGACCCGAACAGGGCATAGGCCAGCAAGGGCAACATGCTGGAATAAATACCGTAGACAACGGGAACACCCGCGATTTGGGCATAGGCAATCCCCACGGGAAGAGCGACGGCTGCCACTGAAAAACCGGCGATCGCATCGAGACGGAAATCGGCCCGCTGATACGAAAGAAAGGAAATGATGCCGGGTACAAACCGGCTCATCCATCGGCCGAGGGCATTTTCTGGGGTTGAACGCTGGGGATATCGCATTGGATTGGGTAGGGGTAAAGGTCTCTTGGTTATCTATCGGAATGACTAGTTCATGAAAGGGGTGCCAAGCGGCGGGAAAACGATGCCCTCCTTGGGCAGGCATTCCCACTTGAGTTCAACCGGAGCCCCTTTGACCTGCCATATTTTTTGGCAATATTCGGCAATCGAACGGTCCGAGGAGAATTTGCCCATGCGACTGACATTGAGGATGGACATCCTGGTCCATCGTTCCTGGTCAAGAAAGACTTCTCCGACCCTCTGTTGACAGTCGATGTAGGCCTGATAATCGGCAAAAACCATATAGGGGTCATGCTGGAGCAGAGAATCGACCAGCGGACGGAACAGTTCCCGGTCGCCATGGGAAAAATGGCCGGTGGCGATCAGATGAACGGCGGCCCGCAGGTTCTCGTTTTCGTCATAGATGGTCCAGGGATGATATCCGGTTTCCCAGAGGGCCTGCACTTCCTCGACATTCATGCCGAAAAGGAAGAAATTTTCAGCGCCGACCTGTTCCCGGATCTCCACGTTGGCACCATCCAGGGTGCCGATGGTCAGGGCGCCGTTCATGGAAAACTTCATGTTGCCAGTCCCCGATGCCTCCTTGCCGGCCAGAGAAATCTGTTCGCTCAGGTCCGCCATGGGATACACAAAATGCCCGATCTGCACGTTGAAATTGGGGACGAACAGGATCTGGAGACGGGTGTTGACTCCGGGATCGCTGTTGATTACCTCGGCCACCGCGTTGATCAGTTTGACGATCAGCTTGGCCATGAAATACCCCGGAGCCGCCTTGCCGCCGAAAACGAAAACGCGCGGCGGAATATCGAGACTCGGGTTGTTTTTGAGCTGGTGATACAAGGTGATGATGTGCAACAGGTTAAGATGCTGCCGCTTGTATTCGTGGATCCGTTTGACCTGGACGTCAAACAAGGCGCCGGGGTTGAACAGAAGACAGGCCTCTGGGGAATAGAAGGAGCAAACCTTTTGCTTGTTGACCAGTTTGACCTGCCGCCATTGCTCGCCAAAGGCCGGGTCGTCGGCCAGGGGTTCCAGGTCGCGGAGCCGGTGGAGATCAGTGATCCAGCCCGCGCCGATGGCACTGGTGATCAACTCGCTTAAGCCCGGGTTGCTGAGTACCATCCACCGTCGGGGCGTGACTCCGTTGGTGATATTGAGCAGTTTATCCGGCCAGAGACGATGAAAATCGGCCAGGGTGTATTCCTTGAGCAGCCTGGTGTGCAGTTCGGCGACGCCATTGATCCGGTGGCTGCCGATACAGGCAAGGTGGGCCATGCGCACATACCGCTCGCCCGATTCATCGATGATCGACAGGCGACTGACCATGGTTTCATCCTCAGGGTACCGCTGGCGAACCTGGTCAAGAAAACGGTGATTGATTTCAAAAATAATTTCCAGATGCCTGGGCAACAGCCCGCCCAGCAGCCCGACCGACCATTTTTCCATCGCCTCGGGCAACAGGGTGTGATTGGTATAGGCAAAGGTAGCGGCGGTTATTTGCCAAGCATGCGGCCAGTCGTAGTGATGAACATCGATCAGCAAGCGCATCAGTTCGGGGATGGCAATAGCCGGATGGGTGTCATTGAGCTGGACCGCAAAATGAAGGTGGAAGGTGTCGAGGTTTTTATGTTGGAGGAGATGGAGCCGAATCATGTCCTGAAGGGAACAGGCGACAAAAAAGTACTGCTGGCGCAGACGAAGCACCTTGCCCTGGAACTGTTCGTCATTGGGATAGAGGACCTTGGTGATATTCTCTGCCTGGATTTTTTCCTCCACCGCTCCAAAATAGTCGCCGACGTTGAACTCGTCGAAATCGAAACTTTTGGGGGCCTCGGCGCTCCACAGCCTGAGAATGTTGACGGTGTGGACCCGATATCCCAGAACCGGGGTGTCGTACGGAATGCCCTTGACTACCCATCCCGGGTGCCAATGGACCTGGTAATAACCGTTGGCATCACAAGAGGTGGTGGTGTGGCCCCCGAATCCGACTTCCACCGCGAAATCAGCTTTCTTAAACTCCCAGGGGTTTCCCGGTTGCAGCCATCGGTCGCTCAGTTCCTTCTGCCAGCCGTTGTCAAAAGCCTGGTCAAACATGCCGAACTCATAGCGGATACCGTAGCCGATGGCCGGAATCTCCAGGCTGGCCAGAGAATCCAGGTAGCAGGCGGCCAGCCGTCCCAGGCCGCCGTTTCCCAAGCCGGGCTCCTCCTCATGATCGATAATCTGCTGAAGATCGAGCCCGGTTTCCTCGGTCGCCTGGACAAATTGATCACGCAGGCCCAGGTTGATTAAATTGTTGAGCAGATGCGGCCCCATAAGAAATTCGGCCGAGAAATAACAGACGATTCTGCTTCGGTTTTCACGAAGCGCAGCCACCGAGTTGACAAACAGGCCCTGCATGCGATCACGGAGCGTATAACTCACCGCCAGGTAGTAATCGTTCAACGAGGCGTTGAAGGGAAGCACGCCCTGCTGGAAGAACAGCTTGTATGCAAAGGCACGTTTGAGTTTATCAATGGTTTTACGTTCGGTCGCGTTCTTCTTATCCATGCGATTCCTCACTGGTATCCATCAGTCAAGGTTCCCTGAAATCAATCTCAGATCGTCAGTAAACCTGGTTCACATAAAGGGCCATCAGGACAAACAGCTGTCCCAGAAATTCTGCTACCGCCTGTCGGCACGACCTTATAACCTTACCAATAGGTCAGTATTTCTCCGGAATGAATTTAAAGGGATACTCTTTTTCCTGGTATTTTTTCCCGACTTTGCGTTTCGGCAATTCTATTTTCCCTCCCTTCAGCTCCTTGTAGTCGATGGACCCGAGAATATGGCTGATGATGTTCAGCCTCGCCCGCTTCTTTTCGTCCGATCGAACCACAGACCACGGTGCCCAAGGGGTATCGGTCGCGGCGAACATCTCGTCGCGAGCCTGAGTATACTCATCCCACTTGTCATAGGATTTAAGATCCATGGGCGAGAGTTTCCAGACCTTCCGGGGATCATCGATCCGAGCCGTCAATCGCCGTGTCTGTTCTTCCGGGCTGACTTCCAACCAGTATTTGAGCAGGATAATCCCCGATTCCAACATCATTTTTTCAAACGCTGGCACAACTCCCAGAAAACGTTTAACCTTTTCCTCGGGGCAGAATCCCATCACCCGTTCAACCCCGGCCCGATTGTACCAGCTCCGGTCAAAGATGACGATTTCACCGGCGGCAGGAAAATGGGGAATATACCGTTGGGCATACATCTGCGATTTTTCTCGTTCCGTTGGGGTAGGAAGAGCGACGACGCGAAAAATCCGCGGACTGACCCGCTCGGTGAGCGCCTTGATGGTCCCGCCTTTTCCGGCGCCATCTCGTCCTTCAAAGACTATGCAGACCTTCAGTCCGGCATGCACAACCCATTGCTGCAACGTGACCAGTTCCCCGTGCAGTTTGGCCAACGCATCTTCATATTTTTTACGATCCAATTTCTTATCGCCAGTCTCCTGGTCATTTTTCTTAGCCTTACTCATCGTAAACCTCCTTTAGGGTTGATCGATATAGGTGCAATGGAACGACAGAGAAAGAACCTGCCTTGATGGGTTTTGGACATGGAATCACCCTGCGTAGCTGCCCTTGTTTCCCCTCGCCTCCCTTGCATGCGAGGTGTCCGTTGCTACCTGGTACGGGTCGAGATCTTTCAGCAGAAGCTGCTGGATTATCAGGCCTCCATATGCTCTCGGTCGACTGCTTCCCCGCGCCTTCCCGATCCATCGATCCAGGCAAGGAGCAAGGTATAGGTAACAGCGAGCACGACCGGACCGATAAAAAGCCCGATGATGCCAAAGGCGACCAGACCGCCGATGACACCGGTAATAATAAGAATGAGGGGAAGATCGGCCCCTCTCTTGATGAGAAACGGCCGTAAAAAATTGTCGCTGACCGCCACGACAATCGACCACACCAGGAGAATGGTTGCCCAGGTGTTCTCACCGCTCCAGTACAGCCAGATCACTGAAGGAAACAGCACCAGGCCCGGGCCGACCTGGGCGATGCAGAGCATCATCATCACCGCTATCAGCAGAGTGACAGCCGGCACTCCGGCCACGATAAGGCCAAACCCGCCAAGCGCGGATTGAAAAATCGCGGTACCGACGATGCCCAAGGCAACGCTGCGAATGGCTGCAGCCGAGAGCAAGGCCGCCTCCAGACCGCGATCACCGGCGAGCCTTTGCGCAAAACGGCAGACCAGATCCGCTGCCTTTTCGCCCTGGGAAAAAAGGACCGCGGCAAGAATGATCATCAAACAGAAATGAACAACAAGCATGCCAATCGTGCCGACTTGGGCCACAAACCATTTTAAGGTCGCATTGATATAGGGTGCCAGTTTTGCAGAGAGCTCCTGCGGACTGATCGCAGCGAGGTGCTGCCAACGCTCAATCAAGGTATGGGAAAACAGAGGAACGCTTTCAAACCAAGCCGGCGGCGCGCCGATACGGATTGTTTTCAGAGAATCGAACAGGCCCACCACGTCGCCTGTTCTTTCAAGAATAGTAAGAATGGCAAACGTGAGAGGAAGAACGAGGATCAGGAGCAGGACCAACGACATGACCAGAACAGCCACCCACCTCCTGTTCCAGCAACTCCTTTCCACCCTCAACATAAAAGGCCAGGTGGCCACCACGATCATGATCGCCCAGGAAAGAGAGAAAAGAAAGGGCCGCAAGATCCACAGGCTGGAGGCGATGAGCAGACCGATAAAAAGCACCGCCAAAGTGGATCGCGTAATTTCCGTGGAATATTTCGCAACCATGGGACTCCTGAGCTGACTCTGTTGCGGAAGTTGCTCCCCATGCGCACAGGAACACTCCCTGATCGGAATTGCGGCCTCGCCCTCCAGACCTTATCCTCGCCGCCCTTCCTATTGATGTGCAGGCATAATCACAATTTCCTCGTCGGTGATGGAGGTCTTCACCGGATACCCTGCCTTAACCCAGGCAACCCCGCCCGTGTTCACAGCCACGGCGTTTTTATAGCCCAATTCATTGAGCAGCTTGGTCGCCAGCGCGGCCCGTGCTCCTGTCTTGCAATAGACAAAGATCTTTTCTTCTCTATTGGGCACCACCGCCCAGATAGAAAATTCCAACAGTCCTCTGGGCACATTGATCGCCTCAGGAATATGGGCAACTTCGTACTCGTTGGGCTCGCGGACATCGAGAATGACCATCTCTTTGTTGCCGTCAATGGCGTCCTTGAGGTCTTTGATGGTCACCTGCTGCGTGGTTGCGCGTGCCTTTTCAACCCACTCTTTTACCGGTGAGGTCATCCACTTGGGTTGTTGGGCAGGCTCTGCGGCCACACAGGCAACGGCGATCATGGAAAAAACAAGAACTGTTGCTCTTATATAGTGCTTCATGGAGTAGTTCTCCTGTCTGTCGGAAGAGGTTTGGGTGGACTGTTTACGGCTCAGGGTTTAACTTTGGGCTGAGCCACTTGTTCAGCCCCCTCGATCCAGCCACCGCCCATGGTTTTGTAGAGATTGATCAGGGCAAGATAAAGTGCCCCCTGGGTCTGGGTATAGGACTGTTCGGCATTGAACAGGCTCCGTTCGGCATCAAGTACCGTCAAGAAGTCGGTATAGCCGTTGTCATAGCGCATTCGGGCAATGCCTGCATATTGACGCAGGGAATCGACCTGGTTTTTCTGGGCGGCCAACTGCTTTGCAGTCTGGGCCCGATTGGTCAAGGCATCGTCGACCTCGCGGAAGGCGTTCTGGATGGTTTGCTGATAGCTGATGAGCGCCTGCTGCTGAATAGCCTCGGCTTCCCGCACGCTGCCGGCAATCTTGCCGGCGGTGAAAATGGGCATGGTCACTGGAGCACTGTACTGCCAGACTTTTGACGGTCCTTTGAACAGATCGCTCAGATCACCACTGGCCGACCCGTAGGTGCCGGTCAACGAAATGGTCGGGAAATACGCGGCCTTGGCAACACCGATCTGGGCATTGGCGGCGATCAGGGTTTGTTCCGCCTGACGGATGTCCGGGCGCCGCACCAAGAGATCCGAAGGCATACCGGCTACGATGGCGGGCAGCGACAGGGTGTCAATGGTTTTTCCCCGGAGCACCGGACCCGGATTGCGGCCAAGGAGGACGCTCAACCCGTTTTCCTGCTGGGTGACCGCTTTTTCCAGACCAGGAATGCTGGCCAGAGCCTCTTCGTACTGGGATCGGTTCTGGCTCAACTCAAGATCGGAGATGACCCCGCCTTTGAACCGTTCCTGGAACAGATTATAGGATGCCCCCCGGCTTTGAGCAGTTTGTGTGCTGATCTCCAGTTGGCGGTCCAGATCGCGCAGGTTGATATAGGCAGAGGCTACACTGCTGACCAGGGAGAGTATGACCCCTCGCCGCGCCTCCTCGGTTGCCAGGAGCTGGGCTTGGGCAGACTCGTTGCTGCGACGAATCCGGCCCCAGAGATCAATCTCCCAACTGGCATTCAAAGTGGCCGAATACGTCTCGGTGTCGGTCTGATAGCCGGATGTGGGCCTGTTGTCCCCAGTTTTGGTGACTTGTTCACGGGTGTACTGGCCTGCCGCGCCCACCTGGGGAAAGAGACCGGAACGGACGATGCCGTAACGCCCGGCATATTCCTCAATCCGGGCTGCGGCAATCATGAGATCCTTGTTTTCCCGGAGGGTGGTGGTGATCAGGTTGTTGAGTATAGGGTCGTTGAACTGCGCCCACCAGGCGGTCTGAGCCAAGTCCTTTGCTTCTTTTTCAGTCAGCCGCCAGCCGGCGGGAACATCAACCGCCGGTCGCTTGTAATCAGGCCCGACCGTACAACTTGCGGCGAGCAAGGCCAACATGATGACGAGAATAACGTTACGCATGATGATCGTCCTCCTTCCCTATGGTTGTCAGGGATGACGAGCCGGTGGGGTTAGGCGCTGCATGTTTCTTGCCCCCCATTTTTTCGACTACATAAAAGGTGACCGGAATAAGGAAGATGGCGATGAAAGAGGCGGCCAGCATGCCAAAGATGACGGTGTACCCCATAACCTGACGCGAAATGGCTCCGGCCCCGCTGGCGATGGCCAGCGGCACGCAGCCGTGAATAAAGGCAAACGAGGTCATGAGGATGGGCCGGAGACGGAGGCGTGCCCCCTCCAATGTGGCCTCGACCAGCGGCTTCCCTTTCTCAACCTCCATCTTGGCGAATTCAACGATCAGGATGGCATTCTTGGCCGCCAGACCAATCAGCATGACCAGACCGATCTGGGCATAGATGTTGTTTTCAAACGAACCGAAGAGCAAGCCAGTAAAGGCGCCGAGTATGGCGACAGGCGTGGCGAGGAGGACAGAGAATGGCAGTGACCAGCTCTCGTATTGAGCTGCCAGAATCAGGAAGACGCAGAAGAACGAGAAGGCAAAGATCGCCATCGGTGACACGCCCTGCTGGGCCTTCTTTTCCTGGAACGACATACCGCTATAATCGAACCCCATCTCCTGTGGCATGGTCTCGGCAAAGACCTCTTCAAGGGCCTGCATGGCCTGAGCCGAACTGAAGCCTGGGGAGGCCGTGGCGTTGATCTGAGCCGAGCGGTAGAGGTTGAAGCGCACGGTGAACTCCGGTCCGGTGATGCTGCGGATGGAGGTCAGCGCCGAGAGGGGTACTGATTGTCCTTCCTTGTTGCGCACATAGAACTGGCCGATATTGTCGATATTGGTCCGGTAGTCCCCCTCGGCCTGGATGTAGGTCTGCCACTGGCGGCCAAATTTATTGAAGTAGTTGATGAAACCGCTTCCCATGAAGCTCTGCAGGACCTTGTAGGCGTCGTTGATGTCAACCCCCTGTTTCAGCACCTTGTCCCGGTCCACATCAACGAACAGCTGCGGCACACTGGGGAGAAAGGTCGTTGTGAACCGGGCCAGTTCAGGCCGTTTCCTGGCCGCTTCGATGAATTTCTGCGTATTCTCCGCCAGAAAGGCGACATCCTTGCCCGCCTTGTCCTGGAGCATGAATGTGGCCCCGCCCGAGGTGCCGATCCCCATGATGGCCGGTGGCGGGAACGGGAAGGCGATGGCGCCCGGAAGCCCGCCCAGCCCTTGTGTCAGGGAGGCCTTGATCGCCTCGTACTGCTCTTCCGGAGCCTTGCGCGCCTTCCACTCTTTCAGGGAGATGAAGAAAAAGGCGCTGTAGGTGTTAGCGACCTGGCTGAGCATGCTATAGCCGACGACCGTTGAGCAGTACTCAACCCCCGGCGTCTTCATGATGATCTCTTCGGCCTGCCGGGCCACTTCACTGGTCCGCTGCAGCGAAGAGGCATTGGGGAGCTGGATATTGGCAAAGACGAAGCCCTGGTCCTCGTCGGGGAGGAAGCCGGTTGGAATACTCTTGCCCGCTAACCCGGTCAGGAGTGTCACGCCGAGCAGCAGGAGCAGACTGGTCTTGCTTTTCCTGATGGCAGCACCGCAGATTGACACGTAGCCGTCAGTGGCCCGGCCGAAAACCCGGTTGAACCAGTCATAGAATTTCTGCATAAGGCCGGTCCCCCTGACCTTTGGCTTGAGCAGCAGTGCGCAGAGGGCCGGAGAAAGGGTGAGGGCGTTGAAGGCGGAGATGATGACCGAGACGGCGATGGTCACGGCGAATTGCTGGTAAAGCTGACCGGTAATACCGGGGATGAAGGCGGTCGGCACGAAGACCGCCGCCAGAATGATGGCGATGGCGACGACCGGGCCGGAGACTTCTTCCATGGCTTTGAAGGAGGCTTCTTTGGGGGATAGGCCTTTGTCGATATGGTGCTCTACCGCCTCCACTACGACAATGGCGTCATCGACGACCAGGCCGATGGCCAGCACCATCCCGAAAAGCGAGAGGGTGTTGATCGAGAAACCGAGCAGCGGGAAGATGGCAAAGGTCCCCACCAGCGACACCGGCACCGCCAGCAGCGGGATCAGCGTGGCCCGCCACCCCTGGAGGAAGATGAAAACCACGATGATAACGAGTAGCAGCGCCTCGAAGAAGGTGCTCTTGATCTCCTTGATCCCTTCGGTGACCGCCAGGGTGGTATCCAGCGCCACCGTGTATTCCAAGTCAGGCGGGAAGCTCTTGCTCAGCTCAGCCATCAGCTTCTTGGCACCGTTGGCTGATTCCAGGGCGTTGGTTCCCGGCATCTGATACAGGGCGACCAGGGCGCAGGGCTTGCCGTTCAGGCGCCCTTCCATTTTGTAGTTCTGTGCGCCAAGTTCGATCCTGGCGACATCGCTGACCCGCACGATTGAGCCGTCCGAGTTGGCACGGAGCACAATGTTGCCGAACTCTGCCTCGCTCTGCAGGCGGCCCTGGGCGCGAACCGTGTAGGTGAACTCCTGCCCATCCGGCACCGGCTGACTCCCGACCTGTCCGGCCGGGTTGACGGTGTTCTGAGCCTTGACCGCGTTGACGATCTCCGGGATGGTGATGTTGAGCTTGGCCAGTTGGTCAGGTCGGACCCAGATCCGCATGGCGTACTGGCCGGCGCCGAAGACCGAAACGCTGGCAATCCCCTTGATACGGGTCATCTGGTCGTTGATGTTGATGAAGGAGTAGTTGGCCAGAAAGATGTTGTCGTAGGTGCCGCCCGGCGAGGAGAGTGCGAACAGGAGCAATGGCGCCGAGGTTGACTTCGCCACGGTGACCCCGTAGTTGTTGACATCGGACGGCAGCTGTGATGAGGCCTGATTCTGGCGCATCTGGGCGAGAATCTGGTCGGTGTTGGCGTCGGTCCCCAGTTCGAAGTAGTTGTAGAGGGTCATGGACCCGTCGTTGCCGTTGACGGAGTACATGTACTCCAAATTATCAACGCCGGACATCTGCTGCTCGATGGGGGTAGCCACCGACTGCTCCACGGTAACGGCGTCGGCGCCGGTGTAGACGGCGTTCACCTGGATCGCCGGTGGGACGATGTTGGGGAACTGGGCGATGGGAAGACCCGTCATGGCCACAGCACCGAGGATAACCATGAAGATCGAAATCACCATGGCCACGATGGGCCGATTTATAAAGAATTTAGACATGGCGTCTTACCTCTTCTCGGTTGCTGCCGGTGTCGCCGCCGCTGCCGGCGAGAAGGGCTTGGGGATAACGGTTGCTCCGGGTCGGACTTTTTGGGTACCCTCGGCGATTACCTGTTCTCCTGGCTGCAATCCTTTGTCGATGAGCCAGTCGCTCCCGATCCGTTCTCCCACCTGTACCGGCCGTATATCAACCTTGTTGTCCGCTCCGACCACCGCCACCAGGTACTTGCCCTGCATCTCGGTGACCGCGCGCTGGGGAATAAGCAATGCTCCTTTCTTCACCTGGATCATAGCCCGAATACGGCCAAACTGTCCGGGGCGGAGCAGGCTTTCTTTGTTGGGGAAGAGGGCGCCCACCTTGAGGGTGCCGGTGTTGGGATCAATCTGGCGATCCGCCAGGGCAAAACGACCTTCATGGGGATAGACGCTGCCATCGGCGAGGATCAGTTGCAGGGGCATCTGGTCCGCCTTGTTGCCGGATGCAACCGTCTTAAGATATTCCTGTTCACTGATGTTGATGTAGACCTTGATCGGATCAACGGTGGAAACCGAGGTCAGTTCCTCCTGCATGTTCGGGCTGACCAGGTTACCCAGCTGGGTTTTGGCAATGCCGGCAATACCGTCCACCGGGGAACTGATCCGGGTGAATCCCAGGTTCAGTTGCGCCTCGTCGAGCGCCGCTTGGGCAGCTTCGACCGAGGCGCGGGCAGAAAGTTCCGAGCCGACGGCATCATCGAGATCCTTTTGACTGACCGCGTTCTTCTCCGCCAACGGTTTGATGCGCGCCAGATTGGCCTTGGAGGTGTCGTGGCGGGCCTTCTGCTGAGAGAGCTGCGCTTTGGCCTGGTTCAGGGCGGCCTGGAAGGTGCGGGGGTCGATCTCAAAGAGGACCCGCCCCTTTTTGACCTGCTCACCTTCACGATAATTCTGGCTGATCAGATAGCCGGTGACCTGGGGACGGATGACCGCATTGATCGATCCGTCAAGGGTGCCGACCCACTCGCTATAGACAGGAACATCCTTCTGGATAACGGCGGCTATCTCCACCGTCGGCGGCGGCGGCGCCTTGGCCTTTTCTCCCTTCTTGCACCCGCCAGCAACCAGCGAGATCGAGACCATTCCCATCACCACCAGTAGCCCTGCCATATGCCTGACACGATGCAAAATTTGTTTTTTTTCTCTGTTTTCCATAAGTCCCCCTATTAAAAGAACATTGCCCACATCAAGCATTCTCTTGCCTTTATCTGATCGCGCCCATCATCTTCAGTGACTTCGGCGTTTTTTTTGTATTGCTTCACCAACCATGAACCCCATGGGTTCACCTCGCATGCACCTGGAGATTTTTTATCTCCTTCTCCCTCCTCCGCCGCCACCGCCACTGGCCCTACCCCCTCCTCCGCCACCGCCACTCGCCCGGCTGCCTCCGCTCGAGCGGGGCTGACTGATTTGGCCACCACCGCGCGAGGATGCCTGCGAACCAAAACTTGATCTGCTCTGGCTCAACTGGTTGCCGCGCGAGCGAGCCTGAGCTTGAGAATCCAGATCGCGCGTACCCGGACTGAACTGGCTGCCGCGTGATGAGGGCTGCATCTGCGCCCGGTTGCTGGGTTGGGAGATATTCGTTCGTGGTTGAGCCTGTGCTCGATTGGATTGAGCAACATTCCCTCGTGCCTGCGTCTGTGACTGTACGTTGCTGGCTCTGGACTGCGATCTGTCCACCGACTCCCAGCCCTTCCCGGTATTGGAACTCCAGTTGCCGGAACTGTCCTTTTTATAGACATTACCATCTTTACCGGCATAGACATTGCCGTTTTTCCCTTTGACCACTGCGCCCTGGCTGTTTTGAGTGTCCCAGGCAACCGCACCTGTGCCCCTGTTCGTTTGCGCACCGGCAACGGTCCCATAGTCATTGCTGCGGTATCCGCCACGGACAGCGGTGCCGGTGCTGGGATTGTAGGCTGCGCCTCTCCCGGCCGATCCATAGGCCGTATCGACGCGGGCGCCAGCGGCTCTTGCTCCGGTGTAAGGATTATAGGCCCGGCCAACTGCAGCGCTGCCGCCCGGTCCACTGACGTAGGCACCCCGGGCATAGGTTCCGGTGGCCGGATTATAGGCGGTGGCGACTCCTCCGCTTCTGTATGGGCCATATTGGGGATAGGGCGGGCGATAGTAGCCGCCATAACCGTAATGATACCTGGCGCCATAGCCATACGAATAGGGTACGGGATAATGGTGGTAATCATGGTAGTTGTTGCTGATTATGGCACCCACGAGCATCCCGGCGCCGAACATCAATACCCCGTTCGCCGCCACGTATTCTCCGCTGTACCCTGCGGTCTGTGCATAGACCACCGTGGACGGCGTGCTGCTCTGCACGGTCACATAGGTCACGTTGTACGCAGGGTGCGACGGCGGAATGGTGTAGATGGCGGCAGGAACATTGGTGCAGTAGGCCCAGGGGCCATTGGCGGTATTGCTGGAATACCAGATCCCCTGGTCGCAGCAGTAATACGCTCCGTTGACGAGGAAGACCGCGTTGGCCGAGTTGGTGGCGTATTGGACCGCAGTCGAAGGTATGGCCTGGAAATTCGGTTGCCCGTTATAGGTCACCTGCACCTGGGGAGGCTTGTTGACGTCGAGAGTCGTGGTGTTGGGCACTGAGGCCAGTAAAACTGCATCTTTGGACTCAGTTGTGCCCGGTACGGAGGCTTTGACAAAAGCGGCGGGATCGTTATCCGGTATCTTGGCAAAATCCGCGGGCAGATCGTTGCTCGCAACAGACCAGGGCCCCTCCAGACTGGTGGCGCGGAACCAGCGTCCTGCGGTCAGAAAGTACTGCTTGCCATCGCCTGAATTATAGAACACAACCGATTCCGTATTGCTCACCCGCAGCAGTTTGGTCCCGGGGATGAGGCTATACTTGGGATCTCCCTGGGTGAGGATCAGTTCCGCCGGTTCTTTGCTGACCAAGACGATCGGTGGATTTTTATCGGGCTTGCCGGGTACCTGCTTGCGAATATCGGCCCAGTTGTCGCTGTCGGGCAGAGAAGACATGCCAGCTGGCAGGGTCGTGGTCGACTCCCAAGGCCCATTGACCAGATCCTTGGTGGTCAGCCAGCTCTCCTTATTGAGGAGATAATACTGCTGCCCAACGGCATCGTAGAAGATATCCCAGTTGGTGTTGGCCACAAACATCAGATCCTTCTGGTTCGTATCAACGGCTTGCAGTTGCGGTTCGCCCTGCAATAACACAAGGATGGCGGGTTTGCGGCTGAAGAAGATCTTGGGCGGATCCAGATTCAATTCGACCGCAGGTTGTTGCCGCTGCTGGGCCGGATCGAGATAAGCCAGGACGCGGTCCAGCGAGACGGTCATCGCCTGACCGAAGGGGCGCAATTCGTCAACCGTACTCCGCAGAACTGCAGCCTCCGCATCCGAGGTATTGGGGAACCGCAGGTCACGTTTTCGGGGGAGAATCGCCACAACCCGGGCTGTCTGGTCCACCACGGTCTCGGCATCCACCTCGGCAACACCGAAGGTTTCATTCTTTGATTTTCCGCCTTTGACGGCAATGGCGAACCGAATATGCATATTCTTATAGTCCTGCCAGGAATCGACTTGGGGTTGGTAGATGGTCAGCTCCTTGCCATCCTTCTTGATCACTCGTGGCCAGCCGGGATCATCCGGCGGGAGGGCAACGGGAGCGGCCAATGATGCGCCGGAGAACATGAGCAACAGCGTCAGGATGAAGAGAATTTTATAATCTTTCATATTGAGCCTCTTTGAATTTTTTCTATTGTCGCCACGAAAAGAGTCGATACTCCAGCGTTAAAAAACGTACCCGCAGTGGGAGCTGCAGCCCTCTTTACCAGCGGTATTGCCATGCCACCCCGCCGAGGGTGTAGTCGCTGCCGGTACGGGTGGAAACACCGGTACTGGTGTACAGTTTGATCGAATTGTTCCGATTCACGGGCAGTGCCAGGGTGGCGCCCACGCGCGAATTTCCCTGTACCTCATTGCCGCGTACTCCGTCAATTGTTGTTCGCCCGCCATAATCATAGGTTCCATCCAATGCACCCCATATACCATGACCAAAGTCATAGGTCAGGTGTGCCTGGGTGGTGTAAACGGGATCCTGCTCAAGGGTATGGCCGCCAAAGTAATCGTCATTTTCGGCATAGAAGATCACACCGGCGGAAAGTTCCAACGTGAACGATCCCAATGTTTTAGAGACTCCGATATCCGGCTTGATGAACCAGCGGTTGGTACCGAGATTCACGAGCTTGTCGGAGTCGTATTGCCCGAAGGGGGCCGAAACCTGAATGCTCGCCCCCATTAGCAAATCGGGCTGATACTTGGCGAAATCCTCCACAGACAACACCGGGGCGCCAAAGAAATTGACCGAAAAGCGGAAGCGCGGATCGTTCCACCCGGAAACATCCCGCTCCCGTGGCTGATCGTCGACAAGTGCGGTTCCCGACAACTGCGAATACGGCAGTATTACATCGAATTTCCCTGACATTCCAAACACATTCAGAGTTCGCGCGTATGCGAGCACTTCAGTGTGGATGCGAAGTTGGGCATCTTTTATCGGTGCTGATGGATTGGTGGACAAGCCTCCCTCCGAATACCCATAGCTAGCGATGAAAAAATTGAGTCCAGGTGGCGTGTTGACATAAGCCCGCGGCTCGAGTTCGGCCGCACAAACATGTGCGGCCGAAAGGACAAAAACGGCCAGACTCGGCAATGCAAGGTTATATGCACTCCTACCTCGTTGCTTCTGTAAGGTTTTCTTTGACCACTGCACGATCCAACCTGCGGAGTTCTCTTCTTCTCTTATTGCACTGTCCGGACCGCGATGGCCAGCGCTTCGGTGTAGGTAATCACGATGGTGTCACCGACCTTGACCTTCTCCAGGTTGGCAGGATCCTGTACCTTGACAACCACCACTTCGCCATCGGCTCCTTTGAGGGTGGCGGTCTCTTGTACCTTGTCGAGATCAAGGATGACGGCGGTCATGGTTGTTTCAGTTCCCTCGACATAACCAGGCTTATCGCCCGGTTTCGCCCTGCCGACCACTCCTTTCACCTCATCTCTGACCTCGCCAGGTTTGGCCATCCGCACCGCCAGTGATTCAACATAGTCCACCATCACCTTATCGCCGACGCGGACTTGCGGCAAATTGACCACTTCCTCGCCCACATGCACAGTCCGGACCTTGCCTTCGGATCCCCGAATCGTTACCATCCGCTTTTTCAGGTCAACCTTTTCGACGGTTGCCGTCATGGACATTACATTGGCCTTTTTAACGTCCAGTTCTTTCTTGGGTGGGGTCGCCGCACAGGCACAGAGACTTACAGCCACAACCATCATCAGAAACAATCCTTTGTAGTTACGCATTTTCTTCTCCCTAACATATGAATCGTTAAAACCGGCTTATCCGGCCTTTTCCTTCCCTGACCGCCCCGTTTCTCGGGCGTTTTGCGTCAAAGTTCCCGCAGCTCCGCCTCTCCCTCCAACGCAGACGCTGATTTACCCCCTCCCCTGCCTTCTTCCCGCACCACTCTGATCGCCAACGGCTTGCTCGCATCAAGATGAACATCGCGCTGCGGGAAGGCCATGGAGATCTCCGCCTCCCTGAATTTCCGGTCTATGATTTGATGTAGCCCACTTTTGGCACCCAAACGATCATCCACGGTCCCGATGAAGCAACGAAGCATCAAGAGCAGCGCATTATCCCCGAAACTGTCAAAGGTGACCAAGGGTTTGGGCTCCTTCAGGACCAGCGCATTTTCTTCTGCCGCCTGCATCATCAAACGCATCGCCGCTTGGACGTCACTGCCGTAGGCAATACCGACCGGCAGCAAAATACGGATAACCGGATCGGAGAGCGACCAATTGAGCAGGCGGCCGGAAATAAATTCTTTATTGGGGACAAGCAACTCTTTCCGATCGAAGTCACGGATAGTGGTGGCCCGGATACGAATGCGAGTGACCACCCCATCAGTCGTGCCGATAGTGACCACATCGCCCACTCGAATGGGGCGTTCGAACAGAATAATAAGACCGCTGATAAAATTGGCGACAATTTCCTGCAAGCCAAAACCGATACCGACACCCAGGGCAGCGACCAGCCATTGAATCTGCGACCAGCTGAACCCGAGGAGGTCGGCAATAACCGTCAAGCCTATACCACCGATAACATAGCGGGACAAGGTGGTGGCGGTATAGCGACCGCCGGGCGTCATATCCAGGTGTTGGAGCAGAACAATCTTGAGCAGTGAAGGAAAATGGCGCGTTGCCGTCGAGGTGAGGATGCCGATCAGAACCACCAGCCCCGCATCCGCAAGAGTGACGGGCACGATGGTGGCCTGGCCGTTGACATTGACGGTATGGGTCCAGAGGGTAAACTCGTTGAAGATACGCAGGGCCGGCAACACCTCGTCCCAAACCAGCCACAACCCGACACAGGCGCTCATTGCCACCAAGGTGTCAAGCAGTTTACGGCTCTCTGTGCTCAGCTCGACCAGGTCCTCGACCGGTTCCTCGAGCGGGCCGGATTCATTGTCGATAGCGATTTGACCGGCCTCCCGTTCCGCCTTCACCTGAGCGCGACGGATCATTGCCTTCTGCAGGGAGAGCCGACGACTGGATTGAATCAGCCACCGCTCGATCAGTTGATGGCAGACCACAAGTCCCAAGGCAAGCCAGATACTATTGATAAGGCAACTCAGCAAGGCGCCCACCGCAAAGACATATCCGGCCAGGATCAACCCGCTCAACACAAGGGGCAAGAGGACGATGAGCAAAAACACGAGGGGATAAAGGCGGGCCAGCAGCAGCTGCGAATGTTTTTCGACAAACCGAGACCACACCCCGGTCTGAGGATGGAGGAGACGATAGAGAAAAATCCCGAGGATACCCAGGCCGACGATAAAAGTAAGCCTTCCCAAGGTATGACTGCCCCCGGCGCGAAAATTCACAAAAAACGCGAGTTGGGTGATAAAGACAGCGGGCAAAAAAGTGGCCATAAACCAACCCACCTCTCGGCGAAGCAAGGTGATCGTCGATTTCGGCCAGTGGAAAAAACCGGCTGCCAGGCCTTTGGGCAGAAGCAGTTTGCGGAGTACGCGCAGGAGAAAGAAACGGTAGGACACGATGATCACGCCTGTTGCGACGGCCCGGGTAAAATCGGTGGGTTCCGCCAGGCTGTGGATCTGCCAGCCCAGGGTAAAAATCAGCAGCGGCCAGGACAGGGCGAGCAGCACCGTCAGGCCGAAAGCGTGCAAAGGCAGGGCAAAACGATAGGTGGCCGGATTGGCGGCCGAACGGATGACAGTTTCAAGTTGGGTGAGCATCCTGCTTTTGTACCGTATCAGGATGGCGGTGAACACGCCCGCCAGGACAAGAACCAGCGAGGAGCTCGTTTGGTTGATCAATGCTTTGCCGGTTGCGAGCCATTGACCGGGAGCAACCAACGTTGCGGCTTCGTGCGGCAGGGTACGGAAATCCTTGAGACGCATAAAAGGCGTGCTCCGCATCCAGAGCAATCGTTCCGCCAATAAGCTGTCAAAAGCGACCACAGCGTTCACGAATTGCTGGTAGAGGACTTCCAACTCGGCAAGCATGCTGAGATAGGTCTGATTGGAGGGAATGAGCTTGTCGAGGAGGTCCCGGCGATGGGTGAGGAGGGCTCGCAGTTCCGGCGCTATCTTGGTCAACTCATCTGAAGGGGAGTCCGCCGCGAGTTCCATTATATATCCATCAACATCCTCGAGTTTTTTTCGCTCCTCGGCGGACTGCACTTGGAGCAACCCGGTCTCGGCAATCACCTGTTCATTGTGGGCCAATTTCTTGCGCAGAATCCGGACGTCGGGAAGAGTCCGCCGCTGTTCGTGCAGCAGGAGACCAAGGGCTTGTCCCAACCCGGCCAATTCAATCTTCTGTTTGGTGCTTTGAGAGCTCTCCCCGATTTTTTTCAATTCCCTCTCAAGTGTATCTTTTTCTTTGGTCATGCCCTCCAAAGCTGTGGTGACTGCCTGCAAGGCATCACTGAGCTCGGTGTTCGTCGCTGCCGCCTGTTGCAGGAAGGGCTGACTGCCTGCTACCTGTCGCATCGCCTCCTGGGCTTGCCCCATGCTTTGGGTCGCTTCATCCTGCCGCTTGCGGTTGACCTTTGCCTCCAGACGTTGCACCAAGGCGCGGGCCCTCTCTAAACGTCTGCCCGCTGCTTCTCGCTGCACGGTTGCCAGTTCCACCAACACGGGCATGCTGACTAATTCCTGGTTGAGCATTCGTGTTTCGCTGTGCAGCGCCTGGAGTTGTGTCTGTTGCATCCAGTCCTGCGCTTCCGCTACCTGGGAGGATTCGGCAGGCGGAGTTGGCATATTGATCACGGCAAGCAGTTCTTGCTCGCTTTCTTTTATTTCGACGAGCCGCTGACCGGCCTTGACCGGTCGTTCTTTCTGGGTATTGAGCTGACGGGTCAAGGCGGCAACGTCTGCCTCAATCGTTGTATAATGGGCCCTGGCCTTCAACAGTTGCTGCTCAAGGTCCGTGGGGGGAATCTTGTCGGCAACATCGTCCCCCTCTTCCTGCTGCTGGCTCTGCTGCGCCAGCATGTCCATATTCTCCCTGATCTTTTTGATCTCCGCGGGCGCTGTCTCAATGGATTGCACATACTTCTGTGCCAGGATGCCGTGGGATGCGGCTGTTGCCAAATTCTCAAGGCTCTTGCGATAGAATTCAAGCAGCTTGGCTTTCGTGCCCTCCTCGAGGCCGGTTGTTTTGGCAACTTCCTCGGTTTTGGCCTTAAGTACTTCGGGCGAAACTATAAAGGAGGTCTCCGCTGGCGTCTTGGCAAGCCCTGCCCCCCAACCTGCCAGAGTCCAGCCCAAGAGGAGAACAAGCAACAAGCAAAGGCGAGTCAGGAATAAAAAGGTTCTTTTCAGCTTCGCCATGTATTCTCAGACTCAAACGATACAAAAGGAAATTCTCCCTCGACTGACCTCACCTCATCCCTTTGGAAGGTCAACGTCCCTTCTCCACCAGTTTGCCACTCTCCTTGAGATGCTCCAAAAGAATGCGGCGCACTTCTTCGATCACCAAAGGATGGCCCTGGCAAGAATGGTTGTACCGCACCAGAAATTCAGACTCCACATAATCAAGGTGGGCGCTGGTATACTTCACTACACCGTCATCGCCCTCAGGTGGCTTTGCATCGCCGTCGATAGCGACGATGGAATGTCCCTTGATCCCCGGGCCAAGAGGGATGCCCGCCAAGGTTTTCAGGATGGGGCTGTTGGGAGACATTACATCGAGGCTGGTCAGGTTGATGAACGGCTGAGCCATGGCCTCGCTGACACCGGCATGGGCCAGTGTGGTCATCAGGTTTGCAGTTGATTGGAGAACCCCTTGAGGCAGGGTGATGAATTTAAGCACCAGGGTGCGAACCCAATTTCTGGAGAGAAAACTGCCCCGGTGAGGGGTGGATATAAAGATCACCCGGCTGACAAAGGGCAAAGGTTTAGACACCGCCTCCTTTTCAATATGCGCCCGATCTTCATCCGACACCTTGAGTTCCGTCAGCGATTTCCCGGTCGCCATCCGCACAAAGGCATCCCCCGTTTCGGTGGCAACCATCTTGGCGACCAATCCCCCCTGGCTGTGACCGATGACCACCATTCGGCGCAAAGCCGTATGGGTCCCCTCGGGATCCACTTCCTTCACATGTTTATTAAGGGCCGCTCTCAGCTCTTGCGCAGAAAGTCCGATCCGTTTGCCGCTGTCGTAGAAAAAATTCCAGATCTGGTATTTCCGGGCAATGACGGGATCGGCACGAAGCGTATTGACCATTTCGGCCCAGGCGATAGGACTACTAAAAGTGCCGTGCACCAGGACGATGGGAATTTTGTCCGGTTCATAGGGTTCCATCGGAAAAATGCCGGTTTTGATATATCCCGTCCCGTGCAGAAACTCGTTAAAGCCGAGCCCCTGGATGTAGGGCTGATCAATCGTGTACGCAAGCTGCGTGGTAACGTCTCGTTCCAACGGAATTTTTTGGCCGCCCACTTCGATCTCGGTTTGGTCATAGACTGAATACAGTTCCAGGGTACCGGCACAGGTCCCGGCCTCGATCTGCTTCAACCGGCAATTAAACCGCAAAAAGAGCGTTGCCGGACTGGTACGAAACAGAGGTGCCCCTTCCTGTTTTTTCTCAACTGCAATCAGGGGCGCCCCCAGCCCTGCCTCCCGATTTCTCCGGCTCAAACCCCTGACCCCGAATCGGTCAGTGGAGATAAATTTCTCGAAATGTGCCAGGTCCTGATGGAATTTCTCGGTATTGAGGGAAAAACCAAAACGACCGACCGGCAGTTCCACCTTGGCGGGGGCTATCTGGAGATTGCCGTCGGCATCAGCCAAGGCTTCGGCCAGGGCACCGTTATACAGATCGCAGGCGATCCGGAATCGCCGTTCAAAGGGATGGGGAGAATCCAGCCATTCTTTACCCAACAGATAAAAATACGCATAGATTGCCGAGGCAAAGAAATAGGGATGGGACTGTTTGATCCCGTCCTCCCGCGAGCGCATGCCGACAAAATAATTGAGTTCCGCCAGGGCAAAGACCAGATCGTTGCGGTAATCTTTCTCTGCCTCGTGATGGAGAAAGGTGAGGACCCGCTGAGGGTCCTCGTGAAAGGCCTGGACCAAATTGAAGCGGATCAAGACATCATGGGAGAATCTGCTGTAGTCGTCCGCGTTGATGGCGCTTATATTAATCTGGGCATAGGTCTCGCGGGGATCGTTCTGTTGTACCCCCACCGTTGTGGCGCAGCCGGTGAGGGTGAAGGCCGCCATGACCCAAAGGAGAAGTACCCCCCTTCGGCAAAGCAAAGACATCCCCTTCGTTTCAGACCGCAATCGGTCCCAGGCCCACCCTAAGCGGTGGGCACCTTGCACAAAAAATATGGGGATTCCCTTCATAATGGTTCCTGTCAGGTGCTGTGTTTCGGAGAAGACAACCGAGGCTTGCGGTTACCACATGATATAGCCAACGCCGACACCCCCAATCCACTGGGTTTCATTACCTCGTTGAGCGACCAACGGGCTGTCGCCGGGGTCGCCGACGATGGAAGAGCCACGAACGCCGACACTCATCAGCCAATTTTTATTCAGATAGAAATTGGCTCCAACCAGGGCATAATATTCGCTCACGCCGCCATCTGCGTTAAAGAAGGGCAAGCCGGAAGTGCCGACATTATTGGCATTGACGCCGAAGTAGTGATCGGAATATTTGTCGTCTTGATAGTTGAACCCGGCGCTGACATTGAGATCAACCGGTTTGGCCACTGGATACCAACAACGGGCATTAACATTGGCCCGGAAACCGTCGCTTTCGTTTCCTATATCTTGATAGACTTTTGCCCCGACGATAAACCGTTGGCGTTTCTCACTGGCATTGGCCCAGACAATGTCCATAAAAGCACCGGCCTCGACGGTCCCATCGAGTTCTTTCATCTTGCTCACCATGGGGTCTTCGACATTGTCATCGCGGCCAAAACGATAGTTGAGCAGCGGACCGAAGCGAAACATATCGTCGTCGAGGATATTGACAGTCAACTCGTTGGCGATCAGTTGAACATAGCGCTCCTGTTTTTTGAAGGTATAGCGGAAAAAAGGGGCCGCGCCAAAAGCGTAATCATCGGAACCGACGTAGTCAGGATAGGCTCCCGCACCTAGGCCAAAAACGATGGGGGTGTTCTCGAGGTCGAGATCCATAAAATCGGCAGCAGCAGCCGATGGGCAAGAAAGGGTCATGGCGGAGCCGGCAAGGATGCCGGCGAATGCCAGTGTTTTGATGGCGAATATTTTTCTCATTGTTTGCTCCTTTTTGGGTGGGTGAAAATGACCTTGGTCATGATACAGCAAACTCTTCTTGTTTTATTGTGTTTGTGGCGTCGGGTTCATGCCCGGCAATCCCGCGCGGATTCGCAGGGAGAAATTGGGATCCTGATCGGCCGCCTTGGCCTTGGGGTTGATAATGCTTTGTCTTTTCAACTCAGCAAAAGGGAGCGAGGTGTCCAGCGTGCCGACCTCGTAGGCCAGTTCATCGGCGTAACCGTTGGCCAGCAGCCGCCAGTCCCAGAAAACCTTGCGGGAATAGGGTCGGGTATGGCCCAGGAGCACAGAGGTGCAGTTGGAGAGCAGGGCGTTGTACCACGCCGGTTTTTCTTTCAACTGGTTAATAGAGCGAAAGTAATCAAGAAACACATCGCGAAACAGTTTTTTGTCGCCCCGAATCCGGTACAGATACGTTGTTTCTCCCTGCCGATAATTGGTCCGCAGCCGGATCACGTCCCGTTCGTCCGCCACCACATAGGTCAGTTCATACTGCCGAAAAAACCCTCTGAGGGTCGAGTACCCTTCCCCCATCTCCTTGCGGGCCTCAATGGAGATGGCGACATAGTCCCGGTTGTTGAAACCAAAACTGAGCATGGTGTGGACGACGCTCTTTAACCCCCAATCCACCAGATAGAGATCGACGCTGGTCAACTCCTTGAGATCAAAGGTTTTGTCGTAATGCTGCACCGTGAAATCGGTTTCGGTGCGGTAGTCACAGTTGCGGATATTATGGATAGTGACCCTGTCGCCCTCGATGGTGGCAGAAGGCAGCAGGGCCAGATCCGGTTGCCAGTTGCGTTCATTAGAGGGCTTTTGGAGAAGAAAGGCCCCCAGCGCCACGACGAAAAGTACGGCAAAAAGGGCCACCGCTTTTTTCCAAGTGCGCGCCAGCAAAAAAACCGCAACGGAAGCCAGCACAAAAACCACCGCCGCCACAGTGGGCAAGGGACGGGGAAGCGGCAAATAATAAAGGGCTCCAACTCCCCATGCGATGAGCGGCAGGGCAAGGAACAGGGCTATCAACGAGCGGCGGTCAGGCATACGGATTATAATTTCTCAATACTTGGAGGTGCGACAACATACGCTTGCGGAATGCTTTCCCAAAAAACAAAAAAGTCGTCATTCCGGCAGGCCCTAAGCCGGAATCCAGATTGTAACCGTCTCAACCCTGATGAACTCGCAAAAAGGGGAAAAACATTCGTTTTGTCCTTTCGAGCGTAGCGAGAAATCTCTAGGATTATTGAGAGATTTCTCGTTACCGCTCCTTGCAATGACAGCAATCAACTTTTTGCGAAACCATCCACTGGATTCCCGCTGGAGGCATCCGAATATGACCAACTTTTCAGACAACCTCGCTGCTCATTTACTCACGCCATGGGCATTATCCAGGGTCACCCGCAGCCTTTTGGCCCAGAATTCGAAGGCCTCCTTGGTGGCGCCGAGTTTGGTGAAGCCACTCATCTTCGAGCCGTTGAAAGTGTCGATGCCGGCGGCGAGCCGCTCGTTAGTCATGGAATCGAGGAATTCCATTTCCATGCTCGCTCCCCCTACTCCGGCATGCGATCCGGTGGTCGCTTTTTTTGCAACGCTGACCACCAAACCGACCGGCAGCACCGTGGACACCCCACTCATTGCCGGGTTACTCATTTCGATATCGGTGACGGCCAGCCTGATCCGCAGGACGTCGCTCCCCGGTTCGGTGACCAGCGGATAGGCGGTACCCAGGGCCTCGAAGATGGCACGATGAAAGGTATCGGACAATTCTTTCAGCTCGCTGGCCTGTATCCCCTGACTGGCGGCATCCTTCTTGAGAAAAAACTGTGCCTCATCCAGCATCACCCGCTGATATTTTTTCAGATCCATCCCCGGTTTGGTATAGACCTGATCAATGCCTTCACTCGGCCCAGGCTGGAACTGAGGATATTCCTTGAGAAAACCAGTGGGGGGTGCCTTGGGAGCAGCTGCACAGCCATAGAGGAACACACCTGCCAGTAAAATCACGAGACCCTTGGTCACGGATTGCATTTTTTTCATCATTCACCTTCCTGAAAGCAAAGAGTATCAGTAATTGTCACGCTGCTGCGGCACTGTCTCACCGGACTGTTCGACGCAATGAGGCACCAAGGCCAAACACACAGGTCACGGCCTGTTCGCTTACTTATCCGGCGTGATCCGGGTAATCTTGCTGCCCTGGATGCCGATCCCAGCCATCAGTCCTTTCTGCTCAAATATAAAGGCATAGATCCCTGATTTCATTGTGGTAGTCGTGAGCGAACGAGCGACCCCTTCATCTACGACAACAACACTGGGCCCAACACCGATTTCCCACCCCTTGCTATTCTTGAGATAGTTCAACCCTTCATTGTCGATGAAGAACAAGGCGTACCCAAAGGATTGTGCTCCCGCCTGCAAGCCGTATGAGGCGGCCACTGTTCTGTAGTAGCCGGTGGTCTTGCCTCCGACACGAAGCGCACCCTCGCCGTATTGACCGCCAACAATCAACCCCGCTTTAATGATATCGGGAAACACCAGGATTCCCTTGGCGATCTTGGCCATATTTTTGGCGGCCGGGGTGGTCCGGTAAAGAGTCTCCAAGGCGCCATTCACGTCACGATTTATTTCTCCGGCAGTGGCGGCCTGCGACATCCGGGGAAAAACCAGGATGAAAATTGCCAGCAACAACGACATTGATACCTGCAGGGTTCCCTTCATGATGCCTCTGTTCTTTGCTGTTTCCATGTTTCTGCTCCTTTTGGGTTTGGATAATTTTGAACAACCGCTTCCCTGATTCAACCTCAGAAAAAATAGACGTCGCCACCACAAGGCCCTCCGCCCCTACATCAAAGTGACAGAGACGATATTTCGTCCTTTGCGATACCAACAAGCAACATGTACTCGAGCTCTTGAAAAATTTGATACATTGTCCTTCCGGTAAACCTTCAACCGGAATCAGGATGCTCAGTCCATGTTGGGTTTAGGTTGGTATATTATTCAATTAACATGCTTGATGAACTCGCAAAAAGGGGGAAAATATTGGCTGTATCATTTCTATGCGTAGCGATAAATCTCTAGAATTATTGAAAGATTTATCGTCACATTGCTCCTTGAAATGACAGAAATCAACTTTTTGTGAAACCATCATGCTTAAATAAAAAAGTATGTCTAATTGTCAGAAGAATCACAAGGGGAATACATTATATATAAAATAGGTATGTTTTATATACACGCAATTCCTTGTGGTACCTTTTCAAGATGCCTTCACTCCAATGCTGACATCCACGGATCCTCCCCACCTTTCCCCCTCTCCATTGCAATGGCCTTAGTAAAAATAGGCAGTTTTTACAAGCAAATACCTCAGGCCTGTTCGCTTTTATCAACATCCATCGGATGAAGACGGACCCCTTCGATCAAATCCAGCCCACCAATGCCGGTGATTTCATAAAATTCGACCGTCGGCGGCTTGCGTGAAAGCTCCATCGCCTCCAGCACTCGGCAATATAAGGCAGAGCGCAAATGCCTATCAAGGGCAGCGCGTGTGCGCCATCGCTCCATATAGCAGATCGATTTATCCCTCCCCGTCGTGAAGAGGCAGCCCTGACAATCAGCGTTGGTGGCGATCAGTCCCTGCATTGAATCCAGTACGTCGATGACCTTGGATTCATCTTCCGGTAAGGGATATATGGTAATGAGAGAAAGAAACATATATGAACAATTGCACAAAACGCTCCAGTTAGAGGCTTTGCGACAGTTCACCGATGCTCCTGATTTGAGGTGTTTTTTTGATGGACAAAAAACCGAGGCGGGCGCCCCCTGATAAAGAGGATGAAATATCAACCCGTTACGAGACGAAATATCAACCCTTGGCTAGGCAAGATTCCCTTTGATGGTAAGTTTACGCATGCGCGAATACAGCGTGGACGGATTGAGCCCAAGCAGTTCAGCCGCTCCTCCTTTTCCTTTTATTTTTCCTTGAGTGGCTACGAGGGTTTCCTGAATGTGTCGACGCTCAACCTCCTCAAGCGTCATGATTGTAGGATCCATGGGGCGAGATGACGCCAGATTCAATGACGATATATCAAGAGTGTTCCCTTTGCTGGTGATCATGGCCCGTTCAATGACATTGCGGAGCTCGCGGACGTTTCCCGGCCAGGCATAGGCCACGAGCTTATCCATATCCTGGTTGCCGATTTTATTGATCTTCCGACCCATCTTTTGAGCAAACTCACTCATAAACTGCCAGGCCAACTGCTGAATATCCTCCACACGATCCCGCAGCGGCGGCACATGAACGGGAAAGACATTGAGGCGATAAAAAAGGTCACGGCGAAATCGCCCCTGCTCGACTTCTTCGCCAAGATTACGGTTGGTGGCAGCGATTATACGCACATCAACCTTGATGTTGCGGGGGCTGCCGAGTCGTTCGAACGCTCCATCCTGGAGTACGCGCAGCAGCTTTGCTTGCGTCTCGAGAGGCATTTCCGCGATCTCATCAAGGAACAAGGTGGAGCCATGGGCTACTTCAAACCGCCCCACCTGCCTGCTGAGCGCCCCGGTAAAGGCGCCTTTTTCCCGTCCGAAAAGTTCACTTTCGATGAGTGCTGCGGGCAGTGCCGCGCAGTTCACCGTGACCATCAACTGCTTGCTTCGGGCGCTGAGCCGATGGATGGCTTGGGCAACCAGTTCCTTGCCCGTGCCGGTTTCTCCTTGAATCAGGACCGTACTGCCGGTTTTGGCGACCTGCTCGACCAGCACCTTGACGCCCTGCATGGCAGCACTGATGCCGAGCGAACGATGTTGTTCTGAGTTGCGCCCTGCCTCCGAGCGCAGCAGGGTATTTTCCTGTTCGAGCAGTGCTCGCAGGTGATTGATTTCCCGAACCTGTTCATTGAGTTTTTGCTCCATCAGTTTACGTTGGGTAACCTCAGAGGTTACGCCTGTCAGGCACTGAGCCGCGCT
>JBBRBT010000051.1:0-29338 GCA_038205495.1 Desulfobulbales bacterium
CCATTCTCGCCGCAGAATAAAACTCAGCTCACTTGGTTGCTAGATTCAAATTCAGAGAAGGCAATGGACTTCTTTTTTTTGGCTTTCGGGGGGTCATTTTTCGACGCTGAAAGGGGGTCAATATTCAACGCTGATTGACAGTGCTGCTCCGGGATAGGGGGTTGTTCCGCTTCGAGATGTTCAGTCTTGGCGATCAGGGAAACCAGAAGGTTGCCACTGGTGTCGGCCAGGATCATGTTGTGGTACCCCTCGTTCTCGCGGAACGTCTCCATTCGCGCAGCAATGTCTGCCAATACTGCTGGGCTGCCGGTCTCCTGCCACTCCTGGGTGAGGGTTTTGATCAGACCCGAGGAATTCATCCGGGCATCGGCCAAGCGTTCATTGCGCCAGGCGAGGAGCTGATCGGTTTTCATCAGGGCGATGGTGTCGAGAACAGCATAATGTTCGCGAATGGATTCCTGCTCCAGTGTATGGATGAGTGTGTATCCTCCCAGTGCAAAACTAAGGACAACAAGGCACGCTACCCCCAACAGGAGGATGCGCCGGTCCAAAGTTTTTCACTGAGGGGGAGTACGTGTCATTGCTCTTGATTTTTCAGTTGATGCTTAACCGTATGCGGTGCTCTGCCCTCACCAAGCAGAGGCAGGGGCGCGGTAAGAGCGTGCAGAAAAGAGTTTGCCGTCATTGGATCACTTCAGACCTTGAATTTTCTCACCATCTGCTCTAACTGAAGGGCCAGGTCAGAGAGGTTCTGGGCGCTTGCCTGCACCTGGCTGGAGCCATCGCCGACCTGATTTGACTGGCAGCTGATATCAGAAACATTACGGGTGATATCCGCCACGACCACCGAACTCTGGGCTACGTTTTCATTGACCTCGGCAATACCCATGGACGCCTGGGCAATATTACCGGCAATTTCACTTGTTGCGGTTGACTGTTCTTCCACTGCCGTAGCAATCGCATTGATAACGCTGTTGATATCGACGATTACTTCGGAAATCTTGGTGATATCCTCAATGGTGGTACTGGTGGTGGACTGCATCTCGTTGATCTGATTTTTGATGTCAACTGTGGCTGCGGCGGTCTGGCGGGCTAGTTCCTTGATTTCGTTGGCAACAACCGCAAAGCCTTTGCCCGCCTCTCCCGCTCTGGCTGCTTCGATGGTGGCGTTGAGGGCAAGGAGATTGGTCTGCTCGGAGATCTCGGTGATGGTCTCGGTGACCCGGCCTATTTTTTTGGCCGAGTCTCCCAGATTTGCCATTTTCACCGATGCCGCCTGTGATTGCTTGACGGCTGCATCAGTGATTATTCGTGCCTTTTCGGCGCTCTCGGCGATCTCATTGACTGTGGCGGTCATCTCCTCGGTGGAGGAGGCAATCATGTTGACATTGCTGGTGGACTGTTCCATGGCGGCTGATACCGATTGGAAATTGGTACTCATTTCCTCGGTGGCCGCAGCCACTGAACCCGATTTTTCGGCGGTGTCCTTGGCCGCCGATGACAACTGTTTTGATACGGCTGCAAGGTCGGAGGAGGAGAGGGAGAGGCTGTTGACCCCGCTGATAATTTCTTTGATCATGGAGCCTAGCTGAACGACCATGACATTGAGGGACCCTGCCATGAGACCGATCTCGTCACCTTGGTTAACATCGAGTTTGGTGGTGAAATCCCCGTTGGCCATGGTTTCGGCAAAAGCTGCGGTTTTGCGCACCGGTCCGGTGATGGCGCGGGTGAGAAAGATGGCAAAGCCGATTCCCAGGAGGATGGCAGCCAGGGTGGTGATTTCCATGGTACGGATGGCGGTCTGACTTGTGGCCATCAGCGAGGTTCCCAACTCCTGCTGGTCACTGACATAGGTTTTGAGCATATCGCCGACCAGGGCGGCACTCTCGGATCCAATGCGGACCAAGGTTCCTTCATAGACGCTGTTGCGTGCGTTTGTCGCCTTGACCATCAGTTTGAAACTGTCGAGATAGGTCTTGGTCTCCCCTAACATTTTTTGCGCCAGGGCTTTGCGCTCCGGTTGCGACGAAGTGGCCAACTGGCCAACTATTTGCTGTAGTTTGAAAATCTCCTTGCCCACCATTTCGGCATCTTTTTCCGAAGCGGTGGCCAGGAATTTTTGGGCATAAAGCCTACCCGTGAGCAAGTTTTGGACAGCCAGACCGGAGGTGCTGATTGCATCGATATCCTGATCGCTCCTGGCTGAGATCATAATTGTTGTCAAATCTTCCTGGATGGCGGGTCCGAGAGTGCGCAGGACATCATTGATAATGCGGTCGCTTTCTTTGAGATCAAGGACCAATTGTTCAAGGCTTTTCTCGTAGGCATCGGTCAGCTCATCAATTTTGGCAATTATCGGCATACGTTTGGGATTTTTAATCCTCCCTTTGGCCTCATGAATGGATCCCTGAAGTTTGGTCATGTTGTTTTTGTATTCTTGCAGATCCTTGTCGTTATGGTTGATGAAGTAATCTTTTACTTTCATTCGCACCATCAGCATATTGCCCTGCAGGGCACTCACCATGTTGGAGTTGCCTGTACGACGATCAAATTCCTTTATTCCCGTCGAGGCTGTCATTAATCCACTCCAAGAAAAAAATGCGACTATCAGAAGAAGCATCAGGATGAATCCGAAACCGCCACCAATTTTCATCGATAATTTTAATTTGTTCATCACTTCGCCCTCGGGATAATATTAATGCTGTTTTATTTTTTAAATATGCTTGCTAAATATTCGGACACTTCGTCGAAGTTGGTATCGAAATAGGCAATGAGCCGTGGAGAGAGCAGAGAGAAATTGCTGGTTTTCATTTGGTCTTCATCTTTCATTATCAAAATTATTCTGAAGCTGTCAAATTCGTCGCGTAATGCGAGTAAGTGTCTGATGTCGCTATCATCTTCTGCGAAGAGAATAATGAAATCGTTGCTTCGTAACTGCAGGCAGGGCGGAGAGGTGAGTTGAGATCCCGGTGGGAGTACGATGAGTTTTCCGTTGAAGGAAAGATTGAGCAGATACTCTTTAACCTGCTGATACGCCTCTGAATCCCTGGCCGCATAAAAAAATATGTTGTTCATGTGTCCTCCTAGTTTCGCAATGCACGCCTGTCGACGGATGCCAAATCGCATCTGAAGAACACAAGCATGATGTGTGCCAAAAAAGATTGGTGAAGACTGCAATATTAATTCTTGTTTTTACAGCGTGTTGCAAGCCTGGAAATGGAGCAGAGGTGGTCTGTGGGGCAAGGAGGCCCCCGCGGGGTCATTTTAGTCTGATTTTCTAGACGATGATTTGTCTAGTTTTGTGGACAAAATCGACTGCAGGAAATCGATCGGCGCAATTGTACGAAAAGATCCCAATGCTATCTCGCCACGTTTTGAAACAAGAGCGACGGTAGGCGTGGTGAGAAAGTTTGTTGCCGTGGTGCGCAGGCTAAGCGGGCAAGTCCGGGGAGCGAAGAGGGGGGGAGGCGTCGAGGTGCTGTTTGGGGGCAGTGGTGCCGTAGATATTCATCAGTTGGTACAGTCGGGCGCGGGAAAGTCCGGAGATGGTGCAGGCCTCTTTGATGTTCCCTGCGGAGCAATCGAACAGGTGCTGCATATATTCTTTTTCCTTCTCCGATTTGAAATCCTTCCATGAAGGAGGCCTGATGCCGGGCAATGCTTTGCTGGTGGTCTGCATCGTGGCCGGATCGGTTTTGATTCCTGCCAGGGTCTGTCGCACCCGGAAATGTTCCGGCAGGTGATAGGCAAAGAGCGTGGGGTGATGAATGGCATTGGCAAAAACCTGCTCCAAGGTCTGCTGCAGTTCCCGGACATTACCCGGCCATTCGTAGACCATCAAATATTCGAAAAATTCATCGGCAATCCCTTTGTAGCCTATCTTGAGGCGATCACACAGGCGGGTAAGGAAATATCGGGTAAGATGGCGGATATCCTCTTTTCGTTCCCGTAAGGGGGGCAGGTGCAGGGAAAGGGAACGGAGCCGGAACAGCAGGTCCGAACGGAAGATGCCAGAAGCCGCGTCTTGGTTGAGGTCGCGGTTGGTGGCGGCAATGACACGAAAATTGCTGTATTCCTCATTGGTGCCGCCAATCGGACGGTACCTGTGTTCCTGCAGGACCCGCAGGAAGGTCTTCTGGATCCTTTCGGGCAGTTCGCCGATTTCATCGAGAAACAGGGTGCCGCCGTGGGCCATTTTGATCAGGCCGGTGACGGTCCTGTCGGCGCCGGTGAAGGCCCCTTTGACATGCCCAAACAAGGTGCTTTCGATCAAAGTTTCCGGCAGGGAGGCACAGTCGACCACGACAAAAGCATGTTGAGTCCGGTTTGAATTGTCATGGATGGCGCGGGCAAAGACCTCCTTGCCGGTCCCCGTCTCACCGGTAACCAGGACACTGGCATCACTGGCGGCGGCCTTGGCAAGTTGGTCGAGGCAGCTGGTCAGACAGGGGCTCTTGCCAATAATCGCATCCCTTTTTAGAGCAACCGGGGTGACCCCGAATTTCTTCTTTTCTTCCCGGTATTGGAGCGCCCTGGTGAGCGGTAGCAGCAGGTTGCGCAGGACATGGGGTTTTTCCAGGTAGCTCCAGGCACCGGACTGAATGGCTTTTACCGCGCCATCCGGATCGCCGGAGCCGGTCATGATGATAATTTCAGGTTGTGAGACCACTTCGGAGAAAAGGGGAAAGGCATCGAGTCCGTTGCCATCGGGCAACTGGACATCGAGAAAGATGAGGTCAAAAGCATCGGTTTGCGCCTGTTCGACCCCCTGGGCGAGGGTTGTGGCAATCACGGGTCGGTGGCCGGCTCGTTCGAGATGTCCGGCCAGCATCTCCGCCAGCATGAGATCGTCATCAACTATGAGGATGTTCGCCATTTTGCAATAGTGTCCGTATAGCTTGCGCCAGGTTACGGGGAGCAACCGGTTTCATGATGAATTTGCGGATGCCGATCGATAGGGCTCGTGTTTCATCGATAACTTCACTGAATCCGGTGCACAGGATGATGGGCAGATCAGGCTTAAGCTGGAGCAACTCCCGGCTCAAAACATCTCCGGCCATAACAGGCATGGTCATATCGGTGACCACAAGATCGATTGTCTCCCGATGCCTGGTGAAATACTCAAGGGCATCCGTGCTGTTGGTATATGATAGCACATGATACCCCAAACGTTCCAGCCCATTTTGCAGCATTTGTACAAGCTGTTGTTCGTCATCAACCAACAGGATGGTTTCCTCGCCGCGCAGATCGGGGGCATCATTCCCGTTGAAACGGGTGGGGAGGATTGGTGCACAAGCAGGAAGGTACAGGCAAAAGAGCGTGCCTTGGCCCGGAGTGCTGGTAAGGGTGAGGGCGCCGCCATGTTTTTTAACAATGCCGTGGACCACCGAAAGTCCAAGCCCGGCCCCTTCACTGAGGGTTTTGGTGGTGAAAAAAGGATCGAAAATTTGCGATTGAACCTCAGCTGCCATACCGCAGCCATCGTCGCTCACGGCAATCACCACATACTTTCCCGGTTTCAGAAGTATGCCGCTGGCGGCAACAAGGGGCGCAGTTATCGCCTTTTCGGCCAGGGTAACGCTGATTCGGCCCGGGTTGTTGCCGATGGCCTGGCGGGCATTGACAAAGAGGTTCATGATCACCTGGTTGATCTGGGTGATATCAGCCTGTACCGGCGGGCAGTCGGCAGCGATTCGCTGCTCCAGGGTAATGATTGCCGGCAGTGAAGAGCGCAGCAGGCTGAGAACTTCTGGTACGGTCTGCTGCAAATGCACAGGCAGCAGTTCCTCGTTGCTCTCCTGACTGAAGGTGAGGATCTGCTTGACCAGACGTGCGGCCCTGTCACCTGCCTGGATAACCCGTTCTATGCTGGTTCGTGCCGCATTTGAGGCCGGAGTCTGGTCGCGGGCAATTTCGGCATAGCCGAGAATGCTGGCCAGAATGTTGTTGAAATCGTGGGCTATCCCACCTGCCAGGGTCCCTATGGCCTCTGTTCGTTGTGCCTGTTGCAGCTGGCTCTTGAGTGCCGCCTCCCGGGTCACATTCCGGTTGAGACCGACCAAACGAGAGAGTGTCCCCGATGCATCAAAAATTGGGGTGATGGTAGCCTCTTCTTCAAAACACTCGCCGTGTTTGCTTTTGTTGATTAGATGTCCTTTCCAGGTTTCACCGCGCCTGAGGCTCTCCCACATGGTGTCGTAGAATTTTTGGTTGTGCTGGTCGCTTTTGAGTATACCTAGGGATTTGCCGATCGCCTCCTCCCGGCAGTACCCGGTCAACTGTTCAAAGGCAGGGTTGACATATTCAATTACACCGTTTGAGTCGGTAATGACGATTGTTTCGGAGATGTGCTCCAACGCGGATTGCAATCGTTGCAGTTGCTCTTCCTGCTGTTTGCGGGTGGTGACATCGGTGAGGAACCCTTCGATGAGGGCAGGTTCCCCCGCGGCTGTCACCAGAACCTTGCTCCGTTCCACTATCCAGCGCACCTCGCCGTTTTTGCTAATGATCCGGTATTGGGCCTCCAGGGAGTCTCCGCGCTGTATGGCCTGTTGCTTGCTTTCCTCAATCCCTGCCCCGTCCTGGGTGTGAATGATCTGGGGAAAGTTGATCGAACCCCGGCCGCACAATTCTTCCGGCGCATACCCGGTGAGGGCGAGGCTCCCGGCGCTGACAAATTCCATGGGCCAGCCTGGAAGATCGCGATACCGAACAACCATTCCCGGCAGGTTGTCGATCAGGGCTTTTAGGTTCAGCTGTTCCGTCTGCTCCATTTGTTCAGTCATTGTTCGATCTGGTTTGCATTCTGGTCCTGCTCAGGGAGCAGCACCTGGAAGGTTGACCCTTGGTTGGGCTGGCTGGTCACGGTGATGGCCCCGTTCATTTTTTTAACGATGCTCAGGGCCAACGGTAGTCCCAGGCCCCTGCCAACGAATTTATCAGAATAAAAGGGATCAAAAATATTACCCAGATCTCTTTCGTCGATACCGGTGCCGGTATCGGATATTTCCAGGCAGCCGTACCGATCTTGTGTGGGCGTCCATCCGGCGGGAAAAATATGGGCAGTGCCGATGGCCTCACGCGGCACTGACCTGACTCGGAGCACAATTTGTCCCGATACCCTGTCAAGGATCTCCAGTGCATTGGTCATCAGGGCAGAGAGGGTTTGCTGCAAATGGGCCGGGTTGGCGGCTATCATCGGTCCGGGGGAAGCGAGGTCAACCGTGAGCTCAACAGGCTCGGGGAGGGAAAGCGGGGAAGATTGGAGCCATGCACGGCAAAAATCAGAGAGATTGAGGGGAGTGACGATCTCGGCAAATTGGCCGGTATAGATCAGCAGGGCCTGGCCCAGTTCAATGGCCCGTTTGCTGCCAATACGGGCATTGGCCAAGAATTAGCAGGCCGGAGAGCCTGGGGTGACTCGATCCTGCGCCAGCTCGAGGTTGCCGGCCACTATGGTCAGTAAATTGTTGAAATGGTGGGCCATGGCTCCGGCCATTCTTTCCAGGCCTTCGTTTTTCAGCAACAGCTGCTGCTGTCGTTCTATCTGCAAGCGGGAAGAGATGTCGCGGCTCAGGCCGAAAAGGACCGGTTGTCCGCTCCATTGGCCTTGGTTGATATGGGTTTCCACGGGAATCAGCTCGCCTGTTTTGGTGACCAAGGGGATGGGGCAGTGGTCCCGTGTCCCGGCCAGCATGGCCGCAACAATCTCCAAGACCTCCTCTCTGCGGTCGTGCGGATGAACGGCCAGGACATTGGTGCCGATCAGTTCGGTCGGCTGGTATCCCAATCGGTTGGCGGCCGCGGTGTTGAGGTGGATGATGACCCCCTCGAGGTCGAGAATAAAGACAAAATCATGGATGGTCTGAAAGAGGGCTTCGAAATTTTGTTGCTGCCGACGGATCTGTGTTTCCTGTTCCTTTTGCACCAGAAAGGTACCAATGTGCGTGGCAATTCTTTCCACGGCGAGACGATGGAAGTTTGAGATGTTTTCCCGGTGCCGGGAGGCAACATTGAGACAGGCGATCACTCGACCGTGAAAAGAGATCGGCACGATGCCCAGGGCCCGGATTCCTTCCTGCTGCAGTATTTTATGTCCAGCTTGCAGGGCAAGATCGGGATGAGCTGTGTAGATTGCTTGATTGCGTTGGACAATGTGCGCATGCTCCGAATCACCGTTATAGCGGGAAGCCTTTTGAATAAAGGTGTCCGGCAGCCCTTGGTGGGTGGAGAGCGTGAGGCTGCCGTCGGTTTGATCCACCAGGTAGAGGCCGCCGCAATCGGTCTGCGAAACCTCAATGGCCGTTTCAAGACAGATGCGCAGGGTTTCCGCCGTGGAGGTTGTTGTGTTCAGGGCAACGTGGAGATCACGTTCATTTTGGAGCAGATCCTTGGTCTGTTTCATGCTGGTAATATCTGTGGCCGTGCAGACCACGAAATCCACCTTGCCGGTCTTGTTCAGTTTGGGTGTTTTGGTCAGCGCCATGTAGCGAGGTTCATGGTCTCGGCAGTACACCCATTGGTGATAGTGGAGTGCGTTCCCGTCGGCAAACACCCGGTGGTTACTGGCCAAGGCCAGGGCCAGCATCTCCTGGTCAAGAACCGTGTCCATCTTTTGGTGGGCGATCTCCTTGGGCTGGCGATCGAAACATTCGGCATAGGCCTTGTTCACCATGCCGTAGGTTTCCGGGTCGTGGAGATACCAGACGCTGACGGGAATGGCATCCAGCAACAAGCGTTGTTCCAGGGTTTTGCGCCGTAATCCCGATTCCACCTGATCGTATTGGGTCACGTCGAGTATCACCGAGTGCAGTAAGGTGCGTCCTTGTAGGGAGAGGGGAACGGTATGCACATCCACGGCTCTGGTTTCGCCGGATTGCAACCGATGTTGGAACCTGAAAGAGTGCTTTTTCAGGTGCAGGGCCTGCTGGATCGCTTCTCTGATGCTGTCTGGTTCAGCGGTATTGAGTTCAAAAATTGTTTTTTGGGAAAATGCTTCGACGGAGTAACCGTAATACCGGAGAGCGGCCTCGTTGCTCTCGACAATGCTGCCGTTTTTTGGATCTATCAGCAGTTGGACCGTTTTGCTCAACTGGAAGAACTGGTGATACCGCTCCCCGTTTTCCGTAAAGAGTTCCTGCATGCGTGTATTGGATTGGAGCAGGTCCATCTCTAATTCCTTGATGCGGAGGGTACGGTTGCCGAGCAACAGGCCGCCTATTCCTCCCAGCCAAAAAGGGATGAAAAATCCCGCAGGCGTGAGGGGCAGATGGAGCATGATGGACTGGAGGGCAAAAACGCAGCAGAGAACAAGGGCGCCAATCAGGAAAGACGGCGACCATAGGGTGAGTCGGGAGGTCATGGGCAATGGGTTCATTCTGCTACGGGATAGGGGGGCGGATGGAAAAGGGAGCTGTCGGCAGCAAGAGGAGAGATCTAATACTCTTTTAGGAGGAAAACAGCCAGTGGAATTGATTCCTGTTTTCTCTTGGAATGAGTCGAAAGCGGTTGCATAGAATAAGGACTTTCGGCGTTCACGCGGCAGTTTACCCGGTTTTAACCGGCCTCCGGCACCTGTGGGGGCAGGTCATCGGTGATTGGTTTGCGGAAGGATTGTGTCGGCAAAAGCCTACAAACGCAAGCAACCCCGCAGGTTGCGATCTTTATCTTGGTGGTTCGTGGTTTTTATGGTAGGGCTGAAAGGTGCTCCAGTTTCCGGGGTAGGGTAGGGTTGTGCCGCCGCTTTGCCGCCTCCAAGAATAATCACGAACCTGCAACGTTTCCTTGCCATGTCTCAGAAAACATTTTTTCTATCCTTTGCTCTTCTCCTGGCTCTGTCTCCGGTGGTTGCCGTGCGACCGGCAACAGCAGCTAAAACCATGGAGATCAGTGCAGAAACGCCCCAGCCCACGCGCTTTATCGTTCGCGGTAAAACTCTGATCGATCTGACTCGACCGGACCAGCCGGTCTTTTTTCGGGGTATGGGCTATTCGCCTTTCCTCCCCGGTGAGACCCCGGTCTTTGGTGCCCCCCCCGGCAACGATGACCGTTACGGTACCCATCTGGCCTTGATCAAGGACCTGGGGGCCAATTATCTTCAAGTCTTTCCACGGCTGATGCCGCCTAAGTTCTTTGCCGCCCTCGACAAAACCGATCTGGTCTACAGTCAGGATGTCTGGGTCTGGGCCTATGAGGAGGATTTTCTCGCCCCCGCCTTTCAGGCCAAAACTCTGAACGATATCAAGGAAGTCATTGATCACACCTACAAGGTCGGCCGGCCGGATCGTCTGGTGCTTTTTTCCATCGGCGATGAATTGCAGGCAAAATGCATAACCGCCACCGATGCCCGTCACCCGGATGTCCATGAGTACAAGGGCAAACACCTGGCGGTGACCGGGCGGACACCCACGGAAGTGGCCCTGGCCAAACTGGTAGACGGCGCCATGGACTACGAGTTGAGCCGCTACGGCCGTCGGCATCTCTATTGCCACACCAGCTGGACCCATGTCGGCCCGATTGCAAACCGACCGGATATTGAAGTGAGCCGGGAGAGCGTTCTGGTTCCGGACATGGGCGATCTGGTCTGCCTCAACATCTACACCTATGCCAACGGGGTGCGGACCTCTAAGCCCGGTTCGGTGACCGGTACCACCTATCAGGGCTATCTGGAGCAGTTGGCGGCTGAATCAAACCAACCGATTTTGGTTACTCAGGTCGGTTTGTCGACCTCGCCCATTGCCCCCAAACCAACGATCCCCGGGTTCGGTGGCCATAAGGTTGCGAAGGTGCCCGCAATCTTTCAGTCGGTGTGGCGGGATATCCGCACAGCGCGCGGTCGGGAGAGTTTTTGTGGGCTGGTTTTTTTCGAGTTGCAGGATGAATGGTGGAAGAGCGCCAAGGGGCCCGAGGAGGCTGCCCGCCACGATGCCGATGATCCGGAACAGTGGTTCGGCATTTATGCCGTGGATAAGGATGCCACCTTGGTTCCCAAGGGGACCATCCCGGCAACAGTGAAGCGTTTGTTTTCCGAACCCTGACCAGGAGGCTCCCCTCTGCTCCCCTGCAATAGATGGGAACAAGAAAAACAATCACCAAAACATCTGCAGCGTGTCCGAAAGATGCATTCCGGACACGCTTTTTTTTATTTGAAATACTCCAGCACGTACTTGAGGGCGGTGGAGAGCATGATGACCACCAGCATCCATTTGATCGCTTTGGCGGGCACGAATTTCTGGCAGCGAGCCCCCAGGTACATCCCGGCCATGCCGCCCAGGCCGAACAGAATGCCCAGCAGCCAGTCCGGGGCCATCGAAACCTGCGGATACAAGGGGGAAAGTGCTGTGTAGAAGACCACTCCGGCCACCGAGGTGACAAATGTTCCCATCAGGGCAGCGCCGGCCACGGTGTAGACCGGCAAGCCAAAGAAGGAGACCAGGAAGGGGGCAATGATCGCGCCGCCTCCGATCCCATAGATGCCTCCCACGATACCGACGATGAAACAGAGGATGAAAATCCCCGCGACGGAAACATCGTAGGTTTCTCCTTGGAAAGTATAACCAAACCGCCGCAGGCTGCGGTGGGAGATGCTGACCGTGGCGGCCGGGTTGCCGAAGGTGGCGCTCAGCGGTCCGGCAGAACCCGCCGGACTGGCCGCAGTCGTTTGCAGGGGTTGTGGGCTGCTCTTGGCACTGCCCGCATTTTTCTTCAGCAGGTCGCGCACCATCTTGATACCGATGTAGAGGATAACCGTTGCGGCGAACAGTTTGAAATTGCGGGGATCCCGTAAACCGGTCACCCGGATGAAAGCACCGATGAAGACCCCTGGCAGGGTGCCGAGGACCACGCTCCAGACCAGCGGCCACACCATCCTTCCTTCTTTGCAGAACCGGTAAACACCGGAAGGGATGGCCACTATATTGTACAGCTGATTGGTGGCGCTGACCGAGGGGTTGGTGTAGCCGAGAAACGACATTTGGAAGGGCAGGAGGAGAAAGGCGCCGGAAATCCCGCCCATGGAGGTGAAAAAGGAGACGACAAAGGCAACAAGGGGAGGAATCCAGGGATCGACGGTGATGCCGGAAATGGGGAAAAACATGAGGTCTCCTTGGGTCGTGAAGGTTGCTCCCGTGAAACACGATATATATAATATTCGTGTCACTATACTCAATGCCCGGCGGGCCGTCAAGGTCGAGGGTGGGCCGGGTTGTTTTTTAACCAGACCCACAACCCGCAAATTGAGCCGTCCTGCGGTATTCCTAAAACGGACAAGGCAAAAAACAGCGGAAAAAAACCAGCCGCAGGACACTCGCTGCGGCTGGAGGGAGGAAGATCAGATTCGGAAGCGACTGACAATCGCCTTGAGTTCACCGGCCATCTGCTGCAGCTGTTGCGCCCGTTCCCGCACCTGATCACTTGACCGGGTGATCTCTCCAGCGGCAATACTCACCTTGGTAATGTCACCGGTGATGCCCCCGGCGACCACCGAACCTTGACCCACATTTTCGTTGACCTCCTGTAATCCCAGGGAGGCCTGGGCGATATTGGCGGCAATCTCGCCGGTGGCGGTGCTTTGTTCCTCCACGGCCGTGGCGATGGTCCCTACCAGTTCGTTCACCTGGTTGATAATTGAGGTGATCAGTTGAATTTCATCCACCGTGACCCCGGTGGTCGACTGTATGCCTTCAATCTGTACTTTGATATGTTTGGTTGCCTCGGCGGTCTGTTTGGCCAGTTCTTTGATCTCGTTGGCGACAACCGCAAACCCTTTGCCTGCTTCTCCGGCCCTGGCGGCCTCAATGGTGGCGTTCAAGGCAAGGAGGTTGGTCTGGTCGGAGATTTCGTTGATGGTTTCGGTGACCTTGCCGATGGCTGTGGCGGCCACCCCGAGTTCGGCCATCCGCTGTGAGGCCTTGGCCGCTTGCTGCACGGCATTATTGGTGATAGTGCTGGCTCGTTCAGCATTGGTGGATATTTCGTTGATGGTTGCGGTCATCTCTTCGGCCGCAGAGGCTACCATGGCTGTGTTGGTGGACGACTGTTCCATGGCGGCAGCCACCGCATTGAGATTGGTGGTCATCTTTTCCGCCCCGGCGGCCACATTCTTGGTCACCATCAAGGTATTCCGCGCTCGCTCGCTCATCTCCCCGGAGAGTGTGGTCAGGGACTCTGCCGAATCGTTGACCGCCAGGGAATTGTCCGCGATCTTCCTGATCATTTCCTGCAGGTTGCCAAGGAACGTGTTGAACAGGTTGCCCAACTCACCGAGTTCATCCTTGGAACGCACCATAATCCGTTGGGTCAGGTCGCCTTCCCCCGTCGCCACTTCACGGAAATTATGGATAAGATCCTTCAGGCCCGAACTTATTCCCGCAGCAATGACGACGCTCAAAATCACGATACCGAGGAAAATAATACCGGCAATTGCCAGCATCTGCAGGGTTTTTTTCCCGGTCAGCTGGTCCATCTCCGCCCGGATGGCGCTGTTGGTTTTTTCGATATTATCGATATAGATGCCGGTTCCCACCCACATATCGAGTCCCGGGATCATTTCGGCGTAGCTGAGTTTAGGGACGTCGCCGGCCCCTGGTTTCGGCCAGATGTACTCGACAAAGCCACCGCCGGCACCTGCCTTTCGGGCCAGTTCGCGGATCACGTAAACCCCATTTTTGTCCCTCGTGTCACTCAGGTCCTTGCCCTGATTCTCCTGCTTCACCGGAAAGGCCACATTGACTGTTCCCTGGTAAACAAAGAAGTAGCCGGACTGGTCGTCCTCAAAGCGAGTCGAATCAACCATGGCTCGGATGAGCGCCGCAATTCCTTCTGGTGTGGGTGAGGTCTTCTTGATCGCCTCGCTGAGGGCAAGGGCCATGGCATGGCTGGCAACCTGGATTTTGGCTTTCTGGTCAGTCAGCATAACCTTGGTGGTTTCAGCGGTGCCCAGGTCGCGAACCTGCCTGGCGATCTTGAAGGTAAACAGGGTCATGACCAGGAAGAGGAGAATGATGCCGGCAATAATGAGCAACATCCGTGTTTTGATTCGCATTCGTCGTAACATGGGGCACCTCCTCAGTGGTGAGCTCTGCTCCGGATGCATTCTAGCGAGGGAAGCCTTGTGCTTTCCTGAGTGATCCGTTTGTTTAGATTTCTATCTCTTAATATTAATATATGCCTTGGAATAGTGCCCTGTCCAGGAGGCTGAATAAAGTATCTCTATGGAAAAGGGTACATGTACCGGGGATGTGCCAGTGAATTTAAACAATACATTGTGCATGCATACTTTCGTGGGAACCTGCCATTGCAGAGGACCGTTTGCCATAAGGACAGTTTCTCGGTATCGCTTCAAGGTCGTCTTGGTTAGGAAAACTATGCGAAGAGGGAAAAGATGAGACAGTGTTGAGAAAAAAACGCCACTGTCTCGGTTTTTTCTTCCTGTTTTCGGATTGCCGCTTGACACTTGCTCTTTTTTTCAGTTTATTCTCGCCTTTAGCAAGATGGTCCGACTTGCTGTCATTCTTCTTTTCTTGCTCCCTGTCGTATCACTTTTTGTCGCGAATACGAACGTAACCGTTATCCATCATAGGTAGGCAACATGGCATTTTGGCGAGTACCTCTTGACGCACAGGAGATACAGGTAACCCGGGGGATGGTCTGTATCATCGACGACCGGTGCAAAGGATGCGGCTACTGCATCGAATTCTGCCCCAAGGACATTCTCCAGTTCTCCGACAAGTTCAACCGCAAAGGGTACCACCCACCCGTGGCAATCAGGCCCGACGAGTGCGTCAACTGCCATTATTGTGAAATTATCTGTCCTGAGTTTGCCATCTATTCGGTGGAAGTACCGACGGCGGCTGTCCCGAAATAATCCCCTCCCAGAGGCAAGAATCCTGTTATGAAACCAGCTGTGATGACCGGTGAACACTATATCACCGGCGATGTTGCCTGCGCTGAGGGCGCGATAGCGGCGGGTTGCCGATTTTTCGGCGCCTACCCGATCACCCCGGCCACCGAGATCGCCGAACACATGGCCGAACGCCTGCCCGACGTCGGCGGCACCTTTATCCAGATGGAAGATGAAATTGCCGCCATTGCCTCGATTCTTGGCGCTGCCTGGACCGGGGCGAAGAGTATGACCGCCACCTCGGGTCCCGGATTCAGCCTGATGATGGAAAATCTGGGCTTTGGCGTCTGCACCGAGACTCCCTGCGTCATTGTCAATGTGCAGCGGACCGGCCCCTCCACCGGTCTTCCCACCCAGACCGGCCAGGGCGACATGATGCAGGCCCGCTGGGGCTCGCATGGCGACTACGAATTGATTGCCCTGGCGCCGTCTTCGCCGCAGGACTGTTTTTATCAGACCATCCGTGCCTTCAACCTCAGTGAGAAATACCGGGTACCGGTGCTGATCATGGCTGATGAGATCGTCGGGCACATGAGTGAAAAGGTGGTCATCCCCGAGGCGAGCAAAATCCATCTGGTCGATCGACCCAAGCCCACCGGCCGCAAGGACCGCTTCAAGCTCTACGAACCCGGCCCGAACGGTGTTGCCCCCATGCCCGCCATCGGCGAGGGCTACAATATTCATGTCACCGGCCTGACCCACGACGAACGCGGTTACCCGGCCATGACCGTCGAGGCCCAGGAACAGATGATGAACCGGATCAAAGGCAAGATCCGCAACAACCTCGACGACATCATCGAAACCGAGAGCTACCGCATGGAGGACGCCGAGATCGTCATCGTTTCCTACGGTATCTCAGTACGTACCGGCCTGGCTGCCGTGGATCAGGCCCGGGCTCTCGGCTACAAGGCGGGACTGTTGCGGCTGGTCACGGTCTGGCCTTTTCCGGAGGAGATGATCCGCGAGATCGCCACCCGCGTCAAAGGCTTTATCACCGTGGAAATCAATCTTGGTCAGATCCATTACGAGGTTGAGCGCTGCACCGGCGGCAAGGCCCCGGCCTACCTCGTCGGCCATGCCGGCGGCAAAATCATCCATCCGGACAAGGTAATCGCCTGCATCCAGGAGAAATTCTAAGACCATGACCACTAATCCGAAAAAGCTGGCCAAGCAGCCGGAACATCCGCTGGATGACCTGATCCGCACCGAGCGTATTCCTCATATCTGGTGTCCGGGATGCGGCATCGGTACGGTCTTTTCCTCCTGCCTCAGCGCCATCAAGGCCACCGCCATCCCCTACAACCAGTTCACCATGGTCTCGGGCATCGGCTGTTCGGCCCGGGGTGCCGGTTATATCAAACTCGACAGCTTCCATACCACCCATGGCCGGGCTATTCCTTTTGCCAGCGGCATCAAGATGGCCAAGCCGGAGATGAAGGTGATTGTCTTTTCCGGCGACGGCGACCTCTTTGCCATTGGCGGCAACCATTTCATCCACGCGGCCCGGCGCAACATGGACCTGACCGTGATCTGCGTCAACAACCTGACCTACGGTATGACCGGCGGCCAATGTGCGGCCACCACCCCCCATAACGCCAAGTCGACCACCACCCCGCTGGGCAACCCGGATGCACCCTTCAATCTGCCGCTGCTCGCCTATGCCGCCGGGGCCTCCTACGTGGCCCGCTGGACCATCCTCCACACCCGGGATCTGACCACGGCGATCAACGAGGCCATTGTCCGCAAGGGTTTTTCCTTCATCGAGGTCTTGTCACCCTGTCCGATCAACTACGGCCGGCGCAATAAAGAAAAACCCCTCGACACCCTCAAGCTCTATCAGGACCGGACCATTATCAAAAACGGCGCTGACCCGGCCCGGGCCGATATTGATTTCGAACGGGGAGTGGTCATCGGCAAGTTCATCGACATCGACCGCTCCACCTGCGACGACCGCTACACCGAGATGCACCGTCCCTGCAGCGATGACTAAAAGAGTAGCAGAATCGATGGGGCATGATGGCCGGGTAGGTTGCGCTGTGATCTCGACCAAAGGGAGAGATCTCGTCCTCGCTTGTGGGGGGAGATTTCTCCCTCCGGTCGAAATGACAAAACCTCCAATCGGTTCAACGATCCATTGCGAAAGGCCGCGGGATAAGCGGCTCTCTCACTAACCTTCTGGAACGACTCACACTCATGAGCAAGAAAGCAAAAAACCACCAGATCGAGATCATCGTCACCGGATTCGGCGGTCAGGGCATCATCCTGGCCGGGCGTATCCTTGGCATGTCGGCCTCGCTCGGCGATCATAAGGAAAGCACCCTGGTCCAGGCCTACGGACCGGAATCCCGCGGCGGTGCCTGTAACGCCCAGGTGATCATCTCGGACCGGCCGATCCACTATCCGTACGTCAACACCCCGCAGATCCTGGTGGCCATGTCCCAGGCCGGCTACGATAAATTTGTTCCAGCGCTGACCGCGGAGGCCATCCTCCTGGTTGACCAGGACCTGGTTCATCCGGAGGGTGCCCCCTGCGATCACTTTGCCATCTCCGCCACCCGGATGGCCGAAAATCTCGGCAACAAGATGATGGCCAACATCATCATGCTCGGTTTTTGCACCGCCATCACCGGTGCGGTCTCCACCGAGGCGGCCCAGGCAACCATCGCCAAGTCGGTACCCAAGGGAACCGAGGAACGCAATATCGAGGCGTACAACAAGGGGTTCGATTACGGATTATCCACCCTCAAGGGCCGGGAGAAGAGGGCCGCAGGTCAGACAGGAGCGCTGGTGCAATGACACGACAGAAAGAACGTTTGTACCGGGTGATCGTTGCCGGTGCCACCCCGGAGGGCATTGCCGCCACCAACAAGCTAGGTGAACTGGGCATTCCGGTCACCCTGATTGACGGAGATCCCGATCTCGACCTCAAACTTGCGGCCGAGGAATATCGGCTGCCCTCGGGCCTGACCTTCAACCACGCCCACCGTCCCGGACTGATCCGGATTATGCGCAACAGCTCCATCCGCACCCTGCTGCCTGCCCGGATCACCTCCATCAAGCACACCGCCCAGGGGTTCAGTGTGCGCATCGACCAGGAACAGACCTTCATTGAGACCGACCGATGCACGCTCTGCGGTAAATGCGTGGCCGCCTGCCCGGTGGAACATCCGGAAAAGGGCAAGGCCCTGCGCTTGTATGCCCGCACCAGTCTGCCCGGCCGTCCTTATATCGATAAGCGTAAACAGCCGCTCTGCCAGGAAAGCTGCCCGTTGGGGGTCAATGCCCAGGGGTATATCGCCCTGGCGGCCCAGGGCAAGTACGAGGAGGCCTTAGCCCTAATCCGCCGGGATAATGTCCTGCCGGGGATCTGCGGCCGCGTCTGCACTCACCCCTGCGAGGACTCCTGCCGTCGGGGCGGGGTAGATGATCCGGTCTCGATTCGGGCAATCAAGCGCTTTCTCGCTGATTATGAAGGCGCTGATACGTCCCGCCAGGAAGCAGCGGGACGGTCGCTGGCAACCCAGATCGAACCAACTCGACCGGAAAAGATTGCAATCATCGGTTCCGGTCCGGCCGGTATTGCGGCAGCCGCTGATCTGGCCCGCAAGGGGTATGGGGTCACGGTTTTTGAGAAGGAACGAGCCCTCGGTGGGGTGCTGCGCTACGGCATCGGCAGGCACCGGCTGCCGCACTCCATTTTAGATCGCGAAATCAGCTTGATTGAGCAGCTGGGGGTCAACTTTGTCACCAACCACCCCGTGGATCTGGCCACCGACCTCGATCGTCTGACCAGTGAATACCAGGGCGTGGTCATTGGCACCGGCACCTGGCATGACCGCAAGATGGGCGTGGACGGTGAAGATCTCGATGGCGTCGAGGGCTGCCTTGCTTTTCTCGCCCGCCGCCACTGGGAAAATTTGACTGCGCTGCCGGAAAAGGTGGCCGTAGTAGGGGACGGCAACGCCGCCTTTGATCTGGCTCGAACCCTGGTGCGCATGGGAGCCTCGGTCAGCATCGTTTCCTGGTTTGACGCTGCGCACATTCCGGCCGACCCCGACGAGGTACGGGAGGCGCTTGAGGAGGGCGTCACCATCATCGATGCGACCCAGGTCATCGCCTTTCGGGGCGAGAATGGAAAGAACAAATTTCACCATCTGGAATGCCTGCGCACTGTGCCGGGAACCGCCGATGCGCGCGGCATCGCCTGGCCGGTGCCTGCCCCGGATCAACAGCCCCTCTCCTTGGCCTTTGATCGGGCCTTTGTCGCCATCGGTCAGGTGGGCGGTTTCAGTAAAGACAGCTTCGCAGGAAGGCTGGCCGTCAGTGATCGCGGCTTCATCGAGACCGATGAACAAATGCACACCTCGCATCCCCGGGTGTACGCCGCCGGCGATGTGGTTTCCGGACCTTCGTCCGTGGTCAAGGCCATGGCCTCGGGCCGCAAGGTTGCACGGACCCTCCATTGTGATCTGACCGGTATCGAGGCAATAGCCCCGGCTTCCCGACCGGCCACCAAGGATTTTCGCTGCATCCCGGAGGATCTGCCTCCGCAGTTGCGGGCAGCGATGCCCGAGCGACTGGCCGCTGAACGCAAGAGAGATTTTCAGGAGGTGGCCCTGGGGTTCAATGTCCTCCAGATGACCGCCGAGGCTAACCGTTGCCTGCAATGCGGGGTTTGCTCCGAGTGTCTGCAATGCGTGGCCGCCTGCGGTGCCCTCAAGGCCATCGATCATTTTCAGGAGAATGAGGAGATCTTCGAGCAGTGCGGCGTGGTGATCGTTGCCGATCCGGCCATCGCCCCCAATATCAAGGGCGATGACATCATCCGGGCCTATGGTCCTAAGGCGGCGCGGCCTGATGTCAACGACATGATTGTCCGCGGTTTCGACGCCGCTGCCCGGGCCATGCTCCTCCTGGGCGGTGCGGCGCGAAAGCCCAAAGGCCACGGCCTGGCTTTCTCCATTCCGGATGCCGGACTCTCGCCTGCGATCCGTATCGGTGTTTTTGTCTGCCGCTGCAACGATAGTTTTGGCTGGCTGGACGGCATGAGTGAGTATCTGGAACAGCTGGCCGCAGCCGACCCGACCATCGTGCACATCGAAGCCATGCCTTCGGCCTGCGTCAAGGAAGGCTCGTCGGCCATTATCCGGGCGGTCCGGGAAAAGGGGATTACCCGTCTGGTGCTCGCCTCCTGTGTCTGCTGCCCGCTCAATTTCGTCTGCAGCGCCTGCACCGATCAGCGCAGCCGCTTGAAGAACAATCTTTTTCATGGCACCGGTATCAGTCGCTCCATGGTCGAGACCTGCAACCTGCGCGGTGAGATCCTCCGGCTGGTCGAAACCAACCCGCAACTGGCGCTGGAGCGTTTCAAGGGGCTGCTGCAGCGCTCGATCAAACGGACCCTGACCCTGCGGCCCATGCATGCGGTGGATCGCAATTACAACTTCGCCGCCGCTGTCATTGGCAATTCGCCGGCCACGATCAACAGTGTCCTGATCCTGGCTGATTCCGATCACGAGGTTTTCCGTTTCGGCACCGCTGAGCAGCCACTCAAGGACCTGATTGAGCATGCCAATGTCCACAATTTTCCCGACTGGAACGTCAAGGGCATCAGCGGCACCATCGGCGATTTCCAGATTCTGGTCGAGTCCGACGGGCACAGCCAAGTCCTGCGGGCCGGGACGGTCATCTTGGGGGAAAAAGCGCGGCGGCGCATTGCCTACACCCATCAGGAAGGACTGCCGAGCTATACGGTGGAACCCGTCATCCAACAGCGTGGGGTTTCCGGCATTCCCTTTGCCTATCCCTGCGCCACCTCGGTGCCCGGCCTCTTTCTGGCCGAGCCGTCCGACATCAATGTCTCCAAGTTGAAGAAGGGGACAGCGGCGGCAGTGATGGTGGCAGCCGCCATGCCGCGTGGGCCCCGCCAATCCAAGGGATTCACCGTAGCCATTGATGAGAAGATGTGCCGGGGCTGCGGGCGCTGCGCCAATGTCTGCCTCTATCATGCGGTGACCCTGCAAGCCAATGAGGTCAAGGGCTGGCACGCCCATGTCGACGAGGCCCTGTGCAAGGGATGCGGCAATTGCATCTCGGTCTGCCCGACCGGCGCTGCCGACAGTCCTTTCCGTAACCGGGCCTATCTCGAGCAGGCGCTCGAGGAATTACTTACCAGAGACAGTGTCCATGAATAACCCGACCAGCACCGACAGTAACTTGAAAATACTCCTTTTTCTGTGCAACTGGGGCGCGCACGCCGCCTTTCAGACCCTCCAGGACAAGCGGCAACCCATCCCGGACGAGATCCACATGGTGCGCACGCCCTGCGCGGGTCGCATCGATCGGGCCCTGTTGCTCAAGGCCTTTGCCAAAGGCGCCGACGGGGTTGCCCTGGTCGGCTGCGAACCCGGAACCTGCCGCTACGGCAGCGGCACCGCCACTTCCCAGCGCAACACTGACGATGTCAGCCGCATTCTCGATATCATGGGACTGGGCAGTGAACGTCTGCGTTTTGCCGCCTTTCTTCCCGAGCAATCGGAGGAGATGCTCAGCTTCCTTGAAGGGTTCAGCGCCGAGATCCGCACCCTGGGGCATACCGGTATCGAGGTGGCGCCGTTGATGCCGGCTCCGGTCGAGAACACCCGCAAAAAAGAATTACAACAACTGATCGCCACCCACGATATCCATGCCTGCCAGGACTGCGGTAAATGTTCCTCCGCCTGCCCCCTGGCCCTGATCGGCAAGGCCTTCTCGCCGCGTGCGATTGCTGCCTCGGTCATTGCCGGCGGCCTGCATTCACCCGGTGTCCAGGAGAATGTCTGGTCCTGCCTGACCTGCGGTCTCTGCTACGACCGCTGCCCTTCGGCGGTCAACTTCCCCGAATTCATTAAAGATCTGCGTAATGTCTATCGCCGCAATGAATTGCCGGGCCAGGAGACCCACGGCGGCTTTTTTCACTCGCTGATGCGCTCCATGACATCAAAGGCAATCACACCCCGACGCTGGACCGATCTGCCCGAGGAGATCCGCATCGATCCGAAGAGCACCACCTTGTTTTTTGGCGGCTGCGCCCCCTATTACGACATTTTTTTCAGCAAGCACTCCGATGTCCAGACGGGCAGAATTCTGGTCGACAGCCTGCGGCTCCTCAATTTCTTCGATGTTACCCCCCGCCTGCTGGGCGATGAGCGCTGTTGCGGCCACGATCTGCTCTGGTCCGGGGACACCGAAAATTTTGAGCGTATCGCCCGCCTCAACGTCGACCGCTTTCACGAACTGGGTATTGAGACCGTGATTACCGCCTGTCCGGAATGCTATATGACCCTGCACACCACCTATGCGGCCCAGGGGATTGAAACGAAATTCAAAGTATTGCATCTCTACGATTTTCTCGAAGAGCAGATTGACAAGGGCGCCGTCGGTTTCCGACCGCTGGATCGCAACATCACCTTCCAGGATAGTTGCCGCCTTGGTCGGCTCGAGGATCGGGCCGATCTGCCCCGCAAGCTGTTGCAGCGGTTGAAACCGCTTAAGTTCGAGGAGATGAAGGAATCGGGGACAGCTGCCATCTGTTGCGGCAACTGCGCCTGGATGGGCTGCGACAGCTACAGCAAGGCCATGCAGGTCAAACGGCTGGAGCAGGTCCATGCCACCGGCAGCGACCTGTTGATTACCGCCTGTCCGAAATGCCAGATTCACCTCAAGTGCGCCATGGAAGACCCTTTCCGGCGCGAGCAACTCAGTATTGAAATGATGGACCTTACCAGCGTTATCGCCCAGACAATCCGCTGGGAATAACCTTTTTGGAGAATGAACATGTCAAAACCAACCAGTGCAAAACCCATTGCCACCAAAGATAAGGACCCCCGCATCGGTGTCTATGTCTGCCATTGCGGCCTTAATATCGCCCAGAGCGTGGACTGCCACCGCGTCGCTCAAACCGTGGAGAACGAGGACGGGGTCATTGTTTCGAAGGATATCGTTTATGCCTGTTCCGAACCGGGCCAGCAGCAGATCAAGCAGGATATCATCGACAACGGCTTGGACCGGGTGGTGATTGCCTCCTGCTCGCCGCGCCTGCATGAATCGACCTTCAAGAAGATGGTCGAATCCGTGGGGGTCAATCCCTATATGCTGGATATGGCCAACCTGCGCGAGCAATGCAGTTGGGTACACATGAATGACCGGGAAAATGCTACCCTCAAGGCGGAAACCCTGGTCAACATGTCGATCGCCCGGGTGCGCCACCTCGAACCCCTGATTGAGGACACTCTGCCGCTGACCCCCAAGACCCTGGTCATCGGCGGCGGTATCGCCGGCATCCAGGCTGCGCTCGATCTGGCCGACACCGGCTATGATGTGACCCTGGTGGAAAAAGGTCCGTCTATCGGCGGACTCATGGCCCAGTTGGACAAGACCTTTCCCACCATGGACTGCTCTATTTGAATCTTAGGTCCTAAGATGACGGATGTCGGTCGACATCCACGGATAAAGTTGTTGAGTCTCAGTGAAGTTGTTGATGTCAAAGGCTATGTTGGTAATTTTAAGGTCAAGATTATCAAGAAGGCCCGTTATGTCGATGAAACCAGTTGCACTGCCTGCGGCGAATGCGCCAAGGTCTGTCCGGTGGTGCGACCCGATGAATTCAATATGGGCTTGGGCTCGCGCAAGGCGATCTACTCGCCCTTTCCCCAGGCGGTGCCTTCGTCCTACCTGATCAATGCCAAGGAGTGTCTGGGCCATAATCCGGCGGTCTGCTCGAAATGTGTCGATGTCTGCGCCAAGGGCTGCATCAATTTCCACATGTCGGATGAGGAAATCATCGAAGAGGTCGGCACCATTATCGTCGCCACCGGTCTTCAACCCTATGATCCGACCGAACTCGACGAATACGGCTACACCCGTTTTGATAATGTCGTCACCAGTCTGGAGTTCGAGCGGCTGGTCAATGCCAGCGGTCCCACCAAGGGTTCGCTTATTCGGCCCTCGGATCGGAACCATCCCAAATCGGTGGGCTTTATCCAGTGCGTGGGTTCGCGTTCCGCCAAGAAGGGCGGCCAGTACTGCTCCAATGTCTGCTGTATGAACACCATCAAGTCGAGCTTTATCATCAAGGAACATTATCCCGATGTTGAGGTGAAGGTTTTCTATATTGATATCCGCGCCTTTGGTAAAGGTTTTGAGGACCTGTATAGCCGCAGCCGCCGCATGGGCACCCAGTACATCCGTGGCCTGCCCGGTTCGGTGGAGGAGACTGAGGGGAAAAGCCTGCGCATTGCAGTGGAGAATTCGGCCACCGGCAAGCTCGAATTCCATGAGCTTGATATGCTGGTCCTGGCCCAGGGCATCAAACCAGCACCCAGTACGCATCGGCTCCAGGAAATTATGGGTTTGCAGTTGACAGCCGACGGATTTTTTCTGGAGGCCCATCCCAAGCTGCAGCCCGTGGATGCCGCCACCCGCGGTATCTTTTATGCCGGTTGCGCCGAGGGGCCCAAGGACATCAAAGAGAGCGTCACCCAGGCCTCGGCCGCCGCCATGCGGGCGATTCGCCTGATGCACAAGGGCGAGATCAGCACTGAACCGATTACCTCGGTCATCATCACCGAGAAGTGCAAGGCCTGCGGCAAGTGCGCCGAGGTCTGCCCGTATAATGCCATCACCGTGGATGTGAAGAACAAAAAAGCGGCGGTGGTTAATTCGGCAGCCTGTGCCGGCTGCGGCACCTGCTCGGCCGAGTGCCGGTTCGATGCCATCAGCATGAGCCACTTCACCGACGCCCAGATCTTGGGTCAGGTTGATGCCATGCTCGACCACGCCCCGGAGAACAAGATTCTGGCCTTTGCCTGCAACTGGTGCTCCTATGCCGGGGCCGATTACGCCGGGGTTTCGCGTCTGCAGTACCCGGCCAATGTTCATCTTATCCGGGTGATGTGTTCGGGCCGGGTCGATGAAAAGTTCATCTGGGAAGGGTTCCGCCAGGGGGCACCCGTGGTTTTAGTCAGCGGCTGCCACATCGGCGACTGCCACTACATCGATGCCAACCACTGGACGGAAAAACGGGTGGCCCGTATCCACAAAAAGATGGAGAAGATCGGCCTGCGGCCGGAGCGGCTGCAGTTGGAATGGATCAGCGCCGCCGAAGGCGTTCGTTTTGCCGAAACCATGAAACGGATGGAGGTGGTGCGTCAAAGCGTCACCGCCGAGGAGATCGCTGAAACCCAGAATATCCTCAGTAAGCTCTGATTGTCCTGCAAGCATCCTCAAAGCAAAAAGCCGGGTCTCTATGACCCGGCTTTTTTTTTGGGGGGGAGATATTGATTGTACTTCTTCTCTCGAAGGAGGGCGTGTTTGCCGCACTCGCTCTTTTGGGTTGACGCTCTCTCCGGCACTGGCCTACAATTGAGCACGATCTGCAACCGATTCTCTTCGGCTCTAGCCCCTCAACTTGAGCGCGGTCCTCAACTTTCCGGAGTATTCCATGTACGATGCGATGACCCTCAAACCCGCTGTTCTCATTATTGAAGACGAGGCTACCCAGCGCCAGCTCCTCCGCAAACAACTGGAAATGCAGGGGTTCCAGGTCGTTGCAGCGGCGAATGGACGGGAAGGTTTGACCCTCTGGGCGGACCATCCGGAGATTCGGATGGTGATCACCGATTTGTCCATGCCGGAGGGGGATGGGGTCGAGGTGGTGCAAACCATTCGCGCCCGGGAAACACGGTATACCTACCTGAGGTGCTGACCATCACCGATGACAAGGATAGCCTGTTGCGCGCCCTGGCTGCCGGGGCCGATGATTTTGTCACTAAACCTGTGCTGCGGGAAGAGTTGAACCTGCGACTGCAGAGTGCCATCCGGCTTCTGCGTCTGGAAGATCACTACAAACTGGTGGGGGCCTTGGCCGAGCTGGCGGCTGTGCGCAGTGGAGAAGAAAAGAGCCATTTTCGGCGGACCAAGCAATACTGTTTTCTTCTGGCCGACGATTTGCGGCAGCATCAGCCGCAGCTCGGTCTCAGCGAGCAGATGGTGGAGGATATCTCCAATGCCAGCGTCCTCCATGATATCGGCATTATGAATATCCCCGATGGTCTGTTGAATAAACGCGGGCGACTGACTGCCAGAGAATTCGAGGTAGTTCAAGAACACGCCGCCGCCGGTGGCAAGATTCTCAAAGACCTCTACGAGGAGACCGGGTCTGCATATCTTCTTCTCGCCCATGAACTGGCCACGACCCATCACGAACGATGGAATGGCAGCGGGTATCCGCAAGGGATGCAAGGCGAGAATATCCCCTTGGTCGGGAGGATTATGGCACTGGCTGACACCTATGATGCCCTGCGTTCACGTCGACCGTACAAAGATCCCTTGCCCATGGAGCATACCGAAGGGCTGATCATCGCTGAAAGCGGAAAACATTTTGATCCGCTGCTGGTTGAAAGTTTCAAGCGTGTCAAAATCGAATTCGCCCATATTCACAATCAATTAAGGAACAGGACCGAACTCTGGTGAAAGTGCCGGCCCTCTAGCAAACCGCAATCCAACCTCGCCAGGGAACCTTTTGCTGGGCGGTTCGCGGCTCTGGTCGGGTGAGAAAAAACAGGAAGAGTCAGCACAATAGGAGAGCTGTCGACCGCCGAATTTGGAAAACCCGACGAGGTCTCAGGCCTGGCAAGTTATCTTGCATCCAGCACCTTCCTCAGGAGTGCGGCAAGGTTCTTCTTGGTCATGGGTTTCATGATAAACCCCTTAATCCCATAACTCTTTGCCTGTTCCTCGTTGACAATATTACTGTAACCGGTGCAAAGAATGATCGGTATGTCTGACCGGATTTGTAACATTCGCCGCACGATGTCCATGCCGGTCATCCCCGGCATGGTTTGGTCGGTAACTACCGCATCAAACTGGTCAGGCTGGTTTTGAAAGGTGGTCAGTGCCTCCAGGCTGTTTGTTCGGACCGTAACCTTATAGCCAAGATGTTCAAGCATCGTCTTGCCCAAGTCCACTAAGATTTCCTCATCATCAATAAGCAGTATCCGTTCTTGCCCGTGTTGCATTATCTCAACAGGTTTGGTTGTGTCGGTGACCACCTCGTCGATGGTCGGGAAAAATACATGAAAGGTGGTACCCTTTTTCAGGGCGCTCTCGCAGGTTATAAATCCACCGTACTTCTTGATAATGCCGTGGATTATGGCCAACCCCATGCCGGTTCCCTTTCCTACCTCCTTGGTGGTGAAATAAGGGTCAAATATTTTGTCTCGTATTGCTACGGGAATTCCCGGACCCGAATCCCCGATGGAGAGCACTGCAAAGTTACCGGGTCGTACGCCCGGTTGATTCTTGAGATCCTTCTGGGGGAGTGTACTCTTCTTCAAGGTTATGTCGAGGGTACCTCCTGTCTGCTCCATGGCATGGAAGGCATTGGTGCAGAGATTCATCAGGATTTGGTGAATTTCTGTTGGGTCAGCAAGAATGGGTTGGGCCGTGTCATCAATCTGGGGCTTGATAATAATAGTTGACGGGAGTGACGGTCGGAGGAGTTTAAGCGCTTCTTTGATAATAATTGCAGGTAGGAGGGGGATGCGTTCCGTGACGGACTGACGACTAAATGTCAGGATTTGTTTGACAAGGCCAGAGGCCCTATAACTTGCATCCCGTACCTTATCCAGATATTCAATGGAATCGGACTCTGGCGGCAGAGAATCGCATGCGATTTCAGCATACCCGATGATCACACCAAGAATATTATTTAAATCATGTGCAATTCCCCCGGCCAAAGTACCGATGGCTTCCATTTTTTGTGCCTGCTGAAGGCGTGATTCCAGGTTGTTCTTTTCTTCCTCTGCTTTTTTACGATCACTAATATTTCGTGTCACCCCCTGGATATGGGTAACGCTTCCGTGGCTATCGGTGATCAAGGTCGTTACCACTTCAGTGGGCACGGTGGTGCCATCTTTACACGGTTGCAGCAACTCCTGGGTCTGGCTCCGGACGGTAGCGTCTCCAGCGTTGAACCCTGCCAGGCGGTTTTGGAACTGCGTGGGCACCAGATGAGAAGAATCTGGCATCAAGAATCCTTCCATATTGTGCAGCATGACCTCTTCGACCGAATAGCCGCACAACCTTTGCACAGAAGGGCTGACATACGCAAAGTGCTTTGTGGTCAGATCGTACAGCCAAATGACGTCACTGCCATTTTCGGAAACCAAACGGTAACGCTCCTCGCTCTCACGCAACGCAAACAGAGCTGCTTCCGCATTGAGGCGAGCAGTATTAGCATCCTGCATTTGATTCAGAGCCGCAATTCGCGCCAGTTTTTGCTGGTGTAATGCGGTTTCTTGTAGTTCACGCAATTTTTGTTCGGCCTGCTTGCGCTCGGTTAAATCCAGTGCATAGACAATTCGGCTTGCGGGTCGACCCTCCTCATCCTGGAGCACGGTAACATCGAGCAAAACCGGAAAACGCCGTCCATCCTTGGTGATATGCTCACTTTCGAAAACACCATGGGCGTCGATGTCCACTGCGCGCATCTGCTTTTGGATGTCTGCGGCTACCTCAGCAGGGGAGATCGTCAGGGAGGGCGCTCCACTCAATTCATCCTGCGTGTAGCCCCGAGCAGCGGCATATGCGGGGTTGATGGCGATAAAAGTATTGTTCCTTGAATCTATAATGGCCACCCCCAACTGGGCATGTTCAAATGATTCCGCCCATAACCTGAGCCTATTTTCGGCTCTCCGGCGTTCCGTAATATCAAAAAAGCTGGTCAGAACACCCTCTTTCAACACGGTGCCTGATATCTGGACAATGCGCTCGGTGCCATCCTTGCAAACCACCTGATGTTCCCCGGCTTCGATATTCGAGCCGGTTTGGAGGGCAGATTGCAAAGCTTTCTTCCAGGTTTCCTGGGCTTTGCTTCGGTGGTTTTGATTGGGGTAGGCTAACGGCCACCAATTGACCATATTGTGCTCTTGAATATCCTCAAGTGTGTACCCAAACACCCGTTTAAAACGGGCGTTGAGTGCTAGGATTATTCCGTCCTTGCCAACATGGATCATGGGGTGGGGCCCATCATTGAATAACTGGCGGAAGTGCTCTTCGCTTTTACGTAGGTTGACCGATGCCTCGGCAATGATGTGACGAGCAGCATTAAATTCATTAATGTTTGGTGCGTCTTCGAACGGGCCATTGATATTGGTCAGTCCTCGTACTGCCTTGCCCAGGCGGCGGCTAGCAGTTATGCCCGCCAGGACGCTGCAGAAGTCGCTCCGGGAATTTGGACAAAGTGGAAACTCTGCTACCAATAAGGTCCATTAAAGGGCTTAATCAAGGAGCAGAAAGTGGCAAAAGGAACGAGACGGAAACACGCAGCGAGTTTCAAAGCGAAAGTGGCGTTAGCGGCATTAGCCGGTGACAAAACGTTGGCCGAACTGGCGCAGC
>JBBRBT010000052.1:0-28798 GCA_038205495.1 Desulfobulbales bacterium
GGAGCTGAAAACGGATCGAGAGTATGGTTTTGGATTGGGGCAGTTGACGGTGACCAGGAAATTTAACAGTTTCGAGGAAATCAAGGCGCTCGACCCCACGCTCAAGGCCTGGAAATGGGAGGAACGATACGACCCGGTGCTACAGCTGCGGGCCTTGGTGCTGAAAGATCGGTATAACGTCGAGCGGTTTCCGCTCGCTGCCAGCCCAATCGACAGCCTAGCCTTTGGCATAGCGGCCTACAACGGTGGAGTCGGCGGTACCCTGAATGATATTAAACTGTGCGGGGCCACCCCGGGCTGCGATAAAACCAGATGGTTTGGCCAAGTGGAAAAAACCAGCCTGAAATCTCGGACCAAGTGGCAAGGGTACGGCCAATCCGCCTTTGAAATCAATCGTGGTTACGTTAGGAATATTTTGGTGGTGCGGCGAGGGAAATACATCAAGGCAATGGGACATGAGAGATGAGCAAGAAAACGGTATCAAGCACGGGTAGGGGCAGGGTAGGGTAGGGTAGGGTAGGGTAGGGTCTTTTTTATGATGTGCAAATAATAGGGTCAAGCGGTTTCATCAGGACGCCCGTAAACAGTACCTTCACCGTTCAGCAGGATATTACCAAATAGGCACCCATGCACCCATGCACCCACCATTATCAAAAATGACAAAAAAAAGCGTAACGATTAAGAATCGTTACGCTTAGGGAATTTCGTCCCGAACGCTGTGCTCTACCAGGCTGAGCCACTCCCCGAACTTTGTACTGTACGAATGGAATTACACATCAATGAATGCGGCTACTCCATAGCATGGTTTCGTTTTCGTGTCCAGCTATTTTCGAAAGAATCTACTGGGTTCGTGATACATGGAGGGGAGCAATCACGGCAGCATACCGCTTTGTGATAAACTTTTCCTTACAAACAAAAACAGCTGGCCCAGGCCAGCTGTTTTTTACACACTCGATGTGAGATCGTTGTTAATTGACTGCGTCAGACAATTTGCTGCCCGGCTTGAACTTGGCTATTGTCTTGGCGGGAATTTCGATCAAAGCACCAGTGCGCGGGTTTTTAGCCTTACGCTCGGTGCGCTTGACAGTTGAAAAGGTCCCAAAACCAACCAAGGTTACTTTGTCCCCCTTGGACAGTGCATCAGATACCGCCATAAGCATTCCATTCAACGCCTTCTCGGCTGCGGCCTTACTGATGTCTGCCGCTTCCGCCATAGACTCAACCAGTTCCTTTTTGTTCATTCTTCCCTCCCAATGATTTTAGCATTGCCAGAACAGCCAGGCTCAACCTCCCGACGCGGCATCTGTTGATACGATTGAAACTAAAATAAAAAAAAAAAAAATTGTCAAAGAAAAAAAATACTTTGGCAACTCTGCAACCCGACTCAGCGAGATCATCTACCCTCCAGATCAAGAAACACCTTCCTGATCCCGGAGTTTTTAAAAAAACGAAGTAATGCCAAACGGATGCTGGAATTCAGCAATATGTCAAAATCCATGGTTCCAATTTCCACATACACGGCATCGTTTTGTTCCTTGTCCATACGAACCCGGCAGCCGCCAAAACCAAGTTTTTCTACTCCTTCTTCCCAGCACTTGATCCGTTGCAGGAGATCCGCCGTGATCTGCACCCCAATGGGAATTCTGGTTGCCAAGCAGGAGGATGCCGCTTGGCTCCACACTGCCAACCCAAGCTGACGGCTATAACTGCGAACGTCCGCCTTGTCGAAACCCGCCTCAACCAAGGGCATCTTCACCCCAAGTTCATGGATAGCACGAAGGCCGGCTCGGTTGCCCTTAAGATCATCGATATTGGTGCCATCGATCAAAATTGCAACACCACGTTTTTCCATACGTTCACGGAAAAGCGTATAGATTCGGTGTTTGCAGAGATAACAACGATTCTCTGGGTTCTTGACAAATTCTTTCCAGAGGAGGGGTTGCAAATGGAGCGTCTCTAATTCGATACCCTTGGAGTAGCCGTTATTTGCTAACCAATTTTCCGCTCTTTCAATTTCATCTGGCTTGAGCAGTTCGGATCTGCCAAACAACACAAGAACATTTCCAGCACCCAGCGAATCAAGAGCACACTTCAACAGGAGGGAGCTATCAACTCCACCGGAAAAGGCAATCGCCACTCGACCGTAGATCTGTAAGAGGGACTTGAGCCGATCAGTCTTGTTTTTGAGATACAAACAGGAATCTCCTCCTGTACTGACCGTCGTAACATGGGGCAGTCTTCTTTGATTGGATATTCTTATACACCGGACCCCCCGACAACTGCAAGCAACTCGAACGAACCTTGACAAGATAGTTGGCCAAAAAAATCTCTTGCACATCAAGTGCGCGGGTCTGCGGGGCCGTACTCTTGCATCCTACTTGGTGGAGCGGGGTATCTCTTTAAAAATTCCGTAAAGAAACTGCTCCATAGAGCTCGACCAAAAACTTCTCGGTGGCAGGAGACAGGCCAATGAATTCAGCACCGCAATACGTATCGATGATATTATTGATCCTGATTTTTTCTTTCATTTTGAAACTTTTACCAATAGTGCAACTTACAATCAAAATATCACCTATTTTGTAATGATCAGATGGAATTATTCTCATGCCACCTAAACTTATATCAACAATAGTTGCGTTACTACTTTTAAGATTAGTAGTGTTATAACAAATTGCAATAATTTTATTATCTGTTATTTTGTTGCTAACAATACGCTTGTGCCTTCTTCTTTGTTTTGATTCGAATATATATTCATCTGTTTTTACAATTTTTACGATATTATCATACATTGATATTTTAGCGAAAAAAGGAACATCTTTTTGAGTTATATGCTCAATAAACCAATTTTCAAGAAATATTGAATAGTCTGTATTTTTATTATTTATATTACGAAATATTAATTTTAATTTATGAAATTCTTTTATCAATAAATAATGATCAGCACTATGTTCTATAGAACCTTTGTGATTTTTGAAAATTTCCTCCTCGGATTCAAAATGACGAAACACATAATTTTCTGTAACGTCAAAGAGCGTGTCTATTATTTTTTTATCTGCCAACGATTCTATCGCATTACAAAGATCGTTGATGAGATCGAAAATAATTTTATGCTGGTTATCAATGATAGCAATTCCAACATTGAGATCAGTATTCCATTTTCTTATTTTTCTCATAATTTACCTTCGCTGCCTGTTGGCTGATACAGTTTGGCTGCTCTTTAGTCTCGTCACGTACGACTTTCTTTTGAGCGGCCCTTGGCGAGCCCCTGGCAATGACTGATTGCGGGGCTTTAGGGCTTGGCCGTAAAGACCCTTATTGTTTTTCGAGGAAGTGCTTATGAGCCAGGACCAGATTGATTTCGCCGTATGAACATTCGTCGCCGAGTGCTGTTTTTAGCTCTTTGAGGGAACTCCCCGGCAGATCGACGATTTTTTGTTCTATCATCCGACGCTTTTCATCGGCCACCAGACCGTTGAGCGCCAGCTCTCCTTGTTTGATGAAAAAGGCCAAGTGCCCCTCAATGGTTTGCACTGTAAGCCCCCGTTCTTCGGCAATCTCGGCGATTGCGAGGCCTTTTTCAAACAATTCCAAGCTGAAGCGTTTACTGTCTTCTTTTTTAACCGTTTCTTTTTTACTGACCGTGACGGGCTCGGTGGATTCAGGGAGCGCAACTTCCACGATCTGGTGCTGCAAACGATAGTCGGCAACCAACGTCACCAATTCGGTTCCGTACTTCTCGGCCAAACGTTTGCCGATCCCTTTGATTTTGTTCAATTCGGCAAGGGTATCGGGCAGGTGTACCGCGATCTGCACCAGGGTTTTCTGATGGAGAATCTGGAAGTGCGGCACCCCTTGCGCTTCGGCCTTCTTGGATCGCCACTGCCGCAGGGTCTGGAATAATTCCGGATGGCCGACATCAGCCTCTGAATAGGTGGGGCCCGTCTCTTTTTTGGTACGTTGCTCGGTGTCCATGGCAGCGGTTGAGAGGGCGCGGAGATATCGGGCAGGAGAGAAACCCTCACGGCAGGATTGCACCGCAGCCCGCTTGACGGCGCTTTCCTCTCTCAGCTGTTTCAGGGTATCAAGGATCTTTTTGCGGATCTCCTTATTGTCTGCCTCCACCTCAAGGTTTTCAAGGAAGGGCGCGAGAATGGTCGCAAATTTTTCCTCAAAATAAAGGGCAGCCTTGGTCAACCGTTCCAGGATGACAGGATCAGTGGCAGGTTCGCGGTTGCTGGTGAACAGGGTTTGGAGCTGCCGCCTGAAATTATCGCCGACGGTACAAAGAGTTGCCTCGGTTTGCTGCTGGATCTCGCCACTATCGCCAATGCTGGAGAGTTGAATGAGGCTCGCATTGCTACGAAGAAGGTATACCAGTCGCCCGAGGTGCCGCTGGAATTGTTGGAAATCGAAACACTCCAGCAACAACTGCTGCTGGTACCGGATTTTAGCCGCCGCCAGTTGTTCCGCTGTGGGGACCTTATTTTCGGCCTCAGCCACGAAATGCAGCACCGCAGGGTCGGTTTTCACCGCCCGTGTGGTGAGCGGTGAGCTGAGCACCAGTCCCTCAAAGGTCCGGCAACGACTTAGGGCCACATACACCTGGCCATGGGCAAAGGCTGCCTGGGCATCGATCACCGCCTTGTCAAAGGTGAGCCCTTGGCTTTTATGGATGGTGATCGCCCAGGCCGGTTTGAGGGGGAACTGGTTGAAGGTGCCGATGATTTTCTGGGAAATCTCGGCGGTTTCCGCATCAACGGTATATTCGATGTTTTCCCAGGTGACCTTACCAACCTCGATTGTTCCCGGTTCGCCGGGACAGGCCACCTCGATCTTCTCGTTCGCCATGGCAACTATTTTGCCGATCTTGCCATTGAAATAACGTTTATCCGGGCTCATGTCGTTGCGGGCGAACATGACCTGCGCCCCGACTTTGAGTTCCAGGGTGGCGGCAATCGGATAGGTATGCTCCGGGAAATTGCCGTCTACATGAGCATCGAAACTGCGGCTCGCCGCGGGCAAGGTTTGCAGTTTGGCCCGGTTGATGGCATCGGCGGCATTGTTATGGGTGCAGAGGGTGATGTAGCCGTCGCCCTCTTTGGGCAAAAAATCGGGAAGATAGCGGGTGTTGAGCTGCTCAAGGGTGGCAGGGTCGAGTTGATTGTTGCGGACCCGGTTGAGCAGGTCGATGAAGCGGCTGTCCGACTGGCGATAGATATGTTTTAGTTCAATGGGAATCAGCTCTATGCGGCGCAGGGCGGTACTGCTGAAGAAATAAGGTGAATCGTAGTACTCCTTGAGAAACTGCCATTCTGCCTCCTTGACCACCGGCGACAACTGGTGCAGGTCGCCGATCATCAGTAACTGGACCCCGCCAAAGGGGAGCTCGGAACGGCGGTAGCGCCGCAGGACGCTGTCAACACCATCGAGCAGGTCGGCCCGGACCATGCTGATTTCGTCAATGATCAGGAGGTCGAGGCTCCTGATGATGTTCTTTTTTTCCCTGCTGAACCGGTGCTGGCCGGTATGGACCTCACTGCCGGGGATGAACGGCCCAAAAGGCATCTGGAAAAAGCTATGCAGGGTGACGCCGCCGGCATTGATGGCCGCGACCCCGGTCGGGGCGGTAACCACCAACCGTTTGTGGGTCTGCTTTTTGATGGCATGGAGAAAGGTGGTCTTGCCGGTCCCGGCCTTGCCGGTCAAGAAAACCGTGCCATTGGTGTGTTCGACAAAGGCTTCCGCCAGTTGCAGCTCGGGATTGGGGGTGCTCATGCGAGGGATTCCCGGCAAAGAGCCGCCCTGCTACAATTCCACCTCAGCTGGGCAATATCCCGAGCTGTCCAGTCATGTTTGGTACGCTTCATTCAGGTTATCTTTTTGCGCAGAGATTTGGTCTGGCCATGCTTGACCTTTGATTCGACCCGTCGTTTTCGGGCTGCCCGGCTCGGCTGGGTGGGTCTGCGCCTTTTTTGCACCACCCCTGCGGCCCGGATCACTGTTGCCAGGCGTTCATAGGCTACTTCCCGGTTTTTTTCAAGGCTTCTGAACTCCTGGGCCTTGATGACAAGAATACCGTCATCGGTCAGGCGTTGGTCATGCAGGGCGAGCAGTCGGGTTTTGTAGTGGTCGGGCAGGGAAGACTTGCCGATATCAAAACGGAGGTGCACCGCATTGGAGACCTTGTTGACATTCTGGCCGCCCGAACCCTGCGCGCGGATCGCGGTTATTTCGATCTCCGCGGTGCTCAGGGTCAGGGTCGGGGTAATCTGGATCTCTTGCATGGCTTACTCCCCGGCATACACCGCACCGCCTGGATCAGGCGATCGATGCGTCTCGGCTCCTTATTTTTTTTTCCGCTTCGCAATCTTTTTGGAATACTGTTTTTTGTAGAGCCGCCGGGCTTCGGCGAGCCGCTTCTCGCTTCGTTCGATCAGCAGTTCCTGGGCCGAGCGTTTCTCCTCACGGGGTTCCGGCTTCCGCTGGATATACGATCCGTCGGCTTGCATGTCCCAGGCGCCGCGTCGATCCGCCAGTTGCAGATTGATGATCTCCCGCAGTTGCCCCTGCAGGACCGGCGTTTCAACCGGGGTGATGACCTCCACCCTGCGCTCCAGGTTGCGCTTCATAAGATCAGCGGAGCCGATGTAATACTGCTCCTGGCCGCCATTCTTGAAATAATAGATGCGGGCATGTTCAAGAAAACGACCGACCAGGGAGACGACCCGGATATTCTCGGAAAGGCCGGGTATACCGGGACGAAGCAGGCAACTGTCCCGAATGAGGAGATCCACCTGAACTCCGGCCTGCGAGGCCTGATACAGGGCGGCAATGATTTCAAGATCGGTGAGAGCGTTGGATTTGAGCTGAATCAAACCCTGATTGCCCTTGCCGTGCTGTTCAATCTCCCGCTTGATGTTATCCAATAGCGATTTCTTGAGGATTTTGGGGGAGGGGAGCAGTTTTTTGTAATTTCTGGCAGGGGCATAGCCAAGGGTGAGAAAATTAAAGAATTCGGTCAGATCGTTGCCGATGTCGCTGTCGCAGGTCAACAGCCCCAAGTCGCTGTACGCCCGCGCGGTTCCGGCATGATAGTTGCCGGTGCCGATATGGGCGTACCGTTTCAGGCCGTTGTAGTCACGCCGGACCACAAAAATTACCTTGGAATGGGTCTTGAGGCCGACAACGCCATAGGTAACGTGAATTCCCGCCTGCTCCAAATAGGTGGCCCAGTGGATGTTGGCTGACTCGTCGAAGCGGGCCATCAGTTCCACCACCACCGCGACCTGCTTGCCGTTCTGGGCCGCATCCAACAGATACTGGATGATCTGGGAGTTGGCCGAGGTCCGGTACAGGGTCATTTTGATACCCAGGACCTTGGGGTCGGTGCTCGCCTCGCGGAGAAAGCGTTCCACCGACGAGCTGAACGATTCATAGGGATGCTGCAGCAGCAGCGGCCCTTCCTCCCGGATTTGGTGGAAGATGTTGGGAAAATCCCCGGCGAGCTTATAGTGGTCGAGCGGCTGGTGCGGCGGAAAATGCAATTCCGGTTTATCGATGGCCACAATTTCCATCAGATCGCGCTTGGCAATGATGCCGTCAACGGTGAACACGTCCTTGCGGCTGTCGATGCCCAGTTCGGAGGCGAGCATGCCGCGGTGCTGCCGGGTCATGGTGCTGTCAACCTCAAGCCGGACGATCTCGGCAAATTTGCGGTCCTGGAGCGCGGTTTCAATCATCGACAGCAGATCAATGGCCTGATCCGGCCATTTCTCGGTGATGGCGTTGCGGGTGACCCGGAACAGCTCGCAGCTTTCAATCACCATGCCGGGAAAGATGATGCCCAGGTTGTTGGCGATCACTTCCTCAAACTGCACATAGATGTGTTTGCCGGGTTCGACCCGGATGAAGCGGGGAATACCCGTGCCGGTGGTCGGCACTTTGATCCGGTTCAGATAGACGTGCTCGCCTTCGCTGTGGCGGGTCGCCACCAGGAGGTTGAGAGAGAGGTTGGAAATAAAGGGGAAAGGATGGGCCGGGTCCATGCCCTGCGGGGTGAGCAGGGGATAGATGTTATCGCGGAAATAGGTGGCCATTTTTTCGCGTTGCGGCTCATCCAGCGCCTTATACTTGACGATGTGAATGTCCTGCTTGGCAAGCAGGGTGAGCAGTTCCCGCTCCAAAACCTGTTGTTTTTCGAGGATATCCCGGATCACCTCATAGCTTTCATCGATCTGCTGCTGGGGCGTTCTCCCGTCGATCGACAGCAGTTTGAGCTCGGCCCCGACCTGTTGCTTGAGGCCGCCGATCCGTTTCATGAAAAATTCATCGAGGTTGGAGGCAATGACCGAGGAAAAAAAGACCCGCTCCAATAGCGGGTTGCGTTCGTCCTTGCCCTCGTTGAAAACCCGCCGATTGAATTCAAGCCACGACAGTTCCCGATTGAGGTACCATTCGGGCGCGGTGAGATCAAACACCTTCTCTGTCTTTGCTGCTGCCACGTTCTTGTCTTCTTTCACTTTTTTTTCCACTTCAACCTTAGGTTCCGTAACGCTCATCGGTGGCATCTCCTCTGGAATATCGACTTCACGAGTGTCAATACAAACAAGATTAAGGGCTTGGTTGCAAATAACTTCGACAAAATTGCGCTCGGATCTGGGTCAGCTTGGGTTGTGGTGACCAACGCAAAACCGCAGGCGCAGCAGGGCTGCGTCGAGGATTTGGCGATTGAGCCGCAGTCAAAGAGGGCCCGAAGGAAGATGCAAGAGGTTCAAGTTATTTGCTGACAGGCCCTAAGTCACAATGGCTTTCTGTTTTGCTGTTGTCCCCGGTCACGCAGCCTTGGTACTGGCCGCGAAGGTGAGGACGCTCCGTTTTTCTTCCTGGGGTCGGAATGACAAACCGAGGTGCTCGGGTGCCTTCCCGGCAATGTTGTCGTTGGATATACCCCCCGAAGACCTTCCCGGAATGATTCGCCAAATCTTAAGCCACCGGAAGTATGATTGCAAGGAACACCTCAACTGGGGCGCCAAGTATCGCATCACGGCAAGGCCTGCGGCCCAGTGCGAACGCGTTTGCAGGACACCGGGAGACCACCGAGATGGCAACTTTTCTCGAAATTTAAAAATGAGGGTCTCTGAAAAAATTGAGACTTGCCCCTTACCGTCATTCCGGCGCAAACAGAAATCATTTTTTTCAATGAGTTATAAAATCACGCGTACGCTGGAGTGATGTTCGGTGGGACTGTTTGCGAATTCATCAAAAAAAAATGTAACCATTTATCTCCTGCGGCGTTGAAGAGGTAATGGAACACAATATGCCGGATCTGCCCAAAGCGCGGATGGATTAACCATCTGCCAGGAACCGGTGCAAACAAATGGAGAACAGTCATGCAGACCCTTAAAACAGTTGGAAACACCTTGGTCATCGCTGGAGCCGTCCTTATGCTGGCAAGCCCAGTTTTCGCCGGTAATGGTAAAGGGGCCGGAACCGGGAAAGGCACCATGGACCGCACCCAGACCAGGAGTCAACTCAAAGACGGTTCTTGCCAGAAGGCCGTTGAGGTGAACACGAATATGCCTCTCTTGGCAGGGGACAAGATTCAGGACAAGATTTGGGACTCCTTTCGCGATATGGATCAGTTAAATAACGGTTCCTGCCAGGATGCCGTTGAGGTGAACACGAATGTGCCGATTCTGGCAGCGGGCAAGATTCAGGACAAGATTAAGGACTCCATCCGCGATATGCAGAAGTTGCAAGACGGTTCCTGCCTGTTGGACGAAGAGGCCTGATCTAAGCACCTCAGTCGCGCTTCCCTGATACGGCTCCCCAAAGAGAAGGCCACCGTAGGCGGCCCTCTCTTTGGGTTTTTTTTTAATTCGCGTTTGCCGGATGGTCCCTATTAATCCGTAAGTGTCAGGAGAAAAGCGACGATATCATCGACACCCTGTTCATCTAGCCCCATATTTCCAAAAGGCTGTTCAACGGTGTTTTCTTCCTCATACACGTTCAGCGTAACATCGGGTACCGGCCATCCCCCTATATCTCTCGTGTTTTTAAACGCCACTATTTCCCTGAGTGTCGCGAAATAACCGTTATGGGAATAGGGGGCTGTAAACGCAACGTTCCGCAAGGTTGGCACTTTGAATTTCCCCTTCTCATTCTCAGCGTCATCAGCAAATTCCTTGGGAGCATTGAGAGATTCGAGAAATCCGCCTAAGCCCAAATCTTTCCCCGGCACCTCATCTTCAGTATTCGTCGGCACGCCGATATTGGCATAGGTGTAATTGGTAAACAACGGTCCTTTCGCTCCCTCGACCGTATCCATAGTATGACACTTAGTGCAGTTGCCTATAAACAGTTCTTTACCTCGTTTTTCCTGTTCATTGAGTTGTCCGGTATCGAATCGGGAAGAGAACGCTTGGACCTCCGTCGATCGTTCATACCGTGCGATGGCCCTGGCAATGTTATCAAAGGCCGCATCCGGATCGTCTAGAGAGTTGCTGCCAAAAACTTTGCGGAAGAGCTGGGCATAGGTGGCTAGCCGCACCTCTGCAACCACCGCTTCCTTGTTGGGCATATTCATCTCCACCGGATTCAACGGTGGTCCCTGGGCCTGTTCCGCCAGCGGATCAGCGAGATTCATACTCAGTCCGGTGGCTCTGCCATCCCAGAACATACCGCCGACAAATATCGTACCAACTTTATGCAAAGCAGGGCTGAAACCGGCATAAGCGGATGAGGGGGCATTTCTACCGCCTTTACTCAAACCGTCATCGCCAAGAGAAACAACCGTAAAATAGGGATCCCTCATATTGGTGGGATCGGCAAAACCAGAGATATGATGATGACAGGTCTGGCACGATTGGGTCTTGTTCAGGGAAAAGTCTTTGTCCTGATACATAACCTTACCGAGTTGTTCGATCTGGCTGAGCCCAGCGGCAAACACCGGGCCCGCAAAGGTTGTCGAGAACAGCAACAGACTGCTACAAACGAAGCGAGTGTTCATTTTTTTTCTCCTTTGTTTTGAATTATTGTGGATACTTAGACAAAACCTCCTCAATTTACTCTTTGTCCTCCTTATGGTGTGGGTATGGATGGGGGATTCCTTGCATGGGGCAAGGAAACGAGTGGGGAGCGATCGAGCTTAAGGGCAGGCCTGGCACAATGTCCGAGAAACTTGACCTCGTCAGGAGATATTCGGATCACAGCGGACAGAACAATCCTTTAACTCTCTGTCTTAGCAACGTGGGGTTAGGGAAAGGTTACAGAATATTTTGCTTAAAGGAGGAATAGTTTCATGATCTGCTCAAAGATTGAACAGGGCGGCAAACAAGGTCAGCCTTCGCGACCACAACCGTTCTTAACCTTCTCGCATTGTCACTAACGAGGCTACTCGATCCTTTTTCCCGGATACAGGCTAGGGATTATCTTGCTTTTTCCTGATATTCCCGGTAATTCCAGGAGTATCCGCAGCAGGCGGAGAGACCGCAAGCAATCACCTGGTCCTGCACGTTTTTTCCTTTTCTAAAGCGGTGGCAGCATGACAACGAAACCAGAACAGCCCTTGGTTGAGATACAGTCCCCGGAACCGTCAGGCCCCACAACCACCCAACATTTTGATATTGCCTTTTACCGCGACTGGTGCAAGGCCTGCGGCCTGTGCATGGCCTTCTGCCCAAGGAAGATTATTCTCCCGGATAAGAACGGCAAGCCCGGGGTGCTGGAACCGGACCTGTGCATGGGTTGCCGTTTTTGCGAAATCCACTGCCCGGACTTTGCCATCACCATCAGCCAGCGCCAACCGAAAAGGAGGCGAGACGATGTCTGAAGCACCTCATCAACGTCAGCTCCTCCAGGGCAACGAGGCCATCGCTCATGGCGCCTTGGCGGCGGGCTGCCGGTTTTTTGCCGGCTACCCCATTACCCCGGCCTCGGAAATTGCAGAAGTGCTGGCAAGCCTGCTGCCCCAGGTGGGCGGCACCTTTATCCAGATGGAGGACGAAATCGCCAGCATGGGGGCAATCATCGGCGCCTCGCTGGCCGGGGTCAAGTCAATGACCGCCACCTCGGGACCCGGCTTTTCCCTGATGCAGGAAAACATCGGCTATGCCTGTGCCGCCGAGGTGCCCTGCGTTGTGGTCGATGTCATGCGCGGCGGCCCTTCCACCGGTCTGCCCACCAGTCCTTCTCAGGGCGATGTGCAGATGGCGCGTTGGGGCACCCACGGCGATCATCCGATCATTGTGCTCGCGGTCTCTTCGGTGAGCGATTGTTTTACCCTCACCATCAAGGCCTTTAATCTTTCCGAGCAGTTCCGGGTGCCGGTGATCATTCTTTCCGATGAGATCGTTGCCCATACCCGCGAATGCGTGCAACTGCCGGAGCCTGCGGAACTGCATATCATCAACCGACTGCGGCCGAGTGTGCCGCCGGACTGGTATAAGCCCTATGAAGGCGATAGCCGGGGTATCCCCGCCATGGCCGCCTTGGGCGATGGCTACCGCCATCATGTCACTGGCCTGGTCCATGACGAGATGGGATTTCCCACCGAAAAACCAGGGGAAATCCTTAGCTTTCAGCAGCGCTTGACTCAGAAAATCACCTGGGGCTTCCCGGAAATCATGATGACCAGGGGGCATTTGCTCGAGGATGCCGAGGTCTGCATCCTTGCCTACGGTTCGGTGGCCCGTTCTGCCATGCGGGCAGTGGAGGAGGCGCGGCAGCAGGGGATCCGGGCCGGGTTGCTGCAGCTGATCACCCTTTTTCCCTTCCCGCGCAGTCAGGTGGTGCCGGTGCTCAAGCAGTGCCGGGCCGTGCTGGTGCCGGAGATGAACCTGGGGCAGATCAGCCGCGAGGTGCAGCGGGTCAACCAGAACTATTGCACGGTGGTCAAGCATAACCGGGTTGATGGCCAGTTCATCACCCCGGACGAGCTTTTCGCCCGACTGATCAAGATGTGAGGAGGGGCCATGCCGGTTGCAGCGCAGACGATCCGCCACGAATATCTCCGTCATAATAAAAAGTTCCCCCATGTCTGGTGTCCGGGCTGCGGCAACGGCATTGTCATGGCCGCCCTGCTGCGGGCCATCTACCGGCTGGAGCTGAACAAGGACGAGGTGGTGCTGGCCTCGGGCATCGGCTGCTCCGGCCGGATGCCGACCTATCTGGACTTCAACACCCTCCATACCACCCACGGCCGGGCCCTGACTTTTGCCACCGGAGTGAAGTTGGCCAATCCGGCCCTCCATGTGGTGGTGATCATGGGCGACGGCGATGCCACCGCCATCGGCGGCAATCACTTCATCCACGCCGCCCGGCGCAACCTCAACCTGACCGCGATTATCATCAACAACTCCATCTACGGCATGACCGGCGGCCAGTATTCGCCGACCACGCCCTTCGGCGCCCGTTCGACCACCTCGGTCTACGGCCATATTGAACAGGCCTTTTCCATCGCCGAGCTGGCCGTGACCGCCGGGGCCTCCTTTGTCGCCCGCTCCACTGTATATCATGCCGAACTCCTTGATCGCCTGATCGAGCAGGGCATGCACAAACAGGGATTTGCCGTGATCGAGGTCATCTCCAACTGCCATGTCCAGTACGGCCGCCGCAACCAATTAGGCGATGCGGTCGAGATGCTCACCGGGTTTAAGGAGAATGCGGTGACGGTCGCGGGGGCGGCCAAACTCTCGCCCAAGGAACTCGAAGGCAAGACGACCATCGGTGTGCTGGCGGACCGGGATTTGCCTATCTCCACCGAGGAATACCAAAAGGTGCGGCAGCGAGCCCAGGAGGGCAGGGGGACGGCATGAAAAAGAACGAAAAAAATCGCTACGAGATCCGTTTCAGCGGCTCCGGCGGACAAGGCCTGATTACCGCGGCCATCATTTTTGCCGAGGCTGTGGGGGTCTATGAGGGCAAATATGTCTGCCAGACCCAGAGTTACGGTCCGGAGGCCCGGGGGGGGAAGTCCAAGGCTGAGGTGGTGATCAGCGATGGGCCCATTGATTATCCCAAAGCCCGGCAACTTGATCTTCTCCTGGCCATGAACCAGGCAGCCTGTGACGCCTATTTCCGCGATTTGCCGCCCCGCGGCCTGCTGGTGGTCGATAGTTCCCTGGTCGAACAGCACCCGACCCGTCGTATTGTCGCCCTTCCTTTCACTGCCATTGCCAAAGAGGAATTGGGCAGGGAGATGGTGGCCAATATGGTGGCCCTGGGGGCGATGGGCGTTCTTTCGCGCCAGGTCAAGATTGAGAGTTTGGAAAAAGCCCTGCTGGCGAGGGTGCCGACAGGGACGGAAGCGTTGAACCGAAAGGCCCTCCATCGAGGCATGGAAGAGGCCGAAAAGATACATCTGGACGCACTACCGCGTTCACTCTTTAATGATGATGAGGTGTGAAATGAAAGTTGTCGCCTTTAACGGCAGTGCCCGCAAAAACGGTAATACGGCCCTGATGATAGGGTATCTGTTCGAAGTGTTGCAGCAAGAGGGGATCGAAACCGAAATGGTGCAACTGGCCGGCGAACATCCCCATGGCTGCATCGCCTGCTATCAGTGTTTCAAGAACAAAAACAACCGATGTGTCGTTGATGTCGACTGTATCAATAGCTGTGTCGAAAAGATGATGGCCGCCGATGCCATTGTTCTGGCCTCACCCACCTATTTCGCCGACATCAGTACCGAAATGAAGGCCTTGATCGATCGATGCGGCATGACCTCCAGGGCCAATGGCGACCTCTTCAAACGCAAACTGGGGGCGGCGATCGTCACCCAGCGACGGGGCGGGGCCATCCATGCCTTTGACTCAATCAATCATTTTTTCACCATCGGGCAGATGATTATTGTCGGTTCATCGTACTGGAATATCGGCTTTGGAAGAGAAAAAGGCGAGGTGGCCGAGGATAAGGAAGGGATCAACACCATGCATGATCTGGGCAAAAACATGGCCTGGTTGTTGCGGAAGATTCACAACTGAGACATCGCTTGTTGATCGCTTTGCCCAAGGGTCCGACCTTGCCTAAGGACGGACCCTTGGGGGGATCTCGGCTGTGACAACTTCTTGATTTGTTATAAAATTAATTTGACCGTTACTGGAGAACACCATATAACCAAGTAGGGCGAAAATCGGTACATTGGTACCGGTGTCCGCATCTTGCAACAGGTTGTAACAACTGGGAGGAAGAAGATGTTGGCCATTTGTGAAGATTGTTCTAAAAAATATAATATTGACGAATCCAAAATTCAGGGAACCAGAGCGCGTTTTTCCTGTCAGAAATGCGGACATATCATCGTGGTCGTGAAGAGTGGAACAAGTCAAGAGACCTCAGAGGAACAAAGAGACCCAAAAGTACCAGGTGGCACGATGAAGAATCGTGCCTGCTGAACAGGAGATCGTCCTTGTTGTTTCTTTATCGCCAAGAGCAATTATGATGAGCCCCGCAATCTTCTTGAATATATATCGAAACAAGCGGTGACTTCCCAATAATGCTCACACCACGAGAAAGGCCTTGTCTGGATGGCCTCAACAGTTATTACCTGCATCTTGAAAAATTCATTGAGCACATGCAAGGAGATATTGGCTCCGGCGGTATTCATTGCAAATCCTCTTACTTGGAGCTCCTCATTTATTTCAACGAAGTGGAGATCATCAGCTGTCTTCTCCAGGAAAAGGGAGGGAAAGCGAATTTTCATCCCTCGTATGAAGTCGTCAGAGGCTCTTTCTACAGCGCTAATTTTACAGTGCAAGTGTTTCAGCTGGAAGCGCACGCCATTTTTTTCTGGGCCCAGATGCCCCCGTTCCAGAGGGCTAAATCGGCTTTGAAATCAACAGAGATTCCGTTGCCCGATCTTATCTTCCGACTCAGGCAAAAACAATTTTCCGGCTTTATCGACGTGGAATTAGTGAACAAGGACGCCAGTGGCATCCTCTTTTTCAATGAAGGCGAACGGGTCGGAGGTTCGTACTCTTGGGGAAAGGGTGGGATGAGTATCGCCGATGCGGACTACAACACCCTGCTCAGCCGGATGCAGTCCTGTGAAGGCATTTTCACCTTCGGAAGTTTCATAAAAGACGAACAATAACCTACGGTTGACCGCACGTGACGGTGCGGAATAGAATCAGGAGCTGTTGTAGCTCAAAAACATCCCCGGCAAGGGAGAGTTGCTGATCAAGACAGGCAGCTGCCGTCCTTGTCCTTTACGACCTGTGTGTTGTTGTTGGTCGCTTCCCGCCGCACCATTTTGCTGTCATCCCATCCTTTTCCCGCCAACTGACCGCAGGCTGCGGAAATATCCTCGCCGCGGCTCGTCCTGATAAACACCGTGAATCCATGATTGCGCAGGATCTGCTGGAAGCGGAATATTGTCCCTTCGGCAGGGCTTTGAAATTCGCTGTCAACAACAGGGTTCACCGACAGCAGGTTGATCTTGCAGGGAACATCGCGGAGCAGGGCGGCCAATTTGTCCGCATCTGCATCCCTGTCATTGATCCCTTCCAACAGGGTGTACTCAAACATGATTCGCTTTCGTCGTTTCTGCCGGTAGGTACGGCAGGCCTCGATCAACAGGGCAAGCGGATACCGTTTATTGATCGGCATCAGGGCGCTGCGCACCTCGTCGTCGGCGGCATGGAGCGAAACCGCCAGATTGACGTCGGTTTCGTCACCCAACCGCGTCATCTGTGGGACCAGGCCACAGGTGGAAACCGTGATGCGGCGATTGGAAAAATCGAGACCGCGCTGTTCAGTGAGGATCGAGATGGCATCAAGGAGATTGTCCATATTGGCCAGCGGCTCGCCCATGCCCATGAACACAATGTTGGTCAGGTTGCCCTTGCCCTGTTCGAGCGTCCAGTCCCTGACCGCGCAGACCTGATTGATGATTTCCGCAGTGGAAAGGTTCCGGCTGAATCCCATGGTTCCGGTCAGGCAAAAGGTGCAGCCCATGGCACACCCGACTTGAGAGGAAACGCAGAGGGTGTTGCGATCCTCCTCGGGTATCAGGACCGATTCGATGATGTGGCCATCGTGGAGACGAAAAGCGAATTTCACTGCCCCGTCTTGCGAGCGCTCAACGATCGATTCGTCAAAACGGCTCATACATGCTGAATCCACCAGGATGGACCGAAATTCCTTGGCGAGATCGGTCATCTGCGAAAACTCGGTAACCCCTGGTTTGTAAATCCAGGCGAGAATCTGCCGACCCCGGAAAGAAGGCTGTCCCAAGGATTCGACGAACTGCACCAGCTTATCCTGGGTCAGATTTTTAAGGTCGGTTTTTGCTGGCTGTGTATTCATGTAATCTCTATTGAATGATTCCCAAGAGTTCGATGTGCTGTTAATTTTTGCAGTTATTTTTATGATTTTTCATAAGGCGCGATACGGTTCCGGTTTCAAGGGGAGTACGCCGACCAGGGCCTGATCAATGGTTGCCAGCATTCGTTCCTGATCCTTGGGCAACCTCCCATTGAGAGAAAAATAATTAGAGGCATGGTTGGCATGAAACTGGGTACGGTGCGGCCCTAGCCCAGCCAGTAAACAGCGCAGTTCGTGAAAAAGCTGCACCTGGTCCGGCATGGTAAAGCGGTTATCGCACATCCGGCGATACAGCGGGGTGTTTGCGAGCAACATCAGGGTGAGCACCGCAATCTGGTGCGGCTGCATCCGATTAAGCACCGCCGCCGTGGCGGCTGCATGTTCCAGGGACAAGGCTGCTCCGGCAATTCCCAGGAGGCAGGTCACCGAAACAAAGATGCCCGCTGCCCGCATCCGTTGTCCTGCTGCAATCATTGCTTCGCTGTCCGCCCCTTTGGCAATGGCCCTGAGGGTCGGATCATGACCGCTTTCCAGGCCCATGTACAGCCGGCCGAGTCCCAGTTGCCGATAAGCCAGCAACTGGGCATCGGTTTTAGCCTCGATATTCTGACAGGTGGCATACGAACTCACCCGCCTGATCCAGGGGAGTTGTTCCCGGATCCGCAGCAGCAGGGTCATCAGGAAATCATGGGGCAGAGCCAGGGCGTCGCCGTCGGCGAGAAACAGGGTTGTGTGCCGCCTGCACCAGGTTGCGGCAAACGCAAGGTCCTGCTCAATACGCTCGAAGGGTTTAATCTGAAAGGATGTATCGCGGTAGGCCCCACAGAAGGTACAGCGGTTGTGGGAACAACCGAGGGTGACCTGAAGGATAAGAGAAAAGGCCTCACTGGGAGGCCGTATAATATCTCCTTGATAATCCACGTGTGTGAAGAAGTCCTGTCCCTGGTGGAGGCCACCCGGGACAGGTGATTGTATTTATCCGTTCTTCTTGGAAAAAGCAGCCATGAACTCGACCAGCTGCTCGACTCCTTCCTTGGGGAAAGCGTTATAGATCGACGCCCGACAACCACCGACCGACCGGTGCCCTTTCAATCCGTCCAAGCCAACGGCAGTGGCCTCGCGGATGAACTGGGCCTCGAGTTCCGGGGTGGGCAGGTTGAAGGTGACGTTCATCAGGGAACGGGATTCTTTTTCGGCGTGTCCACGATAAAAATCCGTGCTGTCGATTGCCTCGTAGAGCAGTGCCGCTTTACTTTTGTTGACTTTTTCGATGGCCGCAACTCCGCCGGACTGCTTCAGCCAGTTCATCACCCGGCCAACGCAATAGATGGCAAAACAGGGAGGCGTGTTGAACATGGAATCTTTCTCGGCATGGGTCTTGTATTTCAGCATGGTGGGCACCTTGTCGGTAACCCGATCGAGCAGATCTTCCCGGATGATCACCACCGTCACCCCGGCGGGACCCATATTCTTCTGTGCCCCGGCAAAGATAAGGCCAAAGCGGCTGACATCCACCGGCCGAGACAGGATATCGGAAGACATGTCGGCGATCAACATGGCCTCCTTGTTGGGCATGGCGGGAAACTGGGTGCCGTAGATGGTGTTATTGGTGACAAAATGAAGATACTGGCTGTCCGTGGCCACGGTGTATTCATCGTCGCGCGGCACTCGGGTGTACTTGAGTTCTTCGCTGGAATAGGCAACGTCAACCTTGCCGAAGAGTTTGGCCTCTTTGATGGCTTTTTTTGCCCAGACGCCGGTGTTCAGATAGGTGGCCGTCTGATCGCTCCCCAGCAGATTCATCGGCACCATGAAAAATTGCGAAGAGGCGCCGCCCTGGAGAAAGAGCACCTTGTAATTCTGGGGAATCGCCATAAGCTCGCGAATCAGCGCCTCGGTTTCATCAGCCACGGCCATGAATTCTTTGGAGCGATGGCTGAGTTCGATCAGGCCGATGCCTTTGTTCTTAAAATTGACGATATCGGTCGCTGCCTCCTGGAGAACAGAGTAGGGCAGGGTGCCGGGACCGGGACTGAAATTATAAATTCTGTCAGGCATTACTTTCTCCTTGGGAATTATCGTGGTATTGATAGGTTTTTGGTTATCGACAGATCTGCCGCAGGGCTTCATACAGCACAATTCCCGCGGTCATGGCCAGATTGAGACTACGAATATGGGGATTACTCATGGGGACCGTAAAGCAACGGTCACTATACAATCTGAGAATATCTTCCGGCAAGCCTTTTGTCTCCTTACCGAAAATCAGCATGTCCCCTGGTTGGAACCGGGCCTCAGTATACGATCTGCTGGTTTTGGTGGTCAAAAAGAAGAGGCGCGCCTCATCCTGTTGCTGCAGGAATGTTTCAAAATTTTCCCAGTACTTGATGGTAACGTGTGGCCAGTAATCGAGACCGGCTCGCTTGAGATGCTTGTCGTCAACACGGAAGCCAAGCGGATGCACCAGATCAAGAATGGTGTCCGTTGCCCCGCAGAGCCGGGCGATGGACCCCGTGTTGGGGGGTATTTCCGGTTCAACCAGGACAATATGAAGAGGAAGTGATGCCATACGGAAACCATTGCTGAAAAATAATAAAAGTGTTCCCGTATGTACTGAATATGGAATCAGGTTGCAAATTTAAAAATACGTCTTAAACTCTTTGCTCCGCTTTTTATTGCTGTTGATTGCCCCGGGCAACCACGAAACAACAAAGCCGGTGTTGCCAAAGAAAAGCCGTCGATCAGCGTTTTGCACACAACTCTTTCTTCTTTTTCGCGGACATAATTATGGCGCTTATTATTCAAAAATATGGCGGAACCTCGGTGGGTTCCACCGATAAAATTAAGGTTGTGGCTCAAAGGGCCATTAAAAACCACAAGCTGGGCAACCGGATGGTGGTGGTCCTTTCAGCCATGTCCGGTGAAACGGATCGCTTGACCGGACTTGCGCATGCAATCCAGAAAATACCGAACCAGAGAGAGATGGATATGCTGCTCTCCACCGGCGAGCAGACAACCGTGGCGCTGTTTGCCATGGCGGTGCAAGCAGAGGGCTTTGATGCCATTTCCCTGTTGGGCAATCAGGTTGCCATTCATACGGACACCATGCACACCAAGGCCAGAATCGAATCCATTGATGCGGATTTGATTAATAAATATCTGGATCAGGGTAAAATTGTCACCATTGCAGGGTTCCAGGGCGTAACTGATCGGGGTGACATCACCACGCTCGGCCGAGGCGGCTCCGATACCACGGCCGTAGCAATTGCTGCTGCCATGAAAGCCGACGCCTGCGAGATCTACACCGATGTTGAAGGCGTCTATACAACGGATCCCAATATATGCAGCCAGGCGCGTAAAATTGATCGCATCAGTTATGACGAAATGCTTGAGCTTGCCAGCTTGGGAGCGAAGGTCCTGGATATACGGTCTGTTGGAATTGCAAAGAGGTACGGTGTACCTGTTCATGTCCGTTCTACTTTTTCTGAAAATATTGGCACCTGGGTAGTCGAGGAGGAAAAAATCATGGAATCCATGCTGGTATCCGGCATTACATACAGCAAAAACGAAGCTCGAATTACTATAAAGAAGGTGCCGGATCAACCCGGAATTGCGGCAAAGATATTTCTCCCCATTTCCGATGCCGGCATCCTGGTTGACATGATCATCCAGAACACCCATGACGGTCGATTGACCGACATGACCTTCACCGTCTTGCGCCGTGATTATGATCGGGCCATGGAGATCATTAAAAAGTTGGCTGAGGAGATTGGCGCGGAAACGGTTACGGGTGACAAGAGTATCGCCAAGGTCTCGATTGTGGGCGTTGGCATGCGCAATCAACCAGGTATCGCCTCAACAATGTTCCAGATCTTGGCCAAAGAAGGGATAAACATGATGATGGTTTCAACCTCGGAAATTAAGGTTTCCTGCATCATCGCCGAAAAATACACGGAACTCGCGGTCAGGGCACTGCATGATGCCTTTGCCCTGGACAAGGAAGAACTGCCCCTGGAAGAGTCAGTGGAGTAACATGGCCAGAATTATAGAACTGTATGACACCACCCTGCGGGATGGAACCCAGGCAGAGAATTTCAACCTCTCGGTTGACGATAAAATCAAGATCTGCCGGCAGCTCGACCGTCTCGGTATTGATTTTATCGAAGGGGGATGGCCAGGATCCAATCCGCTGGCCGTCGATTTTTTCAAGCGAATGCAAGATGTTGATCTCAAGCATGCCAAACTGGCTGCCTTTGGCTCAACCCGTCACTTTCAAAAATCCCCTGAAACCGATACTAACATCCAGGCCCTGCTGGCGGCCAAGACACCCGCAGTGACAATTTTCGGTAAAAGCTGGGATATTCATGTTATCGACGCCCTGCGGATTGCGCTGGAAGACAACCTGCAGATTATCGAAGATTCTCTTGCCTACCTGCGCCCCAGGGTGCAGCACCTTATTTACGATGCCGAACATTTTTTTGACGGGTTTAAAAATAACCGCGAATACTGCCTGGCAACGCTTGGCAAGGCGATAGCCGGTGGTGCGGAAACCGTTGCCCTGTGTGATACCAATGGCGGGACACTGCCCCACGAGATCCCGGAGATCATGGAGCGTGTGCAGCAGTACTGCGCTGAAATCAACAGTCCGGTTCGCATCGGCATCCATTCCCATAACGATTCGGAAACAGCGGTGGCCAACGCCCTAGTGTGCGTCCAGCTCGGCGCCAATCAGGTACAGGGAACCATCAACGGTTTTGGGGAGCGCTGCGGCAACGCGAACCTGACTTCCATCATCCCGGCCCTGGTCTTCAAGATGGGGTTGGAGTGCAGGGTGGGCAAAAGAATCGACCAACTGTATACCACCGCCAGGCTGGTGAACGAACTGGCCAATCTGCCCCACAACCGCTACCAGCCCTATGTTGGCGATTCCGCTTTTGCCCACAAGGGAGGCGTGCATGTCAGCGCCGTGCAGCGCAACCCCATGACCTACGAGCACATTGCTCCGGAAAAGGTCGGTAACGCTCGAAGGATATTGATCTCGGATCAATCTGGAAAGGCCAACGTTCTTCTTAAGGCGCAAAAATACGGCCTCGTTATTGACCCGGACGATCCGCTGATGGCCTCGATCATCAATGAATTGAAGGAGTTGGAGAATAGAGGCTACCAATACGAGGCGGCCGAGGCGAGTTTTGAGCTGCTCATGCGCCGGGCACTCGGGCTGCAGCGAGATTTTTTCCATCTCGAGGCTTTCCGGGTCATGAACCACAAATATGATATGGCCAAGAACCCGATCACCGAAGCAACCATCAGGTTGTATGTCAACGGCAACGAGGTGCACACCGCTGCCATGGGAGACGGTCCGGTCAACGCCCTGGATCGAGCGCTGCGCAAGGCGCTGACCCGTTTTTACCCCAGCCTGGAAGATATGGAACTCACTGACTACAAGGTGCGCGTCCTTTCAGGTGAATACGGCACCGGAGCCAAGGTGCGCGTTCTGGTGGAAAGTAAAGACCTTGAGAATAGCTGGGGAACGGTCGGCGTTTCAGTGAATATCATCGAGGCGAGCTGGCAGGCGCTGGTGGACAGTATCAATTACAAATTGATGAAAGATGAGCAAGTCCGGCATTGATACGCGCTTGGCTCCAGCCGCTACTACAAAAGCCAAGGACAAGCGCACGCTTGTCCTTTTTGTTTTAGGGTTGCTGCTTATTGCTTATGATTTATTGCCTTTCCAGGAGAAAGAGGTGCGGCATCTGTACGGCGTCGCCTTAGAGGAGAACACGCATCGGTGGCGAGTACTGAGCGTTTCAGCCGGGGGCGACGACCATGACAATGGGGTTGAAAATGAAATAATCAGCTTGAAGGGGTCCGTCAAGCTCGTACCGCTTTCGGCGGACCGGGATACGGCAGGAAACCTCCCCGCCGCCCTGGCACTGTTTCTTAATCGTCCCCTGCCGATCAATTTAGCTGACAAAGAGACCCTGGAGATGCTGCCGGGAGTTGGTCCGCATTTGGCCGCTTCTATTGCCAACGAGTTGCAACGCGCGGGAAGATTCACCGGCCCTGACGATTTACTCAAGGTTCCCGGCATCGGCCCCAAAACCCTACAACGACTCCTCCCGCTGATTAGTTTCGAATGATGAGCGCCACTAAACCCATATCAACACCGGTCCTTGTGCTTGTGGGACCGACCGCTATTGGCAAAACCGATTTGTCGCTTAAGATAGCGGCTGAAGTTGACTGCGAGATTATTTCCATGGATTCGATGCAGGTATATCGATATATGGATATCGGAACGGCTAAAGTGAGCAGGGCGGAGCGCCAACAAGTGGCCCATCACCTGATCGACATCCTTGATCCAGATGAAAAGTATGATGCGGCCCGTTTTGTCCACGATGCCTTGACTGCAATCAAGTCGATATCCTCTCGCGGAAAAATCCCCTTGATCACTGGGGGGACAGGACTCTATCTTTCGTCCTTGATCAATGGATTGTTTGCCAATGTTAACGTAAAAGATGAGGTAAGGAAAAGCCTTCAGGAGCGACTGAGAAACGAGGGGAGGGAAGCGTTGCACCGAGAATTGTGCGAGGTTGATAGGGAAAGCGGCGAGCGAATCCATGTGAACGACACCCAACGGCTCCTGCGTGGACTGGAAATTTTTCACTCCACCGGCATCCCTTGGTCGGAACATCTCCGCAGGCAGTCGCGATCCCTCCAGCGTCCCCTTTTTTCCCGGATACTTCATCTTGGGCTCACCTGTGATCGTGCCTTATTACACAACAGGATAAAAACTCGTACGATAAGTATGATGCAAGACACCTTTAAAGCAGAAGTTGAATCCTTGCTCGGTAAGGGATACTCCCCCCAATTGCCTTCCATGCAGTCCATAGGGTACCGACACATGAACGCCTGCATTGCGGGCGTTTGGGATCTAGACACAGCCACCAGTGCCCTGATTCAGGACACCAGGCGATATGCCAAGCGGCAGATGACCTGGTTTCGACGACACCGGGAATTACATTGGTACGATATTCAACAGGCAGACAAGGCGCTCACAGATAGTGCTCTTTTTATAAAAGCCACGCAATAATAACCCGCGCCCCTTATCCCGTGCAAACACCTCCCCTTCACCCAGGCTACACTTTCCCCCCGGATACTGACACTTCCCAAGCCAGGGAATTCGGCAAGAAAGTTGCCAAAGAATTCAACTTTCCGCCGCAATTGGGTGAAATATTGCATTCCCGAGGATTCGCAACTCTTCCCGAAATCCAGAACTTCCTCTATCCCCAGTTATCGATGCTGCCATCGCCCGATTCCATGAAAGGCATGCGGTTGGCGGTGCGTTGCATCCTTGAAGTGTGCCGTGCCCATAAGCCGATCTTTATCCATGGCGACTACGATGTCGACGGCATCACGGCGACCGCTCTATTGGCAGGCTTCTTCAAGGAAATCGGCGTTACTAAAGTGTTTTCCTACATCCCCAACCGACTCCAGGAAACCTACGGCCTGTCAGTGAGCTCGATCAATCGCTTGGTCGCGCAATCAGAGCAGGCAAAGGGCGGGGTGTTGATTTCTGTTGATTGCGGCATCGCCGCAGTTGACGAAGTGATCTACGCCAAAACACTCGGGCTGCGCGTGGTCATCACCGACCACCATGAGCCACAGGATATTCTCCCGGAGGCCGAGGCCATACTCAACCCAAAGCAACCGGGCTGCAAATTCCCCTTTGCTCAGTTGTCGGGCGTAGGGGTCGCCTTTTTTTTCCTGATTGCCCTGCGAAAGGCGTTTGTCGAGAGCGGTGTATTAACAATCAAGACCTTGCCTAATCTGAAAAAATATCTGGATTTGGTGGCACTCGGGACAGTTGCGGATGTTGTGCCGCTTATTGGCGTTAATCGTATCATGGTACGAGCAGGACTTGAAGTATTATCAACAACTCATCGTTTTGGCGTCATTTCTATCATCGAAAACGGTGGAATGCTGGGACGACATATCCTGACAGAAGATATTGCATTCAAGCTTGCTCCGCGCATTAACGCCTCGGGTCGACTGGGCTGTCCCCAGTTGGGCTTAGGGTTATTGTCGGCAGCTACCATGGAAGAGGCGAGACCGTTGGCCCAAGAACTGGAACGGATGAATATGCAAAGGAAGCAATTGGTGCTAGAAGCTCTGGCGGATATTGATGCCAAATGCCAGGAGCAGGTGCAGGCAGGACGGAACGGCCTAGCTGTTTACCTGGGCGATTGCCACCCAGGCGTACTGGGTATAGTTGCGGCGAAAATAGCGGACAGTTATCATCGACCTGTATTCGTCTTTACCGATGATACTACAGCGAGTTCAGAAAACTCTTTAAAAGGATCAGGGAGGTCAGTTGCAGGCGTAAACCTCTTTCAGATCTTGGAGCAGTGCGCGCCGTGGATTGAACGCTTTGGCGGCCATGCCATGGCTGCAGGTCTCAGTATCAAAAAAGATCATTTTGATACGTTCACAAACAACTTCAATCATCAGGTGGCTCTGCAGGGCGGTATTCTGAAAAAGGCCCATGAAATTCATGTTGATTATCACTTTCAAGACAAAAAAAGTATAACCAAAGATTTTGCGCAGGCGCTCCAGTTGATGCAACCATTTGGGGAAGGGAACACCGAACCCACTTTCCTGCTCTCCGGCGAACAACTTGTTCGACCGAAAGAAATCAAGGGACACCTATCTTTTCAGCTCCAAGCTAATAATTATTTAATTCCCGGCATCGGTTTCCATTTGGCCGATGCGAATCTCAATTTCCACAGTCCGGTGGATCTTGTTTTCCAATTGAAACGATCTTGGTTCAGAGGGGTAGAGCGTGAACAGATCCAGGCGCTTCATTTCGCAGCTAGTTGAAATTATAACAAATATAAAATTTAACATAATATATATTATGCGACATTTAAATATATGGCATTTCATGAGTAGATTCTCGTTTTAGCGGCGGATTTGCATCTATCATCTCCCCAAACCCCTTTCATGACGGAAAAGAACCTTTTCATAAGCGCAATATTGAATTATTCAGAGAGGACCGTTAAAGGCCTCTGAAACTTCACTTCACAACCTATAAGAGCATTCCCATGAATCACGATATTTACCAGGAACCCCTGGTCTCCCGTTATACCAGCCGAGAAATGCAGGAACTTTTTTCCGAACGTTTTAAGTTCACCCATTGGCGCCGTTGCTGGGTAGCCCTGGCCGAGGCCCAACATGAACTTGGACTGGCTTCCGTTACCGCCGAGATGGTCGCTGAACTGAAGGCAAACGTAGAGAATATAAATTACGAGGTGGCCACAGCAAAGGAGCAGGAAATTCGCCATGATGTCATGGCCCACGTCTTCGCCTACGGGCAACAGTGCCCACTTGCCGAGCCCATTATCCACCTGGGAGCGACCTCTCAATTTGTGGTGTGCAATACCGACCTGCTCATTCAGAAGCGTGCTCTGCAGCTTGTGAAAAATTCATTGGTCAAAGTAATCACCAACCTTGCTGGATTTTGTGACAAGTACAAGGATTTAGCCACACTGGGCTTTACGCACTACCAACCGGCGCAGCCGACCACGGTGGGCAAGCGCAACACTTTGTACATTCAAGATTTGCTGATGGATCTGGACTACATCGAACAACTCGAAGGCCAGATCAAGGCTCGGGGAGCCAAAGGAACGGTCGGCACTCAGGCGACCTTCATCGAGCTTTTTAACGGCGATCATAAAAAAGTGAGGGAGCTCGACCGATTGGTTTCTGAAAAAATGGGCTTTGATCAGTTTTTTGCCGTCACCGGGCAAACCTACCCGCGAAAACTCGACATGAAAACCTCCGAAACCCTGGCCGGAATTGGCGCTTCTGCCCATAAATTTGCGGTTGATTTACGCCTACTTTCCAATTTGAAAATGCAGGAAGAGCCGTTTGAAAGTAAACAGGTGGGCAGTTCGGCCATGGCCTACAAGCGCAATCCGATGCGCTCGGAGCGCATGACGGGCCTGGCCAGAAAGCTCATGGGGCTCCCTGCTAATTTTGCCGCAACTGCAGCAAATCAATGGTTTGAACGCACCCTTGATGATTCAGCTATCCGTCGCATGGACTTGGCCCAGGCTTTCCTGTTGACGGACGCTATTCTGAAGTTATACATCAATATAACCAACGATATGGTTGTCTATCCAAAACAAATTGAGCGGCATTTAAAAGAAGAGCTCCCTTTTATGGCCACTGAAAAAATTCTTATGGCCTGTGTGGGACAGGGAAAAAGTCGACAGGAAATGCATGAGGTTATCCGGGAACACTCGGTGGCCGCAGGACTTGATGTTAAAAACCTTGGGGTGCGAAATAATCTCCTGGAAAGGCTGGCGGAGGACGAGCGCATTCCCTTTGACTACAAAGAACTTGATGGATTGCTGGGCAATTACCAGCAATTTACCGGACGGGCCGCCATGCAGACAACTGAATTTCTCCAGGAAGTCGTCGCTCCGGTTATTAGCAAATATAAAAATCTTATTGGTAATATTGACGCATCATTAGCGGTGTAGCGCTGTAAATCTCACGTAAAAAGTTGAGTCCATGAACGCTCAGTTTCCCGTTATTGAATGGTATCTGCTTATCCGCCCTGAAAAAATCGGCTGGTTGCGGTTTATACTCGAAGGATATGACGGGCTTGCCATTCTCACCACGCTCTCAGCCGAAAAGGGTCTGGTGCGAATCCAGACCCTTGACTCCCGATTTGAGGAAACCATGCGCCTGCTTGAGGCTTTAGCGGTCGACCTCACACCCTTTTCATATCATGTATCTTATTAACTCTTGTTCGTATTTATAGGTAAACACATTGTTATGAGTAAAAGCTTGTATATTAAAACCTTTGGTTGTCAGATGAATGAACGTGATTCCGAGATCATCGAACAGCTCTTGGCGCAAGAAGGATACGTCTCGACCGGTAGCGCCCATGGTGCCGACGTTATCTTGATCAACACCTGTAGTATCAGAGAGAAAGCTGAACAGAAAGTATTTAGCCTGTTGGGGCAACTGCGCGAGGAAAAAGCAAAAAATCCCGCGTTGCTCATCGGGGTCACGGGTTGTGTGGCCCAGCAGGAGGGGGAACGAATACGCGACCGCATGCCCCATGTCGATCTGATCGTGGGCACGCAACAGATTTACCATTTGCCTGAAATGTTACATCGTCTCAGTCAACGGCTGACTACTCGAGAAATTGCCACCAATCTTGAGGCCACCTTTACCATCCCTCCCTTCCAGAAACTGCTTCGTAATATTTCACCCTCCCTTTCTCCGGATGGATTCAGGCGATTTGTCACTATTATGCAGGGGTGCAATAACTACTGCAGCTATTGCGTTGTTCCCGGCACCCGAGGGCGGGAGATTAGCCGACCGATGGGCGATATTATCGAGGAGGTTGAGATCCTGGTAAGTCAGGGCGTCAAGGAGATCACCCTCCTTGGGCAAAACGTCAACTCCT
>JBBRBT010000053.1:0-28540 GCA_038205495.1 Desulfobulbales bacterium
CAGCCGCTGGCCCGCAAAAATCCCGGATTCTCGCAACGCCATGAAAATCGCGCCCGGCTGCAGCAGGAACTGCTCGCAGCCCTCTGGCCGGAAGCCGCTGCGCCGGTGGCCGCGCATAAAAAAATCCGCCTCATCCTCAGCCAGGAGGTCCTGGATCTGCTCAACAGCCGTCATATCCTTGAGGAAGATGTCCAAAAGGTCATCCACCAGGCACAGACAACCAGTATACATCTGGTCAATCCGCACAATAATCATCGCCTGGCCAGCTCTAAGCCGGTGCGCGTGACCTATTGGGTGGAATATGAGCCCGTGGACCAGGGCTTTGTGATCCACAACGGCTACAGCCACCGTATGCTGCTGCCGGAGGTACAGCCATGAACACCTTTTCCTTTATTGAAGCCACCACCTGGCAGTGCGCCGGGTGCTATCAGCCGCTGCAGCCTGTCAAGGTCAATGTCAGCTACCTGAACTCGGTGTTTAATGTCGAACTCATGGCCTGCCCGCAGTGCGGCTTCATTCTGGTACCTGAAAAATTGGCCGTGGGCAAGATGCTGGAAGTGGAACAGCTGCTGGAAGACAAATAAGATGAACGCGCCTTGTTCCTGCACCTCTGCCCCGGTGACGGTACTCTACGAGCAGGAAGAACTCGCCGAGGTGACCGGTGGTACCTTGCGGCCCGGCGGACTTGCCCTGACCGCTGAAATCCTGACCGCTTGCAATCTGGCGCCCGGTGCTACCGTGCTCGATGTGGGTTGCGGTCCCGGGCATACGGCCGCCCTGATGGCCTCGGCCTTCCAGCTGCGGCCCACGGGCCTGGATCCCTCCGCCACCATGTTGGCCAAGGCGGCTTGCTCTGCCCCGGGTGTAGCGCTGATCCAGGCGGAGGCTACCGCCATCCCCTGCCGCAGCCATTGCTTTGCGGCGGTTATCTCGGAATGCGTCTTGTCCCTGACCGGGGATATTGACACCAGCCTGCGGGAGATGGCTCGCGTCCTCCGGCCGGGCGGCCTGCTGCTGCTCACCGATATCTTTTGCAAACAGCGGCAGGCAGCGGCTTTGCCGGGACTGTGCAGTTGCATCACCCAGGCCCTGCCTCTTGAGCGCGTTGCCCAGGCTTTGCAACAGGCCGGATTCACCCTGCTCACCCTGCGCGATCGGAGCGATCTGCTCAAACAGCTGGCTGGCCAGATCATCTTCACCTACGGCAGTCTGGAAAGATTCTGGCAGTTGTTTCTGGGGGAGGAGGAGGCCCGGCTAACCTGTTGCGCCCTGGCCACCGCGTCCCTTGGCTACTATGTGCTTATTGCCCAAAGAGGTGCTCCACATGGATGATACTTCGTTGCGGATTATGCAGCTGGCCGCCCAGGGATTCTGCTGCAGCCAGATCTTGATGCAACTGACCCTGGAGGATATGGGCGAGGAGAATATTCCCCTGGTACGGGCCATGGCCGGACTGTGCGAGGGTTCGGGCATCGGCGATCTCTGCGGTATTGCCAGCGGAGCCGCCTGTGTCATCGCCCTCTATGCGGCCAAGGGCAGCGCCGACGAGCAGGCCCTGGACTGTTATCCCCTGCTGCTTTCCCAATTCATGGATTGGTTCAAGGGCAGCGCGACCTCCTGGGGCGGCATCCGCTGCGACGAGATCGTTGCTTTCCATGGCGGGCGAAAACCCGAGGTCTGCGGCACTCTCATGCGGCGAGCCCGCGAAACCCTTGTCGGCATCCTGGCGGACAACAATATCGACCCCACCCGGGCCAAGGAATAGGCGGGTGCATTCCGAAAGGCCCATCCATCTGCTGTCGTCGACCGCGAGCCTCTGCCCGCACTGCCTGCGTCGTATTCCGGCGATCCGTGAGCAGCAGGGCGATACGGTCTACCAGGTCAAGCAATGTTCGCAGCACGGTACCTTCCGGACGGTGATCTGGCGGGGTTCCCAGCCGTTTTCCACCTGGGTGCGGCCGAAACGACCGTCCGTACCCAGCCGGGCCTTCACCGCAATCCAAGACGGCTGCCCCTTTGATTGCGGCCTCTGTCCGGATCATGGCCAGCATACCTGTACAGCCCTGATCGAGATCACCCAGCGCTGCAACCTCCATTGCCCGGTCTGCTTCGCCGATGCCGGGGCAGAAGCGGAGCGGGGTGACGACCTTTCCCTTGAGAGGATTGGCTTTCTCTATGATCGGGTTCTCGCAGCCTCCGGCCCTTGCAATATTCAATTGTCCGGCGGCGAACCCACGGTACGTGACGATCTGCCTGCGATCATTGCCCTCGGTCTGGGCAAGGGTTTTTCTTTTATCCAGCTCAACAGCAATGGTGTACGCCTGGCCGGTGATGCGAGCTATGCCGTTACCCTCAAGGAGGCCGGGCTGGCCTCGGTCTTTCTCCAATTTGACGGTCTCAGCAGCGCCACCCACATTGCCCTGCGCGGCCGCGATCTCTCTGCTGTCAAGGAACAGGCCCTGCTCCACTGCCAGGCAGCGGGGTTGGCCGTGGTCCTGGTGCCGACCCTGGTGCCGGGCATCAACACCCACGAGGTCGGGGCGATCATCGATTACGCCGTTCGCTTTGCCCCCACGGTGCGCGGCGTTCATTTTCAGCCGGTCAGCTATTTGGGCCGCTTTCCCGAGGCCCTGGCCGATGAGGACCGACTCACTCTGCCGGAGGTGCTGCAACTGATCGAAGAACAAAGCGGGGGCGCACTCAGAGCGGAGCACTTTGCTCCCCCTACCTGCGAGCACGCCCTCTGTTCCTTCCATGGCAATTTCCTGGTGGAGGAAGGTGGTGCGCTCATGCCGCTTGGCAATCGTCAGGCGGTCTGCTGTTCCAGCGGCGAACCCAAAGCCGCCGTCCCCTCGGCCCTTGAGGGCCGGGAAAAAAGCGTGGCCTTCACCGCCCGACAATGGTCTCTGCCCATGGCGGCGGCTCCCTCAACCTGCGCAAGTAAACAAAAACCACAACCGCAAGATGATATGGACCGATTTTTGGCGCGGGCCCGCACCCACACCTTTTCGCTCTCGGCCATGGCCTTCCAGGATGTGTGGAATCTGGATCTTGAGCGCCTACAGGGATGCTGCATCCATGTGGTTTCTCCGGCAGGCAACCTGATCCCCTTTTGTGCCTACAACCTGACCTCGAGCACGGGCGAGTCACTCTATCGCGGAGTCCTGCAGTCATGAAAAGGACCTCTCTGGAAATCCTCATCGGCCGGAGCCTCGGCCAGCGCACTACGCCGTTGTCACGGTCGGCCATTGAGCAGTACCAGGGGGAGCGCTTGCGTGCAGTGGTTGAGTATTGCAGAGCGCATTCTTTGTTTTATCAGCGAAAATTGGCGGAGGCCGGTGTCAACACGATCACGGGACTGGCGGATTTGCCCAGCCTGCCTTTGACCAGCGAAGCCGAACTGCGCCACCACGGGTCAGCAATGGTCTGTGTCGGTCAGGATGCGGTGACACGGATTATAACCCTCCGCAGTTCCGGTACCACCGGCACGCCGAAGCGGCTCTTTTTTACCGATGCGGATCTGGAACACACCCTGGAATTTTTTCACCAGGGCATGCAATCCCTGGTCGATCCCGGTCAGAGGGTGGCGATAGTCCTGCCGGGCGCTACCCCGGATTCCACTGGACATCTGCTGGCAACGGCCCTGGAACGGATGGGGGTGTCCAGTGTCATCCTCGGCTTGGTCGAGGATCCCGAGCTGGCGGCGCGGAAGTTGTGCGAAATCAAAGCCGATGTCCTGGTCGGTTTTCCGGTGCAGATCCTGGCCGTTGCCCGGATGGCGGCATTTTTAGCAATACCCCTGGGCACCATCCGTTCGGTGCTCCTCTGTTCGGATTACATCCCGGAAAGCCTGAACTCCCAGTTGGCCCAACTGCTGTCCTGCGAAGTTTTTACCCATTACGGTACGGTGGAGAGCGGACTGGGCGGCGGGGTGGACTGCGCGGCCCATTGCGGGGTTCACCTGCGTGAGGCTGATCTGCTGTTTGAAATCATTGATTCACACTCCACCCAACCCTTGGAGGTGGGCGAGTGGGGTGAAATTGTGATGACCACCCTTGCCCGCACCGGGATGCCGCTGATTCGTTATCGCACCGGCGATCAAGGCCGTTTGCTCCCCGGTCCCTGTCCCTGCGGCAGCCCTATCCGCCGGCTGGACCGGGTCCTTGGCCGGATGAACCAGGTCCGCACTCTGGAGAGCGGCAACCGGTTGGCCCTGCACAACCTGGATGAGCTCCTCTTTGCCCTTCCTGGCCTGCTCGATTTCCGGGCCTGCCTCGTCCGACCCAACGGACGGGAAACCCTCCAGCTTCACTTGGTCACCCTACCAAACCAGGGGGAGGAAACATGCCGCCGGGCCGCCGAAATCCTGGCCCGTTACCCTCCCCTCAAGGGCGTGGCCATCACCCTGACCCTTGAACCCACCGCCGTAATTCATTTCGGCAAACGCATTCTCGCAGATAAACGAGAGGATAGTCACTCATGAAAAAACTGATCCAACAGATATGCACGACCCTGAATGACGGTGAAGACCTCGTTCTGGTCACCATTTCCAGCCAGTCCGGCTCCACCCCCCGGCTCGCGGGCGCCAAGATGATCATCCGCAGAGATGGCCGCATTGCCGGTACCATCGGTGGCGGCCTGGTCGAGGCCATGGCCATGGAGGAGGCCGGGCTTTGCTTCACCGACCGGAAGTCACTGCGTCGCGCCTTTGATCTTTCCAACGGCGATGCCGCCGACACCGATATGATTTGCGGCGGCAAGATGGAGCTTTTCCTTGAGTATATTCAGGCGGATGATGCCAATCGTGCCGTCTTTCAGTGCCTGCTGGCGGCCATGGATTCAGGCCGCCGGGTGACCCTGGTCTGCCCGCTTGCGGGAGGTGCGGGTGACGAACCACGTTTTATCATTGATCACAAAGGGCGATCAAGCCGTGCCGATACCCCGGACACCCTCTTGTCGGCGGTCAAACATGTCCGCTCGTCGGCCCCGGCCGCATCCCTGATCGAGCACCAGGGACGCGAATACCTGCTCTCCTCTTTTGCGGTTGCCGGAACCGTTTATCTCGTCGGTGCCGGGCATGTTTCCGCCTGTACCGCCGAAGTCGCGGCGCAGGTCGGTTTTCGGGTGGTGGTCATGGATGATCGTGGTGAATTCGCCAACAAGGAACGCTTCCCCCTGGCCGACAAGATCCAGGTGCTCTCCTCCTTTGCCGGCTGTTTCAAGGCGTATGAGATCGACGGGGATTCCTACCTGGTGATCGTCACCCGGGGCCATCTGCATGACATGGAGGTGCTCGATCAGGCACTGCAAACCAAGGCCGGTTATGTCGGCATGATCGGCAGCCGTAAAAAACGCAATGCCATCTATGCCAAATTGGCGGACAAGGGAGTTGCGGACGTGCAGCTGGAGCGGGTCCACTGCCCCATCGGTATTGCCATCGAGGCCGACACCCCGGAAGAGATTGCCGTGAGCATCGTCGGCGAACTGATTTACCAGCGGGCCACGGGAAGAAAGGCGTGGCACCTTATCTGAGCGCCGTCATTCTGGCGGCAGGGCTCTCCTCGCGCATGGGCGAGTTGAAGCCAGCCCTGCCCCTGGGGCAAAGTACGGTGCTGGAACAGTGCCTTACGCTGTTCCGGGACTGCGGCATCGAGGATCTGGTGGTGGTTACCGGTCATCGCAGCGCGGAAATCAGCGCGATAGCGGCACGGGCCGGAGCGCGTCTTGCCCCTAACCCGGAGTTTGCCACCGGGATGTACAGCTCGATCAGGGCGGGTGTGCGGCAGATTGCCGAGCAAAGTCGCGGATTTTTTCTTCTGCCCGTGGATATCCCGTTAGTACGCCCAGGTACGGTCAGGCTGCTGTCGCAGTCTTTTGCGGCTACTGCGGCTTGGATCACCTACCCGCTCTTTGCTGGTCAACGTGGGCACCCGCCGCTTCTCGCCAGGGAATTGATTTCTGAAATTATTGCACAGAAAGACGCCGACGGGGGCTTGCGGGCACGGCTGGGCCAGTTCGAGAATCAAGATCCGCGCCAGGTTTGCGAGGTGAGGGTCCCTGATGCCAATATTCTTTTCGATATGGACACCCCGGAAGAATATGGAGAAGGCCTCCAGCGCTTTGCACGTCGTGACTATCCCACGATGGAAGAATGCGAGGTCATCCTTGACTATTGCTACCCCATACCGGAAAAAGGTCGGGGTAGCAATAGTCAAGGATGACCTCGCATTCTTCACTATTGCTACCCCATACCGGAAAAAGGTCGGGCCCACGGCCGCCTGGTGGCCGAGATCGCGGTGGCCCTTTGTGAGGCTCTCCGGCGGCAAGGCAGGAGTGAGCTGAATGCCGAACTCTGCCGGGTTTGCGGGTGGCTGCACGATATCGCCAAGGGCCATGCCCGGCATGAGCACGAAGGGGCCTGCTGGCTGGATCAACTTGGTTTCAGCCGGGCTGCGGCAATTGTGGCCGCACACCGGGATTTGGACTGGCAGCCGAGAAGGGCGCTCAGCGAAACGGAGATCGTACATCTTGCCGACAAACTGGCCCGCGGCAACAGGGTTGTCGGGGTAGGGGAAAGGTTCGAAGAAAAGCTGCTGCTCTATAAGGACAATCCCGAAGCAGTCCTGGCCATCCGCAGCCGCTCTAACCTCGCCGTGCAGCTGGCTGCCGCCTTCGAGGCGGAGGCGGGCCAAACCCTTGGGACCATAGCCGCGCTCGCCGCTGTCGCATGCAGTCGCTGATCTATCTCCTTCGCCATGGTGAGATCGATACTCCCTCGCCCCGGCGTTTCCTCGGCCAGACCAACCTGCCCCTCAATGACAACGGCATCCGCCAGGCCCAGGCCCTGCAGAAACGATTGCACCACATCCCCTTTGACCATGTTTTCGCCTCGCCCCTGCAACGAGCCGTGCAGACCGCATCCTTGGTCAGCGGCAGGCCATCCGCATCCGTCGAGTTGATTGAATACTTTAAAGAAATTCATCTTGGCGACTGGGAAGGGCTCAGTGGTGCCGAGGTCCGGCATCGCTTTCCCGGAGCCTACGAAGGACGCGGCCGGGATCTGGAACACTTCCGGCCCCAAGGCGGTGAGAGTTTCGGTGATCTCGCGGACCGTTGCTCCCCCGCCTTGTTCGATCTTACCAAACGATACCCCGGTTCCATGCTCATTGTTGCCCATGCCGGAGTCAATCGGGTGCTGCTCTCCCGGCTGCAACACCTGCCCCTGCAGCAACTGCTGGAGATTCCCCAGGAGTATTGCGCGGTCAATATCCTCCGACGAACTGCCTCGGGATTGGAGGTGGTTGCGGTCAATTTTGATGGAGTCAACGGAGCAGGGCAGGGCATTTTGCCGTCGCTATAAACGGGCGGGTGAATACTCGGCTTTCCTTATGGCGTATCGGGTGCTCAATCGTGTAATTCTAGAAAACTGTCCCGAACCTTTGGATAATCCACACTGGATCAGGCTAGTTTCATGGGTGGGGGGTAGTGTTATCGTTGTCGAAGAGTGGGGATTTGTGTTTCAGTCGTTCCACTGTCGATCGCCTTTTTGGGGTAGTAGGTTTGCAGAGGGTATTTTGATGTTCCAAACATACCGATTTCCTTTACAGCATTTTCCGCTGGTACTGTCTGTAACCATTTGACCGGTACAAAATATTCGCAACGTTCCGGGTGAGCTCAACCCGCATCCGTCATGCAACAACCGGCTGTTGATACAGATACTTCTGGAACCCAGCGAATACCGTACCGATTTCTTCCGGCTTGCCTAGGTCGATGACGGCGTCGGCAATAGAATCATGGTACTTGAGTTTCAGGAGCGGAGTCAGCTTGGCCTGATCGAGTTTTTCGACGCCAAGGGTTACATAATGGGAAAGCACGAAGCCAAGAAACACCTGCTGTCTGCTGTTGAAATGCTGCGTGATGATCACCATGGCCTTTGCGGCTCGTTCTTTACGGGAAAGCGGCGGCAGGGCATAGGCTACATGGGCCAGCACATCGAACAGGTCGCTCTTTTCCGCATCGATGATTTTCTGCATCTCGGCGAGATGGTCGTTGCCGAAGCCTTTTTCGGCGAGTCCCTCCAGCAGTTTCCGGCGGGTATCCGGCCGACTCCATAGAGTTCGCAGTTCGGCTTCATCCTTCAAAAACTCCGGCAGTTTCCCATAGAGCGCTTCCATGAACTGCTGCGCCGACATGGGGGTGCCGTCCGCATGCCAGAAACTGGTCGTCATCATGTGCTGGATGCTGCGTTCCTTGCCATCGGCGAGTTTGATTTTCGCTCTCTTTATGCACACGCACGGACGTAGGCCGCAGACGAGACAAGGAGCTGCAAGGGGTTTTGCACAGACGCAAGGCCGTTCACCGCAGATCCTGCACGGACGGGGCGGCGGCGCGACGCATTCGCAGGGATGGCCCCCGCATTGTGGACAGGCCTCCGGGTCGGGCGGTTCGCCGTCCCACTCCGGGTCACTGAAATTGTGATACGCCTTGACGAAGTCATAAATCGTGAAATACTCCTTGCCCTCGTAGAGGCGGGTGCCGCGCCCGATGATCTGCTTGAACTCGATCATCGAATTGATCGGCCGCATCAGTACGATGTTGCGGATGTTACGGGCGTTGACTCCGGTGGAGAGTTTCTGCGAGGTGGTGAGGATGGTCGGAATCGTCTTCTCGTTGTCCTGGAAGGTGAGCAGGGCCTGGTTGCCCCGTGCGCCATCGTTTGCGGTCACCCGTTGGCAGTAATCCGGATCGGTGCTGGTCTTGATTTGGTTGATGAGGTCACGCACCGCCAACGCGTGGTCCTGGGTGGCGCAAAACACCAGGGTCTTTTCCCGCTGGTCGATCTGGGCCATGAAGATCTCGACCCGCTTCCGCTCCCGTTCCTTGATTTCGATGATCTTGTTAAAGTCGGCTTCCTCATACAGCTTGCCCACTTCAACCTCACCCTCAACCACGGTGTCATCGGCGGTATAGACGTAGTCGTCCAGGGTGGTGGCGATCTGTTTCACCTTGAAGGGCGTCAGAAAGCCGTCGTTGATTCCGTCTTTGAGTGAGTAGATGTAGACCGGCTCGCCGAAATAGGCGTAGGTGTCGACATTGTCTTTGCGTTTGGGGGTGGCGGTGAGGCCGAGTTGGACCGCCGGAGCAAAATAGATGAGGATATCGCGCCAGTTGCTCTCGTCGTTGGCGCCGCCGCGATGGCACTCATCGATGATGATGCAATCGAAAAAATCCGCCGGATACTCGCCAAAATAGGGGCTGGGGTGCCCGTCCTTGGGCGGGCCGCTCGTGAAGGTCTGGAAGATGGTGAAAAAGATGCTGCCGTTCTTGGGGACCTTGCCTTTCTTCCTGATCTCGTCGGGTGCGATCCGGACCAGCGCGTCTTCAGAGAAGGCAGAGAAGGCGGTGAAGTCGTTATAGGCCTGATCGGCCAGATTGTTGCGGTCGGTCAGAAAGAGCAGGCGCGGCCGTCGGCTCGGCTCACCGGCTGATTTCCAAGCGCTCAAATTCCAGCGGACCTGGAACAGTTTCCAGGCAATCTGGAAGGCAATGGCGGTCTTGCCCGTGCCGGTGGCCAGGGTCAGCAGGATTCTCGACTCGCCCTTGATCAACGCCTCCAGGATACGCTGGACCGCAATCTCCTGGTAAAAACGGATCAGCCAGCTGCCGCTTTTGTCGGCGAAGGGCACGGCGGCGAAGCGGTCGCGCCAGGCATTTTGGGTGGCAAAGGTCCGGTTCCACAGTTCCTCCGGGGTCGGATACCGCGCCAACTCGTCCTCGGCGCCGGTGTCCATGTCAATACCGTAGATGCCCTGGCCGTTGGTGGCATAGGTGAAGCGAACCGCCAGTTTGCCCGCATACTCCTTGGCCTGGGGAGGGAGGAGCAGCGCTAGGCCTTGCTGGGTTTGGAGAGAAGGACGGAGTGCGCAAATAAGTACAGCCAGGACACACATGTTGTCGCTGGCTGCAAATATCGTTGTATTGCAAACGAAACGGGGAACAGAAGCAAAGAACTGAAGGCTTGCTGGAACCCGTTGATGTAAAAAATGGTGCCGAAGAGAAGACTCGAACTTCCACGAGCGTACGCCCACTAGACCCTGAACCTAGCGCGTCTACCAATTCCGCCACTTCGGCACTGCGTCGACGAATATGCTAGCCAATCGCCTTTTTGTCAAGTATTTCTTCGTGTCTTGGTGGGATGATTGTGCAGAAAAGCAAACTCGCTTACCCCTTGGTCGGCTGGGACACTCTGCAAAACGTCAGGGACACGGGGACGCGTTTTTAATCTATTCCATCTGATATCAATAGGTTGGTGGAAATTTTTTCGAGAATAATGAAGGCATCCATCGTGGCCGGCAGTCGAAACCGTCGACCATTCGCAGTTTGCGGAGGACATGAACTGTTTGCTTGTTTTTTCGAATTGGGGTACATATCCCGACTTCATGGTCGCGAGGTTGCCCCTCGTCAACCGGGAAGATTCACTTTTTAGTCGAGCAATGAGCCCTCCTTGTCATCGGCGGCGGCTTCCATGGAAATTTATACTGATCTCAAAGATATTCGCACTCTCTTTCCGCGGGCCCATGTCACCATCGGCAATTTCGATGGTGTACATCTTGGCCACCAGATGCTGTTTGATCAGGTGGTGGCAAGGGCCCGCCAGGACAAGGGAACCAGTGTTGCCATCACCTTTGATCCGCATCCGCTCAAGGTGTTGAGCCCGCAGGGCATCAGGCTGATTTCGACCACACCCCAAAAAATTGAATTGATTGAACGCGCTGGGATCGACGTCCTGGTGATCATCCCCTTTGACCGGGAGATTGCCGTGACCACGGCCCTTGATTTCGTCGACGAGGTGCTCGTTAAGCGCATCGGGGTAATGGATTTGGTAGTCGGTTACGACTACGCCCTGGGCAAAGGACGGCAAGGAGACACCGCCTTTCTCCAAGCCCAGGGGGCGGAGAAAGGTTTTACCGTGATGGTGATGCCCGCCCATTTTGAACAGGGGATGCTGGTCTCCAGCACCAGGATCAGGGAACTGGTCGCCGCCGGCAAGATGCGCGATGTCCACAGATTGCTTGGCCGCTATTATCAGATACGCGGCGATGTGCAGTGGGGGCGGCAGCGCGGCGGTACATTGCTCGGCTTTCCCACCGCCAATCTGTGCATCACGGAAGAGGATCTGTGTCCGAAGCGGGGGGTCTACGTCACCCAGGTCATCTATGACGGCAAGCAGTACGGCGGGGTTTCCAACATCGGCTATAATCCCACCTTTGGCGATACGGCCCTGGTTGCGGAGACCCATATTTTCGAATTCAATGCCGACATCTACGGGCGGCCGTTGAAAATTAATCTGCTCCGGCACCTGCGCGGTGAAATCACTTTCAACGGACCGGAGGCACTGGCCCAACAGATCCGCAAGGATATTGAAGTGGCGCAGAAAGTCCTGGCCAAGGAACGGCAGAAAAAACTGATCGCCTATCACCGCAACCCCGGAGCATGAAGGGCGTTGGGCTCCAAAGTCCAAGCGCGGGTGAGCACAGGCAAAGATCGACCGTGCGCCCAAGGATTTTCGCCTCGTGCGTGAGATGTTGAAGCGATGCATGCAGAATTCCGGGGAACGTAACTTGCGTCCGGGGCGTTCATGGCTATAATGTAGCAACTTTACCCTTTGGATTGCCGGAAATGAGTCGGCATGGGCTTGTCACTTTAGAATCAGAGAAGGTTTTTATGGCAGAAGAAGAAAGAATAGCCGAGCTTTCGGCTGTTATCAGCGATCTTGAAAAGTCGGCACAGGAACAACCGGATAACGTCTACATCCGGCATCATCTCGGGCTGGTGTACCGGCAGGCAGGGCGGATTGACGAGGCCATTGCCCAGCTGGAAAAGGCGATTGAACTGGATAACCAGTCCATGGAGAGCATGATCAATCTCGGCGCTATCTATTTTGACTGCGGCGATACGGACAAAGCCTTGGCCCTCAACCGGCAGGCGCTTGTTATTTCCCCGACCATGGCCGAGGCCCATGTCAATATCGGCCTGATCCATCAACATCGCAATGAGGTCGACCAAGCCATTGCGTGTTATGCGACCGCTGTGCAGATCGATCCCAAACTGCTGACCGCGTGGATCAACCTGACCTCCGCCTATACCATGGCGTCAGAAGACGAAAAGGCCGTGGATGCCGCAAGGCAGGCTGTGACCCTGGAGCCCGATAGCCCGATGGCCCGCAACAATTTGGCCGTGGCGCTGTATTTCAAGGGCGACTTTCAGGAAGCACAACGCAACATGGATAAGGCCAGTGAATTGGGCTACAGTGTCGATCCTCGCTTTGTCGAAGCGCTCAAGGCGAAATGTACTGAAAACCCATGAGCAGCAAGGCAGAAGCGCAACTCAAGCCCTGGTGTCCGTTCTGCGGCATGGATGTCGGTCGCCCGACTGATCGTGTCCAGCGCAAGATGCGGGAGTTTCCCATCGGCACGTGCGAGTGCGGGGCGGTCTATGCCAGCGATCCCACCGGTCACCGCATCGGCGCGGCCATGGTCGAATGCCTGGTCAGTGCCTGCAACGAGCATTGGGACCTGGCCTGGGAACTGATTCCGGAAGAAGACTATCTGGATGGGACGCTTGAGAATTACGACGAAGTGACCCACCAGGTCGTGGCCAAAAGGAATCTCGACGGCCGGGCGGTTCGTGGTGTTCTGTATTTTATCCGTCTCCACAAAGAAATGGCGGAGTTGGTTAAACGCTTTGAACAAAAGCAAGGGACAACTCGTCCCGACCAAGACGGCAGGGTACCGGGGCAGCCCACGGTTATTGCGCAACCGGAGATGGAATTGGCACGTGATCCCAAACGGGTGCGGCGGCGGGCGGACAAGCAAATCGTCAAACAGTTGGCCCAAGCTGCCGATGTTGATGCGCTGGTTGATCTCTATCTGGACGACAGTAAAACCCTCCGTTTTCTGCAGCGCCTGCTGTACGAACCTGAAGCAGATGCGCGCTATCGTATTGCCTGGATTATAGGTCAGGTCTGTGGGCGCATCGCCACCAGAGAGCCCGGCGCGGTTGCCGATCTGCTGCATCGGTTGTTTGAGGCCAGTGCGGATTCCGCCGCCAGTTCCTGGGGCATGGTGGAGACCATCGGCTCGATCATCGCTGCCCGACCGGATATCTATGGGGCCTTTACCCGCCATCTTTTCAATTTTATGGGCGACCCTGGCACCCGTGAGGCTGTACTCTGGGGTCTTGGTGAAATTGCCGCTACCCGGCCGGATCTGATCCGCAAGATATCTTTTTACTCCCTGTTCCCCGTGCTCAATCACGAAGATCCGGTGATGCGTGGCTTGACTCTCCGCATCCTGGGTCGGATTAAGGCGCAAGAGGCGGGTTTTCAGATTATGGCCCTGCAGAACGACACCACGCCGGTCACTATCTTTGAACAAGGTGCACTTGTAACAACAACAGTGGCCGAGCTTTGCGCCCAGGCCACCCAGAATATTCATAAGGAAGAAGGCCATGGTGAGTGATAATATCCGACCCCTCAGTTCCCTCGGGCCCATGGCTCAAGAAAATACCAACGATGAGCAAGATCCTGCCAGAAAGGATTACAGCGCCGGTCGCCAACTCTTAAGTAAAGGCGAATATGCCCAGGCTGCCCAGGCTTTTCACAACGCCCTCATGGGTTTTGAAGAGCAGGGAGACGAGCAGGGCGTTGCTAATGCCTCGGATCGGCTGGGCGATGCCTGTCTTGCCCGTGATGAGTATGCCATGGCCATCGCCAACTACCAACGGGCCTTTGCCATCTGTGAAAAAGAAGATGACAGCTTTTCCCAGCTGGCCTTGAACAAGAAGATGGCTGCAGCCTATCGGAAACTCGGGGACCATGAAAAGGCCTTTGAGCTTCTCTATGATATATTGGAGCATTATCGGCTGACCCAGAACCCTAAAGGGGCGGTCGACGTGTTGATCGTCATGGCCGAGACCTACAAGGAGCAGGGTGAAACAGCCAAAGCAGCCGATGCCTATCGTTCCGTTGCCAATATCCATACCCGGTTCAAACACTCCCGGCTGGCCGAGGAATTCAACCAGCGGGCTTTGGCTGTGGAGCAGGGACAGTAAATGTTCACCGGGATCATTCAGGGACTGGGGACGCTTTTTGAAAAGCGGCCTGCCGGCGGTGGAATGATCTTCGGTCTTGAGGCGGATTTTCTGCTCACCGACCCGGAAGAGGGCGAATCCATTGCGGTGAATGGGGCCTGTCTGACTGCGCGGAACATCAAGGACCGTCGATTTTATGTTGATGTCTCGCCGGAGAGTCTGAAGCGAACGGGACTTGGCCATCTCCAGACCGGCAGTCGGGTGAATCTGGAGCGTGCCCTTCGGTTGAGCGACCGGTTGGGTGGACATCTGGTCAGCGGTCATGTCGATGCCCAGGGGCAGGTCGAACAGCGCAGGAGTACCGGAGATTTCACCCTGTTCACTTTTTCCCTGGACCCGGGTCTGACAAAATATGTTATTGCCAAAGGCTCGATCACTATCAACGGCGTTAGCCTGACCGTGAACACCTGTGAGCGTAACCGATTTTCCGTTTCCATCATTCCCCACTCCCTAGCCAGCACTAACTTAGGTGCACTTCGAGAAGGGGACCCGGTGAACATCGAGGTGGACATGATCGGCAAATACGTGGAAAAACTGTTGGCGGAAAAATCCACCGTCGGCGAGCAGCAAAGTCGGATTAATCCAGGCTTTCTTGCGGAACATGGCTTTTTATGAGCAATGAGGTGGAGGAGATCTCCCCTCGATTGTTGTGTTAACCTGGTATGTTGAGAAGAAAGGGGTGCGCTTTGACAAGCGGCTGTCCCTGGATAGAGGAATGATATGGCAGTCAGTTCGATTGAGGCAGTTGTAGAAGATATCAAGGCCGGAAAGATGATTATTCTGGTCGACGACGAAGACCGGGAAAATGAAGGTGACCTGTGCATGGCCGCGGAGATGGTGACCCCCGAGGCCATCAATTTCATGGCCACCCATGGGCGGGGCCTGATCTGTCTGGCTATGAGCCCGGACATCATAGAGCAGCTGGGGCTGCCGATGATGGTCTCGAACAATCAGTCACCCTATGGTACCGGTTTTACCATCAGTATCGAAGCGCGCACTGGAGTGAGCACCGGCATTTCCGCAGCAGACCGGGCCCGAACCATCGAGGCGGCTGTGGATCCATTAGCCACACCCCGCGATATCATCAGCCCCGGCCATATTTTCCCCCTGCGTGCTCGCGGTGGCGGGGTTCTGGTCCGAACCGGACAGACCGAGGGTTCGGTTGACCTGGCCCGGATTGCCGGCCTGCGGACCGCCGGTATCATCTGTGAGATCATGAACACAGACGGTACCATGGCCAGAATGCCCGACCTCGAGGTGTTTGCCAAGGAGCATGGTATCAAGATCGCGACCATAGCCGATTTGGTCGCCTATCGCCTTCGCAAGGATGTACTGGTGCGTCGGGCCGCCGAGGCGCGCCTGCCGACCTTTCATGCCGGTGAGTTTCGGCTGGTCGCCTATCTCAACGATGTCGACAATGACGAACATGTCGCCCTCGTCAAAGGAGATATTTCCCCCGAGGAGCCGGTGATGGTGCGTGTCCATTCCGAATGCCTGACCGGTGATGTCTTCGGTTCCGCACGTTGTGATTGCGGCTCGCAGTTGCATGCAGCCATGCGGATGGTGGAACAGGAAGGCAAAGGGGTGGTCCTCTATATGCGTCAGGAAGGACGCGGTATCGGGCTGATCAATAAGCTGAAGGCTTATGGCTTACAGGACAGTGATGGTCTGGATACGGTGGAAGCCAACACCCGTCTCGGGTTCAAACCCGACCTGCGGGATTACGGTATCGGTGCCCAGATTTTACGAGATCTGGGGGTGCGAAAAATGCGGTTACTGACTAACAATCCGAAGAAGATTATCGGATTGGAAGGGTATGGCTTGGAGGTGGTGGATCGACTCCCCATCGAGATACCCGGCGATGAGGAAAATAAGAAATATTTACGAACCAAACGCGATAAGATGGGACATATCCTGGAGTTGTACGGCGACCTGCCGATGGGATGTGTGACGAGAGATCCGTGATATCAACTACAGGAACGAACATGGTTACATATTTAGAAGGGCATTTACAGGGTACAAATTGTAAAATCGGGATTGTTGTCGCCCGTTTCAATTCCTTTATCGCCGAAAAACTGCTGGAAGGGGCTCTCGACAGCCTGGTTCGCTCGGGGGTGAGTACCGATGACATCGTTGTCGCGCGGGTACCCGGTGCATTTGAGATACCACTGATTGCCCAGAAAATGGCGAAATCGGGAAAATATGATGCGATTATCTGTCTCGGCGCGGTCATCCGCGGGGCCACCCCCCACTTCGATTACGTTGCAGGTGAGGTTTCCAAGGGAACGGCGCAGGTGATGCTCGATACTGGGATCCCGGTCCTTTTCGGCGTGCTGACCACGGAAACCATTGAACAGGCGATTGAAAGGGCGGGTACCAAAGCCGGCAACAAGGGATCGGATGTGGCTATTGCAGCCCTTGAGATGATCAATTTAATTGGCCGCCTCAGCTGATCAAACGGACCTCTTTGTCTCAAGGGAAGCGATCGACATGCACGCTTTTACCTTGGTAACTTATAGTTTTATATAGAATTTACATGGGATTACGTCGCAAATCACGGGAGCTGGCCCTGCAGTTTCTGTTCAGTTATGATTTTCAGGAACGGGTCGCTGTTCCAGAAACGGTGGCTGCAGACTTAGAGATGTTTTGCCAGACCTTTGATTTCAGTAAAAATTCGTTGCCGTATAGCCAACATTTGATACAGGGAATCTGTCTGCATCTTAAAGAAATCGATTCGTTTTTGGCTGATCATTCGCATAATTGGCGGGTGGAGCGCATGTCCATGGTCGACAGGAACATTCTCCGCATCGCTGTGTTTGAATTACGGTACGTTGAGGACGCCCCTGCCCAAGTGGCTATCAATGAGGCCCTGGAAATTGCCAAACGATATTCCATTGATGAGTCGGTTTCTTTTATTAATGGAATCCTTGACGCCGTTCAGTCCACCTTACCCAAACCATAACGCTCTTCCCCTCTCGTTGCAGGATACCTTCATGGGGCTTTTCGGAATCACTGCTTGAGATGGCGTTTTTGCGCATGCTATTCAGGCACCTGTAGATCCTTTGAGGCGAGAAGCGTAAGAGCTGCGCGGTGAGGATTGTACTAAGAGAGAGGGGGATAATCGTTGGGCGGTTTTACCGTGCTACCCTGCAGAAAAAGAGATGTTTGTAACCGGACGTATCGATTTCCGCCCAGGCAGCAGAGTGCCTCTTTCTCTATTTTTTCGGATTTTATCCCGGAAAAGCGTTCCCCCCTTGTGTTATCATGGCGCTATCCAACCCACACCTAAAGACTAATAGTCAGCAAGAGTTTGTTTCTCTCGTCTTGCTTTTCCTGGCACTGTTTCTGCTTTTAAGTCTTGGTAGTTATATCCTGCCCTTATTTGCTCCCGAACCCGTGCTCCAGCAACCAAAGGCCAATTGGTGCGGTTCCTTTGGCTTTTTTTCGGCTCATTATCTTTTTTCCTTCCTCGGACTCATCGCTTTTTTTCCTGTCTGTCTGCTTTGTTATGCCACCGTTTTGGTATTGCTTGCGCGGCCGGCAGGGAACCGTTTGCCCTCCATAGTCGTTGGTATTTCGGGGATAGTCATCAGTTCGTCCGGCCTTTTCGGGGCCTATGATCAATTATTGTTGCCTGCTGCCTTTGTTGCACCAGGGGGGTATCTCGGCACCTTGGTTTGGAGCCTCTTGGCTCGAGTTATCGGCCCTGTGGGTTCAGCGCTTGTATTGCTGCTTCTGCTGATCTTTTCTTTGAAGGCTGCGGTTCGGTTTTCTCTCTTTGATCTTGCCAGGTGGTTGTGGGGTCGCCGTAATCTTGTGAAAAGGCCATCGTTTGACGGGAACAGTAGCGGCGATTTGTTGCAAAACAAAGAAAAACTGCCAGTCAGCCAGAGAGTTCGCGCCAATGCCGCAAAAAAACCGCAAGAGGTTTCGTTTTCGGTTCCTGCCGTTCACGAGCCATTAAAAAAACCGATGGCACCAGAGAGGGAGGGCAGGGACGCTTCGTTGAAATCTTCTCCGCGTGGGGACTATCATTTGCCACCGCTTTCACTGCTCGACCAGAACGATGAGGGTGAGGTGGAGGTCAGTCGAGAGCACTACTACGAGGTGAGTGCTATCCTTACCGCCAAGCTTCAGGATTTCGGTGTGCAAGGAACTGTGGCCGGTATCTCACCGGGACCGGTGGTCACTACCTATGAATTTTCTCCAGCGCCAGGGGTTAAAATAAATAAAATAGTCACGCTCGCCGATGATTTGGCCATGGTCTTGAAGGTGGATCGTGTCCGGATTGTCGGTTCCATCCCCGGGAAAGCAGCTATAGGTATCGAGATTCCCAATCCCGTCCGAAAAAAAGTCTTCCTCAGGGAGATCCTGTTAACCACAGAGTATCAGGATGCATCCTCCATGCTCACGCTGGCACTAGGTCTTGATGTTATCGGCAGACCGATTGTGGCCAATCTCGCCCGAATGCCGCATCTGCTTATCGCCGGAGCAACGGGGGCAGGTAAATCGGTAGCCATCAATGCCTTCATTGCTTCGATTCTCTTCAAGGCGACGCCCGCAAGCGTTCGGTTGCTGTTGATCGATCCCAAACGTATCGAGCTTTCTGTGTACGACGATATTCCCCATCTCCTCCACCCTGTGGTCGTCGAGGCGAAAATGGCCTCAAGGGCGTTGCTGTGGGCTGTCCGAGAGATGGAACGTCGCTACAAGCTGCTCGAAGAGAAACGGGTCAAATCCATCGCCTCGTTCAACGAGGTCTCTGAAGAAAAATTGCCTTTTATTGTGATCATCGTCGATGAGCTTGCTGATTTGATGATGGTCGCGTCAAAGGATGTCGAAACCTCCATCGCCCGTCTGGCCCAAATGGCAAGAGCCGCCGGCATGCACATTATCCTTGCAACCCAACGGCCTTCGGTTGATGTGCTCACCGGTCTGATCAAGGCCAATTTCCCCACCCGGATTTCCTTCAAGGTTTCCTCAAAGGTTGATTCGCGAACTATCCTTGACGGTTCCGGTGCTGAACACCTGCTGGGCATGGGCGACATGTTGTTCCTGCCGCCGGGTGCCGCTAAATTGCAGAGAATTCATGGGGCTTTCATTTCCGAACAAGAAACGGAGCGACTTGTCAGTTATCTTAAGGAACAGGGATCTGCTGATTACGATGAAACGGTGTTGCAGATTGTCGAAGAAGAATCAGGCTCTATTGAAGGTGGCAATGAAGACTATGATGAAAAATATGACGAGGCGGTCGCCGTGGTGACGGAAACCAGACAGGCCTCCATCTCCATGGTGCAGCGTCGCCTCCGTGTGGGTTATAATCGGGCCGCGCGGATGATTGAAATTATGGAGAAAGAGGGTATTGTGGGTCCGGCTGATGGATCTCGGCCACGCGAGGTCTTGGTCCGCTCTGAATATATCGACACGGAGTAGCAAAAAGAGACGTTATCTCATGCCTCCTCGCGGGCACGCCGCCCATCATGGTTTTTTGGTCGCCAAAGGGATATTGTCTTGTGACTATTACATTTAATAGTATATATCCATAATTCTGATACTTTTGTTAAATTTTGTTGTTCAGCCGTGTTTTGACGATTTTTCTTGACATAGGGAGGGGAACAAATTAAAAGAATCTGACGACTAGAAATGAGTGACTGTTCATTTTTTGTTTGAAGTTCTGTAGTCTGAAAAAGTCTGAAAAATGAACAAGTTGCCAAGAGCGGTCAAGGTTAAAAACGCATGGTTGCAAGGCGTGAGTATTTGTTTTTCTTGAATCAAGAAGCTAGAGGTTATTGGCTGTCCAAATCGGACGCCATAAAGGAAAATTCAAGTGAGGAGGTAGTTTAATGCCAAGTTACGTAGATCCTTCAAAGTGTGATGGTTGCAAGGGTGGGGATAAAACCGCCTGCATGTACATCTGCCCCAACGACCTGATGGTTCTCAATGTTGAGGCGATGAAGGCGTACAATCAGGAGCCAGATGCATGTTGGGAGTGTTACTCCTGTGTTAAGATTTGCCCGCAAGGTGCGATTTTTGTACGTGGTTATGATGACTTCGTACCGCTAGGAGGTCAAGTTCATCCGATGCGGTCTTCTGATTCCATCATGTGGACCGTAAAATTCCGCAATGGTAACATCAAGCGCTTTAAGTTCCCGATTCGGACAACCGCTGAAGGTGCTGCCAATGAGTATCCTGGTCAGAGAGGGGCAAGCCTTGATGACGAGTGTCTGCTGCTTGAGGGCAATCTGCCGTCCCCGACCAAGTTGGCTTAATTGTCATCGGGAAGCAGGGATTAACTAATAGTTCTATTCTAAAATAATTACTTAGGAGATAGAAATATGGCATTACCAAATAAGCCGAAAGGCGAGCTTAACGCCGTTGTCGATCCGGAAATCGTTGAGCATAGCTGTGACGTGCTGATCGTTGGCGGTGGTATGGCTGCCTGTGGTGCAGCTTTTGAGATCACAAAATGGGCTCCTGCCGACATGAAGATCATTCTTGTTGACAAGGCTTCTCTCGAGCGCTCAGGTGCAGTTGCTCAGGGTCTCTCAGCTATCAACACCTATATCGGTGACAACGCCATTGAAGATTATGTCAAGATGGTCCGTAATGACCTGATGGGCGTTGTTCGTGAAGACCTTATCTACGACCTTGGTCGTCACGTAGATGAGTCTGTCAAGCTGTTCGAAGAATGGGGCCTGCCTGTTTGGAAGAAAGCTGATGACGGAAGCAACCTTGATGGTGCCAAGCCTGCTAAAACCCTCCGTGAGGGTGGTGCTCCGGTTCGTACCGGTAAATGGCAGATCATGATCAACGGTGAGTCCTATAAGTGTATCGTTGCTGAGCCTGCTAAGAAAGCTTTGGGCGAGGACAACATCCACGAGCGTATTTTCATCGTTAAGATGTTGCTTGACAAGAACAAGGAAAACACCATCGCCGGTGCGGTTGGTTTTTCTGTTCGTGAGAATAAAGTACACGTTTATACTTGCAAAACTTCTCTTGTTGCTTGCGGTGGCGCAGTTAATATTTTCCGTCCGCGCTCGACCGGTGAAGGAAAGGGTCGTGCATGGTATCCGGTATGGAATGCTGGTTCTACCTACACCATGTGTGCCCAGGTAGGCGCAACCCTCACCATGATGGAGAATCGGTTCACCCCTGCTCGTTTCAAAGATGGTTACGGTCCAGTCGGTGCTTGGTTCCTGCTGTTCAAGGCTAAAGTACAGAATGGTCTTGGTGAGTTCTATGCAAACAGCCCAGCAGTTAAAGACGAGCTTGCTAAGTTCATGCCGTACGGCGCGTCTGCTGTTACTCCGACCTGTTTGCGTAACCACCTGATGATCAACGAGCTGAAAGCTGGCCGTGGTCCGATTTACATGGCGACCGACGTAGCTCTGAACGCCTTCTTGGATGCACAGCGTGCAGCCGGTAAAGATGAGAAGGAAGTAAAGAAATTCTGGAAACATCTTGAGTCTGAGGCTTGGGAAGATTTCTTGGATATGTCTGTTGGTCAGGCAGGTCTGTGGGCTGGTACGAACACCGAGCCTGAGAAAGTGGGTTCCGAGATCATGCCGACCGAACCTTACATGCTGGGTTCTCATTCCGGATGTTGCGGTATCTGGACTTCCGGTCCTGAGGAAAGCTGGGTGCCTACAATCGAAGGTCCTCGCTCTCACCAGTACAAATGGGGTTATAACCGTATGACCACCGTTAACGGGCTGTTCACTGCTGGTGACGGCGTTGGCGCCTCCGGTCATAAGTTCTCTTCCGGTTCCCATGCTGAAGGTCGTATCTGTGCAAAACAAATGGTAAAATATTGCCGTGACAACGCAGCTTTCAAGCCTGAGCTCGCTCAGACTGCCAAGGAATTGGCCGATGAAATCTACGCACCGGTAAAACTCTATCATGAGTTTAAGGATGCTTCTACCGCAGCAGATGTAAATCCGAACTATGTTAAACCGGCCGGATTGATGATGCGTCTGATGAAAGCCACCGATGAGTATGGTGGTGGTGTTGCAACCTACTACATGACTTCCGGTAAACTGTTGAACATCTGTCTTGATCTTCTCAGCGTCATGCGTGAAGATGCAGCAAAAATGGCAGCCGGCGATTTGCATGAGTTGATGCGCGCTTGGGAAAACTACCACCGTATCTGGTGTGTTGAGACCCATATTCGCCACATTGAATTCCGGAAAGAGTCCCGTTATCCTGGATTCTACTATCGGTCTGATTATCCGACCGTTGATGACGAAAACTGGAAGGCCTTTGTTAACTCCACCTTTGATCCTAAGACCCAAGAGTGGAAGTGCGAGAAAGTCAATTGCGTGAACATCATCGAGACCACCCCTTGGATCTGATCTCGAATCGACACTGATTGTCTTAAGTAGAAATCTCCAGACTCCCTTGAGGGGTCTGGAGATTTTTTTGTATTCGGCTATGATTTTGTTTGAGTTGATGCGAAACATGAAGTAATCCTTCTCGCTTTCGGATCAATTGAACCAGAAATCACCTTTCATCAATACCAGCAGTTATGGAGGTTTGGCATGAGTGACACTGCAGGCAATGGTGCGGTACTGGTTGTGGGTGGCGGTATAAGTGGTCTTACCGCCGCACTCGAAGCAGCTGAAGTCGGCAATGATGTTTTTCTGATCGAGAAAAACACTTTTTTTGGTGGCCGGGTTGCCCAGCTCAATCAGTATTTCCCCAAACTTTGTCCCCCAACATGTGGACTTGAGATCAATTTCAAGCGTATCAAAGACAACCGTAAAATTAGGACCTACACGCTGACGACGGTCAAATCGATTTCCGGCGGCCCAGGAAATTTTGAGGTTCAACTGGAAACGGCTCCCCGCTACATTAATTCCAACTGTACAGCTTGCGGTGATTGTGCTCAGGTTTGTACCGATGAAATTGATGATGCCTTTAATTTTGACATGAAAAAAATTAAAGCAGCCTATCTGCCTCACGAGATGGCCTTTCCCCGTCGTTACGTATTAGCGAAAGATGCCTGCTCCTCATCATGCCTAGATGCAATCAAGACTGCATGTAAGTACAATGCGGTTGAATTGGACATGCAGCCACAGGTCTTCACCCTCAAGGTCAGTTCCATTATCTGGTCTACCGGTTGGAATCCTTATGATGCTAATAAAATCACTAATCTAAACTACAATTCTTCGCCTGCCATTATCACGAATATGATGATGGAACGGTTGGCTGCCGATAATGGCCCGACCGCAGGAAAAATTGTTCGTCCAGGAGATGGTAAAGAGCCTACATCCTTTGCCTTCGTACAATGTGCCGGATCCAGGGATGAAAATCATTTAGAGCATTGCTCTTATATATGCTGCATGGCAACGTTCAAGCATATTTCCTATATTCGCGCCCAGTATCCTGATGCAAAGATCTTCGTTTTCTATATAGATCTTAGGACGCCTGGAAAATACGAAAATTTCCGCGACAAATTCATGGCTGACCCCAATTCATCCTTTATTAAAGGAAAAGTAGCCGATATCATTGCGGAACGTGATGGTGGCGTCACCGTTGTTGCCGAAAACGCGATAACCGGATCGAAAATACACCAGAAAGTGGATCTTTGCATTCTTGCTACTGGTATGGAACCCGCTCTTGGTGAACAGGGCAAGGCTTTAGGCGTTACAATAGATGGAAACGGATTTATTGTATCAGAGCCTGAAAAAGGCATGATTTCAGCCGGTTGTGCTAAATCGGCTGTCGATGTCTATTCCAGTGGACAATCCTCCACTGCAGCTGCCCTTAAAGCCATTCAGATCGGACGGTAGGAGGAGAGTCAATGAAAAAAGTATATGGTGCATATCTCTGTACTGGTTGTGGCATTGGCAATGTCCTCGATATAGATGGCTTGAAAGACGCAGCATCGGATGCTGGCATTACAATGAGCGATCACAGTTGCCTTTGTGGCACTGATGGCCGTGCCTTCATCGAAAAAGACATTGCTGAAAAAGGGGTAAACACAGTTGTTGTTTGTGCATGTTCGCCCCGGGTCATGCAAGATGAATTCAATTTTGGTGAGCAGAGCATCACTATCCGCGCTAACCTGCGGGAACATGTAGCTTGGACTGCCGGAGAAGCGAAAGAAGGTGGGGCTATAGATGATTTTCTGCAAGAAATGGGAACGGATTATGTCCGTATGGCCGTAACCAGAGCCCAAAAAACTGAGCTGCCTGTTCCTTATAAACTTGAAAGCCTGAGTAAAAAAATTCTTGTTATGGGTGGTGGCATCGCTGGACTGACCGCAGCAAATGAAGCTGCCAAAGCCGGTTATGCCGTGACCCTTGTTGAAAAGGAAGTCCAACTTGGTGGCAAAGCATTGGGCTGGCGAAAGATGTTTCCTACTGCCTATCCCTATGCTGAGCTTGAGAAACCAAGTATTCAACAGCTTATTGCCGAGGTGCAAACGAACGGTAAGATTACTGTTAAAACCGGTTCGGAAGTCGCGCGTATAGCTGGAGCTCCTGGTCAGTTTAATGTTACCATCAAAAGCGTAGGCGCGACCACCGAATGGGATGCTCCAGCTAAAGTAACTGTTGACCAACAGGATCTCATCAACAAAGGCGAGATTGAAGATCCCAATAAGGGGTTGAACAAATATACATTACTCAACCCCGAGGGGGAGATGTTCGGTGCGGTTGTTCTTGCCACCGGATGGAAACCCGCCGATGTTTCCCAGTATGACCATCTTGGTTATGGCAAACTAACCAATGTCGTCACCAATGCTGAATTTGAAAAGCTTGCCAAAAATGGTACTGTGCCGGCCCGGGTTGCTTTTATCCAAAGTCCCGGTGGAAAAGATAATGATAAAGATTTCCCGTACTGCAATTCTGTCACCTCTATGGTTGCCCTAAAACAGGCTAACTACGTAGTGGAAGATAACCCTGTAGACGGTCAGGCCTATATACTTTATCAGCATATGCGCACGCCGGGAAATACTGAGCTGTATTACAAAGGCATGCAGGCTAAAGACGGAATTTTCATGACGAAGGCTGCTGTGACTAACGTTGCGGCTGCTGGCAACAGGCTGATTGTTGACGTCGAGGATAATCTTCTCGGTGAAAATTTACAGCTGGAAGTAGACATGGTAGTTCTGGCTGCTGGCATGGTGCCGACTACAGCAACAGACCCTGTGATCAATTTAGCATATCGTCAAGGTCCGGCATTTTTGGATCTCGATTTGTTTGATGGCTATGCAGATTCCCATTTTATCTGCTTTCCATATGAAACTCGACGTACAGGTGTCTACGCTTGTGGTGGTGTTCGCAAGGCTGAAACTATGGAAGAGACCGTAGATGATGCCACTGGCGCAGCACTTAAGGCGATTCAATGTATTGAGTCTGCTAATCGTGGTGTTGCCGTTCATCCTCGGTCCGGGGATCAGACCTATCCCGATTTTTTCTTCTCTCGATGCACCCAGTGTAAACGCTGCACAGAAGAATGTCCGTTCGGTGCCTTGGATGACGATGAAAAGGGAACGCCACTCCCGAATCCGACACGTTGTCGTCGGTGTGGAACCTGTATGGGTGCTTGTCCTGAAAGGATTATTAACTTTGCTGATTACAGCATCGATATGATCGGTTCGATGGTTAAAGCGATTGAAGTACCCGATGACGACGAAGATAAACTACGCATCGTGGTTTTTGTTTGTGAAAACGATGCTTATCCTGCGATCGACATGTCGGGTATGCACCGGAACAAGATCAACAGGCTCGTTCGATTTATTCCGGTTCGGTGCCTGGGCTCCATGAATATGGTCTGGATTAAAGATGCTATGTCTTCCGGTATAGACGGCGCATTACTTCTGGGATGTAAATATGGCGACGATTATCAATGCCATTTTGTGAAAGGATCGGAAATCGCCACTAAACGTATGGAAAATATAGGTGAAACCCTTGGCTCCTTAGGACTTGAGCCTGAACGATGCGGCGTTAGAGAAATTGCCATCTCTGATTACGATAAAATCCCGGGTATCATTAATGAATTTGTAGAAGAAATCGTTGCTATGGGGCCAAATCCTTTCAAGGGCTTCTGATCTCGATTGACTGTATGAATGCCGCCATCTTTTAAAGGTGGCGGCAAATATACTATTAAGTAGCAATAAACCTACTCGACATGCTGATCATCACCTTTCTTGACAGGAGGATATAATGTCTATGAACGTGCAACCCGATCTTGAATTTATTAAAGCCATGAAGGAGGCGGGTGGCGACACTTTGAAACAGTGTTATCAATGTGCGACCTGTTCGGTCGCATGCCCGCTTTCCTCCGACGATAAACCCTTTCCCAGAAAAGAGATGATTCTTGCTCAGTGGGGTTTAAAAGATAAACTTATTAACGATCCTAATATTTATTTATGTCATCAATGCGGAGATTGTACCGATCTTTGCCCCCGGGGAGCCCGCCCTGGCGATGTATTAGGAGCCATTCGATCTTATGCTTATCGTGCCCTAGGTTGGCCCAGAGCTTTGGCAAATCTTTGTAGCTCTGAAAAAAATCTGCCTGTTCTCATTGGGATCCCTGCTGTAGTTATTTTTGTTTTATGGATGATCTCCGGTGGAATGCATATTCCGTCTGGGGAACATTTCGCCCGTGCAGGCTATACACAGTTTTTTGGCCATTGGGATTTCCGCTTGCTCGCTAAAAATGTTTTATTTATCGACATTATCATGCTGACAGCCGCTGGCATTGCGGTAACTTCAGTTTACAAGGGTGTTTCCACTTTGTGGAGCGGGATGGAGTCCTCTATTGGCCTCAAGGATGTACCGTATAGACCCTCTGTTCCACAATTCGTTAAGTTATTCCTTTGGCCTTCATTGGTAGAAATTTTACAACATAAAAGGTTTAAAGAATGTACCGTTAATGCTGACCGTGTCAAAGGTCATCAACCGATGATGTTTGGTTTTATCGGACTTTTTATTGTCACCTGCTACTCCTTGTTCACCCAAGATGTTATTGGTATTTTTATTCCTTCGATGCATGGTCCTATTTCGATGTGGAATCCCGTGAAATTGTTGGCTAACGTTTCGGCGGTAGCGTTAATTGCCGGAATAGGCATTCTTTGGATGAATCGGACTAAAATGGAAGCAGCCGGTAAAGCTTCAAATACATTTTATGATTGGTTTCTCATCTGGATGATTATGGGTGTGGGGGTTACGGGTCTGGCAGCAGAAATACTGCGGGTTATAGGCATTCCTGCTTTGGGATATGTGGTGTATTATCTGCACCTCATCTCGGTAGCTATGCTCTTTCTGTATATGCCCTATACAAAATTCGCTCATATTATATATCGAACATTCGCTATGGCATTCGAGCGGTATCGTGAATCTTCATATATTAAAAATCCTTTGAATCAGTAAAATCAGTCCAAAGTTATATAAAACAGAAAACCGGGTGCTGCTCCACCCGGTTTTCTGCATTATACGAATATATTGCTTAGAAAAATAAAAAAATAGCTTGATTTTATATTTCCATGGTGTATAATTTTTTGGTTCACGCTGGCGTAGCTCAATTGGCAGAGCACCTGATTTGTAATCAGGGGGTTGCGGGTTCAAGTCCCATCGCCAGCTCCAGCTATGGTCGAGTTGGAGGCCGAAAGCCAGGGGGCAGTGACTATTGTTTCTGCATTTTGCCTTTTGTCTTCTGAGTATAAAGTGGAGGGGTTCCCGAGCGGCCAAAGGGAACAGACTGTAAATCTGTCGGCTCAGCCTTCGGAGGTTCGAATCCTCCCCCCTCCACCACCAGAACAGGGCGAGACGACGAATATTTTTTAGGTTTAACAAGCAAGCTTTGATATGAGCGGGAATAGCTCAATGGTAGAGCATCAGCCTTCCAAGCTGAGGGTTGCGGGTTCGAGTCTCGTTTCCCGCTCCATGGTTAGTATGTTTGAACAGGCGCAGTAGGCGGTTATTCGATATAAGCGTTCTTCGCCCACGTAACTCAGTGGTAGAGTACCTCCTTGGTAAGGAGGAAGTCATCGGTTCAAGTCCGATCGTGGGCTCCAAGTTTCAATCGATTAGTGAAAGTAGTCGGTTGGGTCGAGTTGAATTTTTGTCCAAGGAGACATGAGATGGCGAAAGAAAAATTTGCGCGGACAAAGCCGCATGTCAATGTAGGAACAATCGGTCACATTGATCATGGCAAAACAACTTTGACAGCTGCGATTACGCGTGTTCTGTCAACAAAGGGATGGGCTAAGTTTATCGATTTCAGTGAAATTGATAAAGCACCTGAAGAAAAAGAGCGCGGTATAACAATCGCGACCGCCCATGTTGAGTACGAAACTGCAAAACGCCATTATGCCCATGTGGATTGTCCTGGTCATGCTGACTATATCAAAAACATGATAACTGGAGCGGCCCAGATGGAC
>JBBRBT010000054.1:0-27858 GCA_038205495.1 Desulfobulbales bacterium
GGTGTGAACATGAAGATGAACAAAGGGTGCGGACATAAGATACGGGAAATAATAATTTTAGGAGATACCAGTAAAGGCGGAAGCCACCGGGGTGAACGATGGTGGAGATTAGTTGAGGCCCTTTGTTCCTTCCCGCAGCGCCTCGGTCAGGTCAGCCCCCTCAAGCTTGGCGCCGGTGAGATCGGCGCGGATCAGGTTGGCCCCTTTGAGGACAGCGCCGCGTAGATCGGCACCGCGTAAATTGGCTCCGGGCAGGTTGGTATAGGAGAGGATAGCATCACGCAGGTTGGCCCCCTGAAGATCGGCGCGGCGAAGATTGGCCATGCTCAGGTTGGCCCCATGCAGATCGGCCTGAGCAAGTCTGGCACCGATCAGCTCTGCCTTGCCCAGATCGACGCCTGCAAGATTGCAGCCCGGACAGTCCTTGGCCATCCATTCGACGGTGGCCCCGGTGTCATTGCTGCCATGGTCGGACTTGGGTTGCTCTTCGGTAATCGACGGTGTGCGTGTTGCCGTTTCCGCAGGCGGAGAACCTTGGGGGCCCTCGTTTTGCTGTTTGCGGAATGAGCGGCGCAGGCTCTTTTTCTGGCGATCGCTGGCGGCATACAACTGTTTGCTGTCACCGGTCTGCTGTTCCGCGGCATACGGGATCACCCCGCTGCTATTGGCAAGATGCAGTCTGTTGGTATCGGCTACCCTGTATACCTGAAAACAGCGGAGATCGCCATACCACCATTTTCCCATGCGGAAACAGAGTTCTCCGTCGGCACTGACATCCCACTTGCCTTGGTCTTTGTCGGTGGAAATGCCCTTGGCAAAGAGCTGCCCTGATGGGTCAAAATAGAAATCTGCGTCCTCGTTAAACGAATGGAGCAAGAGGGTATTACCCTTGACCAGTGCCAGTAACTCGGTTGCGGCCAGCTGCTGCGCGCCCTTTTCCTTCAACAGGGTTTTAACAGTGGTTGGACCACAGCCGCAAAGAACAAGACAACAGGTCAGAATAAGGAGGGCGGAATGTTTCATGGAGACCTCTTCTTTCTGTGAAGATAATGAAAACAGTAGGTTGGATGATTGGAGACGAGGCTGGACACGTTATTGTCAGCAGCGCGTATATTACACGGCCGACAACTTTTTTACACCCTGGATTTTCAGTTGTCCGTTCTGGATGAGAGTCTAGAAGACCGTCGGTCCCGGGCGGTCATCTTCTTGGATATGGAAACGTTCCTGAATTTTAACGAGCGGAACCAGATCCGCCTTGCGGGCCGAAGGGGTGAGAAAGGAGAGGAGTTTTGTCCTGAGGACGGTCGGGTTCAATTCGCTTTCAATGGCAATGATCCCTTCCATGATGATTTTTTGCAGGAGCAGTTCTTGATTCGTTCGTTCTCGAAGGTGGGAGGCAAAAGGAGTGAAGAAGAAGTTGGCGAAAATGAGGCCGTAGAGAATTGAGGTGAGGGCAAGCGGCACGGTTTTGAGAATTATCGCGGGCTCATCGATACCCGCCAGCATGGGAATAAGCCCGGCAACAGAACCGACAATGCCGAAGGCAGGGCAGAAATCGGCGATGGTACGCAAGGCCCGTTCGCTATCTTCACGTCGCAATTTAAAAAAATACATTTCCGTGTTGAGGATATCGCGGATCTGCTGTGGCTCGTAGTTATCAACCAGGCAGCCCAGGGCCCTGCGCAGAAAGAGAATGGAGGTTTCATGTTCATCCTTCTGCAGGGAGAGGATGCCTTCTATCCTTGATTTGATAGAAAGATCGATAAGGATGTCGACGATTTCCTCCTCTGATTTTAATGAATAGGCATAGGAGGCCTGGACTACGCGGCGGACGATTTTCAGCCGTTCAAGTTGAAAACTCAGCAGCGCGGCCGTGGCGGTGCCGCCGGCGACGATCATGAGGCTGGCAACGTTAAAATAGTAGCTAAGTTGGCCTTTGATGAGAAAGCCGCCGAGAAAGATCAGGGTGCAGAGCGCCAGTCCAATAAGGGTTTGTCGTTTCATCAAGGGTGCCTGGTTATTGAAGATTGGCTGGTGTCGCCGTTGTTGCCTGGGGCAGTTCTTTGGAAAGAATGATTTCTACCCGCCGGTTTGCCTTGCGGTTATCTTCGCTGGTATTGGGTTTTATTGGTCGGAACGAGCTGTAGCCGGAGACGCTGAATTGGCTGGACGGTAATTGGGTGTCGTCAATGAGAAAACGGGCGACCCGGCTGGCCCGGGCCACCGACAGCTCCCAGTTGGAGGGATACCGGTTGGCACGTACTGGCTGGGAGTCGGTATGACCGATGACATTAATCATATACGGTGTTTTTTTGATGATAGCGGAGAGTTTTTTCAGCGAATCTTTGGCGTTGGCGGTCAGCTCGGCCTGGCCGGAGGGGAAGAGGAGGTCACCGGTGAGAATGATCCGCATGGTTTTGTCGGGTACCAGTTCGACCGAGGCAAACCGTTCCAGTTTCTCGTTGGCCAGGGTCACTTTGGAGAGGTCGTAAATCCCGGTGATCAGGTTGTCTCGCTTGGTCTGTTCCAGGGTCGGGGGAGGCACTACTTGCTCTGGTTTTGCTTGTTCGGCTTGAGGTTGGAGAGGAGCTGTCTCAGGGGTTTGTTTTGCCTGATCAGCCGTCGGTGTCGGCGTTTGCGCTTGGGTTTGTGGTTTGTCCTCCACTGCTTTGTGGCGGATCAGGATATCCGCCCCGATTGTTTCTCGTTGCGGGTCGGAGGTTTTCTGTACTTGATCTGCGCTTTTAAGGGTGACCTCTTGTGAGATCGGATGGAAAACTAGGGAGTTTTTTATGTCACCGGCCTGCACCGGGATGGTTTCATCGGCAATTTTATTGGGTTTGCCGTGGGCGAGGATGTTCTGGTGGGTGCGTTGGTGGACAAAGAGGGTGAGAAAGAGAACAAACATGGTCATCATCAGGTCCGACCAGGCAATGGACCAATGCACCGGGCGGGGTGGTGTTCGGGAGCGATAGAAAGAATCCTCCACCACGAAAACGGGTTGGGAGGTATGCTGCCAGCCGGAGGCAACAGCGACCGGCTCTGATTTCCTGGGCGCGGTTTTCCTCGGTTCTTCCTCAGGGGGAGGCGCGGTGTGATGTACGGGCTCGTTTTCCATAACCTTCTTTCGACCTTTTCTGGCCAGAGCAAAAGCGAATTGTCCTCTTTGCTGCGAAATACTTGGTGATTTTAGCAGAATTGTTTCAAAAAAGCATTGTGCGGGAAAATACCGTTGACCAATAAGAGACCCAAAGCCCTCCTGGTGCGCAGCAGATTACTCTCTCTCTGCCGGGTCATGAATAACACCATTTCCCTAAAACTTGTTTTTTTTATATTGAGTAGGAGAAAAAAATGCCCTGCCGCTCATTCGAGCAACAGGGCATTGTACAACCAGGCTACGTTCTGTATTCCTTATTTTTCTTCATCCTGCAGGGATTTGACCAGCAGACCGCCGGCCAGTCCGAGGAGACCAATCTCCTTGAACTGGTTTTTAGCGGTGAGCGACATCTTGGTCAGCAGGCTGCGGCGCAATGAAACCTTAGGCATTTCCTGCGGAGCGGACTGCATCAGCAGTTCCATGTCACCCTTCTTGCTACCGAAATACATGCCGTTCGGGCCGATTTGGACGGCTTTTGAGGTCAAGCCAACCGCACCTTTCTTCACGTACTTGGCCACTTCCGAATTGGGATCGTCGAGGTCGCCGAAGATCCGGGCCCGGGCGAGGCAGGTCTGCACACAAGCGGGCTCGAGTCCTTCGGCCACCCGTGGCATGCAGTAGGTGCATTTATCGGCTTTGCCGGCGCTGCTGTCGTCCTTGAGGCCTTCATCGACATACCGGGCACCGTAGGGGCAGGCGTCTCGACAGGCGCCGCAGCCAATACAGCGTTTCTTGTCGATCTGAACCGTGCCGTTGAACGGGTCCTTCCAGGTGGCGGCAACCTCCATGGTGACGGTCTTGCCGGTTTTGGCATCCTTCATGGTCATGCTGACCGGATCGGCCGGGCAGACAGGGACGCAGCTCGGGGTTTTGCAATGGTTACAGAGACCGGGATAGTAGGTTGAGGCCATACCGGTCGAAGTGATGCTTGGGCCGAGGCGATGGACCCAGTTGCGGTTGTATTGAGCGGGCACTTCCCACTCGGCTTTACAGGCGATCACGCAGGCATGGCAGCCCACGCACCTGTCGATATCGATAATCATGCCATATTGCATCTGTACTCTCCTTCAGAGGTGGTCGTGTCTGACGGTTGCAGGTTGTGCAGCCCCAAGGTCAGCTTACCTTCACGAGTTTGACAAAGTTGTTGCGCATCCCATGGGCACCGGTTTCAGGGTCGATAGCGATCTTGGTGATCATGCTGGTGTCATCGATACCCTTGTTGAAGCCCACTGTCATCTCCGGGTTCATGGAGCCGAATCCGTGATAGATATAGACCGAGTCTTCACGGATACCTGGGGTAACCTTGACCTTGGTGGTGGTACGGGATTTCACTCCGTCCTGGTTGATCATGGAGACCGTGTCACCCTCCTTGAGACCGAGCTTGGCAGCGAGTTTGTCGTTCACCCAAACCGGGGTGTCGTCCATCTCCGCCATCAGCCAGGCATTGTTCTGGGTGCGGTTAAAGGTATGGACCGGCGAACGGCCGTACAGGAGGCGGGCATACCCTGCAGGGGCTCGTTCCACAGGAATATAGGTGGGGATTGGGGGATAACCGTTTTCCTTGAGTTCTGGGTTCATGAACTTGACGATCAGATCTTCTTTTACCCCATACGGATCCTTACCGGGTTGGATATGGATACCGTCCTCGGCCTTAATCTGGGCAATGGAGAGCTGAACTCCGGCCAACATCTTTTCGATCGCTTCTTCCTGGGATTTGACTGGGATTTTGTCACCATAACCCATGCGTTTGGCGATCTCGTTGGTGATGTAGATGCTTTCCTTACGTTCGAAACCAGGTGCCACTAGCGGCATTCGGGGGGCAATATACTGCTGGTGCGTGTCGGAGAAATCCCACTGGGTGCCCGTCTTGATCATATCGTACCGTTCAAGGTACGAGGTATCGGGCAGGAGGATGTCGGCGAACATGGTTATGTCTGTAGGCATGACATCGACACACATGACAAAGTCCATCTGCTCCAGCATCTTGATGGTCTTTTCCTGGTTAGGGACGGTCTGAATCGGATTTTGGCCCCAGATAACGCAACCCTTGATCGGATAGGGCTTGCCAGTAATGGCAGTGTCACGAATCAGGTCGGTCGGGGTGCCGGGAGGAGAATAGTGGTACAGGCCAGCCAGTGTCCTCAGGTTTTCCTCTTCCCCTTCGTGCTTGGGCCATTCGACCTTGGCCAGTCCTTTGGGTCCCTTGGGCGGGACAAAGGCGCCCTTGACACCGAAGGCTCCGAGCACACCGGTGAGGCAGGCGAGAGCCCGCTCACGCTGGAAGTCGTTGCCGTTCCATGAGACGTGGCGGCCGGGGTGGATGGAGACATTGGGCATGTTGGCGGCCAACAGTTCGGCTACTTCTTTGATCTGGGCGGCTGGAACGTCACATTCCTTGGCTGCTTTGTCCAAGGTCCATTCTTTGATGCCTTCGGCCATCTCTGCAAAGCCTTCACCGTGCTTTTCGACGAATTCGGCGTTGTATTTTTTATTCTGGATCAGGTAATTCATGATCGCCAGCAACATGGCGGTATCGGTGCCGGGGCGGATCTGGACCCAGATGTGCGATTTCGCAGCCGTGGCTGAGTAGCGAGGATCGACCACCACCAGTTTGGCCCCGTTCTCCAGTCCCTTGAGGTAGCGTTTTACATGGGAGACATGGACGTTCTCACCGAAATGGCAACCGACAAGAAAAAGGACCTTGGTGTTGGCCATGTCGACATCTTCATTGGGTGGCGAGTCGATGGTGGCCATGTAGGCGGTGTCGCGGATTCCACGGCACTGGAAGAAAGAGGCCTCGGAAACATTGGGGGTACCCATGGTTTTTTCGAAGAAACCCATGGGATAGGTGGCGGTGGAGCCATGGGGGAACATGGCAATCGATTTTGCCCCATCTTTCTCGGCAATGGCTTTGAGCTTGCTTGCACAGGTGTCGAGAGCCTCCTCCCAGGAGATGCGCTGCCATTTTGGGGCGCCGCGTTTGCCTACATTTTTTAACGGGTACTTGAGGCGATCCGGATCATAGAGCAGCTTGACGCCGGCATTGCCGCGGGCACAAATGGAGACACCGTTGTCGATCGATTTGGGATTTCCTTCCAGTTTGATCAGGCGGCCATCACGGATTTTGCCGACCAGCTGGCAGCGCCAGAAACACATTTCGCAGACACCGCCCACAGCGGTTTGGGTGTCCTTGAAGCTTCCCGGGGCAGCCAAGGGTGCCTTGACAACTCCTGACTCTGCTTGAGCCACCACTTTCGCAAGTGGCACGGACGCAGCGGCAATCGAGGCGGTTTTAAGGAAATTCCGCCTGGTAAGGTTCATTGCCATTTACTGTTCCTCCTTGGTGAAAAAATCAATTAACTGTATCGACACCTTGAAAAAAGGATGTCGAGCTTCTTGTATGCTTTTTTCCTGAAATCGTTCAAACCACGGCCGGAAAAGGGTTTGCAGGAAAAGTTCTTCATCCTCATGCCTGGCTTCACCGGCCAATGCAGCCAAAAAATCGAGCTCGAAACTGATGTGATCAGCAGGTTCGGTGGTCTCCGCCAAGTCATAGCCCCGCTCACGGTAGAAATTCCTGGTGCGTTCGGTGGTTCGCCCGTTGAGGCTACCATCACCGTCAACATAAACCGAAGCATAGGGTGGTATGGCTGTTCGGGGGGCGGCATTGATGAATAACCGGGTATATTCGGTCCGCAGGTCATCGAGCAGATCCAAGGGCTGCATGCGCCACTGATGGAACTCGGCGAGCTCCGTCTGCCAGTCCAGCGATGCCAGCAACGACTCCAGGGTATCGAAAAAATGATCGTTGCAGAAGGCGGGGTCAGGATAGCGCATGGTCAACGCAAGAAACGAATAGAGCGTACTGAGGGTTGCGGCTTCGGTCGCTGGGGCGTCTTCCTGGTCGATTGATGTGCTTTGAGCTGGCATGGGACCGTATTTGTTTAAGGGAAGTTGTGACGGAGAATCAGGGTGACCGTATTTAGTATTGGAGAAATCCGATGAAGGGTAATTACGTAGAATACAAATGATACCGTGACATTGTTATTATTCTTTCAGCTAAATTGTCGTCTGAATTGTTGAATATTTCAGGCACAGTGTAGCATAGAATCTTTCGTTCCACAAGATGCCTGTACTTTGCACTAAAGGTTTCGTCCACCCCGGTCGACAAGTCGATAAGGGAGGATTGTAAGTTCATGGAAGAAAACAGCACCTCCTCGTTCTCGCCTCTACACAATGATAACCAGGGAAGGGAAATCATGAAGATCGCAGAATCCACTATCCAACTCGCCAGTAGCCACACCCTCGCCCAATATTCCGAACGTAGCGAGTCGCTTACCGTCTGGCAGCAGGGCAAAGAATCGGTCAGGGTTGACCGGGAAAACTCGCAGGATAAAAAAATGGAAGCCAAAGCCATGGAGCTTGCCGAGCAGGCAACCAAGGTTTCGTTGTCGGCAGCGGCGCGGCAGAAGGTTTCCGCGCAGACTCAGGTCGAGGATCCGGTCGGTGAAGAAGATCCTGTGCTGACGGATCTCAATATGCGGATACTCAAAGCCTTGTTTGAAAAAATAACCGGCCGAAAGATGAAACTCCACGATCCCGGAGCTGCCGAGCAACAGCAGGCGGCATCAGCAGAAGTGCCATCCCAAAGCGAGCAGGTGCCGATGGCCCAGGCCAGCGGGGGGTGGGGGGTGCGTTATGAACGCCACCAAACCTATCATGAAGCCGAAACATCGCAGTTCAGTGTCCAGGGCATTGTCCAGACTGCCGACGGTCAACAGATTGCCATCGCCGTGGGATTGAACCTGAGTCGTAGTTTCACCCGTACCCTGGACGAAAGCTTCCTGGCCGGTGATGCCCTCAAGGATCCGCTGGTCGTTAATTTTGATGGAAGTGCCGCCCAATTGACCCAGGACAAGTTCAGTTTTGATATTGATGCCGACGGGAGCAAGGATCAAATTTCCTTTGTTGCCCCGGGGGCTGGTTTTCTTGCCTTGGACACCAATAATGACGGTATTATTAACAACGGCAGTGAGTTGTTTGGTGCCCGGAGCGGTGACGGGTTTGCCGAGCTCGCTGCCTATGATGCGGATACAAACGGCTGGATCGATGAAAATGACGAGGTCTATTCCCGTCTGCGCATCTGGGCCAAGAACGCCTCTGGGGAGAATCAGCTGCTGGCTCTGGTGGATAAGGGGATCGGCGCCCTCTATCTCGGCAGGATAGCTACCCCTTTTGCCATCAAAGACAGTAGTAATGAAGTGCAGGGACAGGTGCGTTCCACCGGCCTTTTTCTGCGGGAAGAGGGCGGGGTGGGGACCGTGCAACAGCTCGATCTTGTTGCTTGACGGGTAACAGAGTCCGCTGTTATAAGGGCAAATTAACGAACGTATTACTTGCTTTGGTCATTCCTGCCGTTATGATTTGTGGCCGCGAGGCGAGATCGTCCGCCTGAATGTTTACCAAATGGAGAAAAGCGCATGGATATACAAATTCCCCAAGGAATCCGGGGTAAAGAAGTGTTACTTGTTACGTATGAGGATACTGCCGCCAAGTATGGAAGTGGCTTGGTTGAGGTCTTTGCCACGCCGGCGATGGTTGCCCTCATGGAAAAGACCTGTCTCACTTCGGTGCTGCCCTATCTGCCCGAAGGCTATGGTACGGTCGGGGTCAAGGTGGACATTGTCCACAGCAAGGCCACCCCGGTTGGCATGAAGGTAACCTGCGAATCGAACCTGCTTGAGGTCGATCGTCGCCGCCTGGTGTTTGAACTGGTGGCCAGCGATGAAAAAGGGGAAATCGGCAGGGGGCGCCACGAACGTTTTATCATCGATACCCGCAAATTCATGGAGAAATTATAGGTCGTCTGCCTGTTTGATTATCAAAATTAAAACTTGCAACCGCTTGATTTTCTGCGGTAGTAACAATTTATTGTTGTGGTGTGTTGTACCGGCTCAGTACCCCATAGAGCATATCGGGAAGATCGTTTTTCTGCCGTGAGCTGCGTTGAATCTGTTTGAGGCATTTGTTGAAGGTCAGTGGTTCACCGAGGAAGATGTGCCGCAGGATGAGCGAGATGAGGCGGGTGATGGTGGTCAGGTTTGAGATACGTGACTGGAGTTCATGGTCCCGGTCAAAGGCGGTTGAGGCAAACATCTCCACCGGTTTACCGTTTACCTCGCTCACTGAAAGATACCATTTGTTGCGGTCCCGATCGATGGTCCGATAGCGTTTGCCATCAAGAACCTCCGGCAGTTCCGTCTCGCTCTCGATCATACGGGGGGTTGTTTCCAGCAAAATCGGTTCATTCCGGTACTGGAGCCACAGCCTGCCGACTACTTCCGGCTGTTCCTGAATAGAACGGGCAATAATCCGGCAGGATGGACATATCCCCTCCTTGTCTTGTAAGAGTTGGTCCTGTTTGAGGCCGCAGATCGTGCAAGGGGGGACTTCTTTATCGGATTTCAAAATACTGCTCCGTTGCAAATGGATCGATTCGGGTGAAGTGAGCGTTTCTGTCTTTGCTAAAATACAACGGTACCGTAAAAAGAACAAGCTAGGAGTCGTTGTCCTCATTGCCGAGGTCTTTTCTTGATAACCCGGTTCACGGCTCGACGGGACCTGGTTTTTTGTCACTTCAAGGGCCCCTCGTTGTCGGTCAAACCCCGGTCCTCCTGCCTTTTCCCTTGCAAGATCAAGCTGGCTTGGTAAAATCTGCGGTTTTATATACGGTCCAACCGTTTCTATTCCTTTTTACCACTTTTGAGAATTACGATGGATTACAGGGAAACACTGAACCTGCCGCAGACCAAGTTTAAGATGAAGGCCAATCTGACCCAACGGGAGCCGATGGTGCTCAAGCGTTGGGATAAGGAAAACCTCTACCAGAAACTGCAGGAGGCAGGGGCGGATCGACAGCTCTTCGTTCTCCACGACGGCCCTCCCTATTCAAAAGGCAATATTCATTAGGGTACCGCCATAAAAAAGGTGCTGAAAGATATTATTCTCCGGTCCAAACGGATGGCCGGATTCAATGCCCCATATATTCCCGGCTGGGACTGCCACGGTCTGCCCATTGAGCATAATGTCGATATGGAATTGGGGGCCAAAAAACAGACTATCTCCATCCTGGGCAAGCGAGCCGCGTGCCGCAGTTATGCGGAAAAATGGATCAAGACCCAACGGGAGCAGTTTAAAAGGCTCGGCGTGCTCGGCGATTGGGCGCAACCGTATTTGACCATGAATTTCGCCTACGAGGCGGTCATTGCGCGGGAGTTCAATAAATTTTTGCTCTCTGGTGCGGTCGTCCGCTCGAAAAAACCGGTGTACTGGTGTGCCACCTGCGGTACCGCCCTGGCTGAGGCGGAGGTGGATTACGCTGATCACACCTCCCCCTCGGTGTATGTCAAGTTTCCGGTCATCGATGATCTAGGCGGAGTAGCGCCCGAGCTGGCGGGTCGCAAGGTCCATATCCTGATCTGGACCACCACCCCCTGGACCCTGCCTGCCAACATGGCCATCGCCTTTCATCCCGATTTTGAATACGTGGCCGTTGAGGTACAGGAGGAGGTTTGGATCCTGGCAAAGGAACGGGTCGCCCCCTGCTTGGAGCTGTTCGGTATCGACACCTCATCGATCATCGCCACCTTTTCCGCCGCTGGCCTGGAGGGGAAACGATGCCGTCATCCCTTTATGGAACGCGATTCCCTGATGGTGCTGGCCGATTACGTCACTGCTGATTCGGGAACCGGCTGCGTCCATACCGCACCCGGTCACGGCGCCGACGATTACCTCACCGGTTTGCGCTATGGGCTGGAAGTGCTGTCGCCGGTGGATGATGCTGGCCGTTTTACAGCTGCTGCAGGCATATATGAAGGCTTGCAGATCCCACAGGTCAACCGGCGAATCACCGAAGATATGGCTGCCACGGGTTCTCTGGTCAAGGAGATGGCCCTCAATCATAGCTACCCGCACTGCTGGCGTTGCAAAAAGCCGGTGATCTACCGAGCCACGGCCCAGTGGTTTATCTCTATGGATAATTTGCAGCTGCGTGCCAAGGCCCTGCAGGCCATTGATACAGTGACGTGGACACCTGCCTGGGGCAAGCAGCGGATTTACGGTATGGTTGAGGCCCGGCCGGACTGGTGCCTGTCCCGGCAACGAACCTGGGGTGTGCCGGTCACGGTTTTAAGCTGCACCGCTTGCGGCGAGGTCCTGAAGAACGAGGCTGTTTGCGGGCGGATCGACGAACTGTTTGCAAAAGAAGGAGCCGACGCCTGGTTTAAGTACGAGGCCGCGGATTTTGTTCCCGCTGGTCTGGCCTGCTCCTGTGGCTGCGGTGAGTTCAAAAAAGAAAGCGATATCCTTGATGTCTGGTTCGATTCCGGCACCAGCCATGCCGCTGTGCTGGAGCAACGGTCGGAATTGCGGTCGCCTGCGGATTTGTATCTGGAGGGCAGCGATCAGCATCGTGGCTGGTTTCAGTCTTCCCTGCTCACCTCGGTCGGAACGAGAGGACGGGCCCCGTACAAAGGGGTCCTCACCCATGGCTACGTGGTGGACGGCCAAGGCAAGAAGATGTCAAAGTCCGTGGGCAATGTCGTGGCTCCGCAGGAGGTAATCGATCAGTATGGGGCCGAGGTCCTCCGTCTGTGGGTTGCCAGCGAAAACTACCAGGACGATGTCAAGGTCTCGGACGAGATCCTCAAGCATGTCTCCGACGCCTACCGCAAGATGCGCAACACCCTGCGCTTTTTGCTCAGCAACCTCTATGATTTCGATCCGGCCCAAGACAGTGTGGCTCCGGAAGCCCTGCAGGCCATCGATCGCTGGGCGTTGGTAAAATTCGCCGAACTGAGCGAACGTATTACTAGTGCCTATGAACGCTACGAATTTCACGCGGTCTACCATGGCCTCCATAATTTCTGCGGCACCACCATCTCTAGCCTCTACATGGATATTCTCAAGGACCGACTTTATTGCTCAGTCCCGAATGGCCCGGAGCGGCGAGCCGCGCAGACCGTGACCTATCGGATTCTCGACGGCCTGCTGCGGTTGATGGCGCCGATCCTGTGCTTCACGGCGGCCGAGGCCTGGGAGCACCTGCACGGTCTAGCCCAAGAGGCGCCCTTGGAGCGTTCGATTTTCTTCGTTGATTTTCCCAAAGTGGACGATATCATCCGCGATGAGGCCTTCAGCGAGCGCTGGGACAAACTCCTGACCCTGCGAAGCGCCATCACTCGCGTACTGGAAGGTGCCCGCCGGGATAAGGTTATCGGTCTTTCCCTCGATGCGGAGGTGATTCTTCAGGTCGATGCAGAATGGGCAGGTTTCCTCGCCAATAACCTCGAGCAGTTACAGGAACTCTGTATTATCTCCGGTCTGCGGTTGCTTGAGGAAGGTGAGGGGGCGGATTTCGCTTTTGTCGAGGCAGACTCTCTGCCCGGAGTCAAGATTGCGGTCGGGCCGGCTCCGGGGACGAAATGCGAGCGTTGCTGGATCCTTGCCACCACGGTCGGTGACGATCTAGACCATCCCGCCCTCTGTGCACGTTGCGCCGGTGTTGTCCGGCAGTTGGCGGGATGAGTGGGCGCTTGTTGATGTTTTCTTTCCTCGGCATCATCCTGGTCGTCATCGGTGTTGATCAGGCGACCAAGCTTTGGATCGTTCATAATTTTGCGCTGTATGAAAGTAAGGTGTTGATCCCAGAATTTTTTCATCTCACTTACCTCACCAACAATGGCGCTGCCTTCAGCATGCTGGCCGGTCAGCCCGCTCTCTGGCGCCAGGTCTTTTTCATGGGTGCGGCCGGGGCTGCCCTTGTCTTCATCTGGCTCGCCCAGCGAAGTTTTGGCAGGAACAGTATCCTGTATACCGTGGCTCTGTCTTTAATCGCTGGTGGTGCCATCGGTAACCTGATTGACCGGATCCGGTTTGGTTTTGTCATCGATTTTCTTGATGTCTTTACCGGCACCCACCATTTTCCAGCTTTTAATATCGCGGATAGCGCGATCACTGTGGGGGTCACCTTGTTTATTTTTAAAAATTTGGTGCTCGAGCGGCATCAGGAAAACTAGCAGCAATAACTCTTACAAAATAACTACATGAAAAAAACAGCAATTATTTTTCCGGGACAAGGGTCCCAGTATATCGGCATGGGGCTGGATTTTGTCAACCAGGACCCCGAGGCGTCGGCTTTGCTAGACCTTGCAGGGAAAATCTCGGGATTCCCTCTTCGGCAGCTTTGTTTTGAAGGTCCGCTGGAGGATCTGACCCGGGTCCTCTATCTGCAACCGGCCCTGACCGCCATCAATCTGATCTGTTGGCAGCAGTTGCAAAAACGTCTGCCGGGGTTTAGCCCTTCTTTTCTTGCAGGCCATAGCCTTGGGGAATATTCAGCCTTGCATGTCGCCGGAGTCTTGACACTTGCGGATACGTTAGCTCTGGTGACCAAGCGTGGTGAGTTGATGGAGCGTGAGGGGGCGCTGCATCCGGGCGGGATGCGGGCGGTCGTCGGTTTGAGCATCGAGGAGGCGGAGGGGATCTTGGCGGATTTTTCCGGTCCCGGGATCGCGGTTGTCGCCAACCACAATACAGCATCCCAGATTGTGTTGTCGGGAGATGCCTTGGGGCTTGATACGGTCTGCGAGCGCAGTGCTGCGCGAGGTGCCAAGGTTATCCCGCTTAAGGTCAGCGTTGCCAATCATAGTCCGCTGGTTGCTGGTGCGGTGGATGATTTTGCTGCCTATATGAGTGGTATACCCTTTCATCAACCTAAGGTACCGGTGCTCTTTAATGTGACAGGTGGTTATGAAGAACAACCCCAGGAAATGAAAGCGATGATGGCCAGGCAGATTGCCTCAAGGGTCCGATGGCTGGAAATAGTTAACCGGATGGTAGCTGCAGGGGTTGAAATTATTGTTGAGTTGGGCCCCAAGACAGTCCTGACCGGGATGATGAAAAAAATTCTGCAAAAAAATTCAGATGTTACCTGCTTGCAGGCCGATACCCCGGAAACGCTGGAAAAGGTAGCTGAGGCACTCGCTGCGTGATAAGAGCCCGGACCACCATGTTTTTCTTCTCGCTTGACAAGCGGTTGCGTGTCGGGTAATAATCAGGATTTTCGTATTCTCGTAACGAGAGGCAGTCGTATTTTGGCCTTTTTGTTTGAAGCTATAGCTCTTATTTAACACCAATATATTATGTTCGAGAATCTAACCGACCGCCTTGAAAGCGCTTTCAAGAAGTTGCGTGGACACGGGAAGCTGACTGAAGAAAATATTCAGGAGGCTATGGGCGAGGTGCGCACGGCGCTGCTTGAGGCTGATGTCAACTTCGGCGTTGTCAAGGACTTCATAGCTGCGGTAACCTTGAAGGCTATCGGCCAAGAGGTGCTTACCAGCCTCTCGCCGGGTCAGCAGGTGGTCAAGGTTGTCCATGACGAGCTGGTGGCATTGCTTGGCAGCCAGACCGAGCCGCTTCGGCTCGACGGTCGGCAGCCGGTGGTTATCATGCTTGCCGGTCTTCAGGGTTCGGGTAAAACCACCACTGCCGCTAAGCTGGCATTGCAGCTTAAAGGTAAAGGCCGCATCCCCCTGCTGGTACCGGCGGATGTGTATCGTCCGGCGGCTATCGAGCAATTACAAGTGCTGGGGCAACAGATAGGGGTCCCGGTTTTTGCATCGACCACGGAACAGAAACCGGTTGATATTGCCCGACAGGCCTATGCCGAGGCCAGCGGGGGTCGCTATGACACCGTTATTATTGATACAGCAGGTCGTCTGCATGTCGATGAGGCCCTCATGGCCGAGTTGCAGGAGATTGGCCGGACCGTACCCCTGACCGAGGTTTTGTTTGTGGCCGACGCCATGACTGGTCAGGATGCGGTGACCGTAGCGGGCAAGTTTAATAGCGACCTGGAAATCACCGGTGTTATTCTCACCAAGATGGAAGGTGATGCCCGTGGCGGCGCTGCTTTGTCGGTGAAAAAGGTGACCGGCAAACCGATTAAGTTCGTCGGTGTGGGCGAATCTGTCGAGGCACTGGAGATTTTCCATCCGGATCGAGCAGCGTCCCGAATTCTCGGCATGGGTGATGTCCTTTCGCTCATTGAAAAGGCGGAGTCGATTGTTGACCAAAAAGATGCCGAAAAACTTGCCCGAAAAATTCAGAAAAACGCGTTCACTTTTGAGGATTTTCTCGAGCAGATTCAGCAGATCAAGAAAATGGGCAGCCTGGAACAACTTATGGGGATGATTCCAGGAATCAACAAGCTCAGGCAGTTGAAAGACGCACCCAAGCCGGACGAAAAAGAGTTAGGCAAAACCGAGGCGATCATTCGGTCGATGACTCTGAAGGAGCGTCGCAACCATAGAATCATTGATGCCAGTCGGCGTCTTCGCATCGCCAAGGGCTCAGGGACTTCCGTCGCCGAGGTCAATCGTGTCCTGAAAAGTTACACCATGATGCTGAAAATGATGAAAAGCTTGAAAGGGAAAGGCGTCATGTCGGGCGGCGGTAAGCGGCGCAAGCTCCCTAAAGGGCTCACAAGATAAATCTGATACCTTAAATTTCTATTGATAAAATATCGTTTCATCAATGCTGACAGTGGTCAGTGCTGATACGATGAAGTCCACTGGAGGATAGTAAGCAATGGCAGTTCGTATTCGTTTGACTAGAAAAGGCCGCAAAAAACAACCCTTTTACCGCATAGTTGTTGCCGATAGCGAGTCACCTCGTGACGGTAAATTCCTTGATATTGTCGGGACCTATGATCCGATGCAGAACCCGGCAGCGGTGATGATTGATAACGAAAAACTAGACACCTGGATGAAAAAGGGCGCAAAACCGACGGAAACTGTCGAGAGCCTGATCAAGAAGCATGTTCAGGGAGTGGTTGCCGCGGTATAAATGAAAGAGCTGATAGAGTTTATCGCTGCAAAATTGGTTGATCATCCTGAAAAAATTGTTGTTACCCTGCAGGAAGATGAAGAAAATAGTACCATTGAGCTGCGGGTTGCTCAGGAAGATTTGGGTAAGGTGATCGGCAAACAAGGGCGCACAGCAAGAGCAATGCGTGCTGTTCTCGCTGCTTCCATAACCGGGGAAAATAAACGTACCCGACTCGAAATAGTGGAATAGTGACGCTGCAAAAATCCGCGCAGACCGAGATTTTTGTTTTGCTCGGAATCATTACCAAGCCCCATGGTATTCGTGGCGAACTCAAAGTGCGTCCCTATACGGAAACACCGGACAGTCTTTCTCGGTATCGGCACCTGTATCTTTCCGCCGATAACGGGAAGACCAAGGTTCTCTATGTGAACGTCCAAACCAAGGCGAACGGGAGCACGGTTATTCTCAGGCTGGAAGAGTGTGCAACCCGAGACCAGGCTGAACAGTTCGCCGGAATGCAGATTTGGGTGCCAAGTAGTGATTTGCCGCCTGTGGGCCAGGATGAATTTTATCTCTATACGCTTGAAGGGAAATTGGCACAAACAACGGCCGGCCGGATTCTTGGGACGGTTACGGAGATAGTGAGCGGCAGCGGCCAGGATATTTTGGTTATACGTGATGCTCAGCAGGAATATCTTGTCCCGGTGGTCCGGGATTTTTTTGTCACTATCGATGAAGAAAAGGTGGTGCTTGATCTGCCACCCGGACTGCTCGAAATCAACACCTGAGCCAGGGCCCCTTGTACGATGCAGTTTGATGTCTTGACAATTTTCCCGGATTTTTTTTCATCGCCATTGCAAGAGGGAATTGTCCGGCGGGCCCTGAATGACGGTAGGATCAACGTTGGTATCCATAATATCCGTGATTATACCTTTGATCGTCACCATATGACCGATGATCGGCCTTTTGGTGGCGGAGAGGGGATGGTAATGAAGCCGGAGCCCTTGGCCGATTGCCTGAAAGCGATCCACGTGGGTGATGATTCGACCCAGGTGATTTTATTGTCGCCTAAAGGAGATCGGCTTACGCAGCAGACAGCGCAGAGATTAACCCGATATTCCCGTCTGGTCTTTGTCTGTGGCAGATATGAAGGGGTCGATGAGCGCTTTAGGGATAAGTATGTAGATGAGGAGGTCTCCATTGGCGACTATGTCCTCACCGGTGGTGAACTCGCCGCCTTGGTCGTGATGGATGCGGTCACGCGACTGTTGCCGGGTGTCCTTGGTTGCGGTGATTCGGCTCCAAACGACTCTTTTAGTTGCGGGCTGCTGAAACACGCACAGTTCACCCGACCACGGATTTTTGAAGGAACGGCTGTGCCCGAGATCTTGCTTTCCGGGGATCATGCTGCTATTGCAAGGTACAGGTTTCTCGAGTCCATTAGAATTACGCTAGAACGTCGGCCGGCACTGTTGGTAGAAGCTAAGTTCTCGGCAGCGGAACAGAAGATACTCAAAAAAGAAGGATTGCTCAGCAGGATTGAAACACTTGTCAAGGAACACGGAACCGAACCCCACTGTGCAGGTTGATGTAGCCCTTGTTCATTATCCGGTCATCAACCGTAATGGCGAAACTATTGGATCTGCTGTCACCAATCTTGACCTGCACGATATTGCCAGGGCCGGCAAGACATACGGCATAGGGACTTACTGGGTTATAACGCCTTTTAAAGAGCAGCAGAAACTGGCTGGGCAGATTGTCGGCCATTGGACAAAAGGGTATGGCGGTACCGTAAACCCGGATCGGAGCAATGCCCTTTCGATCATCACCATCTGCTCCAGCCTCGCAGAGGCAGTGGACGGCGCCACAGAAAAATTTGGCGAAAAACCATTGATTCTCGCCACCTGCGCTACGGTGCAAGCCAATACCATGACCTATGCCGACATCCGAGCACAGGTCTGGCAAGGGGCGCCCGTACTGTTGCTGTTCGGTACTGCTTGGGGGTTGAGCCCCGAGGTACTGGCAATGGTTGATGGTGTTTTGCCGCCTTTGCGGGGCGGCTCTCAGTTTAATCATCTGTCGGTGCGTTCGGCGGCCTCGATCATCATGGACAGGCTGCTGGGGCTGAAGGATGAAGAAGTGGCAGAAAATAGTAATTAAAACAATTAACCTGTGATGGGGACGATTGTATCGATAATTCGAGCGGTTTGGCGATTATAATTTCAGGATGATTTGGAGGCATCCTTCGGCGGGGACAAAAAGGTGATGGCGACCTTGCCGTAAATAGACGACTATGGCTATGCATATTTTGGATAAAATTGATCAAGAGCAGATGCGTTTCGATATTCCGGAGTTTAGACCCGGAGATACCGTCAAGGTGCATATCAGGATCATTGAAGGCAATAAAGAGCGCGTCCAGGTATTTCAAGGAGTGGTTCTCAAACGGAAACGTGGCATGATGAATGCTACTTTCACGGTACGCAAAATCTCCCACGGAATTGGTGTGGAAAAAACTTTTGCTCTCCATTCTCCGCGTATTGAGAAAATAGAGATGGTCACGCCCGGTCGTGTTCGTCGTTCACGTTTGTTCTACCTGCGTGAACGCCGTGGTAAAGCCGCACGCATCCGTGAGCGTGGAATCATCTGAGTCCAACAGTCTTGCCTTGACCGGAATTTACCGACCAGGCAGAGTGAGTAGTTTTTCAGGAAGAGGGCATTTAACAATCTTCACGATTGTTGAATGCCCTTGTTCTGTTCCGGCGTTCAACCTAATCTTTTGTTTTTCCCGATGATTTTCAAGATGCATGCTCTGGTGCTATGAACCCATGCGATTCGTCTGGTCTCCTTTTTGATTCTTCTAATCCGGCTGATACTTTTTGCTTTGAGCGGAGCCTGTACAGGCAGGGATATTCTTGTGTCGCCGGTGTCGATGAGGCAGGACGAGGACCGCTCGCCGGCCCCGTGGTGGCAGCTTGCGTTATTATTCCCCTTGACTGCGACTTCAGCCTCTTCAAAGATTCCAAACTGCTTACGCCCCGTCGACGTGCCATTCTTTTCGATATTCTCCAGGAGTGCGGTGCGCGGATTGGCGTGGGCCTTGCCGGACCCCGGGAAATTGAACAGATCAACATCCTCCAGGCCTCGTTACTGGCCATGAAAAGGGCTATGGAGGATTGTACCGTCAACAATAAGGGGTGCCCACCACAATTTTTGCTGGTAGATGGTTGTTTTCAGGTGCCTGCAGCAGTGAGCCAGCAGACCCTTGTCAAGGGGGAGTCAAAAAGTGCTTCCATTGCTGCTGCTTCGATTATCGCCAAAGTGACCAGGGATAGGTTGATGGCCGAGAGTCATATTCTGTATCCCCAATATGGATTTCTCCGTCATCAAGGATATCCGACCAAAGAACATCGGCTCTCGATCCGTCGCTATGGTCCTTGTCCCTTACATCGCCGCACCTTCCGGGGAGTACGTGAATTTTACGGAGTGAGCGATTCTGCACCGACGGCAGAAAATGTTTTACTGTGAGCTGCTGTTCTTTCGCACCTTATTTTTCACCAACCGATTGGTTAGATCTTGGCATTGCGGGATAGATTCAAGGGACATCTCTATGTTTTTCAGGAAAAAGGCAGATACCATTACCACCGGCCGCTTGGGGGAAGCATTTGCGGTTGAGTATCTGGTCGGTCAAGGATATGAAATTTTGCAAAATAATTATCGAAAACAGTTTGGTGAAGTTGATATTATTGCCAGAGACCAGGGGACTCTTGTGTTTATCGAGGTCAAGACGAGGCATTCAAAAGTCTTTGGTTCCCCCTCTGAGGCGGTGACTGCTAGAAAGCAGAGGCAGTTGTCGAAAATTGCCCAGGACTACCTCCTCACGCATCAGCTCAATGATACAGCTGCCCGGTTCGACGTGATTGGAATTACCCTGGATCAGCACAGCCGGCCAGCAACCATCGAACTCATCAGAAATGCCTTTGATGTCGTCGGATAGAGGGAATATGAAGAGGGATGTACTCCAAGAGGTCGTAACGCCTGTGGCCTTGACCATGGGTTGTCCGGTGGGCATCGGACCGGAAATTATCTGCAGGCTATTTTGCCAGGACGATATGCCCGGTGCGGATAAAATCGTCGTTGTTGGTGATGGTGCTGTTCTCAAGCAAGCCGCAGATCTCCTCCACCAGCGTCTCACCATTGTTTCCTGGCAGCCCGGTCAGCCCATCGCCAAGGGTACGCTTCCTGTTTTCCAGGTAGGTTCTCTGGGGACCTCGCCTATGCGCTGGGGGCAGCCCGATGTGGCTACCGGCATGGCCATGGGCCAGTACATTGAAGAGGCGGTCAAGCTCATCGATGCGCATCATTGCAGTGCCTTGGTGACCTGCCCAATCAGTAAGAAATGGCTGCAGCAGGCCGGTTATCCCTACCCCGGACACACCGAAATGCTCGCCGCTCTCACCGGCGCTCCCAAAGTCCGGATGATGATGGCCGGGCCACGATTGAAAGTCGTGTTGGTTACTATCCATGAACCGTTGCATCGGGTGAGTAGTCTCCTATCACAACTCGAGATCGGCGACTGCATCAAGACCACCCGGGCCGCGCTCCAGCTGGATTTTGCCATCTCCCATCCCCGCATAGCAGTTGCTGGCTTGAATCCCCACAGCGGTGAAGATTCTCTGTTTGGTGATGAGGATGCCCGCATTATCAGGCCGGCCGTGGTGGAGAGCTCGAAACAGGGGGATGTCAGCGGACCCTGGCCACCAGATACGGTTTTTTATCAGGCAGCCGCTGGTCAATTTGATGCGGTCATCGCCATGTATCACGATCAGGGTCTGATTCCCTTCAAATTGCTTCATTTTCATGACGGTGTCAATGTCACCCTCGGGCTCACCCTTGTCCGGACTTCCGTTGACCACGGTACGGCCTATGATATAGCGGGCCGAAATGTCGCCGATCCTTCAAGCTTGGGCGCGGCCCTGACCATGGCGCTTGCGATTGTCGCTAACAGAGCACGACGGGACGCCGCATGAGCAAGGGGTTACTTATTGCCTTTGAAGGCATTGATGGAACCGGTAAATCCACCCAATTACCACTCCTTGCTGCCTACCTGCGCCAGCAAGGATACACGGTTATTGAAACCAGGGAGCCGACCACCGGACCCTATGGCCTGAAAATTCGCGGGCTTTTTCAGAATCGACAGCAGGTTTCTCGTGAACAGGAACTTGAGCTCTTTGTGCAGGACCGTCGTCAGCACGTTGAGGAGTGTATTCTGCCTGCTTTGGCGCAAGGGGAAATAGTGCTAACCGACCGGTATTATTTTTCAACCGTGGCCTACCAGGGAGCGGCCGGCTGTGATCCAGCGGTTATTTTTGCACGCAACAGCTTTGCCCCAGAACCTGACCTGGTCTTGCTCCTGACGATGTCGGCTGAAGAGAGTGTCGCCAGGATTCGTGAACTGCGAGGCGAGGTGCTCAATGATTTTGAACAACTGGATCAATTGAAAAAAGTTGCTACCCTCTTTGCATCCTTTTCCCATGGTTGTATAGTATGTATCCCTGCCGCCCGACCCGTATCGGAGGTGCAATCCGCGATCCAGGCGGCGGTGCAGCAATTGCTCGAAAAGAAGAGTCTCGAATGCGCCGGTTAGTTTTTCGCTTCTGTCACCGATTGCTTGTTGTCTTGGTTTGCGTTGGGTTTATACTCTGCGGATGTCAACCGAAGCATGGACCGGTAGGGGACCTTGAACGGTCACAGTCTGCACCCAGCAAACCCATTGAGGTGAGTGAAACCGATTTTGGGTGTTCGTATTTTTATTTTCTCTGGGGGCGGCATGCGGAACTGCAACTTCAGTTCGCCGAGGCCTTGGAGGCCTATGAAAAGGCGTTGATCTGCGATCCGCAGGCGGAATTCATCAGCGAAAAGGTGCCGCTTCTGTTGTTGCGTCTGGAACGGACCGACGAGGCCGCCCGCTGGCTCCAAACCTATCTCACTGCCCATCCCGAAAAGACAGGGATGCGGATGCTCTATGCCAAGGTGCTCCTTCGTCAGAAAAAGAATGCCCTGGCGATGCACCAATATCAGTTAATCAACGACCGTCATCCCGATGATCCGGCTATTTTGTTACTTCTTGCCGAGATGTACCTTCCCAGCGATCAGCCTGAAAAGGCTCGACCACTCCTTGAACGTGTCTTGTCCCTAGATCAGTCCTCTTATCCCGGCCACGTCCTTCTGGCTCGACTCTTTCAGTTACAGGATAAAACCGATGAGGCGGTTGAGCAGTACCAAAAGGCGTTGGAGCGGAACTGGTCGAGTGAATTGCAGATGGAGTTGGGTGAGTTATACATAAAAACGGCCCGATATGAAGATGCGGTCAGCCTCTACAAAGACCTTATCGCGCGTGAGGAGCAGAATGAAAGTGCCCGGATAGCCCTTGTCCATGTCTATCTGCTGCAGAAAAAAGATGGCCAGGCGCTGGCTGAGCTCAACCAGCTCAAATCATTTGCGGACCAACCCAGACGTGTCGATTTGACCATCGCCCGCATCTATGCCAAACAAAAACATTATGACAAAGCCATCGCTATAACAGAACAGATCCTTGAAAAGGAGAACTTGCCGGAGGCCCGATATTTTCTCGCTGTTTTGCTCGTTCAGGCAAAGAAGTATGAGCGGGCTCTGAAACAGGTGCGGCAGATTGATCGAAAGGCGGTTGAATATCCAGAGGCCCTCTTTCTCCAAGTCAGAATCCTGCGTGAACAGAACCGACTGGATGAAGCCAGGCGGGTTCTCGAGAAGAATATTGTTGCCGTGGATACCCGTAACGCCGAGATGTTCATCATGCTTGCCTCCCTCCATCAGCTGCAGGGCAGGGACGATCTTTGCAAAAAAATTCTGCTTCAGGGGATCGAGGTCTATCCGGAGGATGAAAATCTCCTCTATGAATACGGTCTACTCCTTGAAAACAGCGGCGACCACAATGCGGCTCTGGTGATTATGCAGAAGATCATCGAACTCAAGCCCGATAACGCTGCGGCCCTTAATTTTGTCGGCTACAGTTGGGCAGATAAACGAGTCAATCTGGACAAGGCATTGGACTATATTCAACGGGCGATCGAACTCAAACCGGAGAACGGTTATATCCACGACAGTCTGGGTTGGGTCTATTACCGGTTGGGCAAGATCGAGCAAGCGGTCAAAGAACTGGAGGCGGCGGAAAAACTTTCCCCGGACGATCCCGCCATCCTCGATCATCTCGGTGACGTCTATCTGGAGAGTGGTCGTGTCCAGCAAGCCCTGAAAGCCTACCGAAAAGCAGTGAAGTTCTCGGCGGATAATGAACAGGAAAAAAACAAAATATTAGAGAAAATACGAATTATAGAAAAACAGGGAACACCTTGATGCGCACGAAACTTTCTGGCGTTCTCTTTTTCCCCCTGCTGTTCTGGCTGTTAGCGTTGTCAGGTTGTGCCTCAAAACTACCGCAAACCCAACCACTCGGCACTGACCAGCAGTTGGAAGCAGAAAATTTTCTTGTTTCCTTTTTGCAGGTCCAGCGACCTACAGCCGTTGATGCCGACGTGCGTCTCGGTTGGGATGTGTATGGCAATAAAGGTACTGTGGACGCGGTGTTACAGCTGCAGCAACCCACTTTTCTGCGTTTTTCGGCAAACGATCCGCTGGGGAGATCATTTCTGCTGGCCGTTTCCGATGGCGCTTCGTTCACCGTGGTGGATAACCGGATCGGCCGGATATATCAAGGAAAGACCGATTCGAAATTTTGGCGTTCCTATGTGCCCCCTGCGATTTTAGCAGAGGATCTGTTTTTTTTCCTGGGGGGCAGATTGCCAAACGTGGAAATGCGGGCTATCAAACCGGCGCAAGACTTAGAGCAGAATGGGTTTTGGTATGTCTGGAAGGATGGTCGGTCCATGACCCACCATGTCCTCCTGGACCGGCGGAGCAAGGAGATGAACCGTCATTTGCTTTTTGATCCTCACCAAGATCTGGTTTTAGACATGACCTATTCGGCATACAGTGGGACGCGGGATGCTGGTTACTCCTGGCCCCGTTATCTGCAGATCACGGGCTCGGCAATCGCCGGTACGCTGACGGTGCAGGTCAACAAGGTGTACTCATACGGACCCCTGAGTCCTACCACCTTTCACCTGGGGCAACCACCGCATTTCACCATCGAGCAGGTCCCCTGAAAACGATTACTTCTTGACCGTATTGACAATAATGACAAAGAGATTGTCCTCTTTGAAAAAAACCTGTTGCAGGTCATAGCTGCGGTTGGGCTCTAAATCGAGCACCACCCGAATCCGATCGGGGGTTTTGTTCTTGGTGATCCTGATGACTTTGACGAATTTCCCGTCTGCTTTGATGGTATTTTTTGCAGATTCAGCGAGTTTCGTGTTGTTGAAGTCACAAATAATCCGAGGAATGCCCTCTTCCACACCGTGGATGGTGGGCGGGTGAAAGTCATTGAGTTTAAACAGCACCATTTCCCCTTTGGGCGAATTCCCATCGAATCTGATGGATTCAATGAGTGGTCCAGCTCCTGCTCCGATGGCTGCCGCAGGTTTGGTTGCTTCCGTTTTAGCCGAGGCCTTGGAGACAGTGGTTTCATCGGGCTGTGGTTGTACTGCCGTGGCAGGTGGGAGCATCTTTTTTTCGTCTGTCTTGGGAGCTGTCAATGCAGGCTGGGGAGAGGGGGGCTTGACTGCTGGCTGTATCTTGACCGCATCCTCGGGTTGAGCTGTTTGTGACGTAGCGGAAGTTTCGGTGATACCGCTTTCTTCCTTCTGAGGTAGGGGCGCAGGGCTGATTTTTTTGTCGGACTCCTCCGTCGTAATCGTTGGTTGGGGAGCTGTTGTTTTCGCGATGGGTTGTGAAGCGATACCGTCGGCTTTAGGCGCTTCAGTCTTGCTTGGGGCAGTGACATCGACCGTCGCTTCAGGTTGTGCCTGCTCTGTTACTTTGGTCGGGTTCTTTTCAGGGACGTCTTTTTTCGCAGCGTTCCCTGTGGTTGAATCGGCCCCAGGTACAGCGGCTTTTGCAGGGGTCGTAAACTGTATGACCAAAGCAGACGATTTTTCATCGAATTTCTGCGTATAGGTGACGCCCTGCAAGGAGGCCATATCAAAGACAACCCGGGTTTTCACAGCCTCGTCGGTGTGCATGCCCACCCGGATTCGTTTGACGATGGCTCCTTTTGTGATGGTAATGCTTTTTACTTCCTTGCCGTACCTCATATCAGGAAAATCAAAGATAACCCTTGGTGATTCATCTTTCAAAGTGAATACTTTTGGGATATAGGAGCCGTTGAGCTGCAGGATAACCTGTTCGGACGTCGGCGACAGGACGGTATGTCGGAGTTTTTCCAGTTCAGGATTGTTTGCAGCAACCGCAAGGGAGCCTGTCAACAACAGGGGGAAAAGCTGTCTGACGATAATGTTGCAAATAGTATTTTTCATTTTTTTTTGGGTATCGTGGAGAGGAATTCGGTCATTAATCTTCCTGGGTGCATGATCGCTACTTCTTCTATTTTCTAGCAAAAGGTATGCCGCAATTCCAAGCAGCTTGTACCCTGACATTGGTTCCGGGTTGCCGGTTCTGAACATAAATGAGCTGGTCGAATTTTTTTTCTTTCTCTTTGCACTGTTACGCAATACCTCGGGCGATTTTTAACTGATCGCTCGGTTCTCTTTTATTCAAGGCACTGCCTACCTCTTTTACCATGTCAATGAACAAACATCTCGATCTTGATCGGATTCTCCCTTTAGTGCGTAAACCGGGTCAATATGTCGGCGGCGAGTTGCATGCGGCGAGCAGCCGTCTGGATGCCGACAACCTGAAATTTTGTCTGATATTTCCTGACCTCTACGAGATAGGAATGTCGCATCAAGGACTGCAGATCCTGTACCATATCCTCAATAATCAGAACAGGGTCGTTGCGCATCGCTGTTATGCCCCTGATATAGATATGGAAAAAGAACTCCGCGATCAGGGACAACCTCTTTTTTCACTTGAGGCCAAAGCCAGTCTGGCTGCGTATGATGTCCTCGGCATCACGCTGCCGTATGAACTCTGCTACAGCAACATCCTCACCATCCTTGATCTGGCTGGCATCCCTCTCTTGGCCGCAGAGCGTAGGCAAGAGCACCCCTTGGTTGTGGGCGGCGGTTCCTGTTCACTTAATCCCGAGCCAGTGGCCGAGTTCTTCGATGCCATTGTCCTCGGCGACGGTGAAGAGGTCATTGTGGAACTTGCGGAGCTCTTGTTAAGAGCCAAGGATAGCCAATGGAGCAGAAAAGAAGTCCTCGAACAGATGGCGACCGTAGCCGGTGTCTATGTTCCCACCTTTTTTGAACCACAGTATCAAGAGGGGCATCTTACCGCAATCAAATCCCTGAAACCAGGATATACTTCGGTGCGGAAAAGGGTACTGCCAAAGCTCGTTGCGTCACCCTATTTGCACTACCCCCTGGTTCCCATCGTCAAACCGGTTCATGATCGACTTGCAGTGGAGATTGCCCGGGGTTGCACTCGGGGGTGCCGATTCTGTCAGGCCGGGGTGACCTATCGGCCGGTCCGAGAACGAACCCTGGACGAAATCATGGAACTGGCGGATAAGGGGATTACTCACAGCGGGTTTGAAGAATTGGCCTTGCTTTCTCTGTCCACCGGCGACTTTTCCTGCCTGGGAGAGTTGATGACGGCACTCATGGATCGTTTTGCCCGTGACTATGTTTCGGTTTCCATGCCGTCCATGCGGGTCGGAACTTTGACACCGGCGATCATGGAGCAGATCAAACGTGTCAGAAAAACCGGCTTTACCGTTGCCCCGGAAGCCGGCACCGACAGGCTGCGGGAGGTCATCAACAAAGGCATCACTGAAGAAGATCTCCTCACCACCTGTCGGGATGCCTTTGCACTGGGCTGGAAATTAATCAAATTGTACTTCATGGTGGGACTGCCGACCGAGACAGAGGAAGACATCGAGGCGATTGTCGATCTGGCGAAGAAGGCTCGTGCACGGGTTGGGCAAGGCAAGGGGCGGCCGGTTCAGGTCAATCTTGGCGTTGCCACCTTTGTGCCCAAGCCCCACACCCCTTTTCAATGGGAACCGCAACTCAGCCTGGAAGAATCACACAGACGCATCAACCGACTGAAGCAGCTCCTGCCCCGCCAAGGCTTCAAGATGAAATGGCATGATCCAGAGCAGTCGCTGCTGGAGGGCGTATTTTCCCGAGGCGACCGCAGGTTGGGCCGGTTAATAGCAACCGCTTGGGGAAGCGGTGCCCGTCTGGATAGTTGGTCGGAACATTTCAACCTCGAGCAGTGGCGACAGGCCGCAGCAGCCTGTAATATAGACTTGGAGCACTACCTGCGTCGGCGGCCCCTGGATGAGGTGCTGCCTTGGGAACATCTGCACAGCGGAGTGGATCGCTCTTTTCTTGAGCAAGAAAATACCAAGGCGCTGCAGCAGGAGTATACCCCCGATTGCCGGGTCAATGGTTGCCAAGGCTGCGGACTCTGCGATTTCACCACGATTCGTCCGGTGGTGAATGTACGGCCGGAACCGGCGGAGGAGCTACCTCACCCACCAGTGTTTCCACCGCGGCTGGAAAAGGATCCACCGCATTTGGTCGTTACCTATCGGGTGCACTATACCCGGCTGGGTGACAGTCGGTTTTATGGTCATCTGGAATTCCTGCAGTTAGTGTTCCGCGCCCTGCACCGGGCTGGTGTGCCCCTTGTTTTTTCCGAGGGATTCAATCCCACACCCCGCGTCTCCTTCAGCCAGGCCCTGC